>NZ_JBEOSI010000005.1:0-592665 GCF_040302845.1 Streptomyces sp. NPDC096323
CGCACACCCGTACGCGGCACGGAACCCCGCGCCCACCGACGGCACCGACGACGCAACTCCCCCATGGATGACATGCTTTCGACCCTACGGGCGCCCCGGGCCCACCGTCATGGGCCCCAGGCCCCAACTCCCCCGCAGCCGACAAACGTCACCGAGACCGGCCCTCAGGATCCGGGCAACCCGTCCGCGGCCAGGCCCCGCACACCCGCAGCGACCGCCGGATCGGCGGCGATCCGCCGCAACGCGCCACGCCTTCCGGCACGTCCACGGTCCACGGTCCAGCGAAGCATCCACATCGCCTGCTCCACCGCACAGCGACGCGCGACGAAACGCAGTGCCCGCTCCATCGCCCACGGCACGATCCGATCCACCTCGTCCACCTGCGCGGTCCACCGGAAGGCGGCATCGGCGAACTGCTCGCGCACGTACGGCAGCCAGAAGGCAACGAAAGGATCCACTTCACCCGGCACCCGTATCGGAGTCCGGTCAACGGCCGTCGGCCCTTCGCTGATGCGGCGGCGTCGTATCGGTGGTGCGACACCGAGCTCCCTCATCACATCACCCGACGGCCGGCACCGTCCCCCACCGCCTGTGTGGGCCCAACTTTGGGGCCATAGACCCAGGTCACCCCGGTCGGACCGCCGTACGCTCCCACCGAGCCGGATACCGGCTGGTGAGCGGACGTCGGAGAGGGAGAACCCGTGAACGGTGGCAGCGGCTGGGGAGAGGGAAGCGCGGGGCACGGGGCCGGTCGTCCGGGGAGAGGCGGCGGGACCGGTGCGCTGTTGGCGCTCGCCCGGTGCTGGGCCGTCGGGGCCGTTGTCCACGTCATCGCCGCATATGTGGTCTCCCGGGGGATCGTCGACCTGCTGGCCACAGACGAACGGCTGGACGCCTTCACGTGGCGGCTGGCGCTCCAGCACGTGCCCGCCGTGCTCACCACCGTGCTGACCGTGCTGGCCGCCGCCCGGGTCCTGCCCGCGGAGCAGCGCGCGTCCCGGCCGCTGTATCTGTCGGCCGCCCTCGGCGTGCCGCTGGCCGCGCTGGGCTACGGGTACGCGGTGCTGTGGCAGCTCCCCGACATGGAGGCGGTCCTGCTGCCCGTCGTCACCCTGGCGACCGGGGCGGCGGTGGGCCTGGCCGTGGACCGGCTGATGGACGACGACGCCGACGCGCCGCGGTCCGCGCCGTACTACTGGCGTGACGGCGGCGCCACCGCCACCGGCTACGTCGGGGGCGTCCTGGTGGCCACCGGCATGGTTGCCGCACTCGCCACGGCGGGGGTCGTCGGCTAGGGCCTGTCCGACCCCTGATCCGCCGGACAGGCCGAGGGGCCTGCCCCTCGACCGCTGCCCCTACCGGTTCGGCACCTCGCTTCCGTACACCACCCAGGGCGACTGCCGGAACGAGCCCACCCCGCTCAACTGCGGCTGCACGGCCGCCACTTCCGGTCGCACCGCGAGCGTGTCCGGCCAGTGGTCGAAGTACACCGTCCCCTGCACGATGAACCCCCTCCAGTCGGTGGCCGCCGACGCGCCCTCCCGGTCGACGACGAAGCCCACGCACAGCAACGACGCCCTCCCGATCGCCTCCCGCACCGCGCGTACGACCGTTTCCCGCTCGTCCGGTCGCAGGCCTCCGAGGGCGAACTGCAGCGCCACCGTGCCGTCCTGCGTTCGCTGGACGCGGGTGGGGATCTCCGCGCCGCTGCTCAGCCAGAGCAGGAAATCGACCTGGTCCAGCCGCTGCAGACCTGCCAGCAGCACGAGTTGGTCCCTCGTCACCCGGGACTGCGTGACGGTGGTCCGGGGGCCCGGTCCGGTCAGTGTGATGCGCCGGGTGACCGGGTGGTCCGGCCGCACGCCCGCCGCCTCCAGGTCGCCGAGCAGCGCTTCGGCGTCGGGGCGGTTCCAGCCCAGGTGGTACGAGTAGAAGAATCCGTCACTCATCGACACGTCACCTCATGAAGAGAATCCGGGCACCCCGGACGCACCCCGGCACGTGCCGGAGGAGGGTAGCCGCCCTGCTGGTCAGGTAGAGCGTGGAGATCCCCGCGCATGCGGGCGCACCCGTCCCGCCGCCGGTCGGGCGGTGTCGCGAGGCGCTCACGGTTGGTCACCACGAGCGTAATGAGCGCCACCGCCCGGTGCGTGGGCCCACGGGCCCACAGCGGACCCCAATGCCGCGGGAAGCTCCGCCGTTCAAGCGGGGGCTCCGCCGTTAAGCAGTGGACAGGGTGCCGACGACCGGCCATCGTGTACGCCGATGACACGCACCGATTCGCCTCCCGCCTGGGACGAGCGCACCCAGCTGACCACCTTCCTCGACTACACCCGCGCCACCGCGTTGGCCAAGTGCGAGGGACTCTCGCAGGAGAACGCCGTCAAGGCCCCGCTGCCGGGTTCTCCCCTGATGACCCTCGCCGGTATCGTCAACCATCTCCGGTGGGTCGAGTACTACTGGTTCGAGGTCGTGTTCCTCGGCGGGGAGGACGAGGGCCCGTGGACGGACGAGGACCCCGACCGCGAGATGCGCATCGCCGTCGACATGCCGCTCGCCGATGTGCTGTCGGAGTACGAGGAGCAGAGCGCGCGTTACCGGGAGCTCGTCGCGGCGCATGACCTGGACACCCACGCCAAGAAGCCGCGCGGGGACGGCCGGCACCACGATCTGCGCTGGATCCTGCTGCACCTCATCGAGGAGACGGCCCGGCACAACGGCCACATCGACATCATCCGGGAGACCGTCGACGGCACCACCGGAGACTAGGGCCTTTCTTGGGCGCTGTGCCGCGCCCGGTTCAGCTCGACGTTGAACTGGGCGCCGGCCAGCAGCGCCAGGTTGGTGAACCACACCCAGATCAGGAACACCACCAGCCCGGCCAGTGAGCCGTAGAGCCGGCTGTAGGACCCGATGTACGTGGCGTACAACGTGAATCCCGCCGAGGCCACCAGCGACAGCAGCGCCGCCAGTACGCCGCCCGGCAGCCCTTGCCGCGTGCCGCGTGCGGATGCCGGTCCGGTCCGGAAGAGGACCATGATCAGGCAGGCGACCAGACAGAGCAGCACGGGCCACTTCAGCACCGCCCACACCGCGTCCCCCAGATGCGCGAGCCCCATCCGGTTCCCGAGCCAGCGGGCCAGCGGTCCGGAGAGCACGAGGGCGAACGCGCTGGTCATCAGGAGCAGCAGCAGCCCGATCGCCCAGGCGGCGATGATGGGTGCGCTGCGCAGGGCGGGCCGGGTGTCGGGCACCCCGTGCATCGCGTGCAGGGCCCGCCGGAACACGGCCAGATAGCTGGACGCGGACCAGATCGCGCTGACGCTCCCGGTCGCGACCAGCAGCCGGACTGCGGTGCGCTGCTCGGTGGCCGCCTCCAGGGGCTGACGCAGTGCGGCGCCGGACTCCGCCGGGGCGAAGGCGGTGATGTCGGCGATCAGCGCCTTCGTCGCACCCGGGTCGGTCAGCCCGATGACGGACACCGTCACCAGGAGAGCGGGGAGCAGCGCGAGTATCGCGTAGTACGTGAGGGCCGCCGCCCAGTCCGAGAGGTCGTCGTTCCACAGCGAGACGGGCGTGCGCCGGAGCGCGACGGGCCAGTGCCGCGGCTTCCCGGGGCAGCCGTCCGGGTGGGCCGGCGCCCCGGCGGCGGTAGGGCTGAACTTACGGGACACGGATGCGACTCCGGAGAGGGAGGAGGGCCGGCAGGGTCGGGCGCCGCCCGTTGGAACGGCCGTGGCGACGCCAAGCTGCGCCAATCCTCTACTGCTCCCGTTCAGAGCTGATACACCCGGTTCGTGGCGGAGGCGGGGTACGGGACCGGGAGGCGGCCGTGCGTGGGACCGGCGACCGGCGACTGCCGACCGGACCTCGGTGTCGGCATCAGTGTCACACCCTGGTCGTACGCTCGCGTCATGAGCGTCTCCCTCTACTACCGCGCGCAGCGCGCGACACCGCTGACCGAGGCCGAGTCCGCGTCCGTCGAGCGCATCGTCGCCGCGCACATGGCGTCGTTCCCGTACGACGACGAGGAAAGTCTGTATCTGTACGAAGGGTCCGTCTCGGAGCCGGAGGACATCGTCGACGGGTCCACCAGGATGCCGTCGGAGCCGGACCGCCTGCTGCCCGTGATCGTTCATGTGCTGGATTCCGTGACCGAGTTGCGCCGGGCCCTGACGGATGCGGAGTGGCGCGTGCACGTGGAGGATCTCGACATCCCGTGGGACGAGGCCGAGGGGTACGCACTGCCCGGGATGCGCGACGCGGACCTGACGGCGGAGCTCGGTGAGGAGGGGGTGGCGGGATGAGTGACGCGCGCACAGGAACGGCTGGGGGTACCACTGCGCCCACGCCGGAGCAGCACCAGCTGATCGAGTTCGGCGAGGCGCTGTACCGCCGCATATCGCCGGACGCCGCTCTCGGCCATGTGCTGCTGCCCGAGGACGACGCGGTGGCGGTCGTGCACCAAGTGCGGGGTGGCGGAAGCATCCTGGTGGCGGGTGACCGGTCGGTGCTCTTCTACGGCTCGGCCCTGGATATCGGTGCCGCCCTGTCCGACTTCCGGGCGGGCGTGCGGACGCCCTTGGAGCGGTTCGGGTAGGTGCGCCCACAGAGAGTGCCGTAGCCGATCACGTCGACGTCCGGCCGGCCGTTCTCCCGCTCGGTGTAATCAGTCGGTTACCGACGGCCCCTCCCGGCGATCCGTGTTCTTCGTTCACCCGACAACATCCCCGCCGCCCGCAGGGCGAACCGCAGCCGGTCCGCGCCCTGCCGGAACGCCGGAACGCCGGAACGCCGGGCGCCCTGCCAATGTGAGCAATGCGCACACTCCTCGGCCCGGCCCTCATTACGCTGTCGCCGGAACGGACTTGGGCCGGGACATGACGACCGGGCCGAGCCGTCCGTACGACGAGGGGGACGCCGATGACACACACACCAGGGCCCTGGTACACACCGCGGCCACAGCAGCAGCCGGTGCCGCACAATCCGTACGCCCATCAGGGGCAGGGGCCGCCCGGTCCGCCGCCCGGTCCGTACGCCCATCAGGGGCAGGGTCCGCCCGGACCGCCCCGGCGCAGGCGGTTCGGCCGGGGGCCCGTGGCCGTCATCGTCGCCGTCGTCCTGCTCATGGCCGGCGGCGGCGTGTACGCCCTGACCGGCGGCGACGGCGAACACGAGTCGGCAGCGCCAGTGGTGGCCGGCACACCCGAGCCCTCCGCAACGGAGGCTTCGAGCAGTCCACCGGCCTCCTCCACCCCCACGCCCGACCGATTCCCGACGTCGGCCGAGATCAACGCGGCGCGCAAGCCCGGGGATGCGACGGCCTGGGTCGTCGACGACCCGACCGATCTGCCCCGGGGCAACATCCTGGCCAACGACCTGTGGATCGTCGGCGACACCGTCGTCCAGGCGGTGCACAAGAAGGTGACCGCCCGCCGCCTCTCCGACGGCTCCGAGGCGTGGAGCCTGAAACTGCCCAGCACGGTCTGCGAGACGCCGGTCAACCCCACCCCCGACGGCAAGGTCGTCCTGCTGCACCACAACCGGGCCAAGAGCCGGTGCAATCAGCTCCAGGAGATCGACCTGCGCACCGGAAAGGCCGGCTGGCACAAGGAGTTGACCGAGACCGGCTCGATGGATGGCACGATCATCGTGCACAGCGCGATCAGCGGCGGCACCCTCGCGATCGTCCAGAGCATGCGGGCCGCGGCCTACCGGATCAGTGACGGGGCCAAGCTCTACGACATCCCCAAGGAGAAGGCCGGAGGGTGCTACCCGGACGATGTCGCGGGCGGCCGCCGGCTCGTGGTGAGTTACGGCTGCGCGATCGGGTCGAAGACCCCGTACAGCACGCTCCGGGGGGTCGATCCGCTCACCGGCAGGACGCTCTGGCGGTACCGCACCCAGCCCGGCTGGGAGGTGGGCAAAGTGCTCTCCGTGGAGCCGGTGGTTTTCACCACCCTTCACGCGGAACGGCGCACGGAGGACTGGCGCGTCGTCTCCCTGGGCCCCGGCGGGAAGCTGCGCCGGACCATCGACGCCAGGCCGAAGGGATTCAAGCACTGCGCCGACTCCGGGGATGCGGGCCAGGGCATCCAGAACTGTCGGGGCGCCCTCGTCGGCAACGGCCTCGTCGCACTGGGCGGCACCGACCGGGTGGGCGCCTATGACCTCGGCACCGGAAGGCTCGTCTGGGGCGTGAAGTCCGAGAACGGCCCCGCCCTGCACCCGCTGCACATGGTGACCGGCAAGGCGGCCCTCGTGTACGAAGCCGCCACCACCAGAAAGCCTGGTCGGATCCTCCGGATCGGCCCGGGCAGCGCCGACACGGAGAAGGAGGTCCTGCGCCACCCCGTCGCGGCGAAGAGGGCGGAGTATGACGTGTTCGCGGGAAATCTGGCCTATGCGAAGGACCGGATCATCATCACCCCGACCATGGTCAACGGGGACGACGCACAGCCGCACGCCGAGATGATCTCCTTCGCCCCCGGCGGGAACTGAGCGCAGACACCGGCACCTGCACCGGTCGGGCATTGTCAGACCCTCGTGAGAGTCTTTCGATCAACGACAGCACGCACCATGCGCTGTCGAGTGAGCAGGCTGATCAGTTCCAGGGGGGACTTTCGTGATCAACATTCGACGCCGCCGTACGGTTCGCGGCGCTCTCGCCACCGTCGCCGCCACGGTCGCCCTGGCCGCCACGGCCGGTACGTCCTTCGCCTCGGGCGACCCCGTCGGCGCCGACCGGGCACGCACGTCGGCCGAGGCCGAGCGTGCCGCCCAGCGCGCCACGAACCCGGGTCTGCGCGCCGCCGCCGAGGCCGTGGAGACACCCACGTTCCCCATGACCGCGGTGCACAAGCGGACCTCAGAGTTGTACCTGTACTTCGCCGACCGCAAGGGCGGCTTCGAGCCCCAGTACGACGTGGGCGTCACCTACGAGTTCGCGGCAGACGCCATCGATGTCGACAACGACAAGGACGGTTACAGCGACGGAACCTGGAACCTCCGCAAGGACGGGCGGCTGTACTACACCTGGAGCGACGACTTCGATGTGTACAGCGAGCAGGTGGGCAAGGGCTGGAACATCTACACCACGGTCCTCTCCCCCGGCAGCCTCGGCGGGGCCCCCGAGGCCGACCTCATCGGCCTGGACAAGTCCGGCGTCCTCTGGGGCTACCTCGGCTACCCGGACGGCACGGTCACCGCGCGCACGCGGATCGGTGGCGGCTGGGGCCAGTACAACCAGCTTGCCGGTCAGGCGGATCTGACCGGTGACGGAAAGGCCGACATCGTCGCCCAGGACAAGTCCGGCGTCCTGTGGCTCTACAAGGGCACCGGTAACTACAAGGCCCCCTTCGCCGCGCGTACGAAGATCGGCGGCGGCTGGAACGTGTACGACCGCCTCCTGTCGGTCGGCGACCTCGACGCGGACGGAAGGACGGACCTGGTCGCGCGCAAGCTGAACGGCGACCTGTTCCGGTACTCGGGCACGGGCAGTGCCTCAGCCGTGTTCAAGAGCCCGGTCCAGATCGGCCGCGGCTTCCAGGCCTACAACCTGCTGTAACCGTACGGACGGGCAGGACGGGCCGCTCTCCCCGACGGGGAGGGCGGCCCGCTGCGTCATCCGGCAGGGCGGACCTGCGCGAACCTCGCCGCCAGGACGGGCCCCAGCTCGCCGACGATCTCGTGCCCCGGCTGCCCGGGGAACGGCAGGTACTCCAGGAACGACGTCACCACGACCTCGTCGATCCCGGGGACGTTCCGCGCGCTCTGTCCCTCCAGGAACCGCAGGGTGCGCCGCCAGTCCGGCGCGTCCGCGTCGCGACCGAGGTACGACCGCACGGTCTCCTGGGTGACGTCCCAGAAGAAGACGTGGGGCAGCACCCCGTCCTGGTTGAACACATGCGTTTCGTAGAGGTCCTCGAAGGCGGCGATCTCGGCGACGAGATCCTTCACCAGTCGCACGTCTGGCTGCGCGTCCCGTTGCACGTCTGGTTGGGCGTCCGGCCGCAGGTCTGGTTGGGCGTCCGGCTGCAGGTCTGGTTGCGCGTCTGAGGTCATCAGCATTCCTCGATCGAGCCCCGGGGTGGTTCTCGTAGCCCTTGTACTTGCCCATCTGGGCGTCGACAACCGCCTGGATGAGCGCCTTCGCTGTCTTGGTGTCCTTCGCGCGAGCCGAATCCATCGAGCGAATCCATTCGAGACGCCGTTCGAGATCGTGGCACCATTACCGCATGACCACGAGCCGAATGGTCCATGCCGCGTAGGCGGCCAGGACGGATCCGCGCCGGCGCCGCCGGCAGACACCGGACACCGGGTGCACGGCCAGTGATTGACGGCCTGTCTTCCCGTGCGGTGTCCGAGATCCTCGCACTCGAACGCACCCGGAACCATCTGCGGCCGGGCGACGCCAGCACGGCTGTGGGCCTGTGGAAGGACTACGTCCACCAGCCCGAACGTGCTCTGTGGCAGGACCACGAGTGGGGCAACGTGCACTGGTACTGCTGCGGCGACCCTTTCGAAGCCCGCGCTCTCCTCGACATCGTGATGCAGGCTGTATCCCCCCGAACCGCCCGCGAACTTCGAAAGATCGTCAGCCGGTCGGACGCCGTCCGGAACCTTCCGTCCCCGCCCTACGACGTGCCCGGACGTATGGCCGCCGGGCCGGCCGCCGGCGATCCTCCGCTGGGGTGAACCGCGGTATCACGTGGCGGGGACGGCCCGCCCGGTCGACGTGGCGGGGATGCTGGTTCGTCCACGACCAGGAGGCGGACCACGTCATCGCGGCGGCGACGCAGTTATCCACAGGCCGACACGCTTCCCGGCGCCTTGCGGAATCGTGGCCCCATGAACACGGCAGGCGTCACAAAGGCACACTCGCCCCGCCCCCGCCCCCGCCCGGACAAGCACGCACAAGGACTGGCGCTCCTCGCGCCCGGAGGTGTCCTCTTCACCGCCCGCGCCGTCGAAGCGGGCTGGAACCGGAGGCGGTTGGCGTACGGGCTGAGGCGAGGAAACTGGCAGCTGATCACCCCGGGTGCCTGGGCCGCCCCGGGGCGCCGGGTCGACTGGTTCACCCGCGCCTGGGCCGTACAGACCCTCCAGCCGCACCTCGTGTGCAGCCACCGCACCGCGGCGGCCCTTCACCGTCTCGAGCTCCTTCGCGCCCCGGGCGACGAGGTGGTGGAGTTCACCCACCCGCGCCCGGGCGCGTACCGGGGCCGCCTCGGCATCCGCTTCCACCAGCTCTCCCTCACCCCCGCCGACCGCACCGTACGGCGCTCCCTCCACGTCACGTCGGCGGCCCGCACGGTCGGCGACCTGATGCGACAACTCCCGCGCGCCGAGGCGGTGGTGGTCGCGGACTCCGCCCTGTCCGCCCGCCGGGTGCGCGGCGCGCGCCGCCCTCCGCTCATTCGCCTCGCCGAGCTCCACGCCGAACTCGCGAGCCCCCGCCACGGCGCCGCCCGCGCCCGTACGCTGCTCCCGCTCCTCGACCCCGCCTCCGGATCCCCCGCCGAAACGGTCGCCCGCCTCCTGCTCCACGACGCCGGACTCCACCCCGAGACGCAAGCGGCCCTGCGCACCCCGACCGGCCGGCACCTCCGCCCGGACTTCTTCTTCCGCGCCGAGGGCCTGGTCGTCGAGGTCGAGGGCTACGCCTTCCACGGCACCCGCGACGCCCACGCCGAGGACGTCCGCCGCTTCAACGAGCTCCAGAGCTGCCCGGAGATCCGCCGCATCCTCCGCTTCACGGCCACGGACATCTACCGCCACCCACAAAGGGTCCTCACGGACATCACCGGGGCACTCCACGAGCTCCGGGTGAGCCGAAGTTGAGATCGATGTAGGCGCTTTCCGGGCCCCAGGAGCACGCCAAAAGCGCCCACATCGATCTCAACTTCCCGGCCGGCGTCCACGCGTAGGTCGTGGTGCGGATCGGGAGGCCCTGCGCCTGGACGCCTCCGAGTGTGCCGACGCCGCCGACGCCTTCGAGGGCGGCCTCGGCGCACTCGCTCAGGTCGGCCCCGCCCGAAGGGTCCGGCACGCCGACCGTGCCGGCCGCCCCTTAAGGTTTGCCCATGGGTTTGACAACAGGTCACGACGGAGGAGCCCTGCCCGGTCCGACGGCCCCGTCGCAGGGCTGGCAGGCGCCGAGCGCGGTCGAGCGGGGGCTGTACGAGGCGAAGGCGCGCGGCGACTGGCCCGCGTACTACGACCTCGTCGCCCGGGCCGACCTGTACATGATGCAGTCGCGGGCGTACGTCGACGCGAACCCGGGCAGCACCCGCTTCCACCCCTACTGGAACCCGCAGACCCGGACCATGTGCCTGGCCGTCTACACCGGCGGCATGCTGCCGCCGCCCGTCGCCGACCCGGTCTACAACTGCTACGACCTGGGCTGGTTCGCGGAGGCCTGGAGCCAGAACGACCCGCCCTACCTCGTCGTCAATCCCGGCAGCCCTTGTGAGGGCATCCTGCCGGCCGGGCCGGAGGGCCGCGCCCTGTGGCAGCGCCACTCCGCCCCGGTCGAACGGCCGGGGCTGGCCCGGGGCGCCGTCCACACCCTGGAGACGGGCGGGCCACTCAGCGGCCTCGTCGCCTTCGGCCTCGCGGCCGGCGCGCACATCAACGTACGCAACGGCCACTACTGGAACTCGATGGCCTACCACGGCAGCGGCTACCGCATCGAGAAGCGCACGCTGGAACGCTGGTGGGGCGTCACCACCCGCGAGGACTGGCAGGACATGCAGGAGGAGCTGCTGAGCGCCGGGATGGTCAGCAGCGTCTGGGAGTTCGTCCTGCAACTGCGCCGCTCCATGGCCCTGGACTTCGCGGGCCCCATCGACGTCGACCACTGGCGGGAGGCCGCGGTGAAGGTGGTGCGCCGGCGCGCCGAGGCCGCCGCCGAACCCCGCCTGACCGCGGACGGCGTCACCCTGGGCCGCACCGTCACCGCCGCGGAGCTGGAGGGTCAAGTGACCGGCGTGCAGAGGCTGATCGGCCGCATCGCCCGCTACGAGGCGCGGTTCCGCGCCGACGGCGTGCTGCCCGACGGGGGCTTCGTCCAAAGCGTCGAGGGCTGGGACTACGGCCGCGCTTCCGGGATGGCCCGCTGGGGCCTCGCCGCCCGCCTGTGCTCCCTGCAGGAGGCGGAGGCGGCCGTGGTCCGCGCCGGCCGTCTCGTGCAGCTCAACTACCGTTCGTGGGAGGACTTCTCGGCCGCCTACGTTCTCGGCCGCTGCCTCCACTTCGACGAAGAGGAGTTCGGCGAGTGGTACCAGACCGCCCTCGCGACCCACCGCGCCCTGACCAGTGACCCGGCCAGCCCCTGGCGCACGCTCCCCTGGACCTGAGGAGTGCAGGCAGGCCGAGGGAAAAACGTGGCCGTCGCCGCGCGCCCCAACACCCCCGCGTACGCCCGCGATCAAGGTCCACCCCAGCGCGGATCCGGCCGGCCCCACCGGCTAATGTCCTGCGCTCTAGGGGAGGAGCACATTTGAAGCACACACGTGCCCAAGGGCACACGCACAGACCCGGTCGACGTCTGACGGCCCTCGCCGTCACCGCCGTTCTCGCGGCCACCGGGGGGACGCTCGCCGCCGGTCCGGCCACCGCCGCGACGGGCACCCAAGCCACCGCGGCCGCCCTGCCGGTGAGCGCCGGCGACGCGACTGGGCAGGAGACGGCCGTACGGTTCCCGCTGAACGCGGAGATCGTCAGCGCCGGGACCACCGGCTTCCTGTCGCGGACCAACGCCACCACCCCCGAGTACCGCTGGACGCGCTACGCGGACGGCACGTCCACCGTGCTGTCCGCCGCCTCGGTGACCGGCGGGGCCTCGGACATCGTGGTGACGGGCGACGCGGCGGACATCGGCGACAGCCGGTTCCTGAAGTTCCACGACATGGCCACGCCCTCGGCGGAGCCCGTGGAGGTGGACCTCGCCACCTTCGGTGAGGACTCCTGGTACAGCGGGGTGGTCGGCTCGACCCTGATCGTCATGGTGCAGACCGAGAGCGAAGTGGAGGACTTTCTGCCTCGTCCTCATCTCGTCACCGTTCGGGGCGGGACCCTGACCGATCGCGCGGTGCCCGGCATGCCGTCCGGGATGTGTGACCTCAACGCGACGGCCCACACCGCGCAGACCGTCCTGTTCGACTGCGGTCTCGGGTACAACGAGGTCCGCGGCAAGGTGGTCGTCGATCTCGCCACCGCCACCATCGTCTCCGAGCACCTCCAGGGAGGCGATCCTTGGCGCATGACCGAGTCGGCCGTCTCCGACACCCATGTGGCGTGGCAGGAGGCCAACGTTGCGGCCCGGGCGATCGTCGTCGCCCGTCGCGGCACGGCCGAGCGCAAGCAGCTCAAGGCGGAGGGGTTCTACGGCGACGACTTCCGGCTGCTCGGAGACTGGGTGACCCTGGGCCAGCCGCGCTCCCTCGAGTACAGCGAAGGGCCGTACGGCGGCGTGAACCCCAAGCCCCCGCGACCCTTCGTCGCGGAGTCGGCCGAGACCGGCGAAACGGTCCAGCTCCTCACCCACGCCTCGTCCTCCGCGCCCGCGCCCGACGGCTCGCTCATGGTGCGCGGCGGCACCACGGCGGCAGGGGAAGGCCTCTACCGGGTCGCCCTCGGCGCGAACGGGAAGCCCGTCGCCACGATGGTCGCGCCGACCGGTCAGGCGACCGCGGTGACCCTTCTCGGCAGCAAGGTCCCGGCCGTGATCACCGGTGCCCAGCTCGCCAAGGGCGTCGACATGAGCTGGGACCTGTCCCGGGGCGACGCGTACGTGTGGGCGACGCTGGTCCACGTGCGGACGGGGCAGCGGCTGGAGTGGCCGCTCGTGAGTGAAGGCGGAACGCCGGCCCGTCGGACCGTCGGCATGCACTGGAACGGCAAGGAGCTGACGAGCTTCGAGTCGACCCGGCCCGCGCCGGGCGGTGAGTACACCTGGGAGATCACCGCGCGGCCGGACGACGGCATCGGTCCGGAACTGAAGACCACCGGCCGGTTCACCGTGACGCGTCCCGTGGCCCCGCACGACTACGACGACAACGGCACCCCCGACGTGTTCAGCCGTGACGCCGGCGGTCAGCTTGCGCGCTTCGGGATGCAGCCGTCCGCGGCGGGCGACAACCTCGTCCACGAGGGCGGCTGGCAGGTCGGTCCCGGCTGGCAGGTGTACGACCGGCTGGAATCCGTCGGCAACATCGCGGGCACGTCCGTGAGCGACGCGATCGCCCGGGACAGGAGCGGCGTGCTCTGGCTCTATGAGGGCACGGGCGACGGCACGAAGCCGCTCCGGGCCCGGAAGAGGATCGGCGGCGGCTGGGGGATCTACGACCGGCTCGCCGGCGGCGGCGACCTGACCAACGACGGGCGGGCCGATCTGGTCGCCACGGACAAGTCCGGCGTCCTCTGGCTCTACAGCGGTACGGGCAACGCCAACGCCCCCTACTCCGCACGGAAGAGGATCGGCGGCGGCTGGGGGATCTACAACGACCTCACCGCCGCCGGCAACCTCGCTGGAGCAGCCGCCGGGGACCTCGTCGCACGCGACAAGGCCGGTGTCCTGTGGCTCTACCTCGGCAAGGGCAACGGCACGTTCGCCCCGCGTACGAGGATCGGGTCGGGCTGGAACACGTACACCGACCTGATCGGCATCGGTGACGGCAATGGCGACGGCCGCCCCGACCTGCTCGCGCTGAAGCGAGGGGCGAGCCCGAACCCCGGCTCGTACTTCTATGCGGGCACCGGCGACTGGCGCGCCCCGTTCAAGGGCGGGAAGGGGAACGGCGTGCTGCCGGCCGACTCCTTCTACGAGACCGGGTTCTGAGACCCGGGAGCTTTGAACGGGACCCCGGGCCGGAGCGGCACGGTACGCGCGCAGGCGCGCACCACCACCGCTCCGGTCCGGGGCGTTGTCAGGCGGAGCCGCAGTACGGCGGCGCGGCAAGGCGTTCGGGACGTGAAGACGCCCTGGGTCAGAACCTGTCGCGGTCGAACGGCACGGGCAGCGGTTCGAGGGCTCCGGCGGCGAGCAGTTGCCGGTTCGTCTCGATGATCGACCCGACGGACGGCTGCGCCGTGCCGCCCCGTGTGAGATCGATGAGCAGACCACCCGTCGCGGTGGGCGTGTACGACCCCGGCAGGCCCTCGGGAGCGAGTGCCGCACGGCCGGGCGACAGGTACACCGACCGGCCGCCGCGCGGGGCGCCGGCACGGAGACCGAACTCCGCCTTCACCGCACGGAACTCCTCCCTGCTGTACGACTCGCCCCAGTCGGGCCCCCAGCATCCGGCGAGGAGGTGCAGCACGTCCGCCGACCGGTTGATCAACTCGACGGACCCCGGAGCGGCCGTCGACTCGAGTTCCACGACGCACGAGTCGGACACCCGGTTCGCGGACCCTCCCGCGTTGATCGCGACGGTCACCTTCACCGTTTCGAGTCGCCCGGACCAGAGGAAGGACGTGTAGCCGATGTAGGGCGCGTCGGGCTCGGTGTTGGTGCGTTCCACGTAAGCCCGCACGCCGGACGCGACCCGTTCCACCGGTGCCGCGGACAGGTCGTCCTCCGACTCGGCCCCACGCCAGGTCGTGCAGCCGCCGGATCCGATCTTCGCCAGCCCGTCCAGGAGCCCCACCCAGCGCTCCGCGAGCCGGCCGGGATCCTCCGCCCGGACACCCCACAACGCATGGACCACAACGCTCAGCACCTCGTTCTCCTCCTCGTGGCCGCTTCAGCTCCGCCCCGTTCACAACCTCGTCGGAGTGTGGAGGCTCAACGGGGCAGAAGTACCCACGATCGACGGCGTGGATCCGCGATATGCCGGGCCTCGACGTCCCCGGGGTCATCGGTCATCCCCCGTGAGGGCCAATGGGTGAACCCGGGCTGCCCGGCCGCCTCTGAACCCCCCGGGCCAGGCCGTATCCGACGAACGATCGAGGACCCAAGCCCCCGGCCAAGGCTGCCCCGCCGGGGCGGGGCAGCCGGCGGGCTCCGTTACTGGGTGACGGAGTACAGCATGCGTTTCCCTGGGAATTCGCTGACGGTCCAGACGAGGTCGGCTCCGTCCCGTGGCCAGACCGAGAGGTCTTCCACGCCGATCGCCGCGACGCTGCGGTCGCCGGCGGTCAGCGTTCCGGTGCTGGTGCCGGGCTGGGTGGCCTTGATCAGGCTGCCCAGCTTCGTGGAACCGTAGCTCTGGCTCAGGTACCAGGTCCCGTCGATCACGGCCGCGCCCTGGACGGTGCCGTTCTGGTCCCATGCGGGGACATAGGGGATGCGGTAGGCCGCGTCGGCCCGCCACATCCCGTTCGCGTCGGTACGCGGGACTCCGCCGCTGGTCTCCATCGGCCAGCGGATGACCCGGCCCGTCTCATTCGGACCGGACACGTCGGCTGCCGAGCACCACTCACCGCTCACGATGTGCCGTACGGATCCGGAGCGGTCCAGGCTCGCGTAACTGGTCCTCGGGGTGCGGTCGTCCGCGGTGCACTTCTTGGCCTCGTCCTGCATGTCACAGCCGGGCAGGCCGCCTGGGAGGTCGAAGTCGTCGCATGCGGAGTTGGTCCAGCCGGTGCTCTCGGGGAGGATGTACCGGTAGCCGTGACCGTAGTAGACGCCGTCCTGCCGGCCCACCATGCGCTTCTCGGTCAGGTTGCCCTTGTCGCCCGCGGCCTTGAGATCCATGATGTCCCGCAGGTCGAACACGCGGAAACCACGGGCCGTGTCGGGCACGTACAGCTTGTACCCGTACCACACGACGCCGCCGGCGTGCAGGGAACCCTTTCCGTAGTGCTGCGACGCGCGCAGGCTCATGTAACTGGCGTTCTGGTTGACGTTGTCGTACGGATAGACCAGCAGGACGTGCGCGTACTTGCCGGTGTCCTTGTCGATGATGCTGATCCGCGCGCCCTTGACGTCGGTGTTCTTCCCGTTCTCGTCAGGGGAATCGGTGACGTCGTCCAGGTGGTACCAGGTGACGATCATCGGCCGGTGTTCGGCCGGGTACCAACCGATGTCGGGTTCGGGATCGCCCCAGACCTGATCCGCGTCGGCGTCGGCGACACTCGTCACGCCCTGGGGACGCCACTCGGGGGTGCCGCCGGCGGTTCCCGCGTCGTCGGGGTCGAAGCAGATGCTGCTGTACAGGTTCGGGATGGCGACCCCGGCCGACGCGGACAGGTTGCAGGAGCCGGACCGCTCCCGTGTCCCCGTGTTGTTCGCCTCCTGGAGGATCCTGTTGACTCCGACCGTTGGGATGTCGGCCTTGAGCTCGCTCGTGAGGCTGCCCAAGGTGGCCTGGTTGCGTACCGGCCGCAGTACGAAGTTGTCCAACGACAGGCCATAGTCCTCCGCGGCCTGGACACCCTGCTCGGCCTGAGCCTGTGGACTGCCCGGCCCGAGCAGTGCGAGCGCAACGGCCGCTATTCCGGCGGCCATTGCCACGAAACGCCTCTTCAACTGGTTCCTTCCCCGTAGCCGCCGCTCATGGCCCGGCGGCGGAGCCTCCGACCTCAGACGCGGTCGGTGCGTGTCACCGGCGACCCTACGCACCGGGGTGATCATCCGACAACGACGTTCACGAGTGGCCCTCTTGCGTCGTCTCCGCAAGGCCGAATCTGGGAATCTTCGCCCTGCTTCGCACGGGTTCGCCGGAACATGCGCGCTTTACCGAAGAACTCGTTGGAGGCGGTAGCGACGCTGCCCTTCTCCTCGCGCCAGGCCATAACCTGGACGCTCGACTGCCGCTCCGGACCTGGCCCCCCGGGCGTCAACGGGGCAGAACTGCCCACGACTTACTGCCGTGCCGGGGCTGTTCCTCCTCACACACCCCCCACTCCCCTCCCCAGTTTTCGACCACCGCCGCCAGCAGCCACAGGGCCCGTCGGCGCCGCGAACCGCAGAGGTCGGCCAGCGCGGGTTCGGCGTGGTGCGGATGCTGGTCCCAGACCAGGAGGCGGATGGCGTCGTCGCGGTGCCGCAGCGATACGTAGAGCTCCCGGCCCGGGCTCATCCTCGCGGTCACGGAGACGAGTTCGGTGACCGCGTACGTCACCGGCCACACGTACGCGGCCAAGCCGTGCGCCTCCAGCGCGGCGGCCGTCGCCGTACGCGCGATGCATGCGCTGCGGAGGTCGCCGGGGAGGGTGAAGCTCAGGGAGAGCCGGAGCACGGACCGCCCGGAGCTGCCCTTCGGACGGAGGTAGGGCTGGGGTGGGCGGGGTTGGACGGAGTGCGCGTACGCCTCCGAGAACGGCGACGGCAGATACGCCTCGGCGGTGGCCGGGCAGAGTGCGGTGAGTGGAGATGAGTGCATGGCTGACTCCCCGTTACAGGTGACGAGTTGGCGGGTCTCTCTTCCTCATGGGTGCGCACGAATGGCTCCACGCGATATGGACGACGAGCAGTGGCCTGCCCCCCTGACGCGGCCCCGCCCCTCCCAGGGGAGGAGCTTGCGGGCAGGACCGCGTGATGCACTTCTTACTTGTCGTTGCGTGAGCGGTGCGTTACTGAATGTAGCGCAAGGGGGCACTCATGTCCCAGCCTTCGAGGCAATTGCCTCTCTTGGTCTTGGACTAGACCCTCCTACGGGGACAGACTGTGTCCACCGTCGGCGGAAGAAGGGCCTCATGCCGAGCAGTTCCACTCCGACAGAGCGCCAGAAGCGGCTGGGCGCCGAACTACGCAAGATGCGCCTCGCCGCCGAGGCGACCACCGCGTACGCGGCAGGCTTGCTGGGCGTGGACCGAACGAAGATCTCCAACATGGAGGTCGGGGTCCGCCCCATCACCCCGGCTCGCGTACGTACCCTCGCCTGCAACTACGCCTGCGCCGACGACAAGTACGTCGAAGCACTGGTGGAGATGGCGGAACAGCGCGAGCGCGGATGGTGGGAGCAGTACCGGGGCACACTGCCCCCGGGCTTGCTGGACATCGCCGAGCTGGAATGGCACGCAACGCGCCTGCGCACGGCCCAGACTGTGCACCTGCCGGGCCTCCTGCACACCGACGGCTATGCCCGTGCGGTATTCGGTGCCGTGTTGCCCGCGCTGTCACGACTGGAGGTCGAATTGCGCGTGGCCCACCGGATGGAGAGACAGCAGGTCCTGGAACGCGAGACGCCCGTCCCGTACGTGGGTTACGTGCACGAAGCCGCCCTGCGCATGCAGTTCGGTGGGCGGCAGGTCACCAAGGCGCAACTTCGCCACCTCTGCGACATGTCTGAGCATGAACACATCGACATCCGTGTCATCCCGGTCAGCCGCGGGGCGTTCCCCGGTGCCGGCCACGCGATTCTGTACGCGCACGGAGTGGTGCCCCAGCTGGATACCGTCCAGCTCGACTCCGCCCACGGCCCCGACTTCATGCATGCGGAAGGCCAGTTGACCAAGTACCGTGCCCATCTGGACTGGCTGGAGCACGCATCGCTCGGCCCCGCCGAATCACGAGACTTCGTCCACGCCATCTCAGCCCAAATGTGAGGACGTTCGAGATGTCAGAGATCAACTGGGAAGCGGCCTACTGCGGCGAGGGGAACAACTGCTTCAGGCTGGGAACCGACGCTGACGGCAACGGGTACATCGCCGTCACCGGCGCCGAGGACCGCTACCTCACCGACAGCCGCGAGTCACTCCAGCAGATGATCCGCGACATAAAGGCCGGCAAGGCCGACCACCTGCTGTGACAGCGCCCGCGTCCGGCACCGCGATGCGTCGCGGTGCCGGACGCGGGACGTGCGTACGGCCGGATCAGAAGTCCCGCACGTCCAGGTGGTACGACGTGTCGACCCAGAAGCCGCCCTCGGCCCTGCCCTTGATCTCCAGCACGTAGTGCCCGGGAGCGAGGGGCGATATGCCGCCCCATATCCCCCAGGCGAAGTGGCGCTTCAGCCCTGTCCGGAACAGTCCCGAGAACTCCTGCAGAGGTACCGGAAGGCCGTTGAGGAACGCCGAGGCCTCCGCCACCTTCATGGACGGGGGAACCTTCGCGTACGCCCTGTCGATCCGCATGTTGAGCACGGGGAAGAAGATCGGCTTGCCCGTGGGGATCACGCAACGCCGCACCACGCGTCCGCCGTACGTACCGGCGAGGAACCACAGATCGCTCGGCTGATTCCACGCGGCGTGCTCCCCCGTCGTGTCCCGGACCGGGCTGACGTCGTCCGGGGCTGACATCGCCCACTTCCACCAGCGACCCGCGAGCACCCCGCCCTCGTCCGCGCTCAGCTCCCAGTTGCCGGTCGGCTCCATACCGCTCACTGCTCCCCTCCCTCGCAGGGCCCCATAACCTTGGGGCTCGCTTCGAACAAGCGGACAGTACCGGGCACGTAATCAGGGCCTCGACGGGGTCACTGATCTCCCGTGTCGAACCCCCTTCGCGGCCCGTGTGCCGGTACTGCGGTTCGGGCTCGACTCGCACTCGACCTCGTTTCGCATCCGATTCCACCGGGTCGTGGATGCCCACGACGTACGAGGCCACGACCCGGTGCACGAGGACGCGGCTGCCCACGACGTCTAAAGGCTTTTAAAGAACTCAGGGAAATAACCCCGCCAAACCCGACCCCACCCCCGTCCTGACCTGCGTCACTCGCGCGCTGTTCCCGGTGCGGCTTTCGGACTGTCCTGGACCCGCCGCAGCCGTGATCACGGCCGTGACATCACCGGCCCCACGGCCGCCGGAGCGGTAAGCAAGCGTGAGAAGGACGGATGACCCCCGTCGGAGCGGGGGCGTCCGTCCTTCTCACGCGGATTCAACAGACGCCGCCTTGAACGAGTTCCTCGGGGCGGCGGACGAGGTGATCTCCGAGGCCGGGGTCCTGCGTCCGCCACAGCGTGCTGCGCAGATCGGAACCGCGGACGAGTTGTATGCGCCAGGGATCGATCCGCAGCACGTGGTAGCCGGGATCGTCGGGACCGCCACGCCAGTAGTGGACCGGGTCGTAGCCCACACCCGGCGGGCCGCCCCGCTTGTACAGGCCCCACGCATGAAGTCTGGATTCCTCGTCGTCGGCCCAGGCGGAGACGCTGTCCACGAAGACCGCGTTCTGACGGGGACTCCAGTACGCGTACGTCGTGTGGGGGTTGCCCGCGAGGTGCGCGCTCTTGACGGGGGTCCGGTACGCGGCGAGCCAGCCGACCGGCACGCCGTCGACGATCTCCCACACGGGCAGCAGCACACGAGCGCGCGGACGGCGGTGACGGTCGACAGTGACCATGGTCGCGTATTTGGTATCGCGGATGTAGTCGAGGAAGGCGTCCTGGATCTCGGAGAACTCGCTGACGGTGTCGGTCATGAGTCTGTCCTTTCGAGGATCAGCGGGAGACGGGGACGCTGCTTCGCTCAGCGGCAGCATCCACCGCGGCGGACGGCTCGTCGCCGCGCCGGGTGCGCAGGCCGAAGGCGCTAATGACAGCGGCGACGACCGCCGCCGCGAACGGGACGAGCAGGCCGGCCCGGTAACCGTCCAGCAGTGCGTCAGGAGTCTCCGCGTGCGTGGCGGCCACGCTGACGGCGGTGACTGCGGAGAGCCCGAGGGCGGCGCCGAACTGGAAGGCGGTGTAGAGAAGGCCGCCCGCGAGTCCCTGCTCCTCCTCCGCGATCCCTTCCGTGGCCACGATGGTGAGCGGGCCGTACGCCAGGGAGAACGCGAGGCCGAGGACGATCAGGCTCGGGAACATCGCCGCGTAGCTCCAGTCCGCTCCCAACGGGAGGAACAGCCCGTAGGAGAGCACCGCAAGCATGAGCCCTCCGAAGATCACCTTGGCGTTGCCGAAGCGGTTGACCAGCCGTGGGGTGAGCGTCGGCGAGAGAATCGCGTCGACCCCGATGACCAGCATCGCGAAGCTCGTCTGCAGCGTCGACCAGCCACGCAGTTCCTGGAGATACAGCACGATCAGGAACTGGAAGCCGAAGAAGCCGGCGGCGAACAGCATCGCCGAAAGGTTCGCCCGCACCAGGGAGCCGTTGCGGAAGATGCCCATGTGGACCAGGGGCTCGGGGGAGCGCCGTTCGATGCCGAGGAAGGCCGCGAAGAATGCCAGCGCGGCCAGCAACGTTCCGGCGCTGGTGGTGATCCCGGCGTGGGCCGCACGCTCGACGCCCAGCACCATGAGCACGAGGGCAGCGGTAACGGTAAGTGCGCCGGCGGCGTCGACACGCTTACCGGATCGGTCCGGGCGTGCAGACTTGGGGACGAACGCGAGGGCCGCGACGAGGATGACGAAGGAGAGCACGACCGGGGCGAAGAAGACCCACCGCCAGCCGATGGCGGTGAGGAGACCACCGGCGACCAGGCCGATCGTGAATCCTCCCGCGGCGGTGCCCGAGTAGAAGAGCAGGGCCTTGTTCCGCTCCGGGCCCTCGGCGAAACCCGTGGTGATGATGGACAGGCCCGCCGGGGTCATGAAAGCTGCGGCGACGCCCGTGATGAACCGCGCGACGATCAGCATCCATCCCTCTGTGGCGAATCCGCCGAGCCCGGAGAACAGCAGGAAGACGGTGAGCCAGAAGACGAACATCTGACGGCGTCCGAACAGGTCGGCCGCCCGTCCGCCGAGGAGCATGAAGCCGCCGTAACCGAGTACGTAGGCGCTCATGACCCACTGCAGCTCACCGGTGGCGAGTCCGAGGTCGGCGCGGATCGACGGCAGTGCCACATTGAGCATGGCGACATCGATGCCTTCGAGGAAGATCGCGCCGCACAGGACGAGCAGGATGCCCCACTTGTGTGCGCTCAGCCCGCTCGAAGTACTCAAGGCACTCATGACGATGAACTCCTTCCGGAGTCATTGGTGTTGGTGGTGCCTCAAGCTTTCGTCACGCCCCGGACGGGAACAACAGCGATGATCGCAACGTTCGGAAAGCCACGCTTACCGATCCGAGTTCCATGCGATCCTGGAGATGCACGTGGACCAGAACGAGCTCGATTGCTTTCTCGTGCTCGCCGAAGAGCTGCACTTCGGCCGTACCGCCACCCGCCTGCATCTCTCCCGCGCCCGGGTAAGCCAGCTCATCCAGAAGCTGGAGCGCCGTGTCGGAGCGCCTCTGTTCACGCGCACGAGCCGACATGTAGCCCTCACCAGCCTGGGCAGCCGCCTCCGTGACGACCTCAAACCGCACTACAGCGGCATCAAGAACGCCCTGATGCGTGCCGCGGCATCGGCACGCGGCATCGAGGGAGTCCTGCACGTCGGCTTTTCCACGCCCTTGGCCGGCGAGATGGTGATGAAGACGATCGAGAAGCTGCGCATCACCCATCCCGAACTCGCGGTCGAGGTGTGCGAGGTGCCGCTCTCCGATCCGTACGGAATGCTACGAAACGGCGCTTTCGACCTCCAGTTGACGGACTTCCCCGTGCGCGAGGACGACCTGACCCGCGGCCCCACACTCCTCGCCGAGGACAGGGTGCTGGCTGTCGCAGCCGGGCATCCCCTGGCCGGACGGGACACGGTGACGCTTGAGGACCTGGCCCGTGTGCCGTTGCTGACGATCGCGGGAGACATCCCGGAGTACTGGCTGGAGCATCAACTGCCGACGCGCACACCCAGCGGCAGGCCGATCGCGCAGGGGCCCTCCGTCACCAACTTCCAGGAGGCTCTGACACTCGTCGCCGGCGGCAAGGGAGCCCTGCTGTCAGGGGCCCACATTGCCCTCTACCAGGGCCGTCCCGGTATCTCCTACGTCCCGGTGGAGGGAGACAAGCCCCTCGGATACGGCCTGATGTGGCGGTCCGACAGCGGCAACCGGGCGATAGAACTCTTCGGTCGCGTAGCAGGCGAGATCGCACAGGACATGGCTCCGGCCGATCCCAGGAGAGCGATACCCGGATGATCGGCCGCCCCGGGCGTCGGCCCCGGGTGATGAGGCCCTCGGCCGAACCGGCCCTCCCCGGGACCGGCTGGTGAGGCAGTAGGAGGAGACGGGACAAGCCGCGCCCGTCTCTCCAGCGCTTCCGCCGCGATGATCCTGTCCACGTACGCCGACGATCGCGTCCCGCTGCTCGGCGCCGTCATGCCCGACAGCGACGGAGTGGTACGCGCCCGCTGGGAGATCGACCCCACCCCGAGGCCCAGTCTTCAACCACCGCGCGCCCCTCGGGACGGACGCTCACAGACGCGGCAGATTCCCTCACCGCACCCCCAGCCACACATCAACTACCCGTGCAGCCAGGGTGCCAGCGCAGCGAACGCGGGCGGGATAGATCACTGTTCTCGTCACCTGAATAGGTGACGCTCCGAACTGCGAGTTTCACGGCGGCGGCATGAATGCCGCCGCCGTGCAATTCTCTCTGAGATTATGCAGCGAGTTTTGAGACCCTACAATCACTGCTGTGGTGCGGGGTACCTCAGGAGGAGTCGCCACGCGGGAAGGAGACCTCCACGCGGCGGTTCTTCTTGCGGCCCTCTTCCGTGCTGTTGTCGGCGATCGGGTACTGCTCGCCGTAGCCACGGATCTCGAACGTGACGTTCGCGCCCGTGGACGTCACCAGGACCCTCTGCACGGCGTCGGCGCGCTGCTTGGAGAGCACGTCGCCGTGTGCGGAAGAGCCGAGGTTGTCGGTGAAGCCGAAGACGCGCACCTTGGTGGCGTTCTGCTTCTTGATCTCGGCACCGATCGCGGCGATACGGGAGTTGGCGGCGGCGCTCAGTTTGGCGCTGTCCTTGCCGAAGAGCACCTCGGCCTGGAGCGCGAACTTGATGTCCGCGTTCGTATCCTCGCGCCGCTCCTCGCCGCCCTGGTCCTCAATAACCTGAATGATGTCGAGAACCTTGCCGGGAGCGAGGGTGCCGCCTTCCGGCATTTTGAGGTCCGGGTCGCTGCTGTCGAGCTTGACGGGCGGCTCGGACGAGGCCTCCGTGCCCGGAGGGAGGCTCGGCCCGTCGTCCGCCAAGGCGGTCGTAGCCCCAAACGCGGTGGTCCCCGCCAGAAGGATGGCCACGACGACAGAGCGTCCGGCAACGCGGGCCTGCCTGCGCTGTGTGCGGATTGTGTTCATGTCGACCATCACTCAGAGATCTTCAGCGTGGTGGTGGCGAATGTCGGCAGGAAGAAGTCAACTTCCGCAGTACTGCTAGGCGGTGCCGGGAACTGCATGAACACCGGCGTCGACTTCCCGGGCTGGATCGGCACAATACCCGTAGTGCAAAGGCACCGGCCTTCAGTGTCCCGGAGAATGTAGTAGCGCTTCTTTCCAGTCTTGTCGATCAGCGCTGCTCCAGCGACCGAATTGGGGTTCTTGTTGATGAGTTGGAGTTCGGAGCCTGCCCAACCGCCGGAGTTCTTCGCCTGGTCGCTGTCATTCCTGATCTCGCCCTGCACCGTAATAAAGCCGCCAGAGTCACGCTGCGCCTGATTAACGACGAGCGTGACCCCTCCTTGCCCCTTGACTTCTGCGAGCTTCACATTCGGGTCCACCTTGTCCCCGGCAGCGGTGTCCTCTCCCGCGCCCTTGTTCTCTCCAGACGGCTTGGCGGATGACGATGAGCCGGCATCCTCCTTGTTTCCACCGTCATCGCCACCGCAGCCGGTGACAACGAGAGACAGCACAGCCGCCATCGAGGCAGCCGCCACCGCCCTTCGGGACTTCATGGTGCGCCGAATGCTCATGGGTTCAATTTCCTTTACTGGTTCGTTCGCTGTCAGTCGTCGATCAAGTGCACGGCGAAGATGGTCTTGGCGACGGACTCCCACAGTTCCGGGTGGGCGGGATCGACCTCAAATCCGTCACTCTGGCCGTCACAGAACAGAGTGGGTATGGGAAGCTCCGGCTTGCCGCCCTTATCCTCTCCGTCGTCCCCCTCATCGGATCCCGGGTCATCGCTCGGCACATCCTTGAGCTTCGGCGAGCACCGGAACTCGATGACGGCGGTGGCCGTGGCGTTGCCGTGTGTGGTCTTCGTACTGGGGATCACCGAAGAACCCACCGTGTAATCGGTTTCGACGCTGACGGTAACCCTGTCCCGCAGGAAGCCCTCGTCCCAGCCGCAAGGAGACCGACCAAAACGGTCGTTGCTATGGAGGTGCGAATCGTTGGCATAGGCCAACTGCCGCGCCTTCCAGCAGCCAGCGTCAAAGTAGCGATGGTTCTCCAGGAACTCGTTGAGGCCGTTGGGCTCCCGCAAAGCGGCGAGAAAGGGCACTCCCAGGTTGTCCCGGGCCTCCTGAGCGGCAGCGAGCGCGGCGGCATCCGCAGCACCCTGGGCACCGTTCCGCGTGGCGGAGGCCTGACCGACAGCAAAGAACGCGAACGCGAGGAAGAGCAGGCCCACCACCATCACAATGTAGATGGGGAAGGCCTGCCCTGCGTCGCGCTGTTTGCGTCCCAGCATCAGCCGGCGGTGATGGAGCCAACCAGGCCCGTGATGCGAGCCGTGATCGCGCCGCCGATGCCCGCAGCCACCATGCCACCGATGATCGCGACGACCACCAGGATGATGCCGAGGTACTCGAAGGCCGTCTGGCCGCGGTCCGCGGTCTCGTAGCGCTTCTGGATCTTGGAGACGGCGGTGTTGGCCCAGCCGTTGACGCGGACGGCGGTCTTCAGGGTGATGTTCGACATGGTGTTCCCCTCCAGATTCGGCCGACCGACTGCCGGCCGACTCGCAAGTTCCTTTGTCGTCACTCCCGTTACCGGCTTCCTCCTGGCCGGTGCCGTTTGCGACATGAGAAACATACGGCGGAACACCATGCCCACCAGAGGGTCCCAGGGCCCATTCCCGGGCCCAATCCAGCAGTTGGGCCCTGAGCGCGCGGGGCTGGGTCCCCGGGCCCGTACGCGCGACGTCTCGCTCGATCCCCCGATCAGTCATGACTACCTGTCTCCCCGTGTGGCAGGTCCGGCAGCCGACGCCGTGCCGAGCCATCGGGCGATCGCCTCGCTGCGGCTGCCGCTGTGCAGTTTGGTGAAGATGCGGTTGATGTGGTTCTTGACCGTCTTCTCGCTGATGAAGCACGTGGCGGCGATCTGCTGATTGCTCATGCCGGACGCGATCAGGTCCATGACCTCCACCTCCCGTGAACTCAGTCCGTACTGCTGCCGGTCCGGGGGCGCGCTCGACCCCCCGGTTACCGATGACTGTCCCATATTTGGTTGCAGGTGCGAAAGACCCTGAGCAGAAACGGCCGGTCGTGCACCATATGGAGGCCGTTGGGGGGTCGGCAGCGGCATGGGCGAATGTGCATACGCATCGTACTGCTGCGGCAGCCCGGGAGTGTGACCGTCATATCCGGGCTGCTGGTACGGGACGCCAGAGGTGAGTGCCGTACCGAGGCCTTCCGGCAGGACCGATCCCCCGTGTCCGGGGCCCTGGCGCATGTGGGCCAGGAGTGCGTTCGCCGCCGTGGCGGTGAAGTGGGCGCGGCCGCTCTGCGTGTCACGTACGGCTTGCACAAGCTGGTCAGCGGTGAACTCGCCGTGCACCAGATAGCCACCCGCGCCCAGCCTCAGCGCCTCGTGGACGATCTCGCTCTCGCGGCTGTAGGTCAGCATCATTACGGGGGCGACCCGCACCAGGTGCGGCAGTGCGGAGATGCCGTCCACGCCCGGCATGCGGACGTCGAGCAGTACGACGTCCGGGCGGTGCTGCACGGCCATGTCGTACGCCTGACGGCCGTCCGCGGCCTCGGCGACGACCTCGATGTCGTTGCGGCCGGACAGCAGGACGCCGAGGCCGGCCCGGACCACGGGGTTGTCGTCGGCGACGACGACCCGCAGCGGGCCGGGGGCGGGCAGGTCGGGAGCAGCGGGGAAGGCGGGCATGGGGCCGGATGCCGCGGTCTGCTGGGGGCTGGGGAACCCCGGGGAGCTGGATTCGGAAGTGACTGGCGTGGCGTGCGAGGACGTGTGCTGGGAGGCGTGGTGCTCTGCCGCCCAGTTCTGGCCCGAGGCGCGTGAGACGTCGTCCGGCATTCTGCGACCTCCTCTCATGGTTGGTGGGGACGGGTGGGGGGAGCGGGTCAGTCGAGCGGTGCAGCGGGTGGTGCTTGAGCCAGGGCGGCCAGGGGCAGTTCCAGGCGGACTTCCGTACCGGTGACCGCCTTGCCCTTGCCGATCCGGATACGGGCGCCGATGGACGCGGCGCGTTCGACCATGCCGACGAGGCCGAAGTGGCCGGCGCGGCGGAGGTCGTCGAGTGTGACGCCGGCGGGCAGGCCGCGCCCGTCGTCGTACACGCTGATCCGCAGGACGTCGCCCTTCACCCCGGCGAGCACGACGAGGTAGGTGGGGCGGGCGTGACGGTTGGCGTTCTCCATCGCCTCGGAGGCGATGGTGAGCAGTTGCCGGGCGACCACCTGTGGCACGGGCGGCACCGGGGCGTCGTTGAGCAGCCGGAACGTCGCGGTGAGGCCGTGGCGTCGGGTGAAGTCGTCCGCGCGGGCGTGCAGCTCCGCCACCACGTCGATTCCGCCGTCGAGTCCCGACTCGCGTCGCAGGTCGGAGAGCAGCTCACGTGATTCCGCTGCCGCGCGGCGGGCCGAACGGGCGACGAGCTCGGCCTGGTGCTTGACGGTCAGCGGCTCCATCCGGTCCGAGGAGCTGGCCAGGCCGTCGGCCGCCATGGCGAGGCCGTGGAGCGTCTTGGCCACGGAGTCGTGCATTTCTCGGGCGAGCCGGGTGCGTTCACCCTCGATGGCCTCATGTACTGCCAGCCGTGCCCGGGTCTCGGTGAGGGCTTGACTCGCCGTCCCGAAGCGGAGCAGCAGATTACGCAGGGTGACGCCGACCGCCCCGGCAATGATGCAGAAGCCGGGGAGGAGCAACGCGGTGGCGTCACGGGCATCCAGTTTCGTGTCGGTCCCGTACACGCCGAAGATGATCAAGGTCTGGAGTGCGGCGAAGACGGCCGCACCCCGCCAGCCATAGACGAGCCCGGCGAGCAGCGGCGTACAGACCGTGACGTACGCCAGGGTGGATTCCGGTGTGGCGGTGATCAGCAGCAGGGCGCCGAAGAGGGCGTCGACGCCGAGCAGCCAGGGGTGGCGCAGGAAGAGCGGGCCGAAGCGCTCCCAGTCCCGGAAGAGGACGTAGGAGCCCATGAAGGTGACGAGGATCGCCGCGCCGATCAGCCAGGTGGCCAGGCCGGGTGCGGTGCGGTCGATCGCGAACGGTGTCGCTATGGCCGTCATCGCCAGCCGGAAGCCGAAAACCTGACGGCACATGGCCTGGAGCGCGTTGAGCTGGATCGCGAAGGCCGGCTGCGCGCCCGGGTTCGCGAGCGCTTGGCGGATCTCGTTCGTCAATCCTGGTTGGGAATCGCTGAGTTGGAATGCCATGCGCCTGTCACCTCCTTCAGCTCGTGGTAGCGACTTTCCCCCGTCACGCGGCTCATCCCTTGATGAACGAGAAGTCGACGTCGGCCCCGTACACGAATCCCACCGTCAGCATGAGCAGCGTTCCCGGGAGCAGGAACGACGTGACCGCGAAGGTCGCCTTCGGGACGGCCTTGGCCGCCTTCCGGCGGGCGTTCTGCGCGTCCGTACGGCGCATGTCGTTGGCGATCTGGATCAGCGTCTCGACGATCGGCGCACCCAGCTCCTCGCCCTGCTGGAGCGTGGTCACGAACATCGCGACCTGTTCCGAGTCGTTGCGTTTGCGCAGCTCCTCGAAGGCCTGCCGCCGGCTGACGCCCATGTCCATCTGGCGCAGCGTGATGCGGAGTTCGTCCGCCCAGGGCCCCTCGTACTTCTCGGCGACGCGCTCCAGCGCCTGGCGGAATCCGAGGCCCGCCGAGACGACGACCGCGAGGACGTCGAGGAAGTCGGGGAGGGTGCGCTCGATGTGCTCCTTGCGGACGCGGACGGCCGACCAGATGCCGACCTCCACCCAGAAGGCGCCGAACGCGAGGAGCAGGATGGAGACGAAGATCTGGCCGCGCATCAGGGTCGACAGGGCGCCGAACACGCCGAGCGCCCCGTAGACCGCGCGCCGGGCCGCGTAGCGGTCGATGGTGAGGCCGCCGGGGTTGCCGGCCATGTCGATCTGGTGGCGCTTCTTGTTGACGGCCTTGGGGCCCATCATCCTGAGCACCGCAGGGGCCCACCGCATGCCCATGCGGTCGATGCCGGAGCCGACCGCGCTGGTGCGGGTGGAGCCGACCTCCAGGGCGATGGCGAGGTCGCCGGGGAGCTTGGCGTCGGCCCGGTACATCCGGATGCCGGCGATCGCTCCGTACACGGCGAGACCTACGACGAGTGCGAGCAACAGGTCCATGTGTCCGCTCCTTCCCTCAGACGTCGATACGGGACAGGCGGCGGATCACGACAAATCCGATCGCGTACAGGACGAGCGAGACGATGACCGCGACCTGGCCGATGAACGCGCCGGTCATACGGTCGAGTGCGCCCGGCATCACGGCGTTCATCAGGAGCATGGCTCCGATGCCGAAGCCGGGGACCGCATAGGCCGTGACGGTGACCTGCGACAGCTGGGTCTTGACCTCACGCCGGGTTTCCTTCCGCTCTTCGAGCGTCTCCGTCAGGTTGCGCAGGGAGCTGACGACCGTACCGCCGGCCCGGTTGGACAGAACGAGGGTGGTGACCAGGACGACGAGTTCGCGCGACGGCAGCCGGTCGGTAAGTTCGCTGAGTGCGTCGTCGAGTGATTCACCGACGCTGAGGCGGCGCGCGACCCGGGCGAGTTCCTCGCCGGCCGGGTCCTCCAGCTCGTCGGCCGCCATGGAGAGCGCGGTGCGCAGGGCGAGACCGGCCTGGGTGGCGTTGGCGAGGATGCGGGAGAGCTCGGGGAGCTGATTGATGAAGCGCTCGGTGCGCTTGGTGCGCTGGTAGTTCAGGAAGGCGTTGGTGCCCCAGAGCCCGATCAGCGCGGCGACCGGGCCGAAGAACGACGCCAGGACCGACGAGGCGATCATCCAGAGTCCCGCCATGGCGACCAGCGCGTAGACGAAGAACTCGCCGGGCGTGATCTCCAGGCCGGTGGCAGCGAGCTTCAGCTCGATCTTGCGGCCCAGTCCGGTCTTGCGGAGCCTGCGGTCGACGCCCTGGAAGCGGCGGTGGCGTCCGACGGCCTGGATCTGGCCGGTGTGCGAGAGGCGGTCGACCAGCGCGTCGCGGTCGGCCTTGCCGCCGGCGTACGCGTGCAGGCCCATGACGCCGAGCACGCCGCAGACGAGCGTGGCGCCGATCGTGAGGAGGGGGAGATTGTCCATGGCGCGGTACCTACTTGGCCTCTCGGGTGGCGAGCTGTTCGTCGGACGAGGCGACGCCGAAGGCCTGGGGAATGGGCTGGCTGGCCATGTAGAGGCGTTCGGCGACCTTGCGCGGGAGCGGGAGGTACTGGAACTGGCCGTAGATCCGTCCGTCGGCGGCCATCGGCTGGGGAATGAAGCGGGCGACGCTGACGATGCGGTAGTTGTCGCGGCCGTGCGAGTCGAGGATCGCGATCTCGGTGACCTTTCGACCGCCGTCCGCGAACCGGGTGAGCTGGACGATCACGTCGACGGCGCTGTTGATCTGGTCGTGCAGGGCCTCGAAGGGGATCTTGATCTCCGACATCGAGGCAAGGGTCTGCAGACGCATCAGCGCGTCCTCGGCGTTGTTGGCGTGGACGGTCGCGAGGGAGCCGTCGTGGCCGGTGGACATCGCCTGGAGCATGTCGAGCGACTCGCCGCCACGGACCTCACCGACGACGATGCGGTCGGGGCGCATACGCAGGGAGTTGCGGACCAGGTCGCGAATGCTGATCTGGCCCTTGCCCTCGACGTTCGCCGGGCGGGACTCCAGCCGGATGACGTGGCTCTGCTGGAGCTGGAGTTCGGCGGAGTCCTCGATGGTGATGATGCGCTCGTTGTTGGGGATCAGCCCGGAGAGCGCGTTGAGCAGCGTCGTCTTGCCGGTGCCGGTGGCTCCGGAGACGATGATGTTGAGCTTGGCCTGGACGAGGCCCGAGAGCAGGATCAGCATCTGTTCGTCGAGCGAACCGAAGTTGATCATCTCCTGGAGGGTGAAGGCCCTCGGGAACCGTCGGATGGTGAGCGTCGCGCCGGTCAGGGAAAGCGGTGGAATGATGACGTTGACGCGCTCGCCGCTGGGCAGACGCGCGTCCACCATCGGATTGGACTCGTCCACGCGGCGGTTGACGGTCGACACGATGCGCTCGATGGTCTGCATCAGCTGTTCGTGCGAGCCGAAGCGCATCGGGAGCTGTTCGACCTTGCCGCTGCGCTCGACGAAGATCTGGTCCGGTCCGTTCACCATGATCTCGGTGATGGACGCGTCTTCGAGCAGCGGCTCCAGGATGCCGAGGCCGAGGGCCTCGTCGACGACGCGGCGGATCAGCTGCGAACGTTCGACGGTCGAGAGGACGGGCCCTTCGCGGCTGATGATGTGTCCGAGTACGCGCTCCAGGCGGGCCCGCCGGTCGGCAGCGGCCAGCGAGGACATCTCCGCGAGGTCGATCTCCTCAAGCAGCTTGGCTCGGTACGAGGCGACCATATGGCCGTCCTCGCGCCCCCCGCCGTGCTCCTCGGGGGCGGTGATGCGTGCCCGCAGGCTCATGGTGCTGACTCCTTGGTCCGGGCTTGCCGGTGTGGTGCGGGGATCGGTGCGGTCGGTTATTCGCGGGGCATGGTGGAGGTGCGGGTGGCCTTGTGGAACGAGATGCCGGGGATGATGCTGGGGATGACGACATAGGCGGTGGCGGTCACCGTTTCTGTGTCGATCGACGTAGGCACGTCCGCCTCGTCCGCGAGCCAGCCGCTCATCGCTTGCTTACCGGCGAGCTCCGGATCCATGGGTGGCCGCTCGTGGCTTGCCGTGCGGGCAGCCACCCGCGCGGCCGTCCCCGCCTGGTTCACGGCGTACGCGGCGATGCCCAGCTGGATGGCGCACAGCGCGACCAGGAGCAACAGGGGGATGAAGCCCAGGTACTCGATGGCGACCTGGCCTCGGTCGCGCGCGGACCTTCGCTTGTTCCCGGTCATGGATCAGCCCTCCCTCGCGGACGCTGCTTCGCCGGTGACCTTCGGGCCCCAGTCGAGTACTCCGGGGACCAGTACGGGGACGGTGAGCGTCACCTTGGCCTCGTACAGCGCGGACCCCGGAGCAGCGGGGCAGTCGTAATCAGCCTTGTCGTGCCAGGCGCTCGGCAGGTCCTTTTCCGCAGCCTGCACGCAGGCGGCCCGTTGGTTCCCCTTCGCGAGGTTCCCCGCCCGCGCCGCCACATCCGCCGCGTTCCCGGCCAGGATGAACGTGTAGCCGAACAGCGCGCACTGCCAGAGCGCGACGAGCAGCAGGATGATCAGTGGCGTGACCCCGACGAACTCGATCGCGGTCTGTCCGCGGTCGCGGTCACGCCTCCGCTCACGCCTCCTGCCTATTCCGGTTTCCGCCCTCTCGGTGGTCGCCATGGATCAACCTGCCCCCTCAGTCGGTTTTGCCACGGCCCGCGGAATCGCCCCGTCTGCGGGAGCGCCCGATCGAACCCCGGTCGTTTTTGTACTTGCCGCTGCCTTCCGCCCCGGCGGGGACCTTCACCAGTCCGAGTTCGCCCGCCAGGGCCCAGAGCGCCTGCTTGACGACGCTCCTCGCGTCCAGTTCGTGCATGCGGCCGGCATCGACCGCTCCTTGAAGTTCCTTGAAGTTGGCGGGGATCGCCGTGCCGGCGATCCGGGTCCCGGTGATCTTCTGGATCAGTGGGGGCTGGATCTCGGTGTTGCGGTTGTAGCGGTTGACGAGGGTCGTCGTCTCTTCCGCCTTGCGGATCTGGAGCCGGTCCCACATCCGTACGATGCGCTTCGCGCCGCGTACCGCGACCACATCGGGTGTCGTGACGAGCAGCGCGATGTCCGCCATCTCGATGGCCGCGGCGTTGGCGCCGTTCATCTGGCTGCCGCCGTCGATGACCACGACCTCGTACCGCGAACGCAGCGCGCTGACGATCTGCCGGGCGGACCGGTCGCTGACCTCCTCGCCCCGTTCGCCCTCGCCGGGTGCCAGCAGCAGGGCGAGCCCGCTGGTGTGGCTGAACACGGCGTCGGACAGGACGCGGGGCGAGATGTCGCTGATCGCGGCCAGGTCGACGATGGAGCGGCGGAACTGCACGTCGAGGAACGAGGCGATGTCCCCGGACTGGAGGTCCATGTCGACCAGGGCGACGGTGTGGCCCGATGCCTGGGCCGCCAGGGCCAGCTGTACGGCGGTGACCGTCGCGCCGACGCCGCCCTTCGCGCCGCTGACGGTGACGACCGTGCCGCCGGGGCCGGTGAAGACCTCGGCGCCCGCCCCCAGGTGGCGGCGGACCCCGACGGACCAGCCGGCGGCGGCCTGGACGCGCTGGGCCAGCTCCTCGTACGAGAGGGGCAGGCCGACCAGGCCGCGGGCGCCGGAGTCCATGGCTGCCGAGTAGAGCCCGGGGCTCGCGTCGGCGGTGACGAGCACGACCCCGACCGCCGGGAAGCGCAGGGCCACCTCCCGGATCAGCTCGAGGGCTGGAACCGGACCGATCCGCTCGTGCACCAGCACGACCTCGGGCAGCTCGTCCAGCGACTCGGCGGCGAGCCGGGCCAGGGTGTCGAGCAGCGCGGTCGAGTCACCCAGTGGCCCGGCCGGCTCCGCGTCGGGGAGCTGGCTGAGCAGCGTGGTGATGGATCGGGCGGCGTCGGCATCGCCGACAGCCGGGAGGATTCGTGTGCTCATCCGGTCCTCACTTGTTCTTGTCTTCGTCGAGGTTGTAGCTGCCCTCGCCCGGACGGAGCGTGGTCGGGCTGTCGTTCGGCAGGAGGGCCAGCCGGACGTGTTCCGCGAAGGACTCGGCGTAGGCGACGCGCTGCGCGTCGGTGGTGTCCAGGGCGAAGGTGATCGGCACGGCCTCGCTCGGGCCGCTGCGGTCGCCGCTCTTCGGCTCGAGCGCGGTCAGATCGCCGACGTCGATGACCTTGGCGTTGGGCACGATGACGCGCGAGGTGGGCTGTTCCTTGTCGTTCTGGCCGGCGAACGTCGCGTAGATGTTGACCAGGTTGCCCGGATTGATCTTGCCGGCGACACCCGTCGCTGCGTCGATCATGATCGCGATCTCCTGCTGCCCGCTCTCGAGTGCCGGACGCTTGACGATCATGTCCTCCTGGAGCAGCGAGCCCGCGCGGAGGTTGGTGACGGCGATCTTGCCGTCCAGCACCGAGAGGTCGGTGACGGCGTTCTTGGACAGCCACCGCTTCGGCATCGAGACCTTCTTGAACTGCCCCGGGTCCAGCGGCCGGTAGGGCGCTATGTTCGCTTTGACCTGGTAGGCAGTCACCTCCGGACCTACCTTCGAGTTCACATCACTGATCACCGAGAGCACACCGGCGAACGCACCGAAGGCGCAGAGGACCGAGAGAAGGAGAAGGATGACGCCGCGGCGTTGCCGTGAGTTCATGAGCGGAGCAACCTCGTTGGGAGACGTGGGGTGATGAGCGGACAGAGGAGCGGAGCGGGGTCGGGCCGTCGCGGGTCACGCGGTGGCGTCCGTCCGCCCTTACGGAACGGACCGGCTGCGCCGTGCGCTGTCGGCCGGGCTGTGGGGGCAGCGCCGGCACACCGCCGCCGCGATGGCTCACGACCCGTGGTGCATGGGTGTTCCTTGGTTCAGGACACCGGAACCGAACGTTTGGTTCTCCGGCGGTTTCAGCGGGGCCGAGCAGAGACCGCAACGGTCGCCGATGAGTTCATTTCCGCACCAGGTGCAGACCTCCCTGCGAACCGAAGAAACCAGCTGATAAATCAGTGAGATATCGGGCAGGAAGGCGGCGAATTCGATCATCTTCGAACTGCCCCACCATGCGGGCGAATCCGCGGGCAACGCGACTTCGTGCACGGCCTGTGTCTGCCAGGCCGGGGCGATCGTGGACGTCACCCACTCGGATTGCAACTGGCCTTTGGCCACCAGCAGATGGGTGGCGAATTCGGGCCCGGCGAGATCCCCGGAGCCGATCTTGATCAGCTGCGGGTTCGGGTTGGCCAGCACACCGAACTGCGAGCCGGGGACCCACGACTTCGCGTGCGCCTTCAGGCTGACGGGAACCCGGTCCAGCTTGGTGACCGAGTTCAGCAGCGCTCCGGCGTAGATGTAGTGGGAGAGCAGCCTCGCCGCGGAGGCGACGACCCCGGCGCTGAAGTCACAGATGGACAACTGCCGCAACTGGCGCACCAGTACGGCCACGCCCAAGGGGGGCAGATCCGACTTGATCAGCGCAATCCGGTCGCTCTCCAGCATGGAGCGGATCATGTGCAGCCGTCGCTCGTGGGCGGCGGGGATGCTGGCGGGGTAGACCGCGATGACGTAGCCGTGCTGCTCCAGGAGCAGGTGCATATCGCCCAGCGCCTGCTCGAGCGGATGGTCGTCGGGCGCCCGCAGGACCACCGCCGGGGGCGTCTGCTGATCGGTCGGGGGCAGCACGAGGTCAGCACTCGTCACTGCTATTGCTGTCGGCACGCTGTTCTTCCCCGTTCGGCTCCGGCCGCCGCGTACCGCCGGCCGCAATCGTCCTGCCAGGTGCTCCTTACCCAGGCGCTCCTGCCTCAGCACTTTATCCACGTACTGCGAGGCAGAGAACACCTTTGGGGCCCAGTGAGGCCGGACTCACGAACTCCGCATAGGGCGTTCGCGTGACAAACCGCCCCAAGTAGCTGGTCGTTAAATTGCGTACCATTCAACGACCCAGTCGGGGAAACCGGCGCAATTCATGATCCATTCGCCCACTCCCTGCACGTCAGAGCCGTGGGAGCGCTTTCACGCGACAGCCCTCGACGTCCTTGTGTACCTCGAGTGAACTATGGGCCCGAATTAGGGCCCTTGGGCCTACGTCCGCCCATGCGAGCGACACAGGCGACGGGCGCACACTCCGCCCACGGGCGACCGACTCCCCCTCGGGAGTGAACGGACCGGCGGTCCGCAATCCGCCCACGCTGCCGCTCACGCTTCGTTCGCATCCCTTCCACCACACCTCCCCATACCCGTCCGCGCCCCCACCCATGTCACCTCTCCCCGCGGGGCATTGCGGCCGGTCATCGCCAGAGGTCTTGACAACTCGATTGGTCTGGACCAGCTTTAGCGCCCAACGGTGGCCACCGTTCCTCGATTCCACGCGCCGGCACCACCCCCCGTACTCCCGTGTCATACCCCCGGCATCCCCGTGCCGCTCCCCCGCCATCCCCGACTCTCTCCTTCCGGAGGCAGCAAGTGGAACGTTCCCCCGCACCCACCCCCACGCCCAGCCACCGACGGCGTCACGGCCGCCCGCTCCTCGGTTCCGCCATGGCCGTCGTCGCCGCGGGCGCGCTGACCCTCACCGGTCTCGTCAGCAGCGCCGAGGCAGCCGACGTCAACGTCGCCAAGAACGCCGGTTTCGAGTCCGGCCTCTCCAACTGGACCTGTTCCGGCGGCTCGGGCGCCACCGTCTCCTCCCCCGTGCACGGCGGCACCGCGGCCCTCAAGGCGACGCCGGCCGGCCTGGACAACGCCAAGTGCACGCAGACCGTCGCGGTGAAGCCCAACTCGACGTACGCCCTGAGCTCCTGGGTCCAGGGCTCGTACGTCTACCTGGGCGCCAGCGGCACCGGCACCACCGACGTGTCGACCTGGACCCCCGGCTCCAGCGGCTGGTCCCAGCTCTCGACCAGCTTCACGACCGGGCCCAGCACCACCTCCGTCACCGTGTACACGCACGGCTGGTACGGGCAGCCCGCCTACCTCGTCGACGACGTCTCGGTGACCGGACCCGACGGCGGCGGCGGCACCGACCCCGCCCCGACGATCCCCGCCGCCCCCGCCGGTCTCACCGTCGGCACGGCCACCTCCTCGTCCCTCGCCCTGTCCTGGAACGCGGTCTCCGGCGCGACGGGCTACACCGTCTACAAGAACGGCGCCAAGGCCACGACCTCCACCGGGACCTCGGCGACGATCACGGGGCTGACGGCCGACACCGCCTACCAGTTCGCGGTGACCGCCACCAACGCGGCCGGTGAGTCCGTCAAGTCCGCCACGGTCAGCGGCCGCACGGCCACCTCGGGCGGCGGCAACCCGAACCCGGGCACCTCCGTGCCCAAGCACGCGGTCACCGGCTACTGGCAGAACTTCAACAACGGCGCGACCGTGCAGAAGCTCAGTGACGTGCCGGCGAACTACGACATCATCGCGGTCTCCTTCGCCGACGCCACGACCACGCCCGGCGCCGTCACCTTCAACCTGGACTCGGCGGGGCTGAACGGCTACACCGTCGACCAGTTCAAGGCCGACATCAAGGCCAAGCAGGCGGCCGGCAAGAACGTGATCATCTCGGTCGGCGGCGAGAAGGGATCCGTCTCGGTCAACAGCGACGCCTCCGCCACCAACTTCGCCAACTCGCTCTACACCCTCATCCAGGAGTACGGCTTCAACGGCGTCGACATCGACCTGGAGAACGGCCTCAACTCCACCTACATGACGAAGGCGTTGCGCTCGCTGTCGCAGAAGGCGGGCTCCGGCCTCGTCATCACGATGGCCCCGCAGACCATCGACATGCAGTCCACCTCGGGCGAGTACTTCAAGACGGCGCTCAACATCAAGGACATCCTGACCGTCGTCAACATGCAGTACTACAACAGCGGTTCGATGCTCGGCTGCGACGGCAAGGTCTACTCGCAGGGCTCGGTGGACTTCCTCACCGCGCTGGCGTGCATCCAGCTGGAGGGCGGCCTCGACCCGTCGCAGGTCGGCCTCGGCGTCCCCGCCTCCACCCGGGGCGCGGGCAGCGGCTACGTCTCCCCGTCGATCGTGAACGCGGCGCTGGACTGCCTCGCCAAGGGCACCGGGTGCGGCACCTTCAAGCCGGCCAAGACCTACCCGGGTCTGCGCGGCGCGATGACCTGGTCGACCAACTGGGACGCGACCTCGGGCAACGCCTGGTCGAACGCGGTCGGCCCGCACGTCCACGCTCTGCCGTAACTCACTCCCGCACACCCTCTGTTGCGCATCACGCGTCACTGACCAGCAGCGCCGCCGCTCCCCCGGTGGCGCTGCTGCGTGTGCGGGGTCCGGCCGGCGCTCCCGGCCTGTACCGGACGCGCAACAGAGTGCGGGGAGTTGCCGCATTCGATGGCTGTTCGGGCGGCCTCGTGGCACGGTTGTCGGGCGCGGTGGTGGTGCGACAGGGGGAGTGACATGGCCGGGGCCCGGGTTCAGGCGCTGGGTGGGGACGATCCGGCGACGCTCGGACCGTACCGGCTGATCGGACGGCTCGCGTCCGGCGGCATGGGGCGGATCTACCTCGCCCGCAGCGGCCACGGCGGCGGACGTGGTCTCGTCGCCGTGAAGACGCTGCTGGCCGAGGGGACCGTCAGCGACATCGACCGGCGGCGCTTCGCACGCGAGGTGTCGGTCGCGCAACGGGTCGCGAGCGCCTACACGGCACGGGTCCGGGACGCGGACCCGGACGCGGAGCGGCCGTGGATGGCGATCGACTACATCGCCGCTCCCCCGCTCTCCGAACTCGTGCGCACAAGTGGGGTGTTACCCGCGTCGGCGGTACGGTGGATAGCCGCCGGCACCGCGGAGGCCCTGGTCACCCTGCATGGAGTGGGCATCGTCCACCGCGATGTGAAGCCGCAGAACGTGCTGCTGCCGCTGGACGGGCCCCGGGTCATCGACTTCGGCATCTCGCACGCCAGTGACCTCACGCTCACCGGGCTCACCCTCGGCACGATCGCCTTCACCTCCCCCGAGCAGGCGCGCGGCGAGGAGTCGACCGCCGCGTCCGACGTCTACTCGCTGGGCGCCACGCTCTTCCTGCTCGCCACCGGCCGGCCGCCCTACGCCGCCGACGGCGACACCCTGCGGCTGCTGGCCCGCGTCCAGCGCGGCGAACTCGACCTCGACGGACTGCCGAAGGAGCTCGTCGCGACGATCCGGCCCTGCCTGTCCGTCGACCCGGGCCGGCGCCCGGAGCCCGCGGACCTGCTGGCCCGCTTCCGCCGGGACCAGGAAGGCCTTCCGGCGTCCCAGAGCGGCACCCGGTGGCTGCCGCCGCGGTGGACGGCGCTGATCGGGGCGTACGCGACGCAGGGACTGGAACTCGCGAACGGCCGGGGGACGAGCACGACGGACCCGACGACGCCGAACCAGCCGTCGAGCCCGCCGCCGAACCCGGCGGCGGCGCATCCGACCGCCCCCACCGTCGTCCAGCGCAGCGACGCCCAGCGCACCGGCGTCGTGCCGCCTCCGCCGCCGACGCTCGTCTACCCGCCGGAGCGGGAGGCCCGTGCGGCCCGAGACCGGACCCGCCGCGACCGGGCGCGCCAGGAAATGGCGGCCCTCGCCGGACTGGCCGAGCGGCAGCGCGCGGAGCAGGCCGAGCAGGAACGCGCCGAGCAGGAACGTGTCGAGTCGGCCCGCCTGGAGGCGGAGCGGCAGGCGGCCCAGCGTCTGGAGGCCCAGCGCGCCCGGCGTGAGCGGGAGCGCGCGGCGCAGGAGCTCGCGCGCGCCGAGCAGGAGCGCGCGCAGCGGCGGGCCGATCAGGAACGCGCCCGGGCGGACAGCGCGGCGCGGGCGCGGGCCGAGGCGGAGCGCGCGGCGCGGGAGGCGAGGGAAGAGGCCGAGCGGTCGGCACGGGTGCGGGCCCAGCGCGAGGCCGCGCGGCGGGCCGCGGAGCAGGAAGCGGCCCGGCAGCGTGCCGCCCGTGACGTCCGGGCGCAAGCGTCCTCACCCAGCACCGCCCCGGCCGCCCCGACACCCCTCGGGGGCGGCTCGTCGGGGAAGGGGTCCGGGCTGGGCCGGCTGCTCACCGTGGCCGTCGTCATCGCGCTGCTGATCTGGCAGCCCTGGGAGAAGACGGGGAGCGAGGGCGGCGGCAGCGGCAGTTCCTCCATCTCGGGCGGTACCACCTCCGGCAGCACCGCCTCGACATCGTCGGACGGTGGCCTCGACACCAGTACGGACACGGACAGCGGGAGCGACAGCAGCGATGACGACGACATTTCCGGCGACGCCGTCGTGGACGACGATCCGACGCCCACGCCCACGCCCACTCCGACTCCCACCCCGGACGCCACGGACCGGGCGTTCGCCGCTGTGCGCGCCGGTGACTGCCTCGACGTCTACAACGACGGGCACAACGAGATGAGCGCCAGTCGCCCGATCCGGGTGAGCTGCAGCGCCTCGAACGCGTACATGCACGTCAACCGCGTGAGCACGCGGACCGGGGGCTCCAGTTCCTGCGACACCGGGGCGGGCTTCACCTGGTGGAGCCGACGGGGTGACGACGACGTCGAACGGACGCTCTGCCTCGACCGGGTGTACCAGGTCGGCCAGTGCTTCCCCGCGGACGTCGAAGGGGCCACCAGCGCCGATCTGACGGTCGTGTGGCGCTGCAACGCGTCGACCGTGCCCGAGGCCGGCCAGTCGATCCTGCGGATCACGGGGTTCTACCGGGCTCCAGTGGCGGGCCAGAACTGGACGTGCCCGTCCGGGAGCGGGCAGCGGTTCTGGTACTGGCAGGTGAACAAGGGCCGCAGCATCATCTGCGCGTCGGCCGCCTGAACGGGCGTGTGGCACGGCGCCGTTGTGCGGCTGGGCGCCGTGCCGGTCCGGTTCAGCCGAGGACCGCGAGGGCGTCGATCTCGATGAGCAGGCCCTTGGGCAGGCCGACGTAGACCGTCGTGCGGGCGGCGGGGGCCTCCTTGAGGTTCTGCTCGCCGAAGTAGGTGTTGTAGATCTCGTTCATCTCCGCGAAGTGGTCCACGTCCGTGAGATAGACGCGCATCATCATCACGTCGTCCCAGCTCGCGCCGCCCTCCTCCAGGATCGCCTTGACGTTGGCGAACGTCTGGAGCGTCTGCTCGCGCAGGGTGGGACCGGCCGGGGTCGGCGCGCGGCCCTCCACGGCGGGCAGGAAGCCGACCTGTCCGGCGACCTGGAGGATGTTGCCCTTCCGCACGCCGTGCGAGAACTTCGCGGGCGGGGTGGTGTGGGTGCTCGGGGTGAGGGCGGTCTTCACGGACTTGTCGGTGCTGTCGGTCATCGCTGATCAGGCCTTCTTGGGTGGGTTGGTGCCGGAGTACTCCCGGCTGATGGTGTCGGCGGTGCGACGGACCAGGGGGAGCAGGGTGAGGAGCTCCTCGGCCGTCACGACCACGTTCGGTGCGGAGACCGACATCGCGGCGACGACGCGCCCGTCGGCCCCGCGGATGGGGGCGGCGACGCAGTTGATGGACTCCTCGTGGCCGCCGAGGTCGGTGGCCCATCCCTGTTCACGCACGGTGGCGAGTTCCTTGAGGAAGGCGCCGGGGCCGGGGGTCGAACGGGACGTGTACGTGGGGTAGTCGAGCTTCTCCGCGATCGCACGCCGCTCGGCCTCGGACAGGTCGGCGAGCAGCAGTTTGGCCACGGCGGCGACGGTGATCGCGACGGGCTTGCCGATGCGGGAGTACATCCGGACCGGGTAGCGGCTCTCGACCTTGTCGATGTAGAGGACCTCGTTCTCCTCGTACACGGCGAGGTGCACGGTGTGTCCGCAGTTCGCGTTGAGCTCGACGAGGTGGGGGTGGGCGATCTCCCGTACGTCGAGGTTCTCGACGGCCTCCTGCGCGAGGGCGATGAGCCGGGCGCCGAGGCGGTAGCGCTGGTCCTCCTGGCGGTAGACGAGCCCGTGCTCGTGGAGCGTACGGAGCAGGCGCAGGGCGGTGGACTTGTGGACGCCGAGCCGCTCGGCGACCCGCCCGAGGTCGGCGGGCCCCTGGGCGAGCAGCGGCAGGATGCTGAGCGCCCGGTCGACGGTCTGACTCATGTCGTACGTACCTCCGTGTCGTCCCCCGTCCACCCGGGGCCGAGACGCAGTCTCCCCCAGGCGGTGTCGTCGAGGGCGGTGAGGCGGTCGGCGAGGTCGCGGGCGGGCGGGTCGGTGAGGTCGCCGGGGACGGTGAGGACGGCGGCGGCCATCAGGTGCCCGTGCCGGGCTCGGTCGCGGAGGGGCAGTCCGCGCAGGGTGGCGGAGAGGAACCCAGCGGCGAAGGCGTCGCCTGCGCCGACGGGTGCGACGACGTCCACGCGGAGGGCGGGGACGGGGGTGACCTCTTCAGCCGGGGTGACCTCTTCGGTCGGGGTGACCGCTTCGGCCGGGGTGACCTCTTCAGCCTCTGGGGGTCCCCCCGGACGAAGTCTGGGGGAGATCGAGGAGCGGGGTCCGGGGCTGAGCCCCGGTCCGGAGAAGACCGTCACGCCCTCCGCGCCCCGCTTCACGACCACCACCGCCGGTTCCGGCAGCGCCTCACGGATGGCCTTCGCCCCCACGATCCCCCACGCCTCCTCCGCCTCGTCCTCACCTACGAAGACCAGGTCCGCGCGGCGGGCCAGGTCCAGCAGGACGCGGGGCGACGCGTCGGCGGCGCGCCACAGGCCCGGGCGGTGGTTGACGTCGAACGAGACCAGCGGGCGGCCCGGGCGCGGCGCGGTCAGCTCGTGCAGCAGGGCCAGACAGCCGGCGGACAGCGCCGCCGTGATGCCGGACAGGTGCAGGACCCGGCCCGCGAACAGCGCCTCGTACGGAACGGTCGAGGGCGACATCGCGGAGGCCGCGGAGCCGGCCCGGTAGTACGCCACCTCGTGGACATCGGTGCCACGGTCCGTCGCCGTACGGAAGTAGACCCCCGTCGGCCGGGCGGGGTCGCGCCGCACGGCCGAGGTGTCGACCCCGTACGCGGAGATCGCCTCGACGAGGTGGTCGCCGAAGCCGTCCGCCCCGACCCGGCTCACCCAGGCCGCGCGGTGCCCGGCCGCGGCGAGGGCGCAGGCCACGTTGGACTCGGCGCCGCCTATGCCGCGGCCGAAGGACGGTACGTCGGCGAGGCGCCCGGGCAGCGAGGGAAGGAACGTCACCATGGACTCACCGAGGCACACGACGTCCATGGCCGCTTCGGCGTCGGTCCTGGCCGGGGTTCCGGACACTCGGGCTCCTCGGGTCGGGCGGGCGGTAGCGCCGGGTTCCGTCATTGACCGGGCGTCGGCTCGGATGTTAGACAGCCTTGAGCAATATACGCAACGACCGTTGCATATGGTGCAACACTGCCCGAGGAGGCACCCCCCCCATGGCCGCCGAACGCCCCGCCCCCGGACCCTCCGGTCTCACCGGGCTCGCCAGTCTCACCGACGAGCGCGTCGACCACCGGTTCAAGGCGCTCCCGCCCGACGCGGCCGGCCTGACCGTCGGCGAGCTGGCCGCCGAGCGGCGCAACCTCTTCACCGGCGGGTTCACCACCCCGGTGCTCGCCCTGTCGGCCGAGTCCGTCGCGCACAACCTCGCCCTCCTGGAGACGTACGCACAGCGCCACGGCCTCGCCTTCGCCCCGCACGGCAAGACCTCGATGTCCCCGCAGCTGTTCGCCCGCCAGCTGGAGCACGGCGCGTGGGGGATCACCGCGGCGGTCCCGCACCAGGCGCGCGTCTACCGGGCGTTCGGGGTGCAGCGGATCTTCCTCGCCAACGAGCTCGTCGACGCCGTCGCGCTGACCTGGCTCGCGGGCGAGCTGGACGCCGACCCGGACTTCCGGTTCGTCTGTTACGTCGACTCGGTGCGCGGCGTCGAGCTGATGGACGAGGCCCTGCGCGCTGCGGGCGCCTCCCGACCCGTCGACGTCGTCGTGGAACTCGGCGCGGGCGAGGGCGCCCGCACGGGCGTGCGCACCGAGGCCGACTGCGTCTCCGTCGCCGACGCGGTCGCCGCCGCCGGGACGCTGCGCCTGGTGGGCGTGGCCGGTTACGAGGGCGAGGTGCCGGACGCGACCGGCGAGCGGGTACGGCAGTGGCTGCGCCGACTCGTGGGCCTGGCAGCCGACTTCGACGCGGCGGGGCGGTTCGCCGCACTGGGTTCCGGCGAGCGGATCGTGATCAGCGCGGGCGGCAGCGCGTGGTTCGACGCGGTCGCGGACGTGTTCGCGGAGATCCCGGAGCTCTCCTCCCCCGTACTGAAGTTGCTGCGCTCCGGCGCGTACGTCTCGCACGACGACGGGCACTACCGCCACCTCACCCCCTTCAACCGGGTCCCCGAAGAGGGCGCGCTGCAGCCCGCTTTCCGGCTCTGGGCCCAGGTCGTGTCGCGTCCGACAGCCGAGCAGGCGTTCCTGAACGCGGGCAAGCGGGACGCGGCCTACGACCTCGACCTCCCCCAGGCGCAGGTCGTGCGGTCCGGGCGCGACGGCTCGGTGCGGGCGGCGTCGGGGATCGAGATCACCGGCCTGTCGGACCAGCACGCCTGGGTGCGCACGGACGAAGGGGCCGAACTGGAGGTCGGGGACTGGGTGGGGATGGGGCTCTCGCACCCCTGCACGAGCTTCGACAAGTGGCAGCTGATTCCGCTGGTCGAGGCGGACGGCACGGTCGCGGACTACATCCGTACGTTCTTCTGATCCCGGCCGCCGAGCCCGGCGGCCCCCGAAAGGCACAGCACTCATGGACCTGGTCATCCGCGACGCCCGCGTCATCGACGGCACCGCCACCCTCTCCTACCGCGCCGACGTGGCCCTCGCCGACGGGCGCGTCGCGGAGATCCACCGCCAGGACTCCCCCGGGCCCCGCCCCAGTGCCACCCGCACCCTGGACGCCGCCGGACTCGCGCTCTCGCCCGGCTTCATCGACATGCACGCCCACAGCGACCTCGCTCTGCTCCGCGACCCCGACCACAGCGCGAAGGCGGCGCAGGGCGTCACCCTCGAAGTACTCGGCCAGGACGGGCTGTCGTACGCACCCGCCGACGACCGCACCCTCGCCGAGGTCCGCCGCGCCATCACCGGGTGGAACGGCGACGGGAGCGACATCGACTTCGACTGGCGCACCGTCGGCGAGTACCTCGACCGGCTCGACCGCAACTTCGACGGCCAGGGCATCGCGGTGAACGCCGCCTATCTGATCCCGCAGGGCACCGTCCGCATGTACGCGGTCGGCTGGGACGACCGGCCCGCCACCGACGCCGAGCTCACCCGGATGAAGCAACTGGTCGCGCAGTCCATGGCCGAGGGCGCCGTCGGCATGTCCTCCGGACTCACCTACACCCCCGGCATGTACGCGGCCGACGCCGAACTCACCGCTCTGTGCCGGGTGGTGGCCGAACACGGCGGCTACTACTGCCCGCACCACCGCTCGTACGGAGCCGGGGCCCTGGAGGCGTACGAGGAGATGGTGCGGCTCACCCGCGGCGCGGGCTGCGCCCTCCATCTCGCCCATGCCACCATGAACTTCGGTGTGAACGAGGGCCGTGCCCCGGAGCTCCTGGCCCTCCTCGACCAGGCGCTCGACGCGGGCGCCGACATCTCCCTCGACACCTACCCGTACACCCCGGGCTGCACCACCCTGGTCGCGATGCTGCCGAGCTGGGCGAGCGAGGGCGGGCCCGGGTCGGTCCTGGCGCGCCTGGCCGACGACGGGACGGCGGCGCGGATCCGCCACGACCTGGAGGTCGTGGGGTCGGACGGCTGCCACGGGGTGCCGATCGAGTGGGGCACCATCGAGATCTCCGGCGTCAGCACCCCGGCCCTCGCCGCCCACGTCGGGCGTACGGTCGCCGAGTCCGCGCGCCTGCGGGGCGAGGAGCCCTGGGTGACCGCGCGGCGGCTGCTCATGGACGACGGGCTCGGGACGACGATCCTCCAGCACGTGGGCCACGAGGAGAACGTCCGGCAGATCATGCGCCACCGCGTCCACACCGGCGGCAGCGACGGCATCCTCCAGGGCGACAAGCCGCACCCCCGGGCGTACGGCACGTTCCCGCACTATCTCGGCCGGTACGCACGGGAGTTGGGTGTCCTCTCGCTGGAGGAGTGCGTCGCCCATCTCACCTCCCGCCCGGCGGCCCGCCTGCGGCTGCCGGACCGCGGGTACGTGCGCGAGGGCTACCGCGCCGACCTGGTGCTCTTCGACCCGGCGACGGTGGCGGCGGGCTCGACGTTCGACGCGCCCCGCACCCTTCCGGCCGGCATCCCGCACGTGCTGATCGACGGCCGCTTCGTCATCGAGGACGGCAAGCGGACGCAGGTCCTGGCGGGCCGGTCGGTGCGGTCCACGGGGCGGCGGTAGGGGCGCGGGAGTTTTCCGCAGCCGTTCCCGGGCAGCCGGGAGCAATGGATATTGCTGCGACAGCCCGCAGGGGCCGGGGACAGGCGAGACGGGCGGGAAACAGCCGGGCGGTCGAGGCCGGCGGCCGGGCGGGCTTCGTGGCCCGTGGAGTGATCTATTTCCTCGTCGGCGTTCTCGCACTGCGCATCGCGTTCGACAGCGGCGGAGGTGGAGCCGGCGGAGACCAGAAGGGCAAGCAGGCGGACCGGGGCGGGGCGCTCGCGGAGATCGCGCAGAAGCCCTTCGGTTCCGTCCTGCTGTGGGTCCTGGGCGCCGCCCTGGTGGGCATGGTCCTGTGGCGGCTGTCGGAGGCGGCGTTCGGGGCCGCCGGCCCGGACGGGCACAAGGCGTCCAAGCGCCTGGCCTCGGCGGGACGGGCGGTCTTCTACGCCTTCGTCGCGTACTCGGTCCTGCTGTTCGCCGCGGGCGACCGGGGCAGCGGCAGCGGTTCCGGCGACACGCAGTCGAAGGACGTCACCGCGGAGGTGCTCGGCATGCCGGGCGGCCGCTGGCTGGTGGCGGCGGGCGGCGCGGTCATCGCGGGTGCCGGTCTGTGGATCGCGGGCCGGGCCGCCCTGCGGAAGTTCCACAAGCATCTGCGTCTCGGCGCCATGTCACCCGCCGCGCGGCGGACGGTGGACATCACCGGTGTCTTCGGCGGCGTCGCGCGCGGACTCGTCTTCGCGGTGGCGGGCGGATTCGCCGTCGCCGCCGCGGCGAAGGCCCGCTCCGGCGAGGCCAAGGGGATGGACGACACCCTGCGCTCCTTCAGCACGACTCCGGCCGGCCCATGGCTGCTGGCCCTGATCGCGGCCGGACTCGTCGCCTTCGGCCTCTTCTCCTGCGCGAACGCCCGGTGGCGCAGGCTGTGACCGGGAAGCGGGCGGGGCGGGCCCATGCGTGTCAGGCCCCGCCCCGCCCCATCACCCCGTCACGGCTTGGGCAGCGCACACCCCGCACGGCTGAGGTCGAAGACGTTGCCGGCGCCGATGCACGCCGCGATCCCGTACGTCTCCTGGGCGTAGTTGATGCCCTCGCGGACCGTCACCTGCCCGTTCTGGTCGACCTCGCACGGATTGTTGTCCGTGCACCGCTGTCCGTCCTCGTTACCGGTGTTGTTGACGGCGACGACCTTGCCGGTGGCGTTGTCGATCACCGGCGAGCCGGACGTACCGCCGATGGTCTGGCAGGCGGAGGTGTAGCGGACCGAGTCCTTCCAGGTCCACTCGCCCTCCTTGAGGCGGTAGACGAACCCGTCGATGTTGCAGCTGTACGTGCGCTTCCAGTACCCGGACACGACGGTGATCGCGGTGCCCTGCACCGGGTGCGTGGTGTTGAGCTCCAGCGCCTTGATGCCGTAACGGCTCTCGATCTGGGCGTACGTGGAGGTGAGCTGGTACACCGATATGTCGGTGTCCGTCATCGTGCCGTACGCGATCTTGCTCGCCCGGACGGTGCCGACACCGCTGCCCGAGGCGCTCAGCAGCGTGAAGCTGCGGGTGGACCGCTGGTTGAACACGACCTCGCCCGGGCCGGGGAATCCGGACTCCATGCAGTGGCCGTTGGAGAGCACCAGCGCGGGGTCGCCCGGCTGGGAGGCGGGCGTGCGGACGACCGATCCCGAACAGTTGCTGAGCGCCACCGTCCCGGCGAAGCCGATGGCCTGGGGCTTGATCTGCGCGGCCGCCGGGCCGGATGACGCCGCATCCGATGCGGCGCGGCCCGCGGATGCTGCTGCCGAGGCCGATGCCGATACCTTGACCGTGCTGGGCGCTGTCGCGTCGTGGCTTGTGACCGCTGCCGCGGGAGCGGTGCCGGCTCCGAGGAGCAGCACCGCGAAGAGCGCGCCGACGAGAGGCTTTTGCATGTGGGGGTCCCCTCACGTGACCTGCGCAGAGCATGGGAAGCCTCTGCGACCGGAGTTCTTCCGGTTTGACATGCGCATGTTGGCGCACTGGGGGGAACGCCACAAGGGGCGAATTCAGGTCACCAGGCCCTGCCGGTAGGCGTAGACGACCGCCTGGACCCGATCACGGAGTCCGAGTTTGGCGAGGATGCGTGACACGAACGTCTTGACGGTCTCCGGGCTGATCAGCAGGGTCACGGCGATCTCGCTGTTGGAGAAGCCGTCCGCGATGAGGCGCAGGACCTCCAGTTCGCGCGGGGTCAGCGGCAGGTCCTCCGGGGGGCCTCCGGTGGGCCGGATCCGGGCGGCGTACCGGCCCACCAGGCGGCGGGTCACCTCGGGGTCCAGCAGCGCCTGGCCCGTCTGCACGGTCCGGATCGCGTGCAACAGCTGGGAGGGCGGCGCGTCCTTCAACAGAAACCCGCTCGCGCCGGCGCGCAGCGCCTCGTACACGTACTCGTCCAGGTTGAACGTGGTCACCACGAGCACCTTGACGGGATGCGCCACCCCGGCGCCGGCCAGCAGGCGGGTGGCTTCGATGCCGTCGAGCACCGGCATGCGGATGTCCATCACGACGACGTCCGGGCGCAGGCGGCGGGCCAGGTCGACCGCGGTCCGCCCGTCCCCGCACTCGCCCGCCACCTCCATGTCGGGCTGGGCGCCGATGATGGTGGCCAGGCCGGTGCGGACCAGGATCTGGTCGTCGCAGACGAGGACCCGGACGGGCGCGGTCACGAGGGGCTCCCCGCGGGTATGCGCGCCCGGACGACGAAGCCGCCGTCCGCGCGGGGGTCCGCGCTGAAGTCGCCGCCCAGGACGTCGACGCGCTCGCGAAGCCCCACCAGGCCCCGCCCGCTCCCGCCGGGGACCCGGGCCCGTGAGCCGGAGCCATCCGTGCTGACCTCCACGGTGATCTCTCTTTCGCTGTGCTGCACCTGCACCGAAGTGGTGCTGCCCCGGGCGTACTTGAGGGCGTTCGTCAGGGCTTCCTGGACGACCCGGTAGGCCACGAGGTCCGCGCTGCCGGTCGAGGCCGCTGGGGTGCCCTGCTCGGTGAACTCGACCGCCTGCCCGGACCGGCGGGTCTGTTCCACGAGGGTACGGATCCGGCCGACGGTCGGCGTCCTGGCCTCGGGGCCATGGCCGGGGTCGAGCAGGTCGAGCAGGTGCCGGAGGTCGGTGATGGCCCGCCGGCCGGTGTCGGTGACCGTGGCCAGGGTCTGGTCGAGCCGGTCGGGTGCGGCGGTCAGATAGCGGGCCGCCTCGGTCTGGACGACCATCGCCGTCACATGGTGGGTCACCACGTCGTGGAGCTCGCGGGCGATGCGGGTGCGTTCGGCGAGGCGGGCGTCCTCGGCGACCCGGCGGCGGCGTTCGGCCTCCAGGGCGCGTGTGTGGCGCAGCCACGACCCGGCGCCCCAGGCGAGGGCCAGGGCCGAGTAGAAGGCCGCGTAGCCGGCCACGCTCTCACCGGGCCCCGTCCGGGAGAGCGCGACCGCCAGCGCGGCATACGCCCCGGAGAGGGCGAGCACGGTAGCGCGCCGGTGCCGCTCCAGATGCGATCCCGCGCTCAGCAGGACGATGGGCAGCGCGGTGCCCGCGATCAGGTGGTATCCGCTCAGCTGGTCCACGGCGAAGCCGAGCGCCACGAGGGCGAGAGCGGCCGCCGGCCACCGCCGGCGCACGGCGAGCGGGAGGCTCTGGAGGCAGACGACCACCACCCCGAGCGCGTCGAGGGTATGGGCCGGCAGACCGCCGATCTCCGTACCGCGGTTGTGGAGCGCGGGCAGGAGCGACATGGCGAGGAGCAGCAGCCCGAGGGGGAGATCGCGCACCGTGACGTCCAGCCGGTGCCACTGTTCCGGAAGACTCCGAAGTCTGGTCACCGGGGAACTCTAGTGGCGGTCCCTGCCTCGGCGACGCGCCGGCTGCGCCGGGGCACCACGTGACCGCGCCGATGGGCCAGCCACATGAACGCCGTCGTCAGCATCGCCCCGAACAGCACCGCGTACAGGCTGCCCTCCGGCCCGAAGTCGCCGCCGGTCAGCAGGTGCGAGCCGGAGGTCGCGGAGTCGAGGAGCCCCTGCGGGGTGTCGTTGCCCGAGACCTCGGTGCTGAAGATGCCGGACGCGGCGAAGTTCCAGCCGAGGTGCACGCCGATGGGCAGCCACAGCGTGCGGGTGGCCGCGTACGCGGCGCCGAGCATGCCACCGGCCTCGATGGCGATGGCGATGGCGCCCCAGAGGCTGGCATTCGGGTTCAGCAGGTGCATGAGGCCGAACACGGTGCCGGTCAGCGTCAGCGCGATCCAGGTGCCGCCGCGTTCCTCGATGACCCTGAACAGGACCCCACGGAACAGCAGTTCCTCCGTGACCGCGGCGGCCGCCATGAAGCCGATCAGCCCCACCGCGCCGGTGACCGAGCCGATGCCGTTGACGTGGTACTGACCTGAGGCGGCGATGCTCAGGATGACGGCCCCGAACAGCGCCACGCCGATCAGCACCCCGCGTCCGGCGGACACCCTCGCGCCCTCCCTGGCCAGTTCGGTGACCGGGCGGTGCTCGGTGCGCCCCACCACCCACCGGTAGGCCGCCACGGCGAGCACCGCGGTCAGCAGGCCGAGAGCCAGCGTGAGCCACGGATTCCCGTCCACGGCGGCCACGCACTGACCACCGATCATCCACACCGCCACGACGGCCACCAACTGCCATACGACTCTCATGCGCACTCCTCTGCCGGGCCCGCAGGGGTCTCCCCGCGGCTACGCTCCGACGCTACGGATCCGGCGCCCCCGAGTCGTCACCGCTCAGTGGACACCTGCGCGTAGCTCGCACGGGGGACAGCGCGGTCCCTGGCGGACGAGCGCCCGTCAGTCCCCGGTCCGCTCCACCGGGATCCACAACTGCGCCTCCGCCTGCGCCCCGTCGGGCGAGAGCCGGGTACGCAGGATCTCGGGCCCCGGCCGGCTGCGGTACGGGTTGGACGGGAACCACTCGGTGAACACGTCGCGCCACAGGTACTGGAGCGCTTGCGGAAAGGCCCCGGAACTCTCGAAGACGGCCCAGGTGCCCGCCGCCACGGGAAGCGCGTCCATGTCGTCCGGAACGGGCAACGAACTCACCACCCCGTGGTAGTAGTCCAGTTCGGTCCCCTCGGCCCGGCTTTCGGCGAGGTCGTCACTGACCTGGACGATCCCCTCCGGCTCCTGGTCACAGAGGCTCTTGATGCGCTCCACGGTCTCCTTGTCGATGCTCCGGACGAACGCGACGATGGCCGGGTTCATCCCCTCGTGCACCAGCGGAACGCGCGCCTTCCTCCCCACCACACAGAACGTCTCCTTCTCCACGATCCGGTATCGCATGCTGCTGGTCCCTTCGACGACGAGGCGGAAGGACATCCGGGGCTGGGACCGCAGCGCGGCCCCCGTACGCCTGGCCTCACCCGGACCGATGCCGTGCACCGCCCGGAACGCACGGGCGAACGCCTCGCCCGAGGCGTAGCCGTACCGCACCGCGACATCGAGCAGCGTCCGCTCACCGGCCAGCACCTCGGCACCGGCGACCGTGAGCCGCCTGCGCCGGATGTACTCCGACAGCGGCATCCCGGCGAGCGCGGAGAACATGCGCCGCAGGTGGTACTCCGACGTCAGGGCGGTCCTGGCCAGCTCGGCGACATCGATGCGGTCGTCGAGACGGCGCTCGATGTGGTCCATGGCCTCGTTCAGCCGTTCCAGCACCCCGGGCCTCCTTCCCTTTCACCCACCACGCTAGGAAGGGACCACCGTGCCCCACCCGACATCCTGTGCCCGGTCCGGTCGGGTGCCTCAGCGGGCCGGCGGCGGCACCCGGCCGAGCTGATGGCCCTCCTGGAGACGTGTCGCGGTGCGGACGAGGTCGGCGACGGCTCTGGACCGGCTGTGCGGTGGCCAGGCGATCACGGTCGTGACCGCCGGGGCGTCCAGCACGGGCACGGCGGCGAGGTCGGCGGGCAGTTGGGCGCGGCACGACTCGGGTGAGACCGCGCAGGCCCGGCCGAGCGCGACGAGCTGCAACAGCTGCGCGTGGTCGCGGACCTGCGGACCGGGGCCGGGCGGGTAGGTGCCGTCGGGGGCGGGCCAGCGTGGCAGGGGCAGGCCCGGCAGCGCGGTGACGTCGGCCATGCGCACATCGGCCCGGGCGGTGAGCGGATGCCCGGCCGGCAGGACCGCGACCTGGCCCTCCGTGCTGAGCTCTTCGGTGTGGAACCCGGACGTCGAGTCGAACGGCCGGTGCAGCAGCGCGACGTCGGCCCGCCCCTCGCGCAGGAATCGTTCCTGCTCGGCCGGACCGCACAGGATGACGTCGACGGGGACCGCGCCGGGTTCGGCGGCGTACGCGTCGAGCAGTCCGGCCAGCAGTTCTCTGGACGCGCTGGCCTTGGTGACCAGGACCAGGCCGGGACGTCCGGTCATGGACAGGGCGGCGCGGCGGGTCCGGCGCTCGGCGGCGTCGACCGCGTCGAGCGCGGCGCGGCCCTCGGTCAACAGCACCGAGCCGGCCTCCGTCAGCGTGACCGCGCGGCTGGTCCGGTCCAGCAGTACGGCCCCGAGGCGGCGTTCGAGCTGCTGGATCGCCCGCGACAGGGGCGGCTGCGCCATCCCGAGCCGCTGGGCGGCGCGCCCGAAGTGCAGCTCTTCGGCGACAGCGACGAAATACCGCAGTTCCCGGGTCTCCATGCGGTCACGCTACTCCGGATGCCGGATCCATACCCTGACGGTATCGCTCCCCCCGCGATCGGTCTTGGACCGCGGCCCGGGTCCGAGCGCAGCATGGTCCCCATGAGCGAACGAACAACTGCGCTGGTCACCGGCGCGAACAAGGGAATCGGCTACGAGATCGCCGCAGGCCTGGGCGCCCTCGGCTGGAGCGTCGGAGTCGGCGCCCGGGATGATCAACGCCGCAAGGCCGCGGTGGAGGCACTGCGCGCGGCCGGCGTCGACGCGTTCGGCGTACCGCTGGACGTGACCGACGACGCGAGCGCGACCGCCGCCGCACGGCTGATCGAGGAGCGGACAGGGCGCCTCGACGTGCTCGTCAACAACGCCGCCATCACGGGCGGCATGCCGCAGGAGCCCACCCGGGTCGATCCCGCCACCATCCGGACCGTCGTGGAGACCAACGTGATCGGCGTCATCCGCGTCACCAATGCGATGCTGCCGCTGCTCCGCCGCTCCTCCTCGCCCCGGATCGTGAACATGTCCAGCAGCGTCGGCTCCCTCACCCGGCAGTCAGGGGCCGCCGCCGAGGAGACGGCGGGTCCGGTGGCCGTGGCGTACGCGCCGTCGAAGACGTTCCTGAACGCCGTCACCCTCCAGTACGCCCGGGAGCTGAGCGGCACGGACATCCTGATCAACGCCGGCTGCCCCGGCTACGTCGCGACCGACCTCAACGGCTTCCGCGGCGTGCGCACCCCGGAGCAGGGCGCGGCGATCGCCATCAAGCTCGCGACGCTGCCCGACGACGGCCCGACCGGTCAGTTCTTCGAAGACGCCGGCGTCGTGCCCTGGTAATGCCTGCCGGCGGACGAGTCGGATGAGAAGGGACCGGCTGTCAGACCCGGCTGCCAGACTTCCGGCATGACCGATGCAGTGAAGGGCCCCGCAAGCTATTTCCCGTCGATCGAGCAGAAGTACGGCCGTCCGGTAGCGGAGTGGAAGGACCTCATCCGCGCCTCGCCGCTGACCAAGCACATGGAACTCGTGAACTGGCTCAAGTCCGAGCACGCGATGGGGCACGGCCACGCCAACGCGCTGGTCGCCCACACCCTCGCCGAGGACAAGGCCCAGTAGTAACCGAGGGCCGCGGCGCGCCGTGGTGCATGTCACCCGGTCCGGCCTGTCACGTCCCCGTTCCACCCCATTCCAAGCCCCGGCCCCGCCCGCGCCCCGGATTCCGACGGTCCGGGGGCGCGGCGGGCATGGTGATGGAAGCCGGGGCGGCGGACGGAGCGACCCGGGTGGGTCAATGGACGGGGAAAGGCCGGGCGGCCCGCGAAACACAGTCGTAAGCTCGCAGACATGCAGGTCATCCAGTCCACGAAGCTCGCCAACGTCTGTTACGAGATCCGAGGCCCCGTGCTCGAGGAGGCGATGCGGCTGGAAGCAGCAGGTCATCGCATCCTCAAGCTGAACACCGGCAACCCCGCCGCGTTCGGTTTCGAGTGCCCGCCCGAGATCCTCGAAGACATCCTGCGCAACCTGTCGGGCGCGCACGGGTACGGCGACGCGAAGGGCCTGCTGTCCGCGCGGCGGGCGGTGATGCAGCACTACCAGACCAAGGGGATCGACCTCGACGTCGAGGACATCTACCTGGGCAACGGCGTCTCCGAGCTGATCCAGATGTCGATGCAGGCCCTGCTCGACGACGGCGACGAGGTGCTCGTACCCGCTCCGGACTATCCGCTGTGGACGGCTTCCGTCTCGCTCGCCGGCGGCACGGCCGTGCACTACCGGTGCGACGAGCAGTCGGACTGGATGCCGGACCTGGCCGACATCGAGCGGAAGATCACCGACCGCACCAAAGCGATGGTGATCATCAATCCGAACAATCCCACAGGCGCCGTCTACGACGACGAGATGCTGCGTGAACTGACGGAGATCGCCCGGCGGCACAACCTGGTGGTCTGCTCCGACGAGATCTACGACCGGATCCTGTACGACGGCGCGACGCACACGCCGACGGCGACGATCGCCCCCGATCTGATGGTGCTCACCTTCAACGGGCTGTCCAAGAACTACCGCGTCGCCGGGTACCGGTCGGGCTGGCTGGCCGTCTGCGGGCCGAAGGCGCACGCCTCCTCGTACATCGAGGGGCTGACGATCCTCGCCAACATGCGGCTGTGCGCCAACATGCCCTCGCAGCACGCCGTGGCCACCGCGCTCGGCGGGCGGCAGTCGATCAACGACCTGGTGCTGCCGGGCGGCCGGATCCTGGAGCAGCGGGACGTGGCGTACGACCTGCTGACGCAGATTCCGGGCGTGACCTGTGTGAAGCCGAAGGGGGCGCTGTACCTCTTCCCCCGGCTCGACCCCAAGGTCTACAAGATCAAGGACGACCGGCAGATGGTCCTCGACCTGCTGCGTGCCGAGAAGATCATGGTGGTGCAGGGCACGGGGTTCAACTGGCCCGACCCCGATCACTTCCGCGTCGTGACGCTGCCCTCCACGGAGGACCTGACGGACGCGATCGGCCGGATCGCCCACTTCCTGGACGGGTACGGACAGGTTTGAGCCCAGCCCCACCCGCCCTACGTGGGTGGGGCAGCCCGCTTTCCACGGTCGCCGGGAGACGCCGATACTGCGTCGGCTCCCCCACCGCTTGCAGGAGGCCACCGCTTCGCGGACGACGGGTACGGCTCGCCGGCCTCGTCCCGGCCGGTACTTCCCGTAGGACTCAGACCCGTTCCAGTGGTCTGTGGGGCAGGGGCGGTATGACGACCTCGACGGCATCGTCGGGGCGGACGGTCCCTCCACGGCGGACCACGGCCATGACTCCACACTTGAAGGTGAACTCGCCGGACAAGGGGTCCATGGCGAACACCTCACCGAGCAGGCCATGGCGGAAGTCGTTGATCTTCGCGCACGGGTTGCGCAGTCCCGTCACCTGGAGCACCGCCTGCTCGCCGAGGCGGAGCAAGGCACCTGTCGCAAGGCCCAGGAGATCCACTCCGCGCGTGGTGATGTTCTCGCCGAGCTGGCCCGCGGAGACGGTGAAGCCCTTGAGAGCGAGCTCGTCGAAGAGCTCCTCGTGCATCAGGTGGACCTGGCGCAGGTTGGGCGCGTCCGGCTCGTAGGTCATGCGGAACTGGTGGCGGATCGTCTCACCCGCGTGCACGTCCCCTTCCACCCCGAGCCCCGCGAGCAGCGTGATGGAAGAGCGCTGGCGCTTGCTGAACGAGTACGCCTCGTTGCGGCTCACCGCGGCGACCTGACCGGTCATCGCGTCCCTCCTGACGTCGGCGTCCTACGGCCGGTCGATCTTAGGGCAACGTGTCCGACCGTGTGCTCAGGTCGAGGGGAAGCCCGGGGCCGCGCCGCCGCCGAGTTGCCAGAGGGCCGCCGTGTACCACAGGAGAGCCACACCGAGCACGAGCAGGGAGCCCATCGCAGGGAGCAGCCAGCCGGGAAGGTGCCGGCTGCGTACGACGATCACCTTGGCCACGAACGCGCCGTAGAACGCGCATCCGGTGAAGGAGTGGATCGCTACCCGCGGGGACGTCGTCTCGATCCCGTAGGTCATCAGGCAGTGGTAGGCGATCGGCAGGGAGAAGACAAGGGCCAGGAGCCCGAGCACCCGGTGCCCGAGCCGCACGGGCCGGGACGCGGGCCGGGCACCGGGCACGCGGCCGTACATCCACAGGGCGAGACAGAGCTGAATGAGCGCGACGCACAGCAGGGCGCTGCCGAGCCGCGCTTTCAGATCCATGGCGGTGATGCCGTGTTCGCCGTAGAGACCACTGTTGAAGTCAGGCGTGTGCTGCTCGCCGAAGAGGTAGGTGCCGACGCCGACCGCGACGGGAACGAGGACACCAAGAACACCGAGGGCAGCGCGGGCAGCGGGACTCCGTCTCCGGTTTCCGCGGTCGCCGCTCGCCCCGCTCACGCCGCTCAGTTCACGACCTGCTTGCCCTTGGCGTCCAGCACGTACCACGCGGCGCCGAACTGGTCGAGTCCCTGGCCGTTGGTCTGGCCGGGATCGGTGTCGCCCGCGTAGTAGTAGAGGGGGTGGCCGTTGTACGTGACCTGTTCGGCCGACCCTGAACGCTTGGTGAGGCCGAGCAGCTTCTCGTCCACCCCCTTGCCGGCTTCGGCGGTGCCCTTGCTCATCAGCGGTGGCCAGGCTTCGGCACAGTCTCCGGTGCACTTCGACTGGTTCTTCTTGTCGGCGAGGAACAGATACAGGGTGCGGCCCTTGTCGTCGACGAGAATGGTGCCGAGTTTTCCGGCGGTCTTCGTTTTCACGATGGCCTGCTCGACCTTCGTGGAGGTCGTCGAACCGTAGCCGTCCGCCGAGGAATCTCCGGAGCTGTCGGAGCAGCTGCTCAGGGTCGCGGTGAGCAGGGCTGTGGCAGCACAGATGGCTGCCATGGATGTGCGCTTCATCGAGGGCTCCGCTGATGGGCGTGGTACGGGCTCGACATTCCTGCCCGCCTTCGTGGGCCTCTCCCAGGGCCGCCGGCAAGACCACTCACCCAGCTCACTTCGCTGGGTCGGTGGCGCGGACCGGCGCCGATGGCCGGGCAGCCTCGCGAGGGCCGGGACGCCGGCGGCGTCCGGCGCGCTGCTCGAGGGCCCGACGCAGCACGAGGCAGTCCTGGGTGGCTTCCGGGTCGGCTGTGCCGCTCTTCGCCCCGCCCTCGGAGGCGGACCGGCGGGGATCAGTAGCCGTTGCCGGTGTCGTTCGTCGGCTGAGTGGTGATCTTCTTGCCCTCGGGGCTGATGACGTACCACTTGGCGCCGAACGCGTCGGTGGCCTGTCCGTTGGCGTCACCGGCCTTCCGGTCCCCGTTGAAGCGGTACAGCGGGTGGCCGTTGTACGTCACCTGCTTCTTGCCGCCGCTCCGGGGCGTCGTCTTCAGCAGGTCCGACTTGACCCCGCTGCCTGCGGTCGGTGCGTCCGTGTCGAGGAGCGGCGGCCATGACTTGGCGCAGGAGTCGTCGCAGTTGGACTTGTTCTTGGTGTCCTTGTCGAACACGTAGAGCGTCATGCCCTTGCTGTCCACGAGGGACTTGCCGAACGTGCCCTTCTTCGCGGAGACGGTCGCGGCGGACGACTTGGTCGCGGCGGGGGACTTCGACGCCGCGGCGGGGACATCGACCTGACGGCCGCTGTTCTGCCCGCCGGTGTCGGCCCCGCGGGTGCTGCCACCGGCGGACCCGTTGTCGGAGCATCCGGCTGCCGCGGCCGCCAGCAGCAGTGCCGAAGACAGCAAGGCGGCCGTCCTGGTGTGGCGTGTCATCACTGGCTCCTCAGTCCTCGGCCACCTCGGCGGGGCCGTTGGTCACAGTCGACAGCAGGCGCCGGGGGCGGGCCACCCGGGAGGAGCCACCCGGGCTGTCCCCGGCGGACGGCCGGGACCACCCCCGAAACCGCGGCACCAACGTGGTGCCGTCAGCCGGCTCCCGCACGCTTCCGGGACGTGGTGCGATGCGGGCGGTGGGACGTACCGGTCCGGCGGATCGCCCTGCGGACCGTCCGGTGCCACTCGGGACCGCCCAGCCGGGACGACATGGACGAACTCCTCTGCCGCCGCCGGGGTACCAGGTTCTTCCTGGCCCACCCGAGGACGATCGCCGCGATCGGGCGCCAGTCCGACGCCCGTGGGCTGTAAAGGCGTCATCGGCCTGCGCCGGACCGGTCTGCCGGACGAGTACAAGCCGGGCCTGTCGGTGCGCTTCATGGGCCTGAGCGAGCAGGCCCTCATCTCGTACCTGGTCACCACCTACTTCACTCCGCGGCGATCCTCGTTCCCCACGCGCCCGGCGTGCTGGAGAACGTGCAGATCGCCCGCAAGCGCGGCTGGGGCCTTTAGACAAGCTTTGCCGCTGCCCGGCCATCCAGCCTCGAAGACAGACAACTTTAGACTGAATCCAAGCTAGGATGGTCCTCACAGCATCACCAGGAGGCCATCCATGTACGAACCGATCCGCACCAAATCGGTCCACACACCGGCCGACCACGCCGGCGACTTCCCGCACCGCACCCGCGAGGAGGAGCTGGACATTCAGCTCGCCGGGCACCTGGCGGCGCTGCTCGCGGTCACCGACGAACTGGGTCTCGGCGAGGCGGGCGACCGCATCGCCGGACAGGTAGCCAGGCTGCGCGGCGCACCGCCCGCCCGGCACGCGCGCCTGAGCGACGCGCCCGCGATCACCCTCCACCGCCGTGCCCACGCCCTCGCGGGCCGGGCGCTGGTCGTGGCGGCGTCCCGCGCCGACACGGTGGTCGCGATCCTCTCGGCCGAGCGTATGGACGCCCACACCGCAGCGGTCTCCGCCGCTGCCGCCGCCGACTCCCCCGCCGCTCCGCCGCGGCTGGTCGGCGCCCTCTGACGGCCCCGGTCCACAGCCGTCGAGGCGCGTGGACCGGGTGCCACCTCTTTCGTGAGGGGCGGGAGCGACATGTTGTCGGCTGCCGCCCCTCACGCATGCGGCGGGACCGACGTGCTGTCCGTTGCGCCCCTCAGGCATGAGCTACGACGACCGGCGGCGCAGCACGGCTCGCCCCGGCAGCGTGACCGCGAGCAGGGCCAGGCCGCAGGCGGCGGCCGCGAAGGATCCGTACAGCAGCGGGGGTACGTACGGCCCTTCGCCGGTCGTGCCGCGCATCATCGGGATCAGCGTGGCCGCCGCGATCGCGGAGCCGAGGACGACGCCGACGACGGAGACGAGCAGACTCTCCCATCGCAGCATCCGGAGCACCTGGCGCCGGGTGGAGCCGACGAGGCGCAGGGTGCCCAGTTCGCGGCGGCGGTCGAGGACCGTCATCACCAGCGTGTTGACGGCGGCGATGGCGGCGAAGCCGCCGAGGACCGCGGCCATGGTGGTGTTGGACCAGGCGCCCAGCTTCGCGTCGAGGTTCTGCTCGGTGGCGTAGCCGGAGGCATCGGTGACCTGGCCCAGGGCGGTGAGGTCCTTCTCCGCGCCGCCGCGTACCAGCAGCGTACGGTCGAAGCCCGAGGTGACGTGCCCGGCGAGGGACGCCCGGTCCATGGTCACCGCCGCCAGACCGAGGCCGCGTCCGTAGACGGCGACGATCTGCGGGCTGACCTCGGTGCCGTCCGGGAGGTAGAGCGGCAGCTTGTCGCCGACGCCGGCGTCGGCCGAGTTCGCCAGGGTCCTGTCGATGGCGATGCGGCCGGTGCCGATCCGGTCGAGGCTGCCCTCGCGTACGTCCAGGTCCTGCACCTGCGCGAGTTCGGCGCCCGAGCCGGTGACGCCCTGGGTCGACGCGCCGAGGAGCGACTTGAACTCGCCGGAGCCGACCGGCACCAGCACCTGTGTGTCCAGCAGGCCGACGGCCGCCTCCACGCCCGGTGCGCGGGCGGCCCGGGCCGCCGCGTCCGCCGGGAGCCCGGCCGGGTCGGTGACCACGTGGTCCGCGGTGATGCCCGCGCGCAGTTGCTTGTCGGCCACGTGGTTCTCGCTCGTGTGCATGAAGACGAGCGTCGAGCCGAAGGCCATGGCGAGCACGATGGGCGTGATCGCGGAGGCGAGGCGGCGGGCGTTGGTACGGGAGTTGGCGGCCGCGAGCTGAGCGGCCGGGCCCGCCCCGCGCAGCGGGAGGCCGAAGAGGCCCGCGGACACCCGCGCCACGATCGGTCCGAGCAGCCCGACCGCGAGCATGAAGAGCATGACGACGCCGAGGGCGGCGCCGGCCGCGTCGTCCCCCGCGGAACCGGCGGACACCCCGGTGAGGACGGCGCCGCCGACGAGGGCGCCGATGCCCAGCACCGTACGGAACACTCCCGGCCGCAGCCGCTCCACCGACGCATCCGTCAGCGCCTGGCCCGGCCTGGTCCTCGCGGGCCTGCGCCCGGCCGCCCAGCCCGCGGCGAGCGCGGTGAGCAGGCCGATGCCGACGGCGACGAGAAGGGGCAGGCCGGAGACGTGCACCCGCACCGCCTCGGGGATCGCCCCCCGGTCCTGCAGCTGCCCGAACCACCAGCGCGCGAGCCCGATGCCGGGCAGGCAGCCGAGGATTCCGGCGAGCGGCGCGACGAGCAGTCCCTCGGAGGCGACCGCGCGGCGGATCTGGCGCGGGGTGGCTCCGACGGCCCGCAGCAGCGCGAATTCGCGGGCCCGCTGGGATACGGACAGGGCCACGGTCCCGGCCGCGGTGAAGATGGCCACGATGGCGGCGATGCCGCCGAAGGAGCCGCCGATCCCGAAGAGCGTCTGCTTGGCGTAGCCGAGGCCCGGGTCCTCGATGGCGCCCCGGTCGTCGCCGACGTGCACGTCGGCGCCGGAACCGGCGAGGGCCTTCTTCACGGAGCCGGCGAGGGCGTCGGCGTCGCTGCCGTGCTTCGCCAGTACGGCGATGGCGTCCGCCTTGCCGGGGTGGCCGGCAAGCGTGGGCGCCTGGGCGTCGGCGAACCAGGCGAGGGCGGCGGCTCCCGTGTCGTGGGCGGTGTCCGCGGATCCGGCCCGGGCGACGCCCGCGACGCGGAACTCTCCCTGCCCGGTGGCGGTGCGCAGGGCGACGGTGTCGCCGACGGAGGCGTGCGCGGTGCGGGCCGTTCCCGCGTCGAGCACGACTTCGCCTTCACGGGGCGCGGAGCCGGTGGTCAGCGCGGTGCCGGTGAAGGCGTGCGAGCCCCATCCGTGCCCGGTGAGCACGCCGCCCGGAACGGGCAGTTCGCGGGCGCCGGTGGCGTGCTGCCCCGGGGCGGCCCCTTCGTCGGCCGCCGCCCGCACCGGGAAGGTGAAGTCGGGGACGGCGGCGGCCACGCCCTGGGCGGTGGCGGCCTTCGCCACCAGTCCGGCGTCCAGCCGTGCCGTGTCCGGCAGCGGGACCGCCTCTTCCTCACGGTCCTCGCCGCTGCCCGTGACGAGGTATTCGTACTGGTCCGCCGCCACGACGACCGGCGCGTTCGCGTACCGCTCGGGTGGCACCGACGCGCGCAGGCCGGTCTCCAGGAGGATGCCGCAGGCCGACACGATCAGCGCGGACATCATCAGCGCGACGAAGGTGCCCGCGAACGACGCGGGCTTGAAGCGGACGGCCGCGCGGGCGAGACCGTTGGGGACGAATCTCACGCCGCAACCCCCGCCATAGCGCCCACAGGGGCGGTACGGGAGGTGAGCGCCGTCATCCGCGCGGCGATCTGCTCCGCCGACCCGCGCTCCAGGCCGCCGGCGAACGCACCGTCGGCGAGGAACAGCACCCGGTCGGCCCAGGCTGCCGCGGCCGGATCGTGGGTGACCATGACGACGGTGGCGCCGAGGGCGTCCACCGCGTGCCGCAGGAGGCCGAGGACCTCGGCGGCGGTGCCGGTGTCGAGGGCGCCGGTGGGCTCGTCCGCGAAGACCACGTCCGGGCTGCTGACCAGGGCGCGGGCGACGGCCACGCGCTGCTGCTGGCCGCCGGAGAGCTCGCCGGGCCTGCGCCTCGCCTTGCCGGCGAGGCCGACCTGTGCGAGGACGGCGTCCGCCCGGCGGCGGTCCTGGCGCTGCCCGGCGAGGCGCATGGGGAGCAGTACGTTCTGCTCGACGGTGAGCGAGGGCAGCAGGTTGAAGGCCTGGAAGACGAAGCCGATGCGGTTGCGGCGCAGCTCGGTGAGCTCGTTCTCGCTCATGCCGGTGATCTCCGTGCCGCCCAGGCGGACCGATCCCGAGGTGGGCCGGTCGAGCCCGGCGGCGCACTGCAGGAAGGTGGACTTGCCGGATCCGGAGGGGCCCATGACCGCGGTGAACGTGCCGCGCGGCAGGGCGAGGTCGACGCCCGCGAGCGCGTGCACGGTGCCCGCGCCGCGGCCGTACTGCCGCCGGACGCCGAGGAGCTCGACGGCGGCCGCGGACGTGCCGGGCGGCCCCTCCGGCCGGCCGGCCGCTTCCCGCTGCTTGCCGTTGCGTCGCCTCATGATCTGCCCCTTCGCGCTCTGCTCGTGCTGACGGTGCACAGCGTGCGGGGACGGCCGGGCGCCGGGCGTCATACCCCGGAGCCAATGTGAGGGTGCTACCGCGGTAGGGGGTGGGCCCCCGTCACGGGACGGGGTTCGCCGGCCTCCGGGCCAGCGCGGTCGACAGGAACGTCACGTCGGCGAGCACGCACTGCGGCCCGCCCCGCACCGGGACCGGCCCGGTGATCCGGCTGCTCGCGCTCGCGCCCACCGCCAGGTCCTTGAAGACGACGGTGCGCTTTCCCGCCGGCTCGCTCCTGCCCTCGCCCCCGTCCTTGCCCCGCTGGTCACGGAACGCGAGGTGCACCGTGAAGCTCCCGGGCCGATTCGCCTGGCTCGTGACCCGCACCTCGGCCACGGGGTCACCCGTGAGCGCGTCCTTCCGGCAGGAGGAGATGCTCACGTCCTGGGACGGGAAACGCAGTCCCTCGTGGTTCTTCCCCGAGGCGTAGAAAAACGCCACCACGAGCGCGACCGGCGACAGGACCAGCAGCGAGACCATCACCACTGTCAGGGCCACCACCCAGCGCGGGGTGCGGGCGCGCCGGGGCGGCATGCCGGTGTGCTGGTCCGGGTACGGCGGCAGACCGGCGTAAGTCATGATCCCGCTCCCCCTGCTCCCCGCACCCCCCGGCACGGCCCGGTCAAACGTAAGCCGGGGTACGCGCCCGGGACAGCTCGGACCGGTCACAACCGGAGTACGGACACGGCAGGCCGGGGCACCCGTGACAGCCGAGCCCCCCGGGGAAAGGGAGTGGCCCCCGCAACCGCTGCCGGTTCCGGGGGCCAGGGCCGTGTTCGTGCACGTCCCTACCGCGGCGGGCCGTTGACCCCACAGGTCAGGGCGGATGTCGGGGGCCGACCGCGGAGTTTCGGGGGATCAGCCCAGGCGCTCGACCAGCGCCCGGTACTCGTCCCACAGGCCCTTCGGCGTGTGGTCGCCGAAGGTGTTGAGGTGCTCGGGGATCAGCGCCGCCTCCTCGCGCCAGACCTCCTTGTCCACGTTGAGCAGGAAGTCCAGGTCGGACTCGGACAGGTCCAGGCCCTCGGTGTCGATCGAGCCCTTGGCCGGCAGGATGCCGATCGGGGTCTCGACGCCCTCGGCCTTGCCCTCCAGGCGCTCGACGATCCACTTCAGGACGCGGCTGTTCTCGCCGAAGCCGGGCCAGACGAACTTGCCGGCCTCGTTCTTGCGGAACCAGTTCACGTAGTAGATCTTCGGGAGCTTCGACTGGTCCGGCTTGTCCGCGCCGACCTTCAGCCAGTGGTTCATGTAGTCGCCCATGTTGTAGCCACAGAACGGCAGCATGGCGAACGGGTCGCGGCGCAGCTCGCCGACCTTGCCCTCGGCGGCGGCGGTCTTCTCGGAGGCGACGTTCGCTCCGAGGAAGACGCCGTGCTGCCAGTCGAAGGACTCGGTGACCAGCGGGACGGCCGAGGCGCGGCGGCCGCCGAAGAGGATGGCCGAGATCGGCACGCCCTTCGGGTCCTCCCACTCGGGGGCGATGATCGGGCACTGGCCGGCCGGGACGGTGAAGCGGGCGTTGGGGTGGGCGGCGGGCGTGCCGGACTCGGGGGTCCAGTCGTTGCCCTTCCAGTCCGTGAGGTGCTGCGGAAGCTCCTCGGTCATGCCCTCCCACCAGACGTCGCCGTCGTCGGTGAGCGCGACGTTGGTGAAGACGGAGTTGCCCCACATGGTCTTCATGGCGTTGGCGTTGGTGTGCTCGCCGGTGCCGGGCGCGACGCCGAAGAAGCCGGCCTCGGGGTTGATCGCGTAGAGGCGGCCGTCCTCACCGAACCGCATCCAGGCGATGTCGTCGCCGATGGTCTCGACGGTCCAGCCGGAGATCGTGGGCTCCAGCATGGCCAGGTTCGTCTTGCCGCAGGCGCTCGGAAACGCGGCGGCGACGTACTTCGACTCGCCGCGCGGCGGCGTCAGCTTGAGGATCAGCATGTGCTCGGCGAGCCAGCCCTCGTCGCGTGCCATCACGGAGGCGATGCGCAGCGCGTAGCACTTCTTGCCGAGCAGGGCGTTGCCGCCGTAGCCGGAGCCGTACGACCAGATCTCGCGGTCCTCGGGGAAGTGCGAGATGTACTTGGTGGAGTTGCAGGGCCACGGGACGTCCTCCTGGCCCTCCTCCAGGGGTGCGCCGAGCGTGTGGACGGCCTTGACGAAGAAGCCGTCGGTGCCGAGCTCGTCAAGGACGGCCTGTCCCATGCGGGTCATGGTGCGCATGGAGACGGCGACGTACGCGGAGTCGGTGATCTCGACGCCGATGGCGGAGAGCGGCGAGCCGACGGGGCCCATGCAGAAGGGCACGACGTACATGGTGCGACCCCGCATCGAGCCGCGGAAGACACCCTTCTCCCCCACGAAGATCTCCCGCATCTCGGCGGGGTCCTTCCAGTGGTTCGTCGGACCGGCGTCCTCCTCCTTCGCGGAGCAGATGAACGTCCGGGTCTCGACGCGGGCGACATCGCTGGGGTCGGAGGCGGCGTAGTACGAGTTCGGGCGCTTGATCTCGTCGAGCTTGGTGAACGTGCCCTTGGCGACGAGCTCCCCGCACAGGCGCTCGTACTCGGCCTCGGAACCGTCGCACCAGACCACTCGGTCCGGCTCGGTCAGGGCTGCGATCTCGTCGACCCAGGCGACGAGCTCCTGGTGGTGGGTGGGGACAGTGAGGGGAGCCGCGATGTCTCGCGCCACGATCGCTCCTTGATGAGGGTGTGTGTTTGGTAGGCCCCGTGGGGGCTGCGACCCGGATGCTTCTACCCTTTCGAATTCCCTGGCGCTCATCCGGTGCCGACCGCACTCATTTGATCATCCGACCGATCCGCCCATATGTCCAGGGGGCCGCCCACGTGAGCATCGCCACTCGGATCCGATACCTACGGACGCGTAGGTACGATGCGGGAATGACTGCTCCCGCCGCCGCGCCCGACCCCGCCGGGCTGAAACCTGCCGGAACCGACGACGACGCCGAGCTGAAGCCACGCATGCGCGGCTGGCTGCACGCCGGGATGTTCCCGGCGGTCCTCATCGCGGGCATCGTGCTCATCGCACTCGCGGACAGCACCCGCGCCCGGATCGCCTGCGGGATCTACATAGCGACGGCGTGCCTGCTCTTCGGCGTGAGCGCGGTCTACCACCGCGGTACGTGGGGGCCGCGCGGCGAGGCCGTACTGCGCAGGCTCGACCACGCGAACATCTTCCTGATCATCGCGGGCACCTACACCCCGCTGACCCTGCTCCTGCTGCCCGAGTCCACGGGGACGCCGCTCCTGTGGGCGGTCTGGGCGGCGGCGGTCGCGGGCATCGCCTTCCGGGTCTTCTGGGTCGGCGCCCCGCGCTGGCTCTACACCCCCTGCTACATCGCGATGGGCTGGGCGGCGGTCTTCTTCCTGCCGGACTTCATGCGGGCCGGCGGGGTCGCGGTGCTGGTGCTCGTCGTCGTCGGCGGGCTGCTCTACAGCGCCGGCGGCGTCATCTACGGCATCAAGCGGCCGAACCCGTCACCGCGCTACTTCGGCTTCCACGAGGTCTTCCACTCGCTGACCCTGGCGGCCTTCGTCGTCCACTACGTCGGCATCTCCCTGGTGGCCTACAACCACGCCTGAGCACCCCCCGCACGCCCCCTCCGCTCCACGAAGGGCCGCGGCCCTTCGTGGAGGACGATGGGCCGCGGCCCCGGCCGATCCCCGACAATGGCGACCATGGCCGCCACCCCCCGTACCTCCTCCCTCACCGCACCCGACGCACAGCCGATGGGGCTGCGCGAGCGCAAGAAGCTCAAGACACGGGTCGCGATCCGGACGGCGACGTACCGCCTCATCCAGGAGCAGGGCTACGAGGCGACGACCATCGAGCAGATCGCGGAGGCGGCCGAGGTGTCGCCGAGCACGGTGCTCCGGTACTTCGCCACCAAGGAGGACATCGTCCTCACCGACGCGTACGACCCGCTCATGGTGACCGCGCTCCGCAGCCGCCCGCTGGACGAGCCTCCGCTGGAGTCCCTGCGGCTGATGATGCGCGAGGCCCTGACGTCGTTCGTCACCGCGGAGGAAGAGGAACTGCGCCGGCGCACCCGGCTGATGGTGGAGATCCCCGCCATCCGCGCGCGGATGACGGAGACCATGTCGGACACCGCGAAGCTGCTCTCCCAGGTCCTCGCCGACCGGACCGGCCGCAGCGCGGACGACCTGCGCATCCGGATCTTCACCGCGGCGGTGCTGGGAGCGCTGCGCGAGGTCACGCTGTACTGGGGCGAGCACGGCCAGGAGGGCGACCTGATCACGATGATCGACGAGGCGCTGGACACCCTGGAGACCGGCCTGCGGCTGTGAGCCTCAGCTCCCGGCGCCCCTGAGCGCCCCGGCCAGCACCTCCGGGTCCGTCGTCGGCGCCTCGCAGACGAAGTGCCTGCACACATACGCCGTCGGCGCACCGCCCAGCATCGGGCGCTCCGCCAGCAGCGGGAACTCCGACCCCGCCGTCTCCCCCGCCGCGACCACCGCGCCGGGCGCCCGCCCGAGCAGGGCCGTACGGTGCAGGGCGCCGCCGACCGGTCCGGCGACCGCCACCTCGCGCGGCCCGTCGAGCAGCGCCTCGGCCACCGCGAGCCCCCAGCCGATGAACCGCGGCGCCCGCGGGCCCAGCGCCTTCACCACGCCCAACGCGCCTTCCGCGGCCGTGCGGTGGGGCTCCGATCCGGTGTACGCGGCGTACGAGAGGAGCGCACCGGCCGCCGCCGTCCAGCCGGCCGGGGTCGCGCTGTCGGTGGGGTCCTGCGGGCGGCGGATCAGTTGCTCGGCGTCGTCCGCCGTGTCGTACAACTGCCCGCCCTCGCCGGTGAAGTGCTGGAGCACGATGTCCGTGAGGAAGCCCGCGAACTCCAGCCAGGTCCCCTCGCCGGTGACGGCGGCCAGGGCCAGGAAGCCCTCCGCGACATCGCCGTAGTCCTCCAGCACGCCGTCGTGCGTCCCGGCGACACCGTCCTTGGACGTGCGGACGAGCCGGGCGACGGGGCCCATGTGGAGCCGCACCAGCAGGTCGGCCGCCTCGGTGGCGCGCTCGATCAGGTCGGGCCGGTCGAAGTACGCCCCGGTCTCGGCGAGGGCTGCGATCGCGAGCCCGTTCCACGCCGCGACCACCTTGTCGTCCCGCCCGGGCCGGGCCCGCAGCTCGCGGGCTGCGAGCAGCCGGGCCCGTACGTCGGCGGCGCGCGCCTCGTCCGTGGTCTGTGCCGCCGGGAGCTGGAGCACCGAGGATCCCTCCTCGAAGGTGCCCTCCTCGGTCACCGCGAAGAGCTCGGCGGCGTACGCGGCGTCCTCCTCGCCCAGCACCTCGCGCAGCTGGGCGGGCGTCCAGACGTAGTACGCGCCCTCGACGTGCCTGCCGTCCGCGTCCTCGCTGTCGGCGTCCAGCGCGGAGGCGAAGCCGCCCTCCGGGGTGCGCAGTTCCCGGACCATGAAGTCGGCGGTCTCCAGCGCCACCCGGCGTGCGGACTCCGACCCGGTGGAGCGCCACAGATGGGCGTACACCCGGCAGAGCAGCGCATTGTCATAGAGCATCTTCTCGAAGTGCGGGACGACCCACTCCCGGTCCACCGCGTAGCGGGCGAATCCGCCGCCGAGCTGGTCGTAGATCCCGCCCCTGGCCATCGCCTCGCAGGTGTCGGCCGCCATCTGGAGCGCGCCGTCGGCCCCCGTGCGGGCGTGGTGGCGCAGCAGGAACTCGATCGCCATCGACGGCGGGAACTTGGGCGCGCCGCCGAAACCGCCGTGCTTCTGGTCGTACTCACGGGTCAGCCCGAGCAGCGCCTGGGCGAGCTCCGGCTCGCCGGGCAGGCCCTCGCCGCCGTGGGCGAGGGTGCGCTCGGACAGGTCGTGGACGATGCGCGAGGCGACCTCGCCGACCTCGTCACGCCGGTCGGTCCAGGCCGCCACGACCCCTTCGAGCACCTGCTGGAAGGACGGCATCCCGTGGCGGGGCGCGGGCGGGAAGTACGTACCGAAGTAGAAGGGCTCGGCGTCCGCGGTGAGGAAGACGGTCATCGGCCAGCCGCCCTGGCCGGTCGCCGCCTGCACGGCCTCCATGTAGACGGCGTCGACGTCGGGGCGTTCCTCGCGGTCGACCTTGACACACACGAAGTGCTCGTTCATGTACGCGGCGGTGGCCTCGTCCTCGAAGGACTCGTGCGCCATGACGTGGCACCAGTGGCACGCGCTGTAGCCGACGCTCAGGAGCACGGGCACGTCGCGCCGCCGGGCCTCTTCGAACGCGGCCGTCTCCCACGGCCACCAGTCGACCGGGTTGTCCGCGTGCTGGAGGAGGTACGGGGACGTGGCCTGCGCAAGTCGGTTGGACATGCCCCCATCCTTGCGCACGCGCCTCCGCCCCGCCCATACGCCACAGGGGGCCATGCGCGAACAGAGGGGAGGAGTGCCGGCTCGCATCCTCCCGACGCGGGCGAGACCAGAGGCGACTTGTCGAATATCGATATGTTCCACTAGCCTCCTCCATATCGACCATCGATATGGAGGGTTGTGCGTGAACACACGGATGACGAGGGCTCTGGCCTCGGTCACCTTCGGCCTGGCCGTGCTCTGCGGGCTCGCCTGCCTCGGCACGGCGGCCACCCACATGCTCGACGACGGCGCGGTCTGCGTGAAGACGGGGTTCTGGGCCAACGCCTCGTTCGGGCCGGACGGCCTGCCCGTCGGCGAGGGCGTGAAGGCGTCCAGCAGCACGGCGCGCCTCTGCCAGGACGATCCCTCCGTGGGGCAGCGGGCCGCCGACCTCGGGGGCGAACTGCCCTGGCTGCTGTTCGGCGCCCTCGCGCTCCTGCTCTTCTCCCGGCTGCTGACGGGCGTCCTGCGGCAGGGGCCGTTCACGGACACGGTGGCGCGACGGCTCTCGGCTCTCGGCTGGTTCGTCACCGTGGGCACACCGCTGGCCGGCCTCGTCGTCGGCTGGTCACAGTCCTGGCTCGCCGCCGGCATGTCGCCGGTGATGGACTCCGGGCCGGGCCTTTCCGGGCCGATGGCCCTGGTCCTCGCCGGCCTGGCCGCGGTGATCCTGGGGCGGATCATGCGCGAAGGCGTGCGCATGCGCGAGGACATCGAAGCGACGATCTGATGCCCGACGACGAAGCCCACAGCATCCGGATCCACCTCGACCGCGTCCTCGCCGAGCGTGGCATGACACTCACCGAACTCTCCTCACAGGTGGGGATCACCGTCGTCAACCTGTCCGTGCTCAAGAACGGGCGGGCCAAAGCCGTACGCTTCTCGACCCTGTCGAAGATCTGCGAAGTCCTCCGGTGCCAGCCGGGAGACCTGATCACGCACGACCCGTCCGCCCCGTCCGGCCCCGCCGGACCGGCCTGACCCGCCGCCGCTGACCGCGAGAGTCCGGTTTCTCCTCGCGGACTCCCTGTCGCGCACCGCTCCCGCACAGGAGACTGGTAGCTCGCGCGGCCGGGTCGCCGGACCGGCCGAAGGGGCAGGAACCGAGGGGGACGTATGCGGGACAGCCACCGGGCGGAAGCCGAACGGCTGTTGGCACGGGCCGTGGAGGAAGAGGTGCGCCGCTCCGGCGGCCGGACCGACCCCGGCCCGCTGATGGCACGCGGCCGCGCCGCGATGGACACGCTGGCGGCCGCGGCAGGCGACGAGTACACCGCGTACACCCAGGCCCTCGACGCCGCATCGGCCGGGCAGCAGCCCCTGGGCCGGCGGTTCAACCGGGCCACGCTCGGAACGCCCCTGCTGGTCACGGGGGTTGCCGCCGCCGCGGCCTTCGGTGCCGACGTCGCCCTCGGCACGGCGTCCGGTCTGGCACTCGGCGCGGGCGCCGTCGTCGCGGTCGCCGGCGCCACCGCCACCGTCGCCAAGGTCACCGCCTCGCACTGGCCGGCCGCGCACCGCCGGGCCGGAGCCCTCGGACAGCCCGGTGGCACCGAACAACTGCGCCTCCAGTGGCTGACGGCCCTGGAGGTACGGGGCATCCGCCCCTTCATCGACCAGCAGCGCATGCTGACCGCCTCCTCCCGCACCCCGGCGAAGAAGAAGGCCGCAGCGGACCGGACCGCACCGCAACTGCGCGGCGGGGACCGCAGCGCGGCTGCCCGCATGCGCGCGCTCCTGGAGCAGTCGTTCGGCCACCTGCCCACCGCGGAAGGCGAGTTCGCGGGACGCCGGGCCGAACTGGCCCGCATCGCCCAGTGGGTGCAGGCCGCCCGCGCGTCGACGGAGACGAAGCCGGCCGTCGTCGTCCTGCACGGGCCACCGGGCGCCGGGCGCACCACCCTGGCCGTGCGGGCGGCCCACAGCCTCAAGGACCAGTTCCGGGGCGCGTGCGTCGTCGACCTGCGCGGCGGCGCGGACGACGAACCGCCCCTGCCGACCCGGGACGCGCTGCTGCATCTGCTGAACCGGCTCGGCGCCCCCCGCGAACAACTGCTCTTCCGTGACAGCTCCTCCGCCGAGCAGCAGGTGCGCCGGCTCAGCGAGCTCTACCACCAGCACCTGACCGGCACCCCGGTGACGGTCATCCTCGACGACGCGAGCGACGCCGAGCAGGTCCGGACCCTGATCCCGGAGCGCTCGGACAGCCTGGTCCTGGTCACCGCCCGCGAGCCGCTCGACCTGCCGGAGTCCCTGCCGGCGTGGGTGCACCAGCTGGAGGTGGGGGCGCTGGACGCGGCGGGCGCGGAGGAGCTGCTGCGCGGGGCGTCCCAGGACGACGGGCAGGGCCCGTACGACTTCCCGGCCGGTGAGGCGATCACCGAGCTGTGCGGCGGCCTGCCACTCGCGCTGCGGATAGCGGGCTCCTCGCTCGGGGAGCGCACCCCCAGCACCCTGGCCGCCGATCTGGCCGCCTACGGACCGGTCCCGCCGGTCGAGCGGGCCCTGTGGCTGCGCTACACCGACCAGTCCGAGCAGGCCAGGCGGCTGCTGCGGCGTCTCGCGCTGGCCGGTCGCGCCAGCCTCGGCGCCGCGGCCGCCGCGGCGCTCCTGTCGGCCGACGAGCAGGAGGCCGGACGGCTGCTGACCGCCCTGTCCCGGGCCGGGCTGCTGGACCACGTACGGGGCTCCCGCTACCGGCTGCACGATCTCGTACGGGGCTTCGCCCTGGCCCGGCTGAACGACGAGGAGGAGGCCGCGGACCGCACCGCCGCACAGGAACGGCTCATCGCGAACTACGCCGAACTGGCGGGCGCGGTGATCCGCATGGTCGACGGCAAGATGTCCACCCGGGCCGGGCAGTTCGGCCCGCACGGCTTCGGCTCCCTCGACGCGGCGCTGCGCTGGCTGGACGACGAGTCGAGCTTCATCACGTCCGCGCTGCGGCACAGCGAGGGCGTCGACCAGGGCGCGGTGCTCGACCTCCTGGGCGCGCTGTGCGACTACTGCCTGCTGCGCGGCGACCTCTACCGGCTGGGCGAGATCAGTGAGCTGACGCAGGCGGTCGACCAGGGGCTGCTGGAGCGGTCGGTGCAGTGGCGGACCGGTATCGCGGCCCGCCAGCTCGGCGAGCTGGACAAGGCCCGCACCACGCTGTCGTCCGTCGTCGGCCTGTACCGCGAGGCGCAGAACGACTCGGGTACGGCGCTGGCGCTGTGCTCGCTCGGCATCACTCTGCACCACCAGGGCAACCTGACGGAGGCGGCGGCCCGGCTGCGCGAGGCGATCGCGCTGCAGTCCTCCGCGTCCCAGGCCGCGGACCGGGCGTGGTCGCTGCACGCACTGGCCGCGGTGGAGCGGGACCGGGCCCGCCTGGCCGAGGCGCTGGAGCTCCTGGACACCGCGCTCCTCCTGCACCGCGAGGGCGAGTCGCTGCACGGGGAGGCGTGGACGCAGTTCCAGCTGGGCCAGGTGCGCCTGCGGATGGGCGATGTGGAGCGGGCGGAGACCGCGCTGCGTACGGCCCTGGATCTGTACGGGCGGACCCGGGACGAGCGGGGCGAAGCGTGGGCGCTGACCCAGCTGGCCCGGGCCCGGCTGCTGGACGGCGACCCGGCCCCCGCGGTCGAGCAGCTGAACGCGGCCCTGGCCCGCCACCGCGACAGCGAGGACGCCCGGGGTGAGGCGTGGACGCTGTACTACCTGGGCCAGGCGCTGGAGGAGGCCGGGGACACCGATCAGGCGGTACGGCAGCTGGAACGGGCCCGCACGATGTTCTCCCGGATGCGGGACGTGTACGGGCTGGCGTGCGCCCGCCACCACTCGGGACGCGTCACCCGCGACCAGCGGGCCGCGCAGACGGGCAACCTGCGCAATTCCGGTTTCGCCCGTCAGCTGCTGGTCGACGCCCGGGCAGACTTCCGCCGCATCGGGGTCGCGCACGGGGAGGCCTGGACGGCTCTGGAGCTGGTCCTGATCGACGCGGGCAACCAGCGCGCGCCGCAGGCCCTGGAGCTGTGCGGTGAGGCGGCCGCGCTGTTCGACTCGTACGGCGACGCGCGGGGCGCGGACTGGGCCCGCTTCCTGCGCTGCACGCTGCTGCCATACGCATCGCCGGGCGGCATCGAGGTGGGCACGGTGGTGGCCCAGCAGGAACTGGCCGACCTGATCGCGGCCGGCCATCCGACACGGGACGCGAAGCTGGACGACTGCGCGGAGGCGTTCCGGGTGGTCCTGAACCGGGGCGTGTCCCTGGAGGACGGCTGGCAGGCCTGGCGCCTGGGCCTGACCCCGACCCGCCAGGCCCGCGAAATCATGGGCGTGGCCATCCCACAGACGCCCAAAGCAAGCCCACCCGGCACATCAAGCCCGCCGCCCGGCAATTGAGAGCACCCATCGGACCACCCCGGCCCAAATCAAGCCCGCCCGGCGCATGAGGGCACCCAACGGACCACCCCGGCCCAAATCAAGCCCGCCCGGCGATTGAGGGCATCTTTTCAGCCCGTCCGGCGCTTGAGGACACCTCGCCAAGCCGGCCGACAACCCGGCGGGGGCACCCGCACCGGCACCCGCACCGGCCCGCCCCCGCCCCGCACTACTTCCGCTTCGCGGAACCCACAACCTCCGCGGCCCCGGCCGCGTCCGTCTCCTCCGGCGACTCCTCGAAGTCCACCTTCCCCATGTGCCGGTTCATGGACTTCATCAGCAGCCACACGCCCACGGCGAGCGCTGCGAAGACGATGAAGCCCAGGACCCCGGGGGTCACCTTGTTCTTGTCGAGTTCCTCGGCGAGCGGGACGAGGTGCGTCAGTGCCTGAGTCGCGTACATATCAGGCATTGTCGCGGATGCCCGCGAAGAGGTCGCTCTCGGGGAGGGAGGTATCGACGAGGGACTTCGCCAGCTCGTACTCCTCGGTCGGCCAGACCTCCCGCTGGATCTCCATCGGCACGCGGAACCAGCCGCCGTCCGGATCGATCTGCGTGGCGTGCGCGATCAGCGCCTTGTCACGGATCTCGAAGAAGTCCGCGCACGGAACGTGCGTGGTCAGCGTGCGCTCGGCGCGCTCGAACTCCTTCCAGCGCTCCAGCCAGTCCCCGTACGGCGACTCGAGGCCGCGGGCGAGCAGCGCCTCGTGCAGCGCGACCGTGCGCGGCTTGTTGAAGCCCTGGTTGTAGTAGAGCTTCTGGGGCGTCCAGGCGGGGCCGAACTCCGCCTCGGGGAACTTCTCGGTGTCCGCCGCTCCGTCGAAGGCGATCATCGAGATGGTGTGGGTCATGATGTGGTCGGGGTGCGGGTAGCCCCCGTTCTCGTCGTACGTGGTGACGACCTGCGGCCGGAACGCGCGGATCTTGGCGACGAGGCGCCCCGCCGCGACAGTCTCGTCCTCCAGCGCGAAGCAGCCCTCGGGCAGCGGCGGCAGCGGGTCACCCTCGGGCAGGCCCGAGTCGACGAAGCCGAGCCACTCCTGCTTGACGCCCAGGATCGCCCGGGCCTCGTCCATCTCCTTCTTGCGCACCTCGTGGATGTTCTCCTCGATGTACGCGTCGCCCTGGAGTTTCGGGTTGAGGATGGAGCCGCGCTCGCCTCCCGTGCAGGTCACGACCAGCACGTCCACCCCCTCGGACACATACTTGGCCATGGTGGCCGCGCCCTTGCTCGACTCGTCGTCGGGGTGGGCGTGTACGGCCATCAGTCGAAGCTGCTCAGTCAAGACTCGATCCTCAGTGATTGGTCGCGAAGTGCAACTTCTATAGTGACCGAACCGGGGGGTGGAAAATTCCTCGATCCCCGGTACGGGAGGAACGATCATGACGGCGGTGCGCGAGACGCTTCCCGAGAACCGTTACGGCCGCTCGGCGGACCAGCGCGCGGACCGCAAGCTCAGGATCATCGGCTCGGTCCTCGGCGTCGCCCTGCTGGGCGTGGTCGGCTGGATCGGTTACGACTATGTGGGCGGCCAGGCCCTCAGCGCCGAGATGATCAAGTTCAAGGTCGTCTCGGACGACCGCGTCGAGGTGCACCTCGAGGTCCGCAAGGACAAGGACGCCAAGGGCTACTGCACGCTCCGCTCGCAGAGCGAGGACGGCACGGAGGTCGCCCGCAAGGACTTCCGCTTCGACGGCGCCACCGACCGGATCGACCAGGTCCTCACCCTGCGGACGACGTCCCGGGCGACCGCCGTCGAACTGCTGAGCTGCACGGAGGACGGCGGCGCGTAGCGTTGACCGCCGCACGGGTGATGTAAGCGACTCCTGGCGACGCTGACCTGCGGTTTCCTACTCCGAGCCGTTTACCTTCTCCCCCTTTCCCCTGCGAATTGTTAGGCTCGTGGTTTCGCCCACCCGTGGAAGCGCATGCTTCGGGGTAGGGCGATGCTTTGTATTCCCAGTACCGACGAGGAGCACCCTGTGACCCAGACCAGCGAAAACGTCACCTGGCTCACGCAGGAGGCGTACAACCAGCTCAAGGCCGAGCTGGAGTACCTGTCTGGTCCCGCGCGCACGGAGATCGCCGTCAAGATCGCGGCGGCCCGTGAGGAGGGCGACCTGCGCGAGAACGGCGGGTACCACGCCGCCAAGGAGGAGCAGGGCAAGATGGAGCTCCGGGTGCGCCAGCTGACCCAGCTTCTGGAACACGCGAAGGTCGGCGAGGCGCCGGCCGACGACGGCGTGGTCGAGCCCGGCATGGTCGTGACGATCGCCTTCGACGGCGACGAGGACGACACGACGACCTTCCTGCTCGCCTCCCGCGAATACGCGAGCGCCGACATCGAGACGTACTCGCCGCAGTCCCCGCTCGGCGTGGGCGTGAACGGCAAGAAGATGGGCGAGAGCGCGGAGTACGAGCTGCCGAACGGCAAGACCGCCAAGGTGAAGATCCTTTCGGCGAAGCCGTACTCCGGCTGATCCGCACACCACACATGACAGAGCCCCGGCCGCACGCGGCCGGGGCTCTGTCCGTGCTCAGACGGCGACCGAGCGGTACTTGCGCACCGCGAGGGTCCGGAAGACCACGACGATCACCACGGACCAGATCAGCGAGGCCCAGACCGGGTGGACCATCGGCCAGGCGTCGGACGGAGAGACTCCCGGGTTGCCGAACAGCTCACGGCAGGCCTGGACGGTCGCGCTGAACGGGTTCCACTCGGCGATCGGCTGGAGCCAGCTCGCCATGTTCTCGGTGGGCACGAACGCGTTCGAGATGAACGTGACCGGGAAAAGCCAGATGAGCCCGCCCGAGGTCGCGGCCTCGGGGGTGCGGACGGACAGCCCGATCAGGGCGCCGATCCACGAGAAGGCGTAGCCGAGCAGCAGGAGCAGGCCGAACGCGCCCAGCGCCTTGGGGATGCCCTCGTGGACGCGCCAGCCGACGAGCAGCGCGACGATCGTGAGGACGATGACGGTGAGCGTGGTCTGGACGAGGTCGGCCAGGGTACGGCCGGTGAGGACCGCGCCTCGCGCCATGGGCAGCGACCGGAAGCGGTCGATCAGGCCCTTGTGCATGTCGTCGGCGATTCCGGCGCCCGCGCCGGCCGTGGCGAACGTGACCGTCTGGGCGAAGATGCCGGCCATGAGGAACTCGCGGTATCCGGCGGCGCTGGTCGAGCCGCCGATCACCAGCGAACCGCCGAAGACATAACTGAACAGCACCACGAACATGATCGGCTGGATGAGCCCGAACAGGACCACTTCTGGAATCCTGGTCATCCTGATCAGGTTCCGACGGGCCATGACAAGGGAGTCGCGGGCGGACTGGGCGATTCCGCCGCCCGCGCGGGGTGCGGGGGCGGCGGGTGTCTCGGTAAGGGCACTCACTTCTCTGCCTCCGGCCGGGCGGCGAGCCGCGTGTCGGTCCCGTTCTCCTCGGTCTTCTCCTGCTCGGCCGCGTGGCCGGTGAGGGAGATGAACACGTCGTCGAGGGTGGGGCGGCGCAGTCCGATGTCGTCGATCTCCACGCCTTGGGCGTCGAGGTCGCGGATGACCTCGGCGAGGAGTTTCGCGCCGCCGTCGACCGGGACGGTCAGTTTCCGCATGTGCGGGACGACGGTGGCCGCCCCCTTGCCCAGGCGGGTGAGGACGTCGCTCGCCGGTGCGATCTGGTCGGGCTGGTGCACGACGACCTCGACGCGTTCGCCGCCGGTGCGGGCCTTGAGCTGGTCGGAGGTGCCGCGGGCGATGACGAGACCGTGGTCGATCACGCAGATGTCGTGGGCGAGACGGTCGGCCTCCTCCAGGTACTGCGTGGTCAGCAGCAGCGTGGTGCCGCCGGCGACGAGTTCCTCGATGACCTCCCACAGTTGCTGCCGGTTGCGCGGGTCGAGGCCGGTGGTCGGCTCGTCCATGAACATGACCGGCGGGGAGACGACGAGCGCCGCCGCGAGGTCGAGCCGGCGGCGCATGCCGCCGGAGTACGTCTTGGTGGTCCGGTCGGCCGCGTCGGCCAGGTTGAACCGCTCCAGCAGTTCCACCGCCCGGACCTTCGCGTCGCGGAAGGACATCTGGTAGAGCTGGCCGACCATCTGCAGGTTCTCGCGGCCGGTCAGGTACTCGTCGACGGCGGCGAACTGGCCGGACAGCCCGATGGAGCGCCGCACCTCGTTGGGTTTCTTCAGTACGTCGATGCCCGCGACGAAGGCGCTGCCGCTGTCGGGCCTGAGCAGCGTCGTGAGGACGCGTACGGCGGTCGTCTTGCCGGCCCCGTTGGGGCCGAGAAGTCCGAGGACGGTGCCTTGCGGCACGTCGAGGTCGACGCCGCCGAGTGCTCGTACGTCTCCGAAGGTCTTCAACAGACCTTCGGCGTAGATGGCGCCTGGCATATGGGGTTCCCCCAGTGCGTTCGGTGACTTCCTCACAGATCCTAGATTTGCCCGTGTTGCCACGCCCGGTGAAGACACAGACGAACGTGTGTACGCTCCCGGGCCGGGCGCACGCACAGTAACGCGATACATCGCGTCCGACAAGGGATACGGATCGGTCATCGGTCGGGCCCGCGGTCGGGCCACCTGTCAGGTAAGGACGAGATAGCCCGCCCCGCGCAGTGCCGCCGCGACCTCCTCACAGTGCTCCGGGCCCTTGGTCTCCAGGTGGAGCTCCACCTCGGCCTCGGTGAGGCCGAGCCTGGGGTCCGTACGCACATGGCTGACGTCGAGGACGTTGGCGTCGGCCACCGTCAGCACGCCCAGCATGGTCGCGAGCGCGCCGGGGCGGTCCGTGAGGCGCAGCCGCAGGCTCAGATAGCGGCCGGCCGCCGACATGCCGTGGGTGAGGATGCGCTGCATCAGGAGCGGGTCCACGTTGCCGCCGGACAGCAGCGCCACCACCGGCCCGCGGAACGACTTGGGGTCGCTCAGCAGCGCCGCCACCGGGCTGGCCCCGGCCGGCTCCACCACCATCTTCGCCCGCTCCAGGCAGAGCAGCAGTGCGCTGGACAGCTCGTCCTCGGAGACCGTACGGACCTCGTCGACCAGCTCCTGGATGAGGCCGAACGGCACATCGCCGGGGCGTCCGACCTTGATGCCGTCCGCCATGGTCTGGACCGCGCCGATCGAGACGGGGTGGCCGGCGGCCAGGGAGGGCGGATAGGCGGCCGCGCCGGCGGCCTGCACGCCGATGATCCGCACATCGGGCCGGATCGCCTTCACGGCCACGGCGATGCCCGCGGCGAGACCGCCGCCGCCGATGCCGACGACGATCGAGCGCACCTCGGGGCACTGCTCCAGGATCTCCAGTCCCACCGTGCCCTGCCCCGCGATGATGTCGGGGTGGTCGAAGGGGTGGATGAAGACCGCGCCGGTGTCGTGCGCGTACTCCTGCGCGGCGGCGAGCGTCTCGTCGACGACGTGGCCGTGCAGCCGCACCTGCGCCCCGTACTCACGGGTCGCGGCGATCTTGGGCAGCGGTGCGCCGACGGGCATGAAGACCGTTGACCGTACGCCGAGCAGTGCAGACGCGAGCGCGACACCCTGCGCATGGTTTCCGGCGCTTGCGGCGACGACACCTGCGGCGCGTTCGACCGGGGACAGACCGGAGATGCGTACGTACGCGCCCCGCAGTTTGAACGAGCCGGTCCGCTGCAGGTTCTCGCACTTGAACTGGACGGGTGCGCCGACCAGCGCGGACAGATGGCGACTGCCCTCCAGCGGGGTGACCCGGGAGACCCCGGAGAGCATCTTCTGCGCCCCCCGGACGTCGTCGAGGATCAGCGGGGGAAAACGGCCGGGCGGCGGGAAGTTCATACCGCAAGTCTTGCAGCTGAAAGGGGTTGTGGGCGCCGCGGAAGGTGCCCTCATGCGGGGATGTCCGCAGGTTTGTGCGGCACTGGTACGCGTTGCCCCGGGGCCGCGTACTCTGTCCCCCACCCATCCGACACCGCACGAAGAGAGCTCCCGGCCATGCCCCCTCAGGACATGACGACTGCCGCGTCTCCTTCCGGGGGCGCCACCCCGGAGAAGCCGGGTCACGACCACCTTCTCGACGCTCTGCAGCACCAGGTGGCGGTCTTCGCCCGGCGTGCCGAACAGACCCGCCTCGGCGGCGTCGGCCAGGTGCGCAACTCCATGGACCGGGCCGCGTATCTGCTGCTCAACCGGCTGGACCGGGAAGGGCCCATGGGTGTCAAGGCGCTGGCCGCCGGGATGGGGATCGACTCCTCGACCGTGACCCGGCAGGTCGCACCGCTCGTGGACACCGGTCTGGTCAAGCGCACCTCGCACCCGGAGGACGGCCGTGCGGTCGTGCTCCAGTTGTCGCCGCGCGGCCAGGCCCGGCTGGACGAGGTACGGGCGTCGCGGCGCGAGTTGATGTCGCAGGTGACGGACGACTGGTCCGAGGACGAGCGGAACACGTTCTGCGCGCTGCTCACCCGCTTCAACGCCGCCCTGGCCGCGCGGCAGGCGGCGCACCAGACGCCGTCGGCGGGATAGCGCCCGTAGGGCCTGTGTGGAGTTGGCCCGCGGGACCCGTTTCCACCGGTCGTGGGGGTTGACCCGCGGACCGCGGGGCGCTCCGATGGACCTCGTGCGAGAGCGCCATACGGTCCGACAGCGGCGCCGTACCCAGGAGTTCGAGGCCTTCGTCGCGGGTGCGGCGGGCCGGCTGCTGCACACCGCGACCCTGCTCACGGCCGAACCCGCCGATCCGCCCGGGGCCAACGAGCGTGCGCGGCGGCTCCTGACGGCCGCGCTGGCCCGGACGTACGCGGACTGGGACGGGTTGCGCGGGGAGGACCCGTACAACCGCACCCGGCAGGAGCTGGCCACACGCTTCGCCCGGGAGGCGTGGCGCCATCACGGCCCGCGCGGCGGTCTGCTGGACCCGCTGACCCCGCAGGAGCGCCTCGTCCTGGTGCTGCGCCTGTACGAGGGGGTGCCGGAGGAGTCGACGGCGGCGCTGCTCGGTATTCCGGTGGACCGGGTCCGCGCGGTCTGCAACCGCTCGGTGGCCACCATGCGCGGCACCCGGGACCCGACCACGCGGTGGGGCCGCCCCAGGGCCCTGGGGGCCGCACCGTGAGCGGGACCGGGCGCAGGGAGGACGAGGTCCGGCGGATGCTGGAGACCGTCCGGCCGCAGGTGCCCGCCGACCTGGCGGCGCGGGCGGCGGAGCGCGGTGCCCGGCTGCTGCGCCGGCGGCGGGTGCTGCGCCGGCTGTGGCTGCTGGCGGCGGCCGGGGTGGTGGTGGCGTTCATGGTGTGGGCGGTGGTGGCCCAGCCGTGGCAGGCACCGCCCGCCGTGACGACGCCGCCGCTGGAGAGCTGGTAGGCGGCGGACCCCGGCCTCGCGGGCCGGCTCCCCTACGCTCGGCCGCGCGCGCGGAAACGCCTCGTTCGCGCACGCGGAAAAAAACTAGGTGGGACGGCGATGTCGAGAACCCGTGACCGGCTCCGTCCCTGGGGTGAACGCGGCCACAAGGGGCCGCACGAGCACCAAGGAGAACCATCATGGCGAAGTACCTGCTGCTGAAGCACTACCGCGGCGCCCCGGCCGCGGTGAACGACGTGAGCATGGACCAGTGGACGCCGGAGGAGATCTCGGCCCACATGCAGTACATGAACGACTTCGCGGCCGGGCTGGAGAAGACGGGTGAGTACGTCGACGGTCAGGCGCTCGCCCCCGAGGGTGCGTGGGTCCGGTACGACGGTGAGGGGCGCCCGCCGGTCACCGACGGACCGTTCGCCGAGACGAAGGACCTCATCGCCGGCTGGATGATCATCGACGTCGACAGCTACGAGCGCGCCGTCGAGCTGGCCGGGGAGCTGTCGGCCGCCCCCGGTGCGGGCGGCAAGCCGATCCACGAGTGGCTGGAGCTGCGCCCGTTCCTGACCGCGGCGCACACGATCACGGAGTGACCTTCCCCGTGACCGCCCCGATGACTCCCCCGATCGACGAGGTCCTGCTCAGGAGCCTCACGCCGGGCGTCCTCGCCGCCCTTGTCCGCCGCGGAGCCGACTTCGCGGCGGCCGAGGACGCGGTGCAGGACGCTCTGGTCGAGGCGCTCCGCGTCTGGCCGGCCGACCCTCCGCACGATGCCAAGGGCTGGCTGGTCACGGTGGCCTGGCGCAAGTTCCTCGACGCGACGCGTGCCGACACCGCTCGGCGCCGGCGTGAGGACCGCGCCGAGGAGGAGCCGGTGCCCGGGCCGTCCCCCGCGGGCGACGACACGCTCCAGCTCTACTTCCTGTGCGCCCACCCCTCGCTGAGCCCCGCGTCGGCCGTCGCGCTCACGCTGCGCGCGGTCGGCGGGCTCACCACCCGCCAGATCGCGGCGGCCTATCTGGTGCCCGAGGCCACCATGGCGCAGCGCATCAGCCGGGCCAAGCGCACCGTGTCCGGTGTGCGGTTCGACCGGCCCGGCGATGTCGCCACCGTGCTGCGCGTCCTCTATCTGGTCTTCAACGAGGGGTACTCCGGCGACGTCGACCTGGCCGCCGAGGCGATCCGGCTGACCCGGCAGGTCGCGGCCGCCGTCGACCACCCGGAGGTGGCCGGGCTGCTCGCCCTCATGCTGCTCCACCATGCCCGGCGTGCCGCCAGGACCGCGTCCGACGGCAGCCTGGTGCCGCTGGCCGAGCAGGACCGCGGCCGGTGGGACACCGCGTTGATCGCCGAGGGCGTCGGCATCCTGCAGGCCGCCCTCGCGCGCGACCGGCTGGGCGAGTTCCAGGCCCAGGCCGCGATCGCGGCGCTCCACGCGGATGCGCCCACCGCCGGGGAGACGGACTGGGTGCAGATCACCGAGTGGTACGACGAGCTCATCCGGCTCACCGACAGCCCGGTCGTCCGGCTCAACCGCGCGGTCGCCGTCGGGGAGGCCGACGGACCGCGCGCCGGCCTGGCCGAGCTGGCGAAGCTGGACGCCTCCCTGCCCCGGTACACCGCGGTGGCGGCGTACCTCCACGAGCGCGACGGCGATCCGGACAAGGCGGCCCGGCTGTACGCCGAGGCGGCCCACAAGGCCACGAACCTGGCCGAGCGTGACCACCTGACGCGCCAGGCGGCCCGGCTCAATGCCCGCCGGGATCGCTGAAGGGTCGGGCACGGCCGCCGGATCTATCCTGGAGGAGCATCCGCCGAGGAGGCTGTGATGACCAGGAAGATCGCCGACTGCCGCAAGTACCCGAGCGAGTCGAACTGCTCGCTGACCATCTCCGGCGAGGAAGAGGAAGTCGTGCGGGCCGCGTCCGAGCACGCGGTCTCCGTCCATCAGCACACGGACAGCCCCGAACTGCGGGAGCAGGTCAGGGCCACGCTGGAGGACGAGAAGGCCCCGGCCTGAGTGCGCGCGAAGAAGGCCGAGGGCGGGACCGGTCCCACCGGTCCCGCCCGTTCCTGTCCGTTCCTGTCCGTACGACTACTGACCGAGCGCCTGCGTCAGGTCGGCCAGCAGGTCGTCGGCGTTCTCGATGCCGACGGAGAGCCGGACCAGGTCGGCCGGGACCTCCAGCGGGGATCCGGCGGCGGAGGCGTGCGTCATCCGGCCCGGGTGCTCCAGCAGGGACTCGACGCCGCCGAGCGACTCACCGAGCGTGAAGAGCTTCGCGCGGTTGCAGACCTCCACGGCCGCCTCCTCGCCGCCCGCGACGCGGAAGGACACCATGCCGCCGAAGGCCTTCATCTGCTTGGCGGCGATCTCGTGGCCCGCGTGCTCGGGAAGCCCCGGGTAGAGGACCTGGGTGACCTTGGGGTGGCGGGTCAGCAGGTCGGCGACCTTCGTGGCGTTCTCGCTGTGCCGGTCCATCCGTACGGCGAGGGTCTTGATGCCGCGCAGCACCAGCCAGGCGTCGAACGGGCCGGCCACGGCGCCCATCGCGTTCTGGTGGTACGCCAGTTCCTCCGACAGATCGGGGTCGTCGACGATCAGGGCGCCCCCGACAACGTCCGAGTGGCCGCCCATGTACTTGGTCGTGGAGTGGACGACGACATCGGCGCCCAGGGCGAGGGGCTGCTGGAGGTAGGGGCTGGCGAAGGTGTTGTCGACGACGAGGCGCGCACCCGCGGTGCGGGCGACACCGGCGACGGCCGCGATGTCGGTGATGCCCAGCAGCGGGTTGGACGGGGTCTCCACCCAGATCGCCTTGGTCCGCGGGGTGATCGCGGCCCGGACCGCCGCCACGTCCGAGGTGTCGGCGACCGAGAACTCCACGCCCCAGCGCGAGGCGACCTTCGCGAACAGCCGGAACGTGCCGCCGTAGGCGTCGTTCGGGATGACCACGTGGTCGCCGGGCGTCAGCAGCGTACGGAGCAGGCAGTCCTCCGCGGCGAGGCCGGACGCGAAGGCGAGTCCGCGGCGGCCGCCCTCCAGGGCCGCGAGGTTCTCCTCCAGCGCGGTGCGCGTCGGGTTGGCGCTGCGGCTGTACTCGTAGCCGCCGCGCAGGCCGCCCACGCCGTCCTGCTTGTACGTGGACACCTGGTAAATGGGCGGAACAACGGCGCCGGTGAGGGGATCGGCGGTGTTTCCCGCATGGATGGCGAGAGTCTCGAAGCTGTGCTGATCGCTCATGGGTCCCGAGCGTAGTCCGCTGCCGGGGCCACTCACCGAGCACCGTGCCGTCCGGTGACAATGGGGGCATGGAGATTCTGTGGTTCCTGCTCGCCCTGTGCATGCTCGCCGCGGTCGCCGGCCCGTTCCTGCTGCGCCGCCGCGGCAGTATCCGTCAGGTCGCGCCCGGCTCCCCGGACGCCGCGGACCCGGACACCTACGGCTTCGTGCGCCAGGAGGAGCTGGACATCCGGATGCCGGGCCCCGACCAGGATCTCCTCGATGTGCTCGACGTCGTCCAGCACACCCAGGAGTGGCGGGCCGCGTCCCAGCTGCTGTCGGGGACGCCGAAGGACGGCGAGGTGCGGTGGCAGCGGGTGCAGGCGTTCGCCGGGGCCGCGTCGCTGGAGCTGATGCGGCGGCCGGGCGTCGGCGGGGCGTGGCTGCGCAAGTGGCGGGCCGAGGCGCCGAAGGACGCGGGCGGCGCGGCCGTGCACGCGGAGTTCCTGGTCCAGCAGGCGTGGCGTTCCTCGACGGCCGGTACGGACGACTTCCGGATCATTCTGGAGGAGGCCCGTACGGTGGTCGGCGAGGCGGCCCTGCTGGCACCGGGCGACCCCGTCCCGTATCTGGTGGAGCTGGCCGTCGCGCGCGGACTGGGCTATTCCCACGAGGAGTTCGACCGGCTCTGGGCGAAGATCATCGACCGGGCGCCGGCCCACATGGGCGCGCACATCGCGGCGCTGCACTTCTGGTGCGAGAAGTGGCACGGCTCGCGCGAGGAGGCCGACCGCTTCGCGACGGCGGCCGCCGCCCGCGCCCCGCAGGGCTCGCTGCTGGCCGCGTTGCCGCTCTTCGCGGTGTACGAGCACCTTCCCGAGGTCAATCTGGTGCAGGGCTTCTACCGGAGCCAGGTGGTGACGAAGGCGGTCGAGGGCGCGATGTTCGCCGTCCACGCGGCCCGCGCCGACGACCCGATGCTCGCGCACGTCCGTCATCTGCTGGTGCTGTTCCTGGTGCGGATGGAGCGCTGGTCCGAGGCGATGAACCAGCTGGTCCACATCGACGGTCACGTGGGCGCGCTGCCGTGGACGGAGAACTCCGACCCGGCCGCCGAGTACACGGTCTACCGCGCCCTGGCGGTCGCGGGCTACGAGGCGAACGGCGGCAGCCCGGCGACGCTGCCGCGGTAGCGGCGGGCCGCCCGCGGCCCGCGATGTGCGACCGTTGCAGCGAGAGACGCCCCACGTACCCCCGACAAGGACCGGTGTTCCCGTGGCACGACTGATACCCCTGATCCTGATCGGCCTCGGCCTCTACTTCTGGTTCAAGGCCCGCAAGCGGGCCGCCGCCTACGTGGAGACCGTCGAGTCCGAGGACGGCACGCCCCGGCGCTGACCGCCCGGCGCAGGAATCCGCGGCGTTCCCGGGGCGTTGTACGGGCAGTACACCGATCCAGGAGGAGCCCCCGCATGTTCCTGCACCGCCGCACCCCGCAGCTCCCCACCCCGGAGGAGGCCCTGCGCGGCCGCGCCACCCCGGAATTCACCGTCCCGTCCCGCCACACCGTCCTGGGCAATGCCCTGCTGGGCCCGTATCCGGAGGGTCTGGAGGTCGCCGACTTCGCGATGGGCTGTTTCTGGGGCGCCGAGCGCAAGTTCTGGGAGACGGACGGCGTCTGGACGACGCTCGTCGGCTACCAGGGCGGCTATACGGAGAACCCGGCGTACGAGGAGGTCTGCTCGGGCCTGACCGGTCACACGGAGGCGGTCCGCGTGGTCTACGACCCGAAGAGGGTCACGTACGCCCAGCTCCTGAAGGTCTTCTGGGAGTCCCACGACCCCACCCAGGGCTTCCGCCAGGGCAACGACGTGGGCACGCAGTACCGGTCCGCGATCTACACCCACTCCCCCGAGCAGGCGGCGGCCGTGGCGGCCTCCCGCGAGGCGTACCAGAAGGTCCTGACGGGTTCCGGCTACGGGGAGATCAGCACGGAGATCCTCCCGGCGCAGGGCCGCACCTTCTGGCCCGCGGAGCCGGCGCACCAGCAGTACCTGGACAAGAACCCGGCGGGCTACTGCGGCATCGGCGGCACGGGCGTCTCCTGCCCGATCGGTGTCGCTGCGGCCGAGGGCTGAGCCCGCTACCCTCGCTCGCACGTGAACGTCGAGGGTGGGGGCATCATGCACGACGACCGCGCGAACGGAGCGGCGATCCCTTCGTGGAGCGGCCGGCCCTGGTGGGCCGCCAACGAACTTCTGGCCTTCCTGGTGGAAGTGGCCGCGCTGGCCTGCCTGTTCCGGTGGGGGTACAGCCTCGGGGACGGCTTGCCCGCCCAACTGCTCCTGGGCGCCGCTCTGTTGGCGATCGCCATCACTCTGTGGGGCCTGTTCGCCGCGCCCCGCGCCCGCTACCGGCTGCCGCTGACCGGGGTGCTCGTAGTGAAGGCCGTGGTGCTGGGCGGCGGCGCCTACGGCCTGTACGCGGTGGGACACCCGGTGGCGGCGTTGGTCATGGCCGCCGTCGTGGTCGCGAACACGGCCCTGGCGGAGACGTTCCGGCGCCGGCCGCAGCCGGCGGAGTAGACACCGGCCGGCGACGCGCTCGCCGCCCGGGCCGGTGTCCGCAGGTCAGATCAGCCCCTGCGCCAGCATCGCGTCCGCGACCAGTTCGAAGCCGGCGATGTTCGCGCCGGCCACGTAGTTGCCGGGGCTGCCGTAGCGCTCCGCCGTGACGTAGCAGGAGTCGTGGATGTGGCGCATGATCTGCGCGAGCCGTTCCTCGGTGTGGGCGAACGTCCAGGAGTCGCGGGAGGCGTTCTGCTGCATCTCCAGGGCGCTCGTGGCCACGCCGCCCGCGTTGGCCGCCTTGCCGGGTGCGAAGGCCACGCCGGCCTCCTGGAACACGCGGACGGCCTCGGGGGTGGTGGGCATGTTGGCGCCCTCCGCGACCGCCTTCACGCCGTTGCGTACGAGGGTCAGCGCGTCGGCCTCGTGGAGTTCGTTCTGCGTGGCACAGGGCAGCGCCACGTCGCAGGGGACGTTCCAGACGCCGGTGCCCGGCACGAAGACGGCCTCGGGGCGGCGTTCGGCGTACTCGGAGACGCGGCCGCGGCCCGCCTCCTTGATCTCCTTGAGCAGGGCGAGGTCGATGCCCTTCTCGTCCACGATGTAGCCGTCGGAGTCGGAGCAGGTCACCACCGTGGCGCCGAGCTGCTGGGCCTTCTCGATCGCGTAGATCGCGACGTTGCCCGAGCCGGAGACGGCGATGCGCCGGCCGTCGAGGCTGTCGCCCTGGCTGCGGAGCATTTCGGCGGTGAACAGGACGCAGCCGTAACCGGTCGCCTCCGTGCGCACCAGCGCTCCGCCCCAGCCGAGGCCCTTTCCGGTGAGGACTCCGGACTCGTACCGGTTGGTGATGCGCTTGTACTGGCCGAACAGGTAGCCGATCTCGCGGCCGCCCACGCCGATGTCACCGGCGGGCACGTCGGTGTACTCACCGAGGTGGCGGTGGAGTTCCGTCATGAACGACTGGCAGAACCGCATGATCTCGGCGTCCGAGCGGCCCTTCGGGTCGAAGTCCGAGCCGCCCTTGCCGCCGCCGATCGGCATGCCGGTGAGGGCGTTCTTGAAGATCTGCTCGAAGCCGAGGAACTTCACGATGCCGAGGTTGACCGACGGGTGGAAGCGCAGCCCGCCCTTGTACGGGCCCAGCGAGCTGGAGAACTCGACCCGGAAGCCGCGGTTGACGTGGATGTCGCCGGAGTCGTCCGACCACGGCACGCGGAAGATGAGCTGGCGCTCCGGCTCGCATATGCGCTCGATGATCCGGGCGTCCACGAACTCCGGCCGCTGAGCCAGCACCGGGCCGAGGGTTTCCAGGACTTCCCGTACGGCCTGGTGGAACTCCTTCTCGCCCTGGTTGCGGCGGAGGATCTCCGCGTACAAGGGCTCGATGACGCGGGCGGCGGCGTGCACGGGTGCGGAGTCGCGAGTGGACGGCATCTGATCAAGACCTTCCGTGTCGGGGCGTCCCGAGTCTCCCAGTGGGTCGGCCGGATGCTCCACGGGCATCCGCATGGTGATCCGTTGCCGCCCTGCGCGGGAAGGCCGCAGCGGCCCGGCGCCAGGCCGGTTCCGGGCGGAATCGGACGGGTTGCGGCGAGCCGGTACATCATCCGAAGTGGTGAACCTCACAAGCCCGTGCGGGTGGTGGTGAGGTCCGCGGGCGGGCCGCCCTCAGGTGCCGCGCGGGCCCGGCGTGCCGGCCGCCGCCTCCTGGAGCACCGCCGTCCGCATCACGGCCGCCGTCGCCGTCGCGTCGTAGTCCGGGCCGACACCGTCCACGAACACCACGTCGCCCGGGATGTTGCGCGTACGCAGCGGCAGCAGCTCCTGATAGGCGGGCGAGGCGTACCAGGCACGGGTCGCCTCGATCGTGGGGAAGGCGATGACGACGAGGGCGCCGGGCCAGTCGCCCTCGACGACCTCGACCGGGGTGTTGTGGACCAGGAAGCGGCCCTCGTACGGGGCCATCGTCGACTGAATGCGCCCGATGTAGTCGAGGACCTCCTCGCCGGGCAGGCCCTCGGGGTACAGGTGGGCGATCGCGTAGGCGGTCATGGTCTCGTCCTCCGGCTGTCGTGTCGGCTGGTGGACACCATGCTGCCGAGGACCGGGGAAGGCGTCGATTACCCGGGAGGTAAGGGGGGTGCAGTCTGCGGTCCGGGCCCGCGGTGACGGGCTATCAGACATGATTCCGCCATGACGACACCACGGGGGAACCGCAAGGGCCGGGATCCTCATACTCCGTACAGAACACCGCCGTTGGCCGCAGGCCCGCTGATCGGCTACGGGCAGCCCGGGCCCGCGTACGTACCCGGCCGGGCGGAGCGGCCCGCGCCGGGCACACCGCCCCGGGCCGGTGAGACGCGCCGCTACCTCGCCGTGGGGCTCGACTGCTATCTCTGCCTGGTCACCGCCGGGTTACTCGTCCGGCCCTACGCGGAGTCGGCGGCCCTCCCCCGGGCCGGCGTGCTGCTGATCGGGCCGGTGCTCGTCCTCTCGTTCCTCAATCAGGTGGTGCTCACCGCGGTCGTGGGCGCGGGCGCGGGGAAGCTGATCATGGGGATTCGGGTGGTGAGCCTGCCGGACCTGGGGCGTCCGGGCCTCGTGCAGCTGGTGCGGCGCTGGCTGTACGGGCTGTGCTGGCTGCCGCTGCAGCCCTGGTACGTGCTGCGGGCCCGGGTGCCCGCGTCCGGGGGCGCGGACGGTCCCGGCCGGCAGGCGGAGGGCGCCGGGTACGGCGACCCGGCAGGCCTGCGCCAGGTCCGCCGCATCGACCTGGCGGCACACCGCCGGGCCGCCGCGGGGCGGACTGCCCGAGCCGACGGGCCGTCAGGACGCGCGGACCGGGCCGGTTGAACCGGCGGACCGTCGTACGGGCCCGCCGGCCCCGGGGCATGAGCCGCTGCCGGGTCAGGCCGCGGCGGCGTTCTCCGTGATGGTGACCTTGCCCTTGCGGATGGTGGCCAGGCGCGGCGCCCTGCGGGCGATCGCACTGTCGTGGGTGACCATGATGAAGGTGAGCCCGTGCTCCTTCCACATGGTCTCCAGCACCTCCATGATCTCGTCGCGCATGGACTCGTCGAGGTTGCCGGTCGGCTCGTCGGCGAGCAGCACCTTGGGCTGCTTGACCAGGGCTCTGGCTATCGCGACGCGCTGCTGCTGGCCGCCGGACATCTCGCCGGGCAGGTGGCCGAGTCGTTCGCCGAGCCCGACCGAGTCGAGCGCCTCGGCGGCTCTTCTGCGCCGCTCGGACGCCTTGCCGCCGAGGGGGACGAGGGCGGTCTCGACGTTCTCCTGGGCGGTGAGCGTCGGGATGAGGTTGAAGCTCTGGAAGACGAAGCCGATGTTCTCGGCGCGCACCTTGGTGAGCCTGGCCTCGCTGAGCTTCGCGAGGTCCACCCCGTCGAGTTCGACGCTGCCGGACGTGGGGCGGTCCAGGCCGCCGAGCATCTGCAGCAGCGTGGACTTGCCGCCGCCGGTGGGGCCCTGGATGACCAGGCGGCCACCGTCCTCGATGGTCAGGTCGACGCCGGCGAGGGCGTGGACGGTGGACTTGCCGCGCGTGTAGCGCTTGGTGACGCCTTGAAGGGTGTACATGGGCCAACTCCTGCTGGGCGGTGAACGCGGATCCCGGGCGACCGCCGCGGAAATCGCCTCGGGGATCGCGGATCGCTGGGGGACGGGGTTACGGGATGCCCGGTGCCGGTCATCCCGCAGGGACTACTCGACGCGGCGCAGCGCGTCCGCGGGGCGCAGCCGGGAGGCGCGCCAGCCGCCGAAGGCGCCCGCGATCAGCCCGCCCGCCACAGCCAGGCCGACGGCGATCAGGATGATCGAGAGGGAGACGGGCGCGGTCAGGGCGATGTCGAGCGCCTTGGACGCGGTCTGGCGGCCGGGGCCGCCCATCATGCCGCCGCGCATCGCGCCGCCGCCGGAGGAGCCGAGCTGGGCGGTGAGGGTGGGGCTGACGGCGGTGACGGCGTACGCGCCGCCGAGGCCGATGGCGATGCCGAGGACGCCGCCCATCAGTCCGTTGACGAGGGCTTCGCCGATGACCTGGCGGGTGACCCGGCCGCTCTTCCAGCCGAGTGCCTTGAGCGTGCCGAACTCCCGTACGCGGCGGCTGACCGCGGAGGAGGTGAGGAGCCCGGCCACCAGGAAGGCGGCGATGAGCACGGCGATGGAGAGCCACTTGCCGACGCTGGAGGCGAGGTCGGACGCGGTGGACAGGGATCCGGACACGGTGTCCGCGAGGTCGGCGGACGTGGTGACCGTGGTGCCGGTGATGTTCTTCTGGATCGCGGCCTTGACGCTGTCGATCTGCTGCGAGTCCGCCGCCTTGACGTAGACCGTGGTGACCTTGTTCTTCGCGTCGGCGAGGGTCTGCGCCTGCTGGAGCGGGATGTAGAGGTTGGCCGCTGCGTCACCGCTGTCGGCCGTCGAGACGCCGACGATCGTGTACGTGGTGCCGCTGATGGTCACCGTCTTGCCGGTGGAGAGCTTCTTCTCCTTGGCGTACGCGGCGTCGACGACTGCGACCTTCGCGTTCGTCTCGGTCGTCTTGAACGTACGTCCGGCGGTGATCTTCGAGGAGGTCAGCGGGCCGAGGTCCTGCTTGGTGACGTCGGTGCCGTACACGGTGTAGGAGTTGACGTCGAAGGAGGCGCCGCCGCCCTGGACCTCGCCCTTCGGCTGGGTGCTGCCGCCGCCGGGGCCACCGCGGACGCCGCCCTCGGTGACGGTGTCGTCCTGCTTGAACTCGCCGCGCTTGAACTGGCCGTCCACCTTCATGACGGTCAGGCTCAGCCCGCCGACGGCGTCGGCGACGCCACTCTGCCCGTCCACCTTGCCGACCGTGGTGGCGGCGAGCGTCTGGAAGCCCTGGACCATGACGCGGTCCGTGCTCTGTGTCGCGTCGTCGTCGCTGTCCTTGGCGTCGAACTGGAACCTGGGGCGCTCCGTGCCGGAGCCCGGAGCCGCGGCGGCCTTGGTGACGGTCATGTCCGTACCGAGGCCGTACAGCGATTGAAGGACCTTGTCCTGGGCCTTGCTCATGCCCGAGGAGACCGAGCTGACGATGATGACCAGCGCAATGCCGAGGGCGAGCCCCGAGGCGACGACGAGCGCCGCCTTTCTGCGGCGGCGCAGTTCGCGCCGGAGGTAGGTGAAGAACATGGCGCGAGGCTAGGGACCGGTTGTGATGGTGGGTTAAGGCCACGATGAGAGCGGGATGAGAACCGTCCGTAACGCCGCCAGGCGGCGGCTCCGGGATCCGTGGGGATCCGGTGCCGCCGCCTGGCGTGCGGAGTGGTGCGGGGGTGCGGCCTGCTCAGGCCTCGGAGCCCGCCGTCCACTGGGCCCAGCTGAGGTTCCAGCCGTTGAGGCCGTTGTCGGGCTGGATGGTCTTGTCCGGGGAGTTCTTGACGATGACCACGTCGCCGATCATGGAGTTGTTGTAGAACCAGGCGGCGGGAGCGTTCGGGTCGCCGGCGCCCTTGGTGTCGGAGAGACCGACGCAGCCGTGGCTGGTGTTGGCGCTGCCGAAGATCGACTTGGCGCCCCAGTAGTTGCCGTGGATGAAGGTGCCCGACGTGGACAGCCGCATGGCGTGCGGCACGTCCTTGATGTCGTACTCGCCCTTGCCGTCGTCATCGGTGAAGCCGACCGTCGAGCCGTCCATCCGGGTCTCCTTGAACTTCTCGGAGATCACCATCTGGCCGTTGTACGTCGGGTTGTCCGACGAACCGGCCGAGATCGGGATGGTCTTGATCGTCTTGCCGTTCTGGGTGACGGTCATCATGTGGGTCTTGGCGTCCACGGTCGAGACCTGGTTGCGGCCGATCTTGAACGTGACCGTCTTCTGCTGCACGCCGTAGACGCCGTCGGCGCCCTCGACGCCGTCGAGCGCCAGCTTCAGCGTGACGGTGGAGCCGCCCGTCCAGTAGTCCTGGGGGCGCAGGTCCAGGCGCTGGGAGTTGAACCAGTGGCCGACGACCTGCTGGCCGCTGCTGGAGGTCACGGTGATGCCGGCCTGGACGGCCTTCTTGTCCGTGATCGCCTTGTTGAAGTTGATCGAGACGGGCATGCCGACGCCGACGGTGGAGCCGTCCTCGGGGGTGAAGTTCCCGATGAAGCTGTTGGCGGGCGACACGGTGGTGAAGGAGGTGTTCTCGTGCGCCTCGCGGCCCTTCGAGTCCTGTGCCGTCGCGTTGATCTTGTACGTGGTGGAACGCGCCAGCTGGGCGTCCGGCTTCCAGCTCGTGCCGTCGGCGGAGAGGGTGCCCTTGACGCTCTCACCGGCCGCCGTGGTCATCGTGACGACGGTCAGCTTGCCCTTGGTGACGGTGACCTTGGCGGCGTTGTTGATGCTCGCGTTGGTCGCGCCGTTCTTCGGCGAGATCGCTATCTGCGCCTCGGAGGCCTCCGCGGCCGCGGCCTTGTCGACCTCGGCCGCCTGTGACTTCGAGCTCTCGGGGCTGGGGCTGCCCTTGTCGCCGTCGCTGCAGGCCGTGAGCACCAGCACGCCGCCGAGCAGTGCCGACGCGGCCATGAGGCCCTTGCGCCGTTTGCTGTCCGTCATCACACGCTTCTCCATCGTTGCCGAAAACCCCGAAATCCCCGTGCCGGCCCGTCGGCCGGCGATGCCCCGTCACTACTCCCAGAACACCTTGTGCGGGTGCCCCGTTCCACATCCGCCTGAGATGTGGGGAACACCACTCATCGACGCCGTGGTGACAGCCGTGGTTCCCCCCGCCTGTCACCTGCGTACGAGCCGGTGCACGACCCGGTTGTACCGCACGGCCGCGATCCGGTTCCACCGGCCGTGTCACGCACGCCGGCCCCGGTCCGCCGGAGCGGGCCGGGGCCGGTGTTTCCACTGGCTAGGCCCGCCGCTCCGTGCTGCCGTCCTCGTCGTTCTCCTCCCCATTGTGCGGGACGCCGGAAGCGGCATCGTCGCCGTCGTCCCCCTCGACGTCGTCGTAGGCGTACACGTCGCCGCCCTCGTCCTGGTCGTCATCGAGGTCCCATCCGTCCGGGTGTTCCGGGTCGTAGTCGATGGTCTCGCTGCTCCAGGAGGCCTGGGTCAGCTCGACCCCGGGCACCTCGCTGACCAGGTCGAACGGGTCGATCAGGGAGGCGAGGGCCTCCGCACCGTCTGCCCGTACCGCGGTCTCGGCATGCGTGCGTTCCTCGGCGGCCTCGCCACCGGGCTCGCCGTACTCCGCGGCAAGGCTTTCCAGCGCCGTTCCGCTCAGGGCGTCGGCGTCCGTGATCTCCACCACCATTTCGACACGAAGGCGTACGAATCGGGGTGTCTCAGAAGTGCTCATGAGGCGGAGCGTAAGCCGTCGGCCGCCATGCCTTTCGCCCGACCCGCTGCGTTCATTAGCATCGGCGCAACAGGCCTGAGGGGACCCGGTATTCGCCGGAGCCCTCTCCCTTACGGCTGCCTCGAGGGGGACCGATTCCGTGGCCATCGCCCGCCGCCCGCTTCTGACCGCCACCGCCGCGGGAACGCTGCTGTGCGCCCTGTGGTTCGTCCCGTCGGCCAACGCCGGCGACGCGGGTGCCGCGCCGGGCGCGGCAGGCCACAGCGCCGCGGGCCCCGGCTCAAGCTCCGACCTGGGCGCCCACTCCGGGACCGGCATCGACACGACGCCGTATGTCATCGGCGGCATGGCGTTCCTGGGCATGGGGGCCGGCGTCGTCACCTATTCGGGCCGTCGCGGAGGTCCGCAGCCGGCCCTGTGACCGTACGCGGGAGCGGCCACCGGCGGTCCGCCCGGTGGCCGCTCCGGTGCGCGTACGTGCGAGGCCCTCGGCTCAGGCCAGCGGTCCCGTGACCGGCTCGACCGCCGAGACGAGTCCGCCCGCGCGGACGAAGGCGTCCGCCGCGGCCAGGTCCGGCGACAGGAAGCGGTCCGGGCCGGGGCCCTCGACACCCGCCGCACGCAGCGCCTTGATGGCGGCGAGCGAGGCGGGGCCCGGGGTCAGGCCCTGCGCGGCGCGCAGTTCGACGGCGCGGGTCGCCGCGTACAGCTCGACGGCGACGATCCGGGTGAGGTTGTCGACGGCCGTACGGAGCTTGCGCGCGGCCGACCAGCCCATCGAGACGTGGTCCTCCTGCATCGCGGAGGACGGGATCGAGTCGGCGGAGGCGGGGACGGCGAGCCGCTTCATCTCGCTGACCAGGGCGGCCTGGGTGTACTGGGCGATCATCAGACCCGAGTCCACGCCGGCGTCGTCCGCGAGGAACGGCGGCAGTCCGTGCGAACGGTTCTTGTCGAGCAGCCGGTCGGTGCGGCGCTCGGTGATCGAGCCGAGGTCGGCGGCGACGATCGCCAGGAAGTCGAGGACGTACGCGACCGGCGCCCCGTGGAAGTTGCCGTTGGACTCGACCCTGCCGTCGGGAAGTACGACGGGGTTGTCGACGGATGACGCCAGCTCGCGCTCCGCGACGGTCGCGGCGTACGCGAGGGTGTCGCGGCCGGCCCCGTTGACCTGGGGTGCGCAGCGCACGGAGTAGGCGTCCTGGACGCGCGGCGCGTCGTCCTGGTGGTGGCCGGTGAGGCCCGAACCGGCGAGCACCCGCAGCATGTTGTCGGCGCTGGCGCCCTGGCCGGGGTGCGGGCGGATGGCGTGCAGCTCGGGGGCGAGGACCTTGTCCGTGCCGAGCAGGGCCTCCAGGGAGAGGGCCGCGGTGATGTCGGCCGAGGTGTAGAGGCTGCGGAGGTCCGCGAGGGCCATCACGAGCATGCCGAGCATGCCGTCGGTGCCGTTGAGGAGGGCGAGGCCCTCCTTCTCGCGCAGCTCGACCGGGGTGATGCCGTGGGCGGCGAGGAGCTCGCCGGCGGGGCGCACGATCCCGTCGGGGCCCTCGGCGTCGCCTTCGCCCATCAGGGTCAGGGCGCAGTGCGAGAGCGGCGCCAGATCGCCGGAGCAGCCGAGGGAACCGTACTCGTGGACGACGGGTGTGATTCCGGCGTTGAGGACGTCCGCCATGGTCTGCGCGACCTCGGGCCGCACGCCCGTGTGACCGGAGGCGACCGTCTTCAGCCGCAGGAACATCAGCGCCCTGACGACCTCCCGCTCGACGCGCGGGCCCATGCCGGCGGCGTGCGAGCGGACGATGTTGCGCTGGAGCTGTGCGCGGAGCTCGGGGCTGATGTGGCGGCTGGCCAGGGCGCCGAATCCGGTGGAGACGCCGTAGACCGGCTCGGGCTTGGCCGCGAGCGCCTCGACGATCTCGCGGGCGGCGGCCAGAGCGCTCACCGCGGCTTCGGAGAGCTCGACGCGGGCGTTGCCGCGGGCCACGGCGATGACGTCCTGAGCGGTGGTGCCGGACGTCCCCACCACGACTGTATGCATATCCATATTCAGAAGCGTACGGATTGAAACCCCACATGTCACTAGTGGTCCTCGGGATGACCCCTTACCTCGTCCGCCGCCTCGGGGACCGCTCCCCGCAGCCGGCGGCGGTCGTGGGCGGATCCGGGCGGGGAGTCGGCCAGCCGGATGACCTCGCCGTCACGCCCCGCCACCACGGGCGTCCTGGACCGGGCCGCCTTCGCCCGGTACTGGGCCGCGTCCGCGAGCCGGAAGAGCCGCCGGCCGGTGACCACCGGCCCGATGGGATCGCCCGTGGACGCGATCCCGCAGGCGACCCCGTTGCCGAACTCCAGATCGGCGGCCCGCTCGCACAGCTCCGTCGCCACCGCGACCACCTCGTCCGCCCCTGGCCCCAGGGCCAGCAGGCAGAACTCGTCCCCGCCGAGCCGTGCCGCCAGCGCCCCGGGCAGTATGGCGCCGCACCGGGACAGGACGGAGCCGAAACGTTCCAGCAGCCGGTCACCGACGGCATGCCCGTGTGTGTCGTTGACCCACTTGAGACCGTTGAGATCGCAGACGACCAGGCTCACCACCGCACCGTCCGCCCGGTGACGCTCCACCGCCTCGTCCAGCCGCATGTCGACGGCCCGCCGGTTGGCGAGGCCGGTCAGCGGATCGGTGAAGGCGAGCTTGCGCACCTCCTCCAGGCGCTCCGTCTGGGAGATCCCGGCGGCCACGACGGCGGCCAGCACCGTGGCGAAGTCCGCGTCCCGGCGGCCGAACACCGGCTCCCCCACCGGCCGTGCCACATAGAGCTCGCCCCAGGCCCGCCCGTGCAGCACGATCGGCGCGACCACACAGCACCCGCGCCCGCGCCGGCGCAGCGCCGCCACCCGCTGGTGGCAGTAGCCGGGTCCGTAACCGTGCGCGCCTCCCTCGTCCACCGGGTCCGCGTCCCCGGGCTCCTGCTCCACCGGCCCCTCGGCGGTCTCCACCCAGGCGTCCGGCTCACCGCCCCCGGCCCACCGCTCGTGGAGGAACTCGGTGATCTCCGGGAACTGATGCACCGGGTACGTCTCGTCGTCGGGGAACTCCTCCTCCCCCTCGGCCCGCTCGCCCGCGTTGACCAGGACCCGCAGCCGGCCCGGGCCGCGCTCCCAGACCGACAGCGCGGAGAAGCTGCCGCCCAGCGCCTCGCAGGCCCCCAGCGCGGCCGCCCGCCAGCACCCGCGCGGGGTGTGCGCCGCCGCCATCGCCTGTGCAAGCGAGACCACGGCCCGCAGTCGCGCATCGTCACCACCCATCGCACCAGCTTATGTAGCTTTGCGAGGGATTGATCCGTTCACGACCCGACTTGTGCGCGGTGCGTCGTCGAGCAGTGATCACAGCGAGTCACCTCTGGTGTCATTCCCCGGGCCAGTTCGCCTTCCGCTTCTCGTTGAACGCGGCCACGCCCTCCGCACGGTCGCCCGAGAAGGCCACCGAGCGCCACGCCGCGTCCTCGACCTCCAGCCCCGCCCGCAGATCGAGTCCGTGGCCGAGCCGCAGCGCCCGCTTGGCCGCCCGCAGCCCCACCGGCGAGTTCGACGCGATCCGGCCGGCGAGCGCGAGCGCCTCGGCCCGGTCCTGACCCTCCGCGACCAGCTCGTCGACCAGACCCAGCTCGCGCGCCTCGGCCGCCTCCACCCGGCGGGCGGTGAAGATCAGCTCGGCGGCGCGCGCCGCCCCGATCCGGCGCGGGAGCAGCTGGGTGCCGCCACCGCCCGGGATGACCCCGACGGACACCTCGGGCAGCCCCACCAGGGCGGTCGCGTCGGCGACGATCAGATCGCAGGACAGGGCCAGCTCGAACCCGCCGCCGAGCGCGAAGCCGTGCACCGCGGCGATCGTCGGCATCGGCAGTTCGAGCACCCCGGTGTAGGCGGCGCGTGCGGTGGGCCGCTGGCGCACCAGGTCGGCGTCGGTGAAGGAGTTGCGCTCCTTGAGGTCCGCGCCCACGCAGAAGGCCCGCTCGTGGCTGGAGGTGAGCACGGTGACCCGGACGTCCGGGTCGGCGGCGAGCGCGGCACAGGCGGCGCCGATGGACCGGGCCATGTCCGTGGACACGGCGTTCATGGCCTTCGGCCGGTCGAGGACCAGCTCGGCCACATGCTCCAGGCCCTCGTGGCCCCGTACGACGACGAATTCCCCGAACCGCTGCTCGGACGTGACGGTCATGAATGCACCCCTGTCGGTCAACGAGTTAACGAGCGTTACCGGAGGGATCCTAGAGCTCTCCCGGGGCGGGAGGTCAGGCGCGGGTCAGGACGTGCCGGACAGGGCGCGGCAGCAGAGCCGAGGAAGCCGTCAGGACGTGCCGCGGCGGGCCAGCAGCCACGGTTCGACGATGCCGAGGCCACGCACCGGGCGCTGCCACATCGGCTGGAGCCCGTAGCGGTATTTGGGTGCGGGAGCCGGCTCCCCGCCGTCCGCGCCCTCCTTCGCGGCCCGCTCGGCGGCGGCCGCCGCCTCCTCCGCGGCCCGGGCCTCGGAAACCGGGGCGTCGCCGGTACGGGTCAGCTCCTCGGCGAACGCCCCGTCCACCAGGACGGCGTCCTTCGGAGCTATCGAGGTGAGCCGGCTGGCGAGGTTCACCGTGGTGCCGAAGACATCGCCCATCCGGGTGGTGACGGTGCCGAACGCGATGCCGACGCGCAGCGCCGGCATCGTCTCGTCGAGGGCCATCGCCTCGATGAGGCGCAGCGAGATCTCGGACGCGGTGCGCGCGTCGTCGGCGGCGAAGAGCACCTCGTCGCCGAGGGTCTTGATGAGCCGGCCGCCGTGCGCGGCGACCAGGTCGGCGCAGGTGGTCTCGAAGGACTCGACGAGTTCGCCGAGTTCCTCCTCCTCCAGGCGCCGGGTCAGCCGGGTGAATCCGACGAGGTCGGCGAAGCCGACGGCGAGGCGCCGGTCGACCATCTCCTCGTCGTCCGCGGCCTGCACGACCCGGCCCGTGGCGGCGGCGAGCTGGCGCCGCCACACGTACACCAGGAACTCCTCCAGCTCGGGCAGGAGCAGCTCGATCAGGGGGTACGTGACCTCGGTGCGGGTCATTCCCGGCTCGGGCGGCTCGGTGAGGCCCTCCAGGAAGGAATCGATCTGCCATTCGGCCAGCCGGGCGGTGGTCTGCCCGGTCGACCGGGCCACCTGGATGGCCATCGGCTCGCTGAGCAGCCCGGCCTCGACCAGGCCGGACAGCCGCCGCAGCGCGAGGACGTCGGCCTCGGTCAGCGCCTTGGCCTGGCCGATGTCGGCGAATCCCATGGCCCGCCAGAACCGGGACGCCAGGTCCATGGAGACCCCTGCGGTCCGGGCGGCCTGGAACGGCGTGTAGCGCCGGTCCGCGCCCAGGATCAGCTGTTCCAGCCGGATCGCGAGGGGATCGTCGGTCGGCTCGGCCGTGTGGTCGACTTCGTGATGCGGTGTCGCGTGGACCGAGGAGTCCGGCGAGGGCTCGTCGCCCGCTCCGGAGGTCGTGTCGTCGACGGTCACCAGCCGCCTCCTGCCCGTTCCCTGCGCACTGCCCTGCCGATCTGTCGGTGGATCGCCTCAACGATACGGCAGGTGTGCCCTACCTCACGTCGTGGAGCCGTTACCGGACGGGCGGGCCGGGTTGCGCGCCAGTCACGTCAGTCCACCCTCCGCGCCGCGCAGGTGCACGATGTCGCCCGCCGAGACCGGTTCCCGCAGGCCGTCGTCCGAGGACAGGACCAGCCGGCCGTCGCCGTCGATCGCCACCGCCTCGCCGGTGAGCGTGCGATCGCCGGGCAGCTGGGCCCGTACGGTCCGGCCGAGCGTCGCGCAGCCCGCCGCGTACGCCTCCTGGAGTCCGCTGGCGGCCGCGTCGCCGTCGGCCGCCTTCCACTGCCCGTACCACTGCTCCAGGGAGCGCAGTACGCCCCGCAGCAGCGTCTCGCGGTCGGTGGAGACCGCTCCGGCGAGGGCGAGCGAGGCGGCGGTGGGGGCGGGCAGTTCGTCGGCCCGCAGGGAGACGTTGAGGCCGATGCCGATGACGACGCCGTCGCCGGCCCGCTCGGCGAGGATGCCGCCCGTCTTGCGCTCCTGTCCTTCGACCGTGACCAGCAGGTCGTTGGGCCATTTCAGTGACGTGTCGACGCCCGCCGACCGTGCCAGGCCGGTCGCCGCGGCGACTCCGGCCAGGAGCGGCAGCCAGCCCCACCGCTGCACCGGGACGGCCCCCGGCGTCAGGTAGACGGAGAAGAACAGGCCCGAGCGGGCCGGGGCGGTCCAGGTGCGGTCCAGGCGTCCCCGGCCGGCGGTCTGCTCCTCCGCGACCAGGACGGCGCCCTCGGCCAGGGAGGCCGCGCGCCCGGCGAGGTCGGAGTTGGTGGAACCGGTGCTGTCGACGACGTCGAGGGCGCTCCACAGCCCGCCCGGCAGCAGCAGTCCGCGGCGCAGCGCGGGAACGTTCAGGGGCGGCCGGTCCAGGTCCGACCAACGGCTCTGTGGCGCATCCGAGGGTGTCATGCAAGCCACCCTAGGTGTGTCAAACGACGCACTGCCGAACGGTATCGGCGCCGATACGCTACGGATCAGTAGCCGTACGCAGTGCGGGCCGTCAGCCGTTCCGTCCGCTGACCAGCAGCACCGTCGTCCCCGTGACCAGGCAGGGAGCCGCCACCCGATGTCCGAGCCGGAAGAGACCGACATCCACACCACCGCGGGCAAGCTCGCGGACCTGCAGCGCCGCATCGACGAGGCGACCCACGCCGGGTCCGCGCGCGCGGTGGAAAAGCAGCACGCGAAGGGCAAGCTGACCGCGCGCGAGCGCGTCGGTCTCCTGCTCGACGAGGGTTCCTTCGTGGAGCTGGACGAATTCGCCCGGCACCGGTCGACGAACTTCGGCATCGAGAAGAACCGGCCGTACGGAGACGGCGTCGTCACCGGGTACGGCACGGTCGACGGCCGCCCCGTCTGCGTGTACTCGCAGGACTTCACCATCTTCGGCGGCTCGCTCGGCGAGGTCTACGGTGAGAAGATCGTCAAGGTGATGGACTTCGCGCTGAAGACCGGCTGTCCGGTCATCGGCATCAACGACGGCGGCGGCGCCCGCATCCAGGAGGGTGTCGCGGCACTGGGCCTCTTCGCGGAGATCTTCCGCCGCAACGTGCACGCCTCGGGTGTGATCCCGCAGATCTCCCTGATCGTCGGCCCGTGCGCCGGCGGCGCGGTCTACTCCCCCGCGATCACCGACTTCACCGTCATGGTCGACCAGACCTCGCACATGTTCATCACCGGACCCGACGTCATCAAGACGGTCACCGGCGAGGACGTCGGCTTCGAGGAGCTGGGCGGCGCCCGTACGCACAACACCACCTCGGGTGTGGCGCACCACATGGCGGGTGACGAGAAGGACGCCATCGAGTACGTCAAGTCGCTGCTGTCGTACCTGCCGTCGAACAACCTCTCCGAGGCCCCGGCCTTCCCGGAGGAGGCTGACCTGGCGGTCAGCGACGAGGACCGCGAGCTGGACACGCTCATCCCGGACTCGGCGAACCAGCCGTACGACATGCACACCGCGATCGAGCACGTGCTGGACGACGGCGAATTCCTGGAGACCCAGGCCCTGTTCGCGCCGAACATCCTCACCGGCTTCGGCCGGGTGGAGGGGTATCCGGTCGGCGTCGTCGCCAACCAGCCGATGCAGTTCGCCGGTTGCCTGGACATCAACGCGAGCGAGAAGGCCGCGCGGTTCGTCCGCACGTGCGACGCCTTCAACGTGCCGGTGCTGACGTTCGTCGACGTCCCGGGCTTCCTGCCGGGCGTCGACCAGGAGTACGGCGGCATCATCCGCCGCGGCGCCAAGCTGATCTACGCGTACGCGGAGGCGACCGTCCCGCTGATCACGGTGATCACCCGCAAGGCGTTCGGCGGCGCGTACGACGTCATGGGCTCCAAGCACCTGGGCGCCGACATCAACGTCGCCTGGCCGACCGCGCAGATCGCGGTCATGGGCGCGCAGGGCGCCGTCAACATCCTGCACCGCCGCACGATCGCCGCCGCGGAGGACCAGGAGGCGACCCGCGCCGAACTGATCGCGGACTACGAGGACGCGCTCCTCAACCCGTACGTCGCGGCCGAGCGCGGCTACGTCGACGCGGTGATCATGCCGTCGGAGACCCGGGCCCATGTGGTGAAGGGGCTGCGGCAGCTCCGCACCAAGCGGGAGTCCCTGCCCCCGAAGAAGCACGGCAACATCCCCCTCTAGAAAGGGTCCTGGCCATGATCAAGGTCGTACGGGGCAACCCGACCCCTGAGGAGCTGGCCGCCGCACTGGCGGTGGTCCGGGCGCGCGCCGCGGCGGTGTCCGCCGAGCCGTCCGGCGCGCCGGAGCTGCCCGCGCAGTGGTCCGACCCGGCCGGGCTGGCCCGGCGCGCCGGCCACCTGCCGGGACCGCGCGCCTGGGCACGTACGTACTGGCCCGCTTAGGGGCGCGTGTGGCGGCGGTTGAGTACGCGTACTCAGGCGCCGCCACGGCTCGCGCGGCAGGATCGGATCATGTTGTGGTCCGACCCCGAGAACGAGCCGCCGAAGGAACTGCGCGACGCCCAGGAGATGCTGCGGCGCGCCGGTCTGGTGCTCGCGCTGGCCATGGTGGTCGCGATGTTCGTCCTGGGAATCCACTGACCTGCCGAGCCGCGCCAAGGGCGGCGCACCGCGCAGGCGGCCGATTTGTACGATGGCCCGCATGACTGATCCCGCGCCCCGCCGCCTCGTGCTCGCCTCACAATCACCCGCCCGCCTCGGCCTTCTGCGCCAAGCGGGCTTCGCGCCCGAGGTGATCGTCAGCGGGGTCGACGAGGACGCGCTGAGCGCGCCGACACCGGCCGAGCTCGCGCTGGTCCTGGCCCGGGCCAAGGCCGCCGCCGTGGCCGCCCGTCCGGAGGCCGCCGGGGCGCTGGTCATCGGCTGCGACTCCGTACTGGAACTGGACGGCGAGGCGCTCGGCAAGCCGGCCGACGCCGAGGAGGCCACGGCCCGCTGGAAGTCCATGCGCGGCCGCTCCGGGGTCCTGCGGACCGGCCACAGCGTGATCGACACCGCGAGCGGGCGCACCGCCGCCGCGACCGCGTCGACGACGGTCCGCTTCGGTGAGCCCTCGGACGCCGAGGTCGCCGCCTACGTGGCCTCCGGCGAGCCGCTGCACGTGGCGGGGGCCTTCACCCTCGACGGGCGTTCCGCGCCGTTCGTGGACTCCATCGACGGGGACCCGGGCAATGTCATCGGGCTCTCGCTGCCGTTGCTGCGGCGGCTGCTGGGCGAGCTCGGGATCCAGGTCACCGACCTCTGGGTCTGAGGGACCCGTTCAGGCGGGGGCGGGGGCCGCCGGCTGCTCGGGCTCGGCACCGGTGGCCGGTTCCTCGTCGCCGGGCCCGTACGCCACCAGGGTCAGCACGATCAGGCCGAGCACCACCATCATGAAGGCGAACGCCGGCCAGCCCACCAGGCCGACCGTCAGCGCGCCCAGGACCCCGTGGACGACCGCGCAGCCGATGAGCACGATCCGGGCGACGCGCCCCGGGGCCCGGTCGCGGATGCCGGCCAGCAGGAGCAGCACGCCGCACAGCACCAGGAAGAGTCCCGAGACGGCGCCCAGCGCCCAGGTGCCCTTGGACATGACATCGGGGTCCGTGCCCGCCAGGGACATGTCCTGGTTCTTCACGACCGTCCCGAGGACCACGTTGACGATCACGATGCCCACGGCCTCCGCGAACAGCACGAGCGCGGCTATGAAGGCCACCGGTCTGCGGACCATGGAGCTCACCCCCTGTTACCTGCAGTATCTGCGATAGCGCGGACCCTACTAACGGGTAATGCCCACGACAAGGGGTTGGGCGGCCCCTTCACATCCCGGACGCCGCGGCGTCGCACTCCTGTTGTGCACGCCCGGGTGTGCCGCGCAAAGAATCTCGCGTCGCTTAGTAGGAAGCCGACAAAGAATCACGGGGGGTCGCTGCCCGTGCCGACAGAGACCTGGACCACACCTCGTGGCTACTGTGCGGTCATGGTCCCCGGCGTACCGTGGTGCCACAAGGGATTTCGCGACTCGAGAATGCCTCGAATCACACTCCGTGTGGGCAAGCTCACGAGTGGGGACGGGTCGTTAGGCCGTGTCGGTTGTCCCTAAACTCAGCTTGTTTCAAGGAGGGAGCCATCGTGCGCAAGGTGCTCATCGCCAACCGTGGCGAAATTGCTGTCCGTGTTGCCCGAGCTTGCCGGGACGCGGGAATCGGGAGCGTGGCCGTCTACGCAGACCCGGACCGCGACGCTCTGCATGTGCGTGCGGCCGACGAGGCATTCGCCCTGGGCGGTGACACCCCGGCCGCCAGCTATCTGGACATGGCCAAGGTGCTCCAGGCGGCCAAGGACTCGGGGGCGGACGCGATCCACCCGGGTTACGGCTTCCTGTCGGAGAACGCCGAGTTCGCCCAGGCCGTGCTGGACGCCGGTCTCACGTGGATCGGCCCGCCGCCGCAGGCGATCCGGGACCTCGGTGACAAGGTCGCCGCCCGTCACATCGCCCAGCGCGCAGGCGCCCCGCTCGTGGCGGGGACCCCCGACCCGGTCGAGGGTTCCGCCGAGGTCGTCGCCTTCGCGAAGGAGCACGGGCTGCCGATCGCGATCAAGGCCGCGTTCGGCGGTGGCGGGCGCGGGCTCAAGGTCGCGCGCACGCTGGAGGAGATCCCGGAGCTGTACGACTCCGCGGTCCGCGAGGCCGTCGCCGCGTTCGGGCGCGGGGAGTGCTTCGTGGAGCGCTACCTCGACAAGCCGCGCCACGTGGAGACCCAGTGCCTGGCCGACACCCACGGCAACGTCGTCGTCGTCTCCACCCGTGACTGCTCGCTGCAGCGCCGCCACCAGAAGCTGGTCGAGGAGGCCCCGGCCCCCTTCCTGTCCGACGCGCAGAACGCGGAGCTGTACGCGGCGTCCAAGGCGATCCTGAAGGAAGCCGGCTACGTCGGCGCCGGCACGGTCGAATTCCTGGTCGGCACGGACGGCACGATCTCCTTCCTCGAGGTCAACACCCGCCTCCAGGTGGAGCACCCGGTGACCGAGGAGGTCACCGGCATCGACCTCGTACGCGAGATGTTCCGCATCGCCGACGGCGAGGAGCTCGGCTACGGCGACCCGGAGATGCGGGGCCACTCCTTCGAGTTCCGGATCAACGGCGAGGACCCGGGCCGCGGCTTCCTGCCCGCCCCCGGCACCGTCACCCTCTTCGCCCCGCCCACCGGCCCCGGCGTCCGCCTCGACGCGGGCGTGGAGTCCGGCTCGGTCATCGGCCCCGCCTGGGACTCCCTGCTCGCCAAGCTGATCGTGACCGGCGCGACGCGCGCACAGGCGCTCCAGCGCGCGGCCCGCGCCCTGGCCGAGTTCAACGTCGAGGGCATGGCCACCGCCATCCCCTTCCACCGCGCGGTCGTCGCCGACCCGGCGTTCACCAGTGACCCGTTCCGTATCCACACCCGCTGGATCGAGACGGAATTCGTCAACGAGATCAAGCCGTTCGCCGCTCCGGCCGACACGGAGACGGACGAGGAGTCCGGCCGCGAGACGGTCGTCGTCGAGGTCGGCGGCAAGCGTCTCGAGGTCTCACTGCCCTCCTCGCTCGGCATGAGCCTGGCCCGCACGGGGCTCGCGGCGGGCGCCAGGCCCAAGCGCCGCGCGGCCAAGAAGTCCGGCTCGGCGGCCTCGGGCGACACCCTCGCCTCCCCGATGCAGGGCACCATCGTGAAGATCGCCGTCGAGGAAGGCCAGGAGGTCAAGGAGGGCGACCTGATCGTCGTCCTGGAGGCCATGAAGATGGAGCAGCCCCTCAACGCGCACCGCGCCGGCACCATCAAGAGCCTCGCCGCCGAGGTCGGCACCTCGGTCTCCTCCGGCGCCGTCATCTGCGAGATCAAGGACTGATCCGCGGCATCCGTCGCATCTGTTCCACCGGCGCCCCGCTCACGTCACGGACGTGAGCGGGGCGCCGGTCATTGCGGGGGTGCGGCTCGGGCCGTCCAGCGTTACGGAGGGCACCTCCGGTTGCGCGATGGCATCCTGGACCCCGGGGCGGACACAGGGAGGACTGCGCGATGGCGATGAGTACGGCAGGGACACCGGCCCGCGCGCCGGACCGGCCCATGCGCGCCGACGCGCGCCGCAACTACGACCGGCTGCTGGCCGAGGCCCGCGACTCCTTCGCCGAGCACGGCACCGACGCCTCCCTGGAGGACGTCGCACGACGGGCCGGCGTGGGCATCGGCACGCTGTACCGGCACTTCCCGACCCGGCACGCGCTGATGAGCGCGGTCTTCCAGGAGGCGGTGGCCTCCCTGATCACCCGCTCCCGCGAACTGGCGGAGGTGGAGCAGCCGTGCACCGGCCTGGTGGAGTGGCTGGGCGCGCTCATCACTCATGCGGGTGAGTACCGGGGGCTTGCCCAGGCACTCATGTCGACGTGCCGGGACGAGACCTCGGCCCTGTCCCCGTGCAACGTGCCGTTGCGCGAGGCCGGTTCGGCGCTACTGGCCCGGGCGCAGGCGAGCGGGGCGGTGCGGGCCGAGGTGTCCATAGGCGACCTGATGCAGCTGACGAACGCGATCGCACTGGCCGCCGAGCAGTTCCCGGACGATCCGGAACTGGCGGACCGGCTGCTGACGCTGACGGTACGGGGGCTGAGCTGCGGGGCCTGAGCCCTGCGGCCGGCGCGCCCGCTACCGCCGCCGCAGGTCCGCCACCCGAGCCCGCTCCCCCTGGCCCCCCTGCTCGGCCAGCACCGAAGCCCCCCGCAACGGCTGCGCGTGCGTGCGCCGCTGCCCCGGCAGGGGCATGTCGCGACGGGCGGACCGGCCCGGCGGCCCGGCATCGGCCGAGGCGGGCCCACCTCCCGCACCCGCCACCGCGATCTGCACGCCCTGGTCCGCCAGGGCCTGCAGCTCCGCGGCCGCCCGGTCGTCGTGCGCGGCCGGTTCGTCCGTCACCAGACGGGTGATGAGATCCGTCGGCACGGTCTGGAACATGGTGTCGGAGCCGAGCTTGGTGTGGTCGGCGAGGACCACCACCTCCCCCGCGGCCTGCACCAGCGCCCGGTCCACGCTCGCGGAGAGCATGTTGGACGTGGAGAGCCCGCGTTCGGCGGTGAGCCCGCTCCCGGACAGGAAGGCGCGCGAGACCCGGAGGCCCTGGAGCGACTGCTCGGCACCACTGCCCACGAGGGCGTAGTTGGAACCGCGCAGGGTGCCCCCGGTCATCACCACTTCCACCCGGTTGGCATGGGCCAACGCCTGGGCGACCAGCAGCGAGTTGGTGACCACGGTCAGGCCGGGGACCCGCGCGAGCCGGCGGGCCAGCTCCTGCGTGGTCGTACCGGCGCCGACCACGATGGCCTCGCCCTCTTCGACGAGACCGGCGGCCAGGTCGGCGATGGCCGTTTTCTCCGCGGTGGCGAGATGGGATTTCTGCGGAAAGCCGGACTCCCGCGTAAAACCGCCCGGCAAAACCGCACCGCCGTGCCGGCGGTCGAGGAGTCCTTCTGCCTCCAGTGCCCGCACGTCCCGCCGTACGGTCACTTCGGAGGTCTGGACGACGCGGGCGAGCTCACGGAGCGATACCGCCCCGTTGGCACGCACCATTTCGAGGATCAACTGACGACGTTCTGCAGCGAACACAGAACTGACAGTAACGTCACCGCACGCACGTTTTCAGCTGTTTGCGCCGAATAACAGAAGTTGTACACACAAGGGGCCGCCAAGTGGTATAGGCGGCCCCGTTGTTGTTCCGTACTGATCGAACGGCGGCAGGAGGGCCGCCTGAGTTGCCGGGGGTTGCCGCGTAATGCCGGTTTCCCCGGGACGGCTACCCCTCGCCCGCGGTCTTGCGGCTGTGCAACTGACGGGCCACTTCCGCGATCGATCCCGACAGGGACGGGTACACAGTGAAGGCCTTTGCGATCTGTTCCACGGTCAGATTGTTGTCGACCGCGATCGAGATGGGGTGGATCAGCTCGCTCGCCTTCGGCGCGACGACACAGCCGCCGACCACGATGCCGGTGCCGGGCCGGCAGAAGATCTTGACGAAGCCGTCCCGGATGCCCTGCATCTTGGCGCGCGGGTTGCGCAGCAGCGGGAGCTTGACGACGCGTGCCTCGATCTTGCCGGCGTCGACGTCGGCCTGGCTGTAGCCGACCGTGGCGATCTCGGGGTCGGTGAAGACGTTCGAGGAGACCGTCTTCAGGTTCAGCGGGGCGACCGCGTCACCGAGGAAGTGGTACATCGCGATCCGGCCCTGCATGGCGGCGACCGAGGCGAGCGCGAAGATCCCGGTGACGTCACCGGCCGCGTAGACGCCCGGCGCGCTGGTGCGGGAGACCTTGTCGGTCCAGATGTGGCCCGAGTCCTTGAGCCGGACCCCGGCCTCCTCCAGGCCCATGCCCGCGCTGTTCGGGATCGCGCCGACCGCCATCAGGCAGTGCGAGCCGGTGATGACCCGGCCGTCGGCGAGGGTCACCTCGACCCGGTCGCCGACCCGCTTGGCGGACTGGGCGCGGGAGCGGGCCATCACGTTCATGCCGCGGCGGCGGAAGACGTCCTCCAGGACGGCCGCCGCGTCCGGGTCCTCGCCCGGCAGCACGCGGTCCCGGGAGGAGACGAGCGTGACGCGGGAGCCGAGGGCCTGGTAGGCGCCGGCGAACTCGGCGCCGGTGACACCGGAGCCGACGACGATGAGCTCCTCGGGGAGCTCGTCGAGGTCGTAGACCTGGGTCCAGTTCAGGATCCGCTCGCCGTCGGGGAGGGCGTCCGGGATCTCCCGGGGGTGACCGCCAGTGGCGATCAGCACGGCGTCGGCGGTGAGCGTCTCCGCCGTGCCGTCGGCCGCGGTGACGACGACCTGGCGGGAGCCGTCGGCGGCCTGGAGGCCCTCCAGACGGCCGCGCCCGCGCATCACCCTGGCACCCGCACGGGTGACGGAGGCGGTGATGTCGTGGGACTGGGCGAGCGCCAGGCGCTTCACCCGCCGGTTGACCTTGCCCAGGTCGACGCCGACCACACGCGCCGCCTGCTCGATGTGCGGCGTGTCGTCCGCGACGATGATGCCGAGCTCCTCGTACGAGGAGTCGAAGGTGGTCATCACCTCCGCCGTCGCGATCAGGGTCTTGGAGGGCACGCAGTCGGTGAGCACGGACGCGCCGCCGAGGCCGTCGCAGTCGACGACGGTCACCTCCGCGCCGAGCTGGGCGCCCACCAATGCCGCCTCGTACCCGCCGGGTCCGCCGCCGATGATCACGATCCGGGTCACGAAAAGTCCGCCTCGCGTTTCTCGTCCCGCGGCCGTCTGCTGCCCCGGCCGGGGGTCCGGGGAGCCGCCCCGGGGGAATGCAGTACGTACTTCATTGTCCCGCACGCGCCAAGGTGCTTCGCCCCGGGGCCCTCCATACGTGCGCAGGGGCGCCCCGCACAAGGGTGGCCGCCCGTGAATCCGGGCACCATGACCGGATTGTTCCCCCGGTTGTTCCTCTCAGGAATCGACGCTCCCGCCACCACCTCCCGTACCCTCGATCTCATGTCGCTCTACGCCGCGTACGCCGGCAACCTCGACGCGCGGCTGATGACGCGCCGCGCACCGCACTCCCCGCTGCGCGGCACCGGCTGGCTGAACGGCTGGCGGCTGACGTTCGGCGGCGAGCAGATGGGCTGGGAGGGCGCGCTGGCCACGGTGGTCGAGGCGCCCCGCTCCCAGGTCTTCGTGGCGCTGTACGACCTGGCGCCGATGGACGAGGACTCCATGGACCGCTGGGAGGGCGTGGGCCTCGACATCTACCGCCGCATGCGGGTCCGGGTGCACACGCTGGACGGCGAGGAGCCGGCCTGGATGTACGTACTCAACGGGTACGAGGGCGGACTGCCTTCGGCCCGGTACCTGGGCGAGGTGGCCGACGCGGCCGATTCCGCGGGTGCGCCGCACGATTATGTGATGGAACTCCGCAAGCGCCCCTGCTGAGCGCCGCAAGCCCGCTCCGACCCGCCCCGACCCGCTCTGATCTGCGGTTTTCCAAGATCCCGACGGCTTGGCTGTACGAACGCACGAACGAACGCGAGAAGACTCTGTACGGGAGCATCTACGCGCGTAGGGATTCTGCGGTTACGCTCATCGGCGTGAACGCATCAGTTATTCCGGACCACATCCAGGGCGACCCGCACGTCGCCGCCGCCGACGCCGCCGCCCGCCTGCGCGAGCTGACCGGTGCCGAGACCCACGACGTCGCCCTCGTGATGGGCTCCGGCTGGGCGCCCGCCGGCGATGCGCTGGGCACTCCGGAGGCCGAGTTCCCGGTGACGGACCTCCCCGGTTTCCCCGCCCCCGCCGTCGAGGGCCACGGCGGCACGATCCGCTCGTACCGCATCGGCGGCAAGCGCGTCCTGGTCTTCCTGGGCCGTACGCACTTCTACGAGGGCCGCGGCGTGGCCGCCGTGTCGCACGGGGTGCGCACCGCCGTCGCCGCGGGCTGCAAGACCGTCGTGCTGACGAACGGCTGCGGCGGTCTGCGCGAGGGCATGCGCCCCGGACAGCCGGTCCTGATCAGCGACCACATCAACCTCACGGCGGCGTCGCCGATCATCGGCGCCAACTTCGTCGACCTGACCGACTTGTACTCCCCGCGGCTGCGGGCGCTGTGCAAGGAGATCGACGAGACCCTCGAAGAGGGCGTGTACGTGCAGTTCCCCGGCCCGCACTACGAGACCCCGGCCGAGATCAACATGGTCCGCGTGATGGGCGGCGACCTCGTCGGCATGTCCACCGTGCTGGAGGCCATCGCGGCCCGCGAGGCGGGTGCGGAGGTGCTGGGCATCTCCCTGGTGACGAACCTGGCGGCCGGCCTGAGCGGTGAGCCGCTGAACCACGAAGAGGTCCTGCAGGCGGGCCGCGACTCGGCGACCCGGATGGGCTCGCTGCTGGCGCGGGTCCTGGACCGGATCTGACGCCCGCCCGGCGCCTTTGCGGGGGCGCTGGCCCCCGTACCCCCGCTTCTCGGTCCCCCCGGGGGCTTGATTTTGCCCGGCCGGCGTGATGGTGACTGCCGCGGGCGAAACCCGGGGCCGCACGCCCAGCCCCCCGGCGTTCGAGGCGCGGGGTCCGGCGGCGTAGCCCCGGGTTCGGGAAGGGCGGGTAGGGGAACACAAGCGCCGCAGGCCCCACCACCCCGCACCCACACCCACACCCCCGAAACCGGAAAGGCCGACACCGTGACGACCCAGGACCTCATCGCCCGGGCCAGGACCTGGCTCGCCGAGGACCCCGACCCCGAGACCCGCGACGAGCTCGCCGCGCTCATCGCCGCCGAGGACCTCGACGAGCTCACCGCCCGTTTCGCCGGCACGCTCCAGTTCGGCACCGCCGGCCTCCGCGGTGAGATCGGCGCCGGGCCCATGCGGATGAACCGGGCCGTCGTCATCCGCGCCGCCGCCGGCCTCGCCGCGTACCTGAAGGACCAGGGGCAGGCCGGCGGCCTCGTCGTCATCGGCTACGACGCCCGCTACAAGTCCACCGACTTCGCCCGCGACACGGCCGCCGTCATGACCGGCGCCGGTCTGCGGGCGGCCGTGCTCCCCCGCCCGCTCCCCACCCCCGTGCTGGCGTACGCCATAAGGCATCTCGGGGCCGTCGCGGGCGTCGAGGTCACCGCCAGCCACAACCCGCCGCGCGACAACGGCTACAAGGTCTACCTCGGGGACGGTTCGCAGATCGTGCCGCCGGCCGACGGGGAGATCGCCGCCGCGATCGCCGCGGTCGGCCCGCTGGACACCGTGCCCCGCCCCGACGACGGCTGGGAGACCCTCGGCGACGAGGTCCTGGACGCCTACCTGGCGCGTACGGACACCGTGCTGGCCGACGGGTCGCCGCGCACCGCCCGCGTCGTCTACACCGCGATGCACGGCGTCGGCGCCTCCGTGCTCACCGCCGCCTTCGACCGTGCGGGCTTCCCCGCCCCGGTCCTCGTCGCCGAGCAGGCCGAGCCCGACCCCGCGTTCCCCACCGTGGCCTTCCCCAACCCGGAGGAGCCCGGCGCGATGGATCTCGCGTTCGCCACGGCCCGGCGCGCGGACCCTGACATCGTCATCGCCAACGACCCGGACGCGGACCGCTGTGCCGTCGCCGTCCCGGACCCGGCGGCGGACGGCGGCTGGCGGATGCTGCGCGGCGACGAGGTCGGCGCGCTGCTCGCCGCCCACCTCGTGGGCCGCGGTGTCACCGGCGTCTTCGCCGAGTCCATCGTGTCCTCGTCCCTCCTCGGCCGGATCGCGGAGAAGGCGGGCCTCGGCTACGAGGAGACGCTGACCGGCTTCAAGTGGATCGCCCGCGTGGACGGACTGCGGTACGGCTACGAGGAGGCGCTCGGCTACTGCGTCGATCCGGACGGCGTCCGCGACAAGGACGGCATCACGGCCGCGCTGCTGGTCGCCGAACTCGCCTCCGTACTCAAGGAGCGGGGCCGCACCCTGCTCGACCTTCTGGACGACCTCGCGGTCGACCACGGGCTGCACGCCACCGACCAGCTGTCGGTCCGCGTCGAGGACCTGTCCGTCATCGCGGACGCCATGCGCCGCCTGCGCGAGCAGCCGCCGGCCGCGCTCGCGGGCCTGGCCGTCACCTCCGCCGAGGACCTGTCGAACGGCACCGAGCTGCTGCCGCCCACGGACGGGCTGCGCTACCACCTTCAGGGCGCCCGGGTGATCGTCCGCCCGAGCGGCACCGAGCCGAAGCTCAAGTGCTATCTGGAGGTCGTGGTGCCGGTCGGCTCGGCCGGCGAGCTGCCCGCGGCCCGAGCGAGGGGCGCCGAGCTCCTGGCCGGCATCAAGCGCGACCTGGCCGCCGCGGCCGGGATCTGACCCGGAACACGCCGAACACGCGGAGCATCCGGACGCCGGCTCACGTACCTCTCGGGCACGTGAGCCGGCGCCTCGCGCCCGCCCTGCCGGCCCGCAGGTCAGGATTCGGCCGCCGCTTCCTCCTGCTCGCCGCGCAGGTTCGCCAGGTCGACCTCGGCCATGTGCTCCTCGGCCCACGCGCGCAGCGCGGCCAGCGGTTCCACCAGGGTCAGGCCGAGCGGGGTGAGCCGGTAGTACACGCGAGGCGGCACCGACGGTTCCACCCGGCGGCCGACCAGGCCGTCGTGGGTCAGCCCTCGAAGGGTGACCGACAGCATCTTCTGCGAGATGCCCGTCATCGCGCGCTGGAGCTCACCGAAGCGCACCTCCCCGGGGGCCGCCTCCGCCAGCACCTTGACGGCCATCGACATCCACTTCGTGCCGATGCGGTCCAGCAGGCGGCGGGTCGGGCACTGCGCATCGAAGAGGTCCCCGCGGCGTCCGTCGCGGGACTGTGGTGCCGAAGAGGTCACCTGGAACTCACCACCTGAGGCAGAAGTGCGGTCTTGGCACCCCCAGGCTAGTTACCTACGGTTGTGTTGTCACCATTGGTAACCGCCTGGAGAACCACATGCCCGTGTCACCGCCCCCGCCGCGCAGCGCTCACCACCCCGTCGAGCTCCGCCGGATCACGGCCAACGGCGTCGAGCTCAACGTGGCGGTCGCCGGCGACGGCCCTGCCGTCCTGCTGCTGCACGGCTTCCCCCACACCTGGCAGCTGTGGACCCACGTCATGGACGAGCTGGCCGGTCGCCACCGCGTCATCGCACCCGACCTGCGGGGATTCGGGCTGAGCACACGGGCGGAGGGCGGATACGACGCCGGGACGCTCGCGGGCGACGCCGAGGCCCTCCTCGACGCCCTCGGGGAGAGCTCCGCGTCCGTGATCGGCATCGACGCGGGCGCACCATCGGCGTTCCTGCTCGCCATGCGCCGGCCCGGCCGGGTCGGGCGGCTCGTCCTCATGGAGTCGCTCATGGGCGGCCTGCCGGGTGCCGAGGAATTCCTGGCCCACGGGGCGCCCTGGTGGTTCGGCTTCCACGACGTGCCCGGACTCGCGGAGTCCGTGCTCACCGGGCACGAAGCCCGGTACATCGACTGGTTCCTCACCGAGGGGACGCTCGGCGAGGGCGTGGCTCCCGCTGTCCGCGACGCCTTCGTCCGCGCGTACACCGGGACCGAGGCTCTGCGCTGCGCCTTCTCGTACTACCGGGCACTGCCGACGAGCGCCCGCCAGATCCGGGAATCCGTGCGCCGGGGCCGGCTGACCGTCCCGGTCATGACGATCGGCTCCCACCCCGTGGGCAGAGCGCTCGAACAGCAGCTCCGGCCGGTGGCCGACGACCTCGTCGGCCACCTCGTCGAGGACTGCGGCCACATCATTCCGCTGCACCGCCCGCAGGCGCTGCTCGGCCTGCTGGAACCGTTCCTCGCCGGAGCGGGGCAGGCGGCGGGCGGCGGCCGCGGCACGGAGGGACGCGCCGCCTGAGGGCCTGACGGCCCCCGGACCCCGCCCGGAAGGCCCTCAGCCGATGGCGCCCAGCACCACCAGCAGCACCGCACCCACCACGGCCGGCGCGATCACCTCGTACGCCCAGCGGACCGACTTTGCGGGGCCGTCGGCGGCGGGCTTGTCTGCCGCGCGTTCGGCCAGTTCCCTCAGGTCACGGACCGACTGGTCGGCGGCCGCCGACCGCGCCTGCGCGTCCCGCACGTCGGCGGTGACGGACGTCCTGCCGTACGGGTCGTCGAGCGACTGCCGGGACTGGTGACGGGCGGCCTTCTTGCGCTGCCGCAGCGAGACCGGGACCGCCCAGAGCTGGTACTTCCCGCCGTCGTGCGTGAAGAGCTCGCTCGAGTACCCGGCCCGGACATCCGCGACGTCGCTCCACGGCAGCGTGATCGTCCGGAACGGATTACGGATCCGGATGCGCCGGTCGTTGGCGAACACCGCCGGCCGCAACGTGAAGGCGACCACCAGCGGCACGACGGTCAGCAGACCGGCCAGCGCCAGCCACGGCACCCGGCCCTCGCCCCGGACGGCCGCGTCCCCGCCGATCCAGCCGAGGAGCAGCAACAGCAGGACACCCCCGACCAGCCCGGCGGGCGACCGGAACGTCCGGTCGGCGTAGGTGGGCTCGGAGGGCGGTGTGGGGCTCGTCATGCGCCCGATTCTGCCTGACGTCCGCCATGGGCGCGGGGGCGGCCGCCCGGACACGCGTACGGAGGAGGAAGGGGCAGGTCACCGACGTGCTTACGACGGCGGGCAGGGCGGGCCCGGACGCGCGCGCGTGTATCTTCACGCCTCCCGCGGGGGCGCCGCGTGATGCGCGAAGCACACGGCCCCCTGTACAGGCCGCTACGCGCGTAGATATGCTCATGTGGTGACCATGCCCACCACTGCCCCCGCATTCGCCGACGCGACGGCGTCCGACAGTGCGCTGCGCCGCTTCCTGCACGGGCTGCCCGGCGTCGACGCCGTCGGCCTGGAAGCGCGCGCCGCCTCGCTCGGAACCCGTTCGGTCAAGACGACGGCCAAGGCGTACGCCATCGACCTGGCCATTTCGATGATCGACCTGACGACGCTGGAAGGCGCGGACACCCCGGGCAAGGTCCGGGCTCTCGCCGCCAAGGCCGTCAACCCCGATCCCACCGACCGCACGTCCCCGCGCACCGCGGCCGTGTGCGTCTACCCCGACATGGCGGCGACCGCGGCCGCCGCCCTGGCCGGCTCCGGCGTGAAGGTCGCGTCGGTGGCGACGGCCTTCCCCGCCGGGCGCGCCGCGCTCGGTGTGAAGCTCGCGGACGTCCGTGACGCGGTGGCCGCCGGTGCGGACGAGATCGACATGGTGATCGACCGGGGCGCCTTCCTCTCCGGCCGCTATCTGAAGGTCTACGAGGAGATCCTCGCCGTGAAGGCCGAGTGCGGCCGGGCACGGCTGAAGGTGATCTTCGAGACCGGCGAGCTGTCCACGTACGACAACATCCGGCGGGCCTCCTGGCTCGGGATGCTGGCGGGCGCGGACTTCATCAAGACGTCGACCGGCAAGGTCGGGGTCAACGCCACCCCCGCGAACACCCTGCTGATGCTGGAGGCGGTGCGCGACTTCCGTGCGCAGACCGGCGTCCAGATCGGCGTGAAGCCGGCCGGCGGCATCCGCACCACCAAGGACGCCATCAAGTTCCTGGTGCTGGTGAACGAGACGGCGGGCGAGGACTGGCTGGACAACCACTGGTTCCGCTTCGGCGCCTCCAGCCTGCTGAACGACCTGCTGATGCAGCGCCAGAAGCTCAGCACCGGCCGTTACTCCGGCCCCGATTACGTGACGGTGGACTGATTCCCATGGCATCTGCATTCGAGTACGCACCGGCGCCGGAGTCCCGTTCCGTCGTCGACATCGCCCCCTCGTACGGCCTGTTCATCGACGGCGAGTTCACCGACGCCGCCGACGGCAAGGTCTTCAAGACGGTCAGCCCGTCGTCCGAGGAGGTGCTCTCCGAGGTCGCGCAGGCGGGCTCCGCGGACGTGGACCGGGCCGTGAAGGCGGCCCGCCGCGCGTTCGAGAAGTGGTCGGCGCTGCCCGGCTCCGAGCGCGCCAAGTACCTCTTCCGGATCGCCCGGATCATCCAGGAGCGCTCGCGCGAACTGGCCGTCCTGGAGACGCTGGACAACGGCAAGCCGATCAAGGAGACCCGCGACGCGGACCTCCCGCTGGTCGCCGCGCACTTCTTCTACTACGCGGGCTGGGCCGACAAGCTGGACCACGCCGGCTACGGAGCGAACCCGCGCCCGCTCGGCGTCGCCGGCCAGATCATCCCGTGGAACTTCCCGCTGCTGATGCTCGCGTGGAAGATCGCCCCGGCGCTCGCCACCGGCAACACGGTGGTGCTCAAGCCCGCCGAGACGACCCCGCTCTCCGCGCTCTTCTTCGCGGACATCTGCCGCCAGGCCGGTCTCCCCAAGGGTGTCGTGAACATCCTGACGGGCTACGGGGACGCGGGCTCGGCCCTCGTCGAGCACGGCGACGTCAACAAGATCGCCTTCACGGGATCGACGGCGGTCGGCAAGGCCATCGCCCGCCAGATCGCCGGCACGGACAAGAAGGCCACGCTGGAGCTGGGCGGCAAGGGCGCCAACATCGTCTTCGACGACGCGCCGATCGACCAGGCCGTCGAGGGCATCGTCACCGGCATCTTCTTCAACCAGGGCCAGGTCTGCTGCGCGGGCTCGCGCCTCCTCGTGCAGGAGTCCATCGAGGAGGAGCTGCTGGACGCCCTCAAGCGCCGGCTCACCACGCTGCGCCTCGGCGACCCGCTGGACAAGAACACCGACATCGGCGCGATCAACTCCGCGGCGCAGCTCTCCCGGATCACCGCGCTCGTCGAGACGGGCGAGGCCGAGGGCGCGGACCGCTGGTCGGCGCCGTGCGAGCTCCCCTCGGCCGGCTACTGGTTCGCGCCGACGCTGTTCACCGGCGTCACCCAGGCGCACACCGTCGCCCGCGACGAGATCTTCGGCCCGGTCCTGTCCGTGCTGACGTTCCGTACGCCGGACGAGGCGGTCGCCAAGGCCAACAACAGCCAGTACGGCCTCTCGGCCGGCATCTGGACGGAGAAGGGCTCCCGCATCCTCGCGGTGGCGAACAAGCTCCGGGCGGGCGTCGTCTGGGCCAACACGTTCAACAAGTTCGACCCGACCTCGCCGTTCGGCGGTTACAAGGAGTCGGGCTTCGGCCGCGAAGGCGGCCGTCATGGTCTGGAGGCCTACCTCGATGTCTGACGGGCGACTGAGCGTCTTCAAGACCTACAAGCTGTACGTCGGGGGCAAGTTCCCCCGCTCCGAGAGCGGCCGGGTGTACGAGGTGACGGACTCGAAGGGCACGTGGCTGGCGAACGCTCCCCAGTCCTCCCGCAAGGACGCGCGGGACGCCGTCGTGGCGGCGCGCAAGGCGTTCGGCGGCTGGTCGGGCGCGACCGCGTACAACCGCGGCCAGATCCTCTACCGCATCGCGGAGATGCTGGAGGGCCGCCGGGACCAGTTCGTCCGTGAGGTGGCGGAGGCCGAGGGGCTTTCGAAGTCCAAGGCCGCGGCCGTCGTGGACGCGGCGGTGGACCGCTGGGTCTGGTACGCGGGCTGGACGGACAAGATCGCCCAGATCGTGGGCGGGGCGAACCCGGTCGCGGGGCCGTATCTCAACCTCTCGACCCCGGAGCCGACGGGCGTCGTGACCGTCCTGGCCCCGCAGGAGTCGTCGTTCCTGGGCCTGATCTCGGTGCTCGCCCCGGTGATCGCGGCCGGCAACACGGCGGTCGTCGTGGCCTCGGAGCAGTCCCCGCTGCCCGCCCTGTCGCTGGGCGAGGTGCTGGCCACCTCGGACCTGCCGGGCGGAGTCGTCAACATCCTGTCGGGGAGGACGGCGGAGATCGCCGCGCCGCTCGCCTCGCACCAGGACGTCAACGGCATCGACCTCACGGGAGCCGGCGCGGATCTGGCGAAGGAGCTGGAGATCGCGGCGGCCGACAACCTGAAGCGCGTCTCCCGCCCACAGGCTGTGGACGGAGCCGACTGGTCGGCCGATCCGGGCACCCGCCGTCTGACGGCATTCCTGGAGACCAAGACGGTCTGGCACCCGACGGGCGCGCTGGGCGCGGCGGGCTCCTCGTACTGACGCGGATACGGCAGCGGCCCGCGCCCGGGACACCCCGGGCACGGGCCGCGTCCGTTTCAGCCGTGCAGCAGGCCCGTGACCTGCCCCAGCAGGGGCAGGTCCTTCAGCGCGCCGCCGCTGGTCACCGGGTCGGTGAGGGCGGCGGTGGAGACGGGCTTGAAGTCGGCGACCTGCGTCCCCACCGCGTTGTCCAGCGGATCCACCCCCGTACCGGCCAGCGGGTCGAGGCGCAGATGCGTCACGGGCGCGATGCCGTTGTCGAGCGAGTGGCCGAGCGCCCCCGTGACCGCGCCGCCCGCGGCCTCGCTCGCATCACCGAGGCTGGTGTCGGTCCCCGTCGCCTGTACGAGGGGCAGCGGGGCGGCCTGGGCCGCCGCACCCCCCGCGCCGAGCGCGGCACCCACCGCGGTGACGGTCAGACCTGCCCGCAGCAGTGCGCGGCGCCGGGACTTGGAAAGTGCGTGACGTGCCATGGAGTTCCCACCTGATCGGGCCGATCGAACCATCGATCGAGTAATCAATCGAGTGCACAGCGTAGTTGAGGTGTGATGCCGGATACCAACCACGCCTCCGGGGATCCCCTGTGCGGATCAATGCCTCACACTTGTGTTCCGTGAGTTCCCATGCGATTTCGACCCGCGTCGTTCTGTTGGCGGGCCCCTCCGGCTCCGGCAAGTCCTCCCTCGCCGCCCGTACCGGTCTTCCGGTGCTGCGGCTCGACGACTTCTACAAGGGGGCGGGCGACCCCACGCTGCCGCTCGTCAGCGGGAGCACGGACATCGACTGGGACTCCGCACTGTCCTGGGACGCGGACGCGGCGGTCGCCGCGATCACGGAACTGTGCCGCACCGGGCGGACCGACATACCGGTGTACGACATCGCGACCAGCTCCCGGACCGGTCACGAGGGCTTCCACATCGAGCGCACGCCGCTGTTCGTCGCCGAGGGGATCTTCGCCGCGGACATCGTGGAGCGGTGCCAGTCGCTGGGCCTTCTGGCGGACGCCCTGTGCCTGCGCGGCCGCCCGTCCACGACGTTCCGCCGCCGCCTGCTGCGCGACCTGCGCGAGGGCCGCAAATCGGTGCCGTTCCTGATCCGCCGCGGCTGGCGCCTGATGCGCGCCGAACGCCGCATCGTGGCCCGCCAGGTGGAGCTGGGCGCGCACCCGTGCGGCAAGGCGGAGGCCCTGGGCCGGCTCGCCGCTGCCGCGGCGGGACGCTGCCGGACGCCGGCGCCCGCACCCGCGCCGGTGAGCCCTTCCGGCGACTGACCGGAGCGAGCGGGGGTCCGGGGCAGCGCCCCCGAAAAGCCCGCGCCCCGAAGCTCGCGCGCAAACGCCGAGGGGCCGGACAGGTCCCCCCGGCCCGTCCGACCCCTCAGCTTCCCCGTACCCCGTTACCCCCGTACACCGCCGCCTCCCCCGAAGCGACGGCCCACTTCCCCCGTAACACCGCCGCCTCCCCCGAAGCGGCGCCCCCGTACCCCCTGCCTCAGGCCACCAGCTCGCCGAAGGACTCCTCCTCGTCACGGCCGAAGCTGAGGACCTCGTCCTCGCGCAGCCGGCGGAGCGACCGCCAGATGCTGGACTTCACCGTGCCGACACTGATGTCGAGGATCGACGCGATCTCCGGGTCCGTGCGGCCCTCGTAGTAGCGCAGGACCAGCATCGTGCGCTGTGTCTCGGGCAGTCGCGCCAGCGCCTGCCAGAGCACGGCGCGCAGCTCCGTACCGCGCATCGCGTCCGTGTCGCCCGCCGTCTCCGGCAGCTCCTCGGTCGGGTATTCGTTCAGCTTGCGCCTGCGCCAGGCGCTGATGTGCAGATTGGTCATGGTGCGGCGCAGATAGCCGCCGACGGCCGCCTTGTCGCTGATCCGGTCCCATGCCCGGTACGTCGAGAAGAGGGCGCTCTGCAGCAGGTCCTCGGCCTCGAACCGGTCACCGGTCAGGTGATAGGCGGTGGCGTACAGGGAGGCGCGGCGCTCCTGGACGTAGGCCGTGAACGCCGCTTCGGCGTCCTCGTCCCGCTCCGCGGCGTTCCGCTCCCCCGTGACCTCCCCGTACGCGCTTCCCCCGTGACCCGCCCCCGTGGCGCCAGGCGTGTCGACCACCGTCAGGAACGGCTTGCGCTCCGACGACGGGTACGTGCGCCCGGCGCTTCGCACGCACGCACGCCCGTTCAGTGCGGCGCCGGACTGCTCGGTGCTCCGCCCGACGTCGTGGAGACGCGTGACAACTGCGCTCGTGGTGATGCTGTGCGTTGCGTTCATCTCGCGCCCCCCGTCGGTGGAGTCCGTCCGTTCCTTGTGTCAACGAGCTTGCCGGGGCGACTTCATGGCCCTGTCCGCCGACTGTCACAGGCCTGTCACAGGGCCCGGCGCGGACGCGATCCGGGACTCCCGGATGCATGAGAGGGGACCAACTGTCGAACTAGGGCTCCCCCATGGGTCAGAATGACCCCCGTGCCTTTCCTGTTGCTGATCGAGGACGACGACGCCATCCGCACGGCCCTCGAACTCTCGCTGTCACGCCAGGGCCACCGAGTGGCCACCGCGGCGACGGGAGAGGACGGCCTCAACCTGCTGCGCGAGCAGCGGCCCGACCTGGTCGTGCTGGATGTGATGCTGCCCGGGATCGACGGTTTCGAGGTGTGCCGGCGCATCCGGCGCACCGACCAGCTGCCGATCATCCTGCTGACCGCGCGCAGCGACGACATCGACGTCGTGGTCGGTCTGGAGTCCGGTGCCGACGACTACGTGGTGAAACCCGTGCAGGGCCGGGTGCTCGACGCCCGCATCCGCGCGGTGCTGCGCCGCGGTGAGCGGGAGTCCACCGACTCCGCCACCTTCGGCAGCGTGGTGATCGACCGGTCCGCCATGACCGTGACGAAGAACGGGGAGGACCTGCAGCTCACGCCGACCGAGCTGCGCCTCCTGCTGGAGCTGAGCCGCCGGCCGGGCCAGGCCCTGTCGCGTCAGCAACTGCTGCGTCTCGTCTGGGAGCACGACTACCTCGGCGACTCCCGGCTGGTGGACGCCTGTGTCCAGCGGCTGCGCGCGAAAGTGGAGGACGTACCGTCGTCGCCGACCCTGATCCGTACCGTGCGGGGCGTGGGATACCGGCTGGACTCGCCGCAGTGAGCACGGCTGTACGGCGGAGCCTGCTCGCCGGGCTCCGCTGGACCAGCCTGCGGCTGCGGCTCGTCGTCGTCTTCGCGCTGGTCGCGCTGACCGCCGCGGTGTCCGCGTCGGGGATCGCGTACTGGCTGAACCGCGAGGCGGTGCTGACGCGTACGCAGGACTCCGCGCTCGGGGACTTCCGTCAGGAGATGCAGAGCCGGGCGGCCTCGCTGCCGTTGAAGCCCACCCGGGAGGACCTGCAGACCGCCGCCGTGCAGATGGCGAGCAGCAGCCCCGGGTACAGCGTGCTGCTGATCGACGAGCGCGATCCGGGCAAGCCGATCGTCGGCAACTCCGACCTGGACACCTTCACCCGGGACAACGTCCCGGTGTCGCTGCAGGAACAGGTCGGCAGGAAGCAGCCGGTCAAGGCGGGCAACAAGTACCGGTACCACCTGTTCTGGCAGCGGACCTCGATCCGCGGCACGCCGTATCTCGTCGCCGGCACGAAGATCATCGGCGGGGGTCCGACCGGCTACATGCTCAAGTCGCTCGACCAGGAACGGCAGGACCTCAATTCGCTTGCCTGGTCCCTGGGGATCGCCACCGCGCTGGCCCTCGTCGGCTCCGCGCTGCTCGCCCAGGCGGCGGCGACGACGGTGCTGCGCCCCGTACAGCGCCTCGGCGACGCGGCCCGCAAGCTCGGCGAAGGCAAGCTCGACACCCGGCTCGTGGTGTCCGGCACCGATGAACTGGCCGATCTCTCCCGGACGTTCAACAGAACGGCGAGCTCCCTGGAGAAGAAGGTCGCGGACATGAGCGCGCGGGAGGAGTCCAGCCGCCGCTTCGTCGCCGACATGTCGCACGAGCTGCGCACCCCGCTGACCGCGATCACCGCGGTCGCCGAGGTGCTGGAGGACGAGGCGGACAGCCTCGACCCGATGATCGCGCCCGCCGTTCACCTGGTGGTCAGCGAGACCCGGCGCCTCAACGACCTGGTGGAGAACCTGATGGAGGTCACCCGCTTCGACGCGGGCACGGCCCGCCTCGTCCTCGACACCGTCGACGTCGCCGACCAGGTCACCGCCTGCATCGACGCCCGCGCCTGGCTGGACGCGGTGGACCTGGACGCCGAGCGCGGCATGATGGTCCGCCTCGATCCGCGCCGGCTCGACGTGATCCTGGCCAACCTGATCGGCAACGCGCTGAAGCACGGCGGTTCGCCCGTGCGAGTCGCCGTACGGACCGTGGGCGACGACCTCGTCATCGAGGTCCGCGACCACGGCCCCGGCATCCCCGAGGACGTGCTGCCGCACGTCTTCGACCGCTTCTACAAGGCCAGCGCCTCCCGGCCGCGCTCCGAGGGCAGCGGGCTCGGGCTGTCGATCGCCATGGAGAACGCGCACATCCACGGCGGCGACATCACCGCCGCCAACTCGCCGGACGGCGACGGCGCGATATTCGTCCTGCGCCTGCCGCGCGACGCGGAGGCGCTGAACGGCACCACCGAGGGTCACGGCGCCGGGATCCCGGACGAGGAGGACGACGCGACGTGACACGCAGCGAACGCCGGGGCCGCCGTCCCGCCGGGGCCCTGGCCGGTGCCGCGCTCTGCGCCGTACTGGCGGCGGGCTGCGGGATCAGGACGACGTCCGTACCCGTCGACGCAGGCCCGGCCCCGTCCCGGGTGCCGTGCGCCATGCCGGCCGAGGACATCACCACCCAGGCCCAGCAGGGCATCCCCGTACAGATCTATCTGGTCTGCGCCTCGGAACTGGTCACCGTGGACCGCACGGTGCAGGTCCGGGAGGCGACGTCCGACCGGCTGCGGATCGCCCGCGCCCTGCTGGACGAACTGCGCGTGGACCCACCGGGCGCCGAACGACAGGCGGGCTTCTCCACCCACGTCCCCGAGACGCTCCGCGTAGCCGGCCCCCTCGCGGGCGACCCGAAGGGCACCCTGCGTCTCAGCGAGCAGCCGGAGGACCTGCCGTCCGAGGCGCTCGCGCAGATCGTCTGTACGTACGCCGAGAGCGAGTCGCTCGTCCCCGACGGCCCGGTCACGCTCGGCGGCCCGGGGAACTACGCGCCGCGCGGCTATGTGTGCACCACGGAGACGAAGGCCAGCCCGCAGTCCGTACCGACGAAGGGCGCGGCCCAAGCGCCGTGAGCGGGCTCTTTCGGGCGGCCCGGGTGCCGTCGAGCGGGCCTCTCAGGCGGCCCGGGTGCCGTCGAGCGGGCCTCTCAGGCGGCCCGGGTACTGTGAGCGTGCGGTTTCAGGCGGCCCGGCTGCCGTGAGCCGGCCCTGCGACGCGGCGTGAGCCAGGTCTCCCCCGCGCGAGCGGAACCGATCCTGCCGCCGCCCGCGTCTTGGGAAGCGTGCGTCAAGGTTCGGGCGGCCAGGCCGTCATCCGCTTCCGCGCGGTCGGAGTGTCGCTCCTCCTCGCGCATCTGCTGCTCGTCGGGTGGCTGACTCTGCGCCCGCTGGACGTGCCGTGGATGACAGCCGCCAACCTCCAGCCGTTCGCGGGCATCAAGGCGGACCTGTCCCTCGGCCCGGTCACCGCCGTCCGCAGCATCGGCAAGGAACTCCTGCTGCTGGCCCCTCTGGGGGTGCTGCTGCCGCTGGCCGGCGGCCGCCTCCTCGTCTCGCCGTGGGCCTCACTGACCCGTACGCTCGCGGCCGGGGCGCTGATCTCGCTGGCCATCGAGCTGGGCCAGACGGGGGTGCCGGGCCAGGTCGTCGACGTCGACTCGCTGATCCTGAACACCATCGGCGTCGCACTCGCCCACGTCCTGGTCGTCCCGGCGTGGCGGGCACGGCTGCGCCGCCGCGAGCAGCACCGGGGCCACTCGCCGGCCCGGGCGGGCCGCGAGTTCCGCACCCCGCAGGGATCCGCGGCCTCTCAGGGGTCGACCCCGACGATTTCCAGGGTCGGTATCGCCCCGTAGGCCGACGTTTGTCCCCGCCGCGCGCGCCATCCTGGATATACCGGGAGCGCAATCAACCGCTCCCTCAGCAACGGTTCGCGAAGGAGCCCACCATGGCCGCACTTGCCCGCCCCCGTGACGGACGCATGCTCGGCGGAGTGTGCGCAGCGCTGGCACGGCGCTTCGGCACCTCCGCGAAGACCATGCGCATCATCTTCGTCGTCTCGTGCCTGCTGCCGGGCCCGCAGTTCCTGCTCTACCTGGCGCTGTGGCTGCTGCTCCCCCAGGAGCGGCCGTCGTCGGCCGCGACCGCCTGGTAGCTCTCGTACGTGCGCACGCCTGTGGGCGGACACCCGGTGTACGGGTGCCCGCCCACAGGCAGGTGCGGAACCGGGCTCAGCGACCGAGCGGCAGGCCGTTGGCCGACAGACCGCTGGTCGTCAGACCACCGGCGGGCATGCCGCCGAGGAGGCCCTTGGCCGGGGCGGCCACGTCACCGAGGATCTTCGTCTGGCCGGTGCCGAGCAGCTGGTTGGCGGTGTCCTGGACCGGCAGGGTCGACGTGGCGTTCGCCAGGGCGCCGGCGACGGGCAGGACGCTCGTCGCGGTCTCCAGCGGCAGCGCGGACGCCGACGCGGTACCGGCGGCGGCAGCGGCGAAAGCGGCACCGAGAGCGGCGACGCCGAGAGTCCTGGCAGCAGACTGCTTCATGTGAAATTCATCCTTGGGGAAGGGGATGTGAGCGGCTCTGCAAGTTAGCCAGCCCCCTGCCCCTCCCGCAAACATCGAAAGACACGGAAAACGGCCGGAAAACACGTTCCCGGCCGTTTCCCGAAGGCAGTCGATCAGCCGGCGAGCGAGCTGGAAACCCTGGTCGCAGCGGTCTGCTCGAAGAGCCATTCGGATTTCAGCTCGGCGTACCCGGGCTTGATGACGTCATTGATCATGGCCAGACGTTCATCGAAAGGAATGAATGCTGATTTCATCGCATTGACGGTGAACCACTGCATGTCGTCGAGCGTGTATCCGAAGGCTTCGGTCAGCTTCTCGAATTCCCGGCTCATGCTCGTACCGCTCATCAGCCGGTTGTCCGTGTTCACGGTGGCCCGGAAGTGGAGCCGGCGCAGCAGCCCGATCGGGTGCTCGGCGTACGAGGTCGCGGCCCCGGTCTGCAGGTTGGAGGTCGGGCACATCTCCAGCGGGATGCGCTTGTCCCGCACGTAGGAGGCGAGGCGGCCGAGCTTCACGCTGCCGTCCTCCGCGACCTCGATGTCGTCGATGATCCGGACGCCGTGGCCGAGCCGGTCGGCGCCGCACCACTGGATGGCCTGCCAGATCGACGGCAGGCCGAAGGCCTCGCCCGCGTGGATGGTGAAGTGGTTGTTCTCGCGCTTGAGGTACTCGAAGGCGTCGAGGTGCCGGGTGGGCGGGAAGCCCGCCTCGGCGCCCGCGATGTCGAAGCCGACGACACCCTGCTCGCGGTAGCGGTTCGCCAGCTCGGCGATCTCCAGCGAACGGGCGGCGTGCCGCATCGCGGTGAGCAGCGCGCCCACCCTGATCCGGTTGCCGTCCTGGCGCGCCCGGCGCTCGCCCTCCCGGAAGCCCTCGTTGACGGCCTCGACGACCTCTTCGAGGGTCAGGCCGGCTTCCAGGTGCTGCTCGGGGGCGTACCGGATCTCCGCGTAGACGACACCGTCGGCGGCCAGGTCCTCCGCACACTCCGCGGCGACCCTGACCAGCGCGTCACGGGTCTGCATGACGGCGCAGGTATGGGCGAACGTCTCGAGATACCGCTCCAGCGAACCGGAGTCCGCGGCCTCGCGGAACCAGATGCCGAGCTTGTCGGCGTCGGTCTCGGGAAGTCCGTCGTATCCGTTGGCCACGGCGAGTTCGACGATCGTCCCCGGGCGCAGGCCGCCGTCGAGGTGGTCGTGGAGAAGGACCTTGGGGGCACGCCGGATCTGATCCTGGCCGGGCACATTGAGGGTGGGGCTCATCATTCACGCACTCTAGCGCCTACGCGCGTAGAGCGCGCTCCCGATACGTAACAGAGACCGCGAATACGGGTGGCGTACATCTGGCCTTCTGACACTGTTGCGTCATGGCACAGCGCGCACTCCCCCTGCCTGCTGCAAGGCTGGGACGGGCCGTCAGGACGGCCGGAGCATCTCCTACGGTCAGCGGCGTGGTCCTGCTGCTCCCGGACGGCGAGCCCTACTCGCACCGTCGCCCCTCCTCCCTCTCGTACGCCCGCCGGCTCCCCCTGGCCAGGGCCCTGGCCCGCGCCGGCGGCGACGACGGCCTCTGCGCCCACGTCGTGCACTACCGCTGCCGCGGCTGGAACACGACGGACGCCCACCTCGCCGCGGACGCCGAATGGGCGGTGGACGAGGTCGTACGCCGCTACGGCGACATCCCCGTCTGCCTGGCCGGCCACGGCATGGGCGGCCGCGCGGCCCTCCGCGCCGGCGGCCACCCGGCCGTCACCTCGGTCCTCGCGATGGCCCCCTGGCTCCCGGCCGACCCGGACGCCGAGCCGGAGCCGGTCAAGCACCTGGTCGGCCGCCACGTCCTCCTGGTCCACGGCACGAACGACGCCCGTTCGGACCCGGAGCTCTCCTTCCGCCTGGCGGAGCGCGCCAAGAAGTCCAACCGCGACACCTGCCGCTTCGAAGTCCACTCGGACGGCCACGCCCTGCGCCAGCACCACACGGAAGTCACCGCCCTGGCCGCGGACTTCATCCGCGGCTCCCTCTTCGGCCGGCACTACGCCCGCCCACTCGCGGACGCACTGGCGGCCCCGCCGCCGCTGGGGCTGCGGATGCCGCTGGCGGCGGGGTTCGGGGAGTCGTTGCGGGGATGAGGGGCGAGGCGGACCGGGGTCGGAGATCCCCGGCCCGGCCCGACTCGGCTCGTCCCGGTGCGGCTCCGTCGCGGCGGCCCCGCGGTCCGCGGAAGTTGAGATCGATGTGGGCGCGTTGAGGCCGCCTCAGCGGCACCTTTTGCGCCCACATCGATCTCAACTTCGGACGGAGCGGTGGGCAGGCGCCCATGCTGTGGGCGCGGGCCGGGACCGGCAGGAGTCAGTTGTGGTTCTCGTCGATGGTGACGGCGACGCCGTCCTTGATGTCGGCAACGACGATGATGCCGCCCTTCTTGGCGGCTGCCTCGAGGTCGTCCTCGCTGCAAGGCGTCGTCCCCTGGCCCTCCTCACCGCAGATCCATCCGGCACCGTTGATGGTGGTGTCGTCGGCGGTGAAGAACGAACGGTCACCGCCCGCGAACGTCTTCGTCAGCATGTACTTGCCCGGCGCCATGAACGCGAGCGTCCCGGTGACGAGCCCGGCCGCGTCACCGCTGCCCGCGTCGTCATCGGTCCCACTGCCGCTGTCGGTGTGGTCCTCGACGATGCTCACCGCCACACCGTTCTCGAGCTTGACCGTCGCCCCGAAGCCCTTCTTGGACGCGGCCTCGAGCTCGTCCTCGCTGCAAGGCGTCGCCGCCTGGCCGTCCGCGTCGCCGCAGATCTTGCCCGCGCCCTGGATGTCGGTGTCGTCCGAGGTGAAGAACGCCTGCCCCGTGCCCCCCTTGCGGGTCACCATGTACTTGCCCGGCGCCATGTAGGAGACCGCACCGGCCCAACTGCCCGTCACCTTGCCGCCCGAGGCCTCGCCCGAGTCCTTGCCCGAGTCCGCCCCGGCGCCGTCAGCGGTGTCCTTGCCGCCGGACCCGCCCTTGGCAGCCGACCCCGATGCCGACGCCGCGGGACTGTTCGACGTGCCGGAGGTTGCGGCGTCCTCGCCCTGACAGGCCGTGAGGAGCAGCGCCGTGGCCATCAGAGCAGTGGCGGTGAGCGCGGTCTTGCGGTGGCGGCTGCGAAGCATGATGGGGTTCCCCCGACGGGTAGCAATGAGGCGGCCGACCGGTCGTGACGGCTCGCCTGCTTGATCGATCACTACCTTGCCTGATGACGCGACCAGCGGAGAAGCGCAGTTACAAGGCCAGGACAGCATCGCAATGATCACGACGCCCTCGGTTCCGCCCCATGACGGAAGGCGCGTACGCCACGCTGCCACCCGCCACGCATCGGCCGGTTCGGGGTGGTCGACGGTCGCCTACCCCGCTTCGCCGCCCGGGGAAGCGCCCGCCTTCTGGTCCGACGCCGCGTCCGGCTGTGACCGGCTCGCGGCGACCGCTGCGGCAACGAACGAGGCGACGAGGGGCCGCTGGTCGAGCTGCGACCACGCGACGACCAGGCGGCTGGGCGCCGCGTCGGCCACCGGCTTGTAGACCAGCCCCGGGTGAACGGGTTCGACGGACGAGCGCGGCAGCAGCGCGATCGTCCGGCCGAGCATGATCATCTGAGTCATCTGCGCCACGTCCGCGATCTCCGGACCGGTCCCGCCGTCCAGCACCCCCTTCCAGCGCGGCAGCGTCTCGTGCTCCAGGTCGGCCATGCACAGCTCGCCGCGCGAGGCCAGCCGGTGGCCCTGCGGCAGAATCGCCACACGCCCCTCGACGAACAGCGTCTCGGACTCCAGCCCCGTGAGGTCGTCGAACGGCGCGTACAGCAGCGCCACATCGGCTCTCCCGTCACGCAGATAGTCGGCGCGGTCGGTGGCGCCGCCGAACAGGACGTCCACCCGCCGCGCATCGGGCTGTCCGGCATACGCCGCGAGGATCCCGGACAGCAGGTTGGCATCGCCACCGGGCTTGATCACCAACCGCAGCTGCGCCTGGACGTCACCGGCCCGGCGCGCGCTCCGGGCCGCGGCGCTCACCGCGTTGAGCGCGTGGCGGCCGTGGTGCAGCAGCGCCTCCCCGGCCGGCGTCAGCGAGACGCGACGGCTGGAGCGCAGGAGCAGCTGAACGCCGAGTCGGGATTCGACACGTTGGATCGCTTTCGACAGCGCCGGCTGCGCGATGGCGAGGCGCGCGGCAGCACGGCCGAAGTGCAGTTCCTCGGCGACCGCGACGAAGTACTCAAGCTCACGCGTCTCCAGCTCACTCATGCCTTCAGGTTATCGCTGGAGAACCGATCGGTCTTGGACTTCGCTCCTGGAGCGAGGTTCGATTGACCCATGATTCACCACACAATGATCGTCTCCTTCGCCGAGCCCATTCCTGATGCCGAGCTGGATCAGTTCCTCATAGACATCGAACAGGTCATGCGCGACTCGGGGCAGATCCAGACGTTCGCCGCCTCGCGACACATCCGCGTACCCGCCGAAGAGCACAGCCCCGTACCCACGGCCTCGGCAATCGTGCAGATCGCCCTCGCCGGCCTCGACGCCCTCAACGCTTCATTCACGACCCCCGGCCTCGAGGAGGTCATCAAGCGCTGGCAGTCCCGCCACCCCTACAAGGTCGTCTGGGCCAACCACGAGCCGCTGTTCCCCTGACGGAGCCCGGCACGCATTCGGCTCACCGGGCAACCGACCCCGTCTCCGCCCACACCGTCTTGCCCGGCCCGAGCCGATCGCTCACGCCCCAACGGGCGGCAAGGGCCTCCACGATGAGGAGGCCCCTGCCCCCGTCGGCCTCCGGGTCGGGCCGGGGCACGGCGGCGGGGTCCGGGCGGGCCTCGTGGGTGTCGGAGATCTCGACGCGTACGACTCCGGTCCGGTACGCGCACGAGAGCCGCAGCTCGAAGTCGCGCCCGGGTACGCGCCCGTGCAGGACCGCGTTCGCCGCGAGCTCCGCGACGAGCAGGGCCACGGTGTCGGAGAGCTGCGTGCCGTAGGGGACCCCCCAGACGTCGAGCTTCCACACGGCCAGGCGCCGCGCGAGGGTCGCACCCAGGCGGGTGGCGGAAAACCTCTGGACGAACACGCTTACGGTTACGGGCGGTTGGGCTTGCAGCGCTGTCATGCGCCAAGCGTTCCGCCTCGACCACCCGCGCCAGCAGGAACAACACCCATACAGATCCCTCTGTATGGGTTGACGCTCTGGACGGGGTGAGTAACCGTCCGTGATCATTGCCGCGTGGATCGATGCACGGAAGACGGGGCGGCGATGACGGCGGACCACGAGAGCACCACGGCGAGCGGCGAACCCGAGCTGTCCGACAGCCTGCGGACGTTCGGGGCCGTACTGAAGGCCCTGCGCGAAGCCGCCGGCCTCACCCAGGAGGACTTCGCACCTCGCGTGCAGTACTCACCCGCCTACATCGCCAAGATCGAGCAGGGCAAGCGGTTCCCGCCGGAGAACCTGCCGGAGCGGGCGGCGGAAGCCCTGGGGGCGGTCGCCGGCAAGGTCCTCGGCGCCGCCGCGCGGAGTCTGCGCAGAAGGGCCGGACTCGCCTCCTGGTTCCAGCAGTGGGCGGGGATCGAGGAGGGAGCGATCACGCTGTACGCGTACGAGTGCCGGGGGGTGCCGGGACTACTCCAGACCGAGGGCTACATCCGGGCAGTCTTCGACCGGCGCCTGCCGCCGCTCGCGGAAGACGCGTTCCAGCAGCAGGTGGCCGCACGTCTGGCGCGGCAGGATCTCCTGCCCGGGCGCCCCACCACGTCCTTTTCCTTCCTCATCGAGCAGGCGGTCCTTGAGCGCCGGTTAGGGGGTACGCAGGTCACGTCCACGCTCATCGACAACCTGCTGACGCAGGGCGGGCGTCGCAACGTCGAGGTTCTCGTCATGCCGCTCAGGCAGCCGGATCACTCCGGCATCGACGGGCAGATGTACCTCGCGGAGACCCCCTCCCACAGCTGGTTCGGCTATGTCGAAGGTCATGACAGCAGCACCCTCCTCACTGACCCGAAAGTAGTCAGTGCCATGCTCCAGCGCTATGGCAAGATGCGCTCACAGGCGCTGAGTCACGAGGCCTCGGCGGGCCTGCTGAAGCAGATGCTAGGAGCGCTATGACTACCGAACTGGCCTGGTTCAAGAGCAGTTACAGCGGCAGCGGCGGCGACAACTGCGTAGAGGTCGCCCCGCACCCCCACACCGTCCACGTACGCGACTCCAAGGACACCGCCCGCCCCGCGCTCACCGTCTCCACCACCGCCTGGTCGGCCTTCACCGCTTACGCGTCCGCCGTCGAAGCCTGAGCAAGCGGCGCCCCCGAGGGCAGGTGTGCGACATCCCTTGCTCAGGATCCGGCGGTTCAGCGGAAGGCGGCGGCATTCTCCGCAACCCACTGCTGGAACAGTCTGGCTGGGGAGCCGGTGACCTGTGAAACCGTGTTGCGCACCGTCAGTATCTCGTCGTTGACGTCCCCGCCCATGACGTCGAGCACCGCGTCCGCGGCTTCGTCCCCGAAGACAGCGGCCATCTGAGCGTGGGCCTCCTCCCGGCTGATCTCGGTGAAAGGCACCTCCCGCCCCAGTACTGCCGCGATGGCCTCGACCTGCTGCCGGGCAGTCACCCGCTCCGGACCGGTCAGCGCATACGTACGCCCGTGGTGACCGGGCTCGGTCAGCGCCACCCGCGCCACCGACGCGATGTCCGCGGGGTGGATCGTGGGGAGTCCGGCGTCCGCATATGGCGCGCGGACTGCCTGGTGTTCACGGATCGACGCCGCCCACATCAAGGAGTTCGAAGCGAATTGCGTCGGCCGCAGGATCGACCAGGCCATGCCGCTGTCCTTCAGGAGCTGCTCGACCGCCAGGTTCTCGACTGCGGGGCCCAGGTGCGGATGCGTCTGGACCGTAATGGACGACACGAGCACCACGTGCTCCACACTCGCCTGCCGGGCGGCCTCAAGGATGTCGGCATCTGAGCCCAGACGCGACACGAGGAACAGTGAGCGCACCCCCTCCAACGCGGGCTTCAATGAAGCTGTGTCCGCGAAGTTACCTTCAACGGCCTCGACCCCTTCGGGGAACACCGCCCTCGCGGCGTCACGGGTGAGCCCTCTCAACGGCCCGGCACCGCACACGTGCAGCTCCTTGAGCAGTGCACTTCCTACGTTCCCGGTGGCTCCCGTTACGAGAATCATGAGTACCTTCTCCCGTCGTCAGATGATCAACTAGAGGACACGCTAGAAGCTCAATCGCACTTCAGGTCAAGGCGAACCCTGACAGTCCCTGCTGTCGGGCGCGTTCATCCGTACGCGGTTGAGCACTTCAATGCGTAAGCGGACACGACCGCGCGAGTGGACCGCGAACCCACGGGTCCATCCTCAAGAATCGGGGCAATGCACCCCCGGGTTCATGCTGAAGAGGCCTACGGCGGGGGCGGCGCTGATGCGCAGGGTGTAGTCCTGGCCGCGTCGTATGGGCACCCCCTGGTCGAGCGCATCCTGCTCGGCGGGCTCCAGTTCGGCGGCGCGGAGGAAGTCGGCGCCCTTGCCAGGCATGTCGAGGGTGACGAGCAGCTCCGGCGCCGCGGAGTCGTTTTCGATCGTGGTGTGGTCGGGCATGAGGTCGGTGACGAAGGTGCGGATCGCGCCACGGCGGGACGGCGCCCGCCCTTACTGCCCTTTGCCTTGACGGCGCGCAGTCCGTCGTCCGTCAGCTCCCGCTGGAGATCACGCTGGAGTTCACCGGCCGCGGCGAGGGTCTGCACCCATGAACTTCACGGTGGACAGCAGCTCGCCGGTGCGGGGGTGGCGGGCGGTGAGGTCCATCGCGGAGAACGCGCCGTCGTGGATGCGCAGCGCCACTTGGTCACGGTGGAGGACGTCGAGGACGTGCCCGGTGCCGCGTACGAGGCGGAACATCTCGGAGATGTGCACGGTGTCGCCCGGCCGCGTGCGAACTGGTACTGGCCAGGGTGCGCCCGGTCGTGCTGGAGCGACTGGCCGGTCCGAAGCCCGAGGCCCGTGCCAACGGCGTGGCCGGGCAGGTGGTGCGCATGCTCGATCGGCGTGGCCTCTACGCGCGCATCAGCGGGTCCGAGGAGCCGCCCCGCCCCGCAACCCCGATACATGTTCGGCGCATTCACGCTGGACCTCACGGGGCTCGGTGACAGCAATCCCGTAAGCCTCCTCCCTGCTTCCCAGGAGCACATTGAGAAGTTCGGCGAGCTGCAGGCGCACGCGCACGACCATTCACCTTTCCAAGGCGTGGCGGGATGGAGGCTGCGAGCAGCAGCCCCTGTTCAGAGCGAAAAGGGAGGGATCTACGGGGTAGGGAGTCCGGCGGCCACCATGCGCAGAGCCGGGGCAGCAGAACCTCCATCGGCGGGCCCGTGCCGCCCTGTACGAACAGTTCGAGGGCGACATTGCTGGCGGCCATCACGCTCGCGGCCACCAGGCGTGGGTAGAGATCGGTGGTTGAAGCTCAGATCACGTCCCGCGCAACCTGCGGGTAGCCGATCTCGGCGAGGTCCTCGGCCAGGTCTGCGAGGGTGACCTCCTCGTTCAGCGATGACACGAGCTTCTGACCCAGCGGTCGCAAGGCATACACGTCGCGCACCGCTTCCAGGTCCACGGGAACCTCGTAGTAGTCCTCGGCGAAGCGCCGGAACGCTTCCGGCGAGCGGTCGACCAGGAGCTCGAACAGGCCCGTTGCCCCGTCGGGGTCGGAACACCCGGCGGGGAAGTCGATCACGCCGTGCCGCCATCTATCATCCGTCGCCTCCCGCCACAGGCAGGCCGTCACGACGGGGACGTCATCCTCGTCGGTGAACGCCGGCTCCACGACGAAGGGCTTGAAGACCTCCGGAACCTCGTCGATCACTCCCGGCCAAGGCTCGCCATCGTTGCCATACGGGCTCATCGGTGCTTCGTGGTCGAAGCCACGGACGTAGGCCCCGGCCGCCGAGAACGCGATGGAGTACTCGTCTCCCGACCCGTTGCGCATCGAGGCCATCTCCTCGTCGTCGGCCCAGTCGGCGTTGAAGGAGTAGTACCGGCCTTCCCAGTCCGGGCTCAGGATCGCGTCGAGCATCGCCAGTGAACGACACAGGTTCCGCAGGTCAGCAATCGAAGGGAACTGGCGAGCTACGTCATAGACAGTCATGCGCTCATCCAACCGGATGCCCCTGACACCCAGAATCTCCCTCAGAGGCTGTCACGCTCAGTAGTAGTGGCCGGATCTGGACCCCGGAGCCCTCGACAGGACACGGCGACTGATGAAGGCAGCGGTACGGGACTGCCTCGTCAAGGGGCACGAGCCGCTCATCGACATACTGGAACTCCCCGACAAGGACGACCGGCACGTCCTGGCCACGGCTATCCGCGCCAAGGCCCAGGTGATCGTGACCTTCAACCTCAAAGACTTCCCGGCAGACGCCCTTGCGCCATGGGACGTTGAAGCCGTCCACCCGGATGCCTTCCTCGAAGCGCAGATAGATCTGGCGCCGGAGGTCATGTACGCAGAGATCCAGCGCATCGCCGATAGTTGGAAGAATCCGCCCGGCACGGTTGCCGACGTGATCGATCGACTCGAGAGGAACCGTCTCGTTTCATCCGCGGCGGCCCTGAGGGCACGCGCCTAAGCTAAGACCGTGTGACACCGCCCGCCCTCCGCTCACCGTCTCCACCGCCGCCTGGTCGGCCCTCACCGCTTACGCGTCCGCCGCCCGCGCCTCCTGACCACCGCCCACCTCAGTCCGGCAGCAGGTTCCCGCGACGCGACAGCAGGAACTTCTTGAACGCCGCCACCGGCGCCGTGTCCGGGTGGCCGTCCAGCCAGGCCACGCCGATCTCCCGAGCGGCCCGCGGTGCCGTCACCGTCAGTTCCACGACCCCGGGGCGGGCCACCGCCGGAGGCGGGAGCAGGGCGACGCCCAGGCCGGCCGCGACCAGGCCGCGCAAGGTTTCCGCCTCCTCGCCCTCGAAGGCGACGCGGGGGACGAAGCCCGCCTGGGTGCAGAGGTCGTCCGTGATGCGGCGCAGGCCGTAGCCGGGTTCCAGGGTGACAAAGGTTTCGTCGGCGGCCTCCGCCAGGCGGATGCGGCGGCGGGTGGCCAGGCGGTGGTCCTCGGGGACGACCAGGCGCAGGCGCTGTTCGTCCAGGCGGCGGGCGACGAGGTCGGGGGCGTCGGGGACCGGTGAGGTGAGGCAGAGGTCGAGGTCTCCGGCGCGGAGGCGTTCGATCATGGCCTCGCCGTAGTTCTGGACGAGCTGGAAGCGGACCTTGGGGTGGTCGACGCGGAAGGCGCGGATGAGGGCGGGGACCGTTTCGGAGCCCATCGTGTGGAGGAAGCCGAAGGCGACCTTGCCTGCGGTGGGGTCGGCGTCGGCCCGTACCGAGTCGGCGGCCTTCTCCACCTCCGCCAGGGCCCGTTCCGCCGAGCCGAGGAAGGTGCGGCCCGCCGGGGTGAGGGAGACCGTGCGGCCCTTGCGGGCGAACAGGGCGACACCCAGGTCCTGTTCCAGGCGGACCATTGCCCGGGAGAGCGTGGACTGGGGGACGCCCAGCTCGTGCGCGGCGCGGGTGACGTGTTCGTGGCGGGCGACCGCCTCGAAGTACGCGAGGCGCGGTGCGAGGACCGTGCGGATGTCTTCTTCGTAACTGCTTGGTGACAGCCGGGGCTGTGAGCTGTACTGATGCGCCATGGGATTGATTATCGGGTGTTTGTGCATTGGACGCATGAAAGGGGGCGGCCTACGTTCGTGGCATGCCTCCTGCCAGTACCGGGGCGTCCACCCTCATCGTGGCCGCCTCGACCCAGTCGTCCCCCGCTCCCGTCGCCGCCGTCCCGGCGGACCGGCTCGAGCCCGGGCGTCCCGGCTATCGCCGGATGAGCTTCGCGCTCTTCGCCGCCGGTGTCGCGACGTTCGCGCTCCTCTACTCCACCCAGGCGCTGCTGCCCGCCGTCTCCGCGTCGTTCGGCGCCACGGCCGGGCAGGCGAGCTGGACGGTGTCCGCCGCGACGGGTGCGCTGGCGCTGTGTGTACTGCCGATGAGCGCGCTGTCCGAGCGGTTCGGGCGGCGTCAGATGATGACCGCCTCGCTGGTGGTCGCGGTGACCGTGGGGCTGTTCGTCCCGTTCGCGCCCTCGCTGGGCTGGCTGATCGCGCTGCGCGCCGTCCAGGGCGCCGCGCTCGCCGGTCTGCCCGCCTCCGCGATGGCGTATCTGGCGGAGGAGGTCCGGCCGAAGGCGCTGGTCGCCGCGATCGGGCTGTTCGTGGCCGGCAACAGCATCGGCGGGATGAGCGGCCGCATCCTCACCGGCTGGGTCGCCCAGGCGTGGGGCTGGCGGGCGGCGCTCGGCGCGGTCGGGCTGCTGGCCGTGGCCTGCGCGGTCGTCTTCCACTTCATGATCCCCCGGGCCCGGCACTTCACCCCCGGGTCGCTGAACCCGAAGGCCCTCGCCAAGACCGTCGCCGGGCACCTCGCCGACCCGCTGCTGCGCCGGCTGTACGCGATCGGCGCCCTGTTCATGACGGTGTTCGGCGCGGTCTACACGGTGATCGGCTACCGCCTCGTCGAGGCGCCGTTCAGCCTGCCGCAGGGTGTCGTCGGTTCGATCTTCCTCGTCTATCTCGTCGGTACGCTCTCCTCCGCGGCCGCGGGTCGCCTCGTCGGCCGGCTGGGCCGCCGGGGCGCGCTCTACCTCGCCGTCTCCACCACGGCCGCCGGGCTGCTGCTCTCGCTCGCGGACCAGCTGGCCGCCGTACTCCTCGGCCTGGTCCTGATCACGGCCGGCTTCTTCGCCGGGCACGCGGTCGCCTCGTCCTCCGTGAGCCGCACGGCGACCACGGGCCGCGCCCAGGCGTCGGCGCTCTATCAGTCGGCGTACTACCTGGGCTCCAGCGCGGGCGGCACGCTCGGCGCGGTCGCCTTCCACGCCGGCGGCTGGGCGGGCACGGTCACGCTGGGTCTGGCCGCCGTGCTCGGAGTCGTATCGATCACGCTGTACGGGTCGCGTGCGGCACGCATCGAGCGGCGGCGGCCGGCAGCCGCGATGGCGTCCGTACAGAACTGAGACATTCGGCGCACAACCATCGACTCCCCGACGCGCGTCTAGCAGGCGGAAGTACCGCACTGTGCGCGAAGGGGAGTTGGGGTTTACATGACAGTCACGGGGAACATGCGGAGCGTAGGGATGCGGCGCGGGCTCACGCTGGCCGTCGCCGGTCTGACCGCGATACCGGCGTTCGTGCTCGGCACCGGCGGCACCGCCCAGGCGGCGTCGTGCACGGCGTCCAAGGGGCCGTACCAGAAGCAGGCCGAGAAGTACCTGCACCTGAAGGTGGACGGCAAGCAGTCGGCCGCCGACTGCAAGGCGATCCGTTCGTTCCAGAGCAAGTACGGCGTCACGCCCACCCTCGGTTACGCCGGGCCCGTGACCTGGCGCACCATGCAGACGCTCACCGCGCAGAAGGCGGCGGGCAAGACCCCGAACAAGGCCAAGAAGTGCCCCACGAACAAGGGGCGCATCGCGTGCGTGGACCTGACCCGGCAGATCACCTGGATCCAGGACGGCAGCAAGCTGAAGTTCGGGCCCGTTCCGGTGCGGACGGGGCGCAACGGCTACGAGACCCGTACGGGCGCCAAGAAGATCTACTGGAAGCACAAGAACCACGTCTCGTCGCTCTACCACGTGTCGATGCCGTACTCCCAGTTCTTCGACGGCGGGCAGGCGTTCCACGCGGTCGGCGTGAAGATGTGGAACCCGCCGGGCTCGCACGGCTGCGTCAACATGCGCACCGCCGACGCGAAGTCGTACTGGAACCTGCTGAAGAACGGCGACGACGTGTACGTGTACGGGCGCAAGCTCGGCACGTGACCGCTTCCGCTCGTCCCGTCCCTGTTGTCAGTGCCGTGCGGTAGCTTCCGAAGTGCTGGAGTGAGCGGTGTCACAGCGCAACAGGGGCGGCCGAAGCATGAGTGATCTGACGGCGACGACGGCCGATATCGACAGTCGTCTGGAGGGGCACCGGGTCGAGCTGACCGCGTACTGCTACCGGATGCTCGGCTCGGCCTTCGAGGCGGAGGACGCGGTCCAGGACACCCTGGTGCGCGCGTGGCGCAACATCGAGAAGTTCGAGGGGCGTTCCTCGCTGCGGTCCTGGCTGTACCGCATCGCGACGAACGTCTGCCTCGACATGCTGAACGCGGGCAACAAGCGGGCCAGGCCGGTCGATCTGTCCGGGCCGACGCCGCTCGCGCAGGCCGCCCTCAATCCGCTGCCGGAGAACACCTGGCTGGAGCCGATGCCGGACGGTCGAATCCTGCCGACGGTGGCCGACCCGGCGGAGGCGGCGGTCGCGCGCGAGTCGGTACGGCTCGCGTTCGTCGCCGCGCTCCAGCATCTGCCGCCGAAGCAGCGGGCGGTGCTGATCCTGCGCGAGGTCCTCGCGTGGAAGGCCGGCGAGGTCGCCGAGCTTCTCAACACCTCCGTCGCCTCGGTCAACAGCGCGCTCCAGCGCGCCCGGGCCACGCTGACCGATCAGCAGAGCTCCCCCGCCGACACCGCGGATCCACTCGACGAGGAGCAGGCCAAGCTCCTGAAGCGGTACGTGGCGGCGTTCGAGGGCTACGACATGAAGGCGCTGACCGCGCTCCTCCACGAGGACGCCGTCATGACCATGCCGCCGTTCGACCTCTGGCTGCAGGGTCACGACGACATCGCGGGCTTCATGACGTCCATCGGCGCGTCCTGCGAGGGCTCCCGGCTGGTCGCCACGTCGGCGAACGGCACCCCGGCGTTCGCGCACTACAAGCCGAATCCGGACGGGCCCGGGTTCGTGCCGTGGGCCGTGCAGGTCATCGACATCCAGAACGGGGCGATCACGGGCATGCACTGCTTCCTGGACACCCCGCGCTGGTTCCCGCTGTTCGGGCTGCCGGACCACCTGGGGGCCGACGCCGCGTGAAGCGGTGGCTGGTGGTGGGGTGGGCCGTGCTCGCGGTCGCCGGCTGGTGTGCCACGCAGTGGGCCGGTGAGCCGGTGGCGACGCCCGGCCCGGCCCCCGTCGCGCCCCCGGCCTCGGGTGCGGAGCCGGGTCCGCAGCCGGAGTTCGACTGCGCGGAGGAGGTACGGGCCGCGAGGGCGCGCCAGGCGTCGCCCCCGTCCCCCTCCGCCACCGCGCTGCCCTCGAAGCACCCGAGGCCCGGGGAAGGCCGGAGCGTGCTCACCGTGGTGGCCTGCGACTACTCGGTCTCCGACTGATCGGGGACGGGGACGGTCGGCGACGGGGACAGACCGGGGTGACGGCATGCCCGGGCGCGGGGCGGCGCCCGGTCAGGGCCCGGGTGCCCGGTCCGCCTCGATGCCCGCCCCGTCGCCCCGGTCCGCCCCGTCGTCCAGGCCCACCACGTCGGCGAGCCCCACCAGCCCGATCAGCAATTGGAGTTCGGGCGGCGTTCCGCGCAGGCGCAGGCGTCTGCCTCCCGACCGGCGTGCCACCAGGGACAGACGGGCGATCGCCTCCACCGAGGCCAGGTCCGGCTCGACGATGCCGCCCACGTCGCATTCCACCACGGTGGCGTCCGACGCGGTCAATATCGCCTCCAGGTCCGCGCAGAGGCGCGGCGTGCCGGCTCGGGTGACGCGTCCGGAGAGGACGAGTACGGCCGGTGACAGGGGTTCCATACCAGGAAGACCGGTCCGGCGGCCGAAACTCATCGCCCCGCCGATCTCCGGTTCCCGCAGGACCCGAGCGTCCCCTTCGCCGGCTCCTCGGAGGTGCCCCGGTGGCCGCGAGCTGCCCGGGGACCCTCCGGCCACCCTCGTAACGACCGGTCCCCCATCCCGCAGGACCGACCGGCAGGCGACCGAATGCGGGTGAAGATCCGCCAACTCCGGCCATCTGTGCGCCTGCTGTGAACCCATTCGGACACATCTCCCTCTATACGGGTGAAACAGCCGGCTCCGGTGCACGCATCGGTGCCGACTGCCCACCGGCCCCCTCGGGGGCCGCCTGATTCTCCAGGGGGAGAGTTGCGCAAACACGTGAGAAGAGCGTGTGTTTCCACCGTCGCCACAGCGGCGGCCGTGGCGCTCGCGGCCGGGTTGACCACCCCGGCCACGGCCCGCGACAACAGCCCGTCCCAGCCGGCCGGCAGCTCGTCCGGCGCACGGCATCAGCTGACACTCATCACCGGCGACCGCGTCACGGTGGACGCCAAGGGTCGGGTCCTGGGCTTCCGTCCCGCGGCGGGGCGCGAACACATACCCGTGCAGCGGCAGACGCGGGACGGGCACACCCTGCTCATCCCGGCCGACGCCCACCGGCTGATCAGTTCCGGAAAGCTGGACCGCCGGCTGTTCGACGTCACGGAGCTGAGCCGGGCGGAGAACCGCAGGGCGCAGAAGTCGGCCCTGAAGCTGATCGTCTCCTACCGGGGCGCCGCGGCCACGGCCGCGAAGGCCGAGGTACGCGACGCGGGCGCCACCCGTGTCGGACCCGTGCTGAAGTCGCTGAACGCCCAGTCCGTGGCCACCCCGCAGGAAGACGCCCGGTCCATCTGGCAGGCCCTCACCAGCAAGCCGTCGGGCAGCGCCCAGCGGACAACGGCCGCCGGAATCGACCGGGTGTGGCTGGACGGCGTGCGCCGGGCGAGCCTCGACAAGAGCGTCGCGCAGATCGGCGTCCCGGCCGCCTGGAAGGCGGGCTACACCGGCAAGGGCGTGAAGATCGCCGTCCTGGACACCGGCGCCGACGCCACGCACCCGGACCTCAAGGGCCAGATCCTCGCGTCGAAGAACTTCTCCACGTCGCCCGACACGAAGGACCGCTTCGGCCACGGCACCCATGTCTCCTCCATCGCGGCCGGTACGGGCGCGAAGTCGGGCGGGAAGTTCAAGGGGGTGGCCCCGGACGCCAGGCTCCTCGAGGGCAAGGTGCTCGACGACGACGGCTTCGGCGACGACTCCGGCATCCTGGCCGGCATGGAGTGGGCAGTCGCCCAGGGCGCCGACGTCATCAACCTGAGCCTCGGAGGCACCGACACCCCGGGAGTCGACCCGCTGGAGGCGGCGGTCGACAAGCTCTCCGCCGACAGCGGCGTGCTCTTCGCCATCGCGGCGGGCAACGAGGGCGACTCGGCGGGCACGGTCGGCTCCCCCGGCAGCGCGGACGCCGCGCTGACCGTCGGCGCGGTCGACGACAAGGACCTGCTGGCGGACTTCTCGAGCCGGGGCCCCCGGGTCGGCGACGGCGCGATCAAGCCCGATGTCACCGCCCCCGGCGTGGACATCACGGCGGCCGCCTCACCCGGCTCCGTCATCGACAAGGAGGTCGGTCAGAGCCCGGCGGGCTATCTGACGATCTCCGGTACGTCGATGGCGACCCCGCACGTCGCGGGCGCCGCGGCGCTCCTCAAGCAGCAGCACCCCACCTGGAAGTACACCGAGCTCAAGGGCGCCCTCACGGCCTCCACGAAGCCGGGGAAGTACACCCCCTTCCAGCAGGGCTCGGGCCGGATCGCCGTCGACCGGGCGATCACCCAGTCCGTCGTCGCCGACCCGGTCTCGGTGAGCTTCGGCGTCCAGCAGTGGCCGCACACCGATGACGTGCCGGTCGCCAGGAAGGTGACGTACCGCAACCTCGGCACGAGCGACGCCACGCTCGCGCTCACCGTCCAGGGCACCGGCCCGACGGGCAAGCCCGCCCCGGCCGGCTTCTTCGCGCTCGGCGCCACCCGCGTGACCGTCCCGGCGGGCGGCACCGCCGAGGTGCCGCTGACCGTGAACACCAAGCTCGGCGGCACGGCCGACGGCGGCTACTCCGCCTACGTCGTGGCGACCGGTGCCGGGCAGACCGTCCGCACCGCGGCCGCGGTCGACCGCGAGCGCGAGTCCTACGACCTCACGCTCAAGACCATCGGGCGCGACGGCAAGCCGGCCCCGTACACCACGAGCGACGTCTACGGCATGAGCGGCGCCGCGGACGGAGTGTGGGAGTCCCCCGAGGTCGTCGACGGAACGGCGAAGCTCCGCGTCCCCAAGGGCGGGTACGTGCTGAACTCGGCCGTGTACGCGGACCCGGAGGACCTGGGCAAGGGCGTCGACTGGCTCGCTCAGCCCTGTCTGAACCTCACCGGGAACACCACGGTGACGTTCGACGCGCGCCTGGCCAAGCCGGTGGACTTCACCCTTCCGGCCACCGGTGCGAAGCCCGTGATGGCCTCGCCCGACCTCCAGGTCGACTACGAGGGCAACGGCTACGGATACGGCTGGGTGCTCGACTCGTACAAGCAGCTGCGCACCGCGCACATCGGTCCGAAGGCGACCGGCGTCCAGCTCTCCCAGCACTGGTACGGCACCTGGACCAAGGGTGCGGCGACCCGGTACGACGTCGCGCTCGGCGGACCGGTGACCCGCGTGGCGACCGGCTACCACCGCGCGTTCGGCAGCGGGCAGCTGGCCGAGGTCGCCATCCGCGCCGGTTCGTCCGTCAGGGGCAAGACCGGCGAAGTCTACGCAGGGGGCCAACTGCCCGGCTCGTCCGGCGGCTGGTCGGCCGGAACGACCCAGAAGCTCCCGGCGACCACCACCGCGTACGTCTCCACCGCCGACAAGGTGCGCTGGGGCTTCGACTTCTCCCAGAACGGGCCGCTCGACGAGGACGGCTACCCGCGGTTCGAGGCCTCGTACTCCCTCGGCGCCCCGCAGGCCCTCAAGGCCGGCAAGACGTACCCGAAGACCGTGAACACGGCGGTCTTCGGGCCTTACGTCAACGCCGACTTCGGGGTCTTCCGCGAAGGCGACGGGATCATCGGGTCGATGCCGCTGGTCGCCGACGGCAACCGGAACGCCGGGACCTCCCTGTACAGCTCGGTGAAGACGGTGCTCTACCGCAACGGCAAGGTGTTCGGCAGGAACGACGACCCGCTGGAGGGCGGGACACCCTTCACCGTGCCGGCCGGGGCCGCCGACTACCGGCTGACCACGTCGGTACGGCGCGCCGCCGACGTCGCCTCGGTCTCCACCCGGATCGACGCGAGCTGGACCTTCCGCTCCGGCCGGACCAAGGGCCTCGTCGCACTGCCGGTCTCCATGGTCCGCTTCGCTCCGGCGGTGGCGCTGGACAGCACGGCCAAGGCCGGCAAGTCCGTGTCCGTGCCGGTGACGGTGCAGGGCGCGGCCGCGGGAAAGAACCTCAAGTCGCTCACGGTGTACGTCAGTTATGACGCCGGGAAGACCTGGAAGAAGACCGCGGTCAAGAAGGGGAAGATCTCGGTGAAGAACCCGGCGAAGAAGAAGTCGCTCTCCTTCAAGGCCAAGGTCACGGACAAGAAGGGCAACACGTCCTCCGTGGCGATCTACAACGCCTACTTCGGCAAGTAGCCCGAGCGGCCGGCGCCACGTCTGCGCCGGCCCCGCATGACGGCGGCCCGCCGGGACGGTTCTCACCGTCCCGGCGGGCCGTTCGCGTGCGAGGGGTTACGCGATGCGCTCCCGCACCACCGGCGTCGCCGCGAACGGCGTGCCGGCCGGGGCGATGTCGTACGCGTCGGGCAGGGCCTTCAGCGCGTACTCGAACTTCTCCGGGGTGTCCGTGTGCAGCGTCAGCAGCGGCATGCCGGCCGTCACGCGGTCGCCCGGCTTGGCGTGCAGTTCGATGCCCGCGCCGGCCTGGACCGGGTCCTCCTTGCGGGCGCGGCCCGCGCCGAGGCGCCAGGCGGCGACGCCGATGTCGTACGCGTCCAGGCGGGTCAGCACGCCGGAGGACGGGGCCGTGACGACGTGCTGTTCGCGGGCGACCGGGAGGGTGGCGTCGGGGTCGCCGCCCTGGGCGGAGATCATCCGGCGCCAGACGTCCATCGCGGAGCCGTCCGCGAGGGCCTTCTCCGGGTCGGCGTCCCTGAGCCCGGCCGCGTCCAGCATTTCGCGGGCGAGGGCCAGGGTGAGGTCGATGACGTCCTTCGGGCCGCCGCCGGCCAGGACGTCCACCGATTCGCGGACCTCCAGGGCGTTGCCCGCGGTCAGGCCGAGAGGGGTGGCCATGTCGGTGAGCAGGGCGACCGTGCGCACACCGCTGTCAGTGCCCAGCGCGACCATGGTGGAGGCCAGTTCGCGGGCGTCCTCCATGGTCTTCATGAACGCGCCGGAGCCGACCTTGACGTCCAGGACGAGTGCGCCGGTGCCCTCGGCGATCTTCTTGGACATGATCGAGCTGGCGATGAGCGGGATGGCCTCGACGGTGCCGGTGACGTCGCGGAGCGCGTACAGCTTCTTGTCGGCGGGGGCGAGCCCGTCGCCGGCCGCGCAGATGACGGCGCCGGTGGTGTCGAGGACGTGCAGCATCTCGGCGTTCGAGAGGTGGGCGCGCCAGCCGGGGATGGACTCCAGCTTGTCGAGCGTGCCGCCGGTGTGGCCGAGGCCGCGCCCGCTGAGCTGCGGTACGGCGGCGCCGCAGGCGGCGACCAGCGGGGCGAGCGGCAGGGTGATCTTGTCGCCGACGCCGCCGGTGGAGTGCTTGTCGGTGGTGGGGCGGGAGAGCGCGTCGAAGTTCATCCGCTCGCCGGAGGCGATCATGGCGGCGGTCCAGCGGGCGATCTCCGTGCGGTTCATGCCGTTCAGCAGGATCGCCATGGCCAGTGCGGACATCTGCTCGTCGGCGACCTCGCCGCGGGTGTACGCGTCGATGACCCAGTCGATCTGCTCGGGGGTCAGCTCGCCTCGGTCCCGCTTGGTGCGGATGACGGAGATGGCGTCCATGGTCTGGAGTCCTTCCGGCCGGTACGTACGTACGCATGAGCACGCATGAGTCCCGTTGACTCTACGCGCATAGAGGAGAAAAGAGCCGCCGGGCGGGCCCGCGCGTGCGGGCCCGCCCGGCGGGTGGCTAACCGAGGTGCCCGGGGCCGAATGCCTGCGGGAGCATCTCGTCGAGCGTGCGGAAGCCGTCCGGCGTCTCCAGGACGAGTTCCGGTCCGCCGAACTCGTGCAGCAGCTGCCGGCACCTGCCGCACGGCACCAGGATCTCGCCCGCCCCGTCCACGCAGGTGAAGTGGGTGAGGCGGCCGCCGCCGGTGGCGTGGAGCTGGGAGACCAGTCCGCACTCGGCGCACAGCCCGACGCCGTACGAGGCGTTCTCGACGTTGCAGCCGACGATGGTGCGGCCGTCGTCGACGCGGGCGGCGACGCCGACCGGGTAGCCGGAGTACGGGGCGTACGCCCGGGACATCGCGTCCCGGGCTGCGGCCCGCAGGGCGTCCCAGTCGGCCGGGGTCATGACGCCCGCCGTCACTTGCCCTCACCCTTGCGGTAGGGCACGCCGTCCGCCTTGGGCATCCGCAGCCGCTGCGACGACAGCGCGAGCACCAGCAGCGTGGTGACGTAGGGGGCGGCGTCGACGAACTGGCTCGGGACCTGGTCCGTCAGCGCGTACCAGGTGAACAGCAGCGCGGAGCAGGCCGCCGAGATCACCGCGGCCACGTACTTCTTCCGGTACAGCTGCCAGAGGGCGGCGATCGCGAGCAGGATCGCCAGGAGGAGCAGCATGGCGTGGACGTTCTCCGCGCCGCCGCGCAGCTTGAGGCTGTCGGTGAAGCCGAAGAGTCCGGCGCCGAGCGCCATGCCGCCGGGCATCCAGTTACCGAAGATCATCGCGGCGAGACCGATGTAGCCGCGGCCGCCGGTCTGGCCCTCCTGGTAGATGGAGGTGGCGACGATGGAGAGGAAGGCACCGCCGAGCCCGGCCAGTCCGCCGGAGATGACGACGGCGATGTACTTGTACTTGTAGACGTTCACGCCGAGGGTCTCGGCGGCCACCGGGCTCTCGCCGCAGGAACGGAGCCGCAGCCCGAACGGCGTGCGCCACAGCACCCACCAGGTGACGGGGATCAGCAGCAGCGCGACGACGGTCAGGAGGGACAGTCCGGTGACCAGCCCGCCGATGATGCCCGCGAGGTCGGATACGAAGAACCAGTGGTGCTGCTGGAGGTCCTGCAGCCAGTCGGAGAGCCCCGGGATAGTGATCTTGTCGATCTCCTCCAGGCGGGGGGACTGTTTGGAGGAGCCGCCCGGGTCGTCGGCGAAGGTGAAGTTCGAGAGGTAGCGCGTGACGCCGACGGCGAGGATGTTGATCGCCACACCGGAGACGATGTGGTTCACGCCGAAGGTGACCGTCATGACCGCGTGCAGCAGACCGCCGAGCGCGCCGCCGATGATGCCGAACAGGACGCCCACCCACGGGCCCCACTGGAATCCGGCCCAGGCGCCGAACCAGGTGCCGAGGATCATCATGCCCTCGAGGCCGATGTTGACGACGCCCGCGCGCTCGGCCCACAGGCCGCCGAGGCCGGCGAGGCCGATGGGAACGGCCAGTTCCAGGGCGCCCGCGACCTGACCGACGGAGGTGATGTCGTTCGCGCCGCTGATCAGCCGGACCAGCGAGACCAGGGCGAGCGCGCCGGCCACGATCAGCAGGACGACGGGCAGGGAGAGCCTGCGGCGGCCGCCCTTCGCGGGGGCGACGCGTGCGGCGGAGACTTTGCTGGTGCTCACAGGGCCGCCTCCTTCTCGGTCGTGAGGGCGTGGCCGGCGGCGAGCTCTTCGCCGACCTTCTGCTGCTGACGGCGGGTCCCGTAACGGCGGACCAGTTCGTAGCTGATGACGACGGAGATCACGATCAGGCCCTGCATGATCGTGGCGATCTCCTTCTCGAACCCGAACTGGTCGAGCGGGGAGGACGCCTTGTCCAGGAACGCGATCAGCAGGGCGCTGAGGGCGATCCCGACCGGGTGGTTGCGGCCCAGCAGCGCGATGGTGATGCCGGTGAAGCCGATGCCGACCGGGAAGTCGAGGCTGTACGTGTGGGTGTCGCCGAGCAGCGTCGGCATGCCCGCCAGACCGGCGACGGCGCCGGAGATGAGCATCGAGGTGAGGATCATCTTCTTGGCGTCCACACCGGAGGCCTGGGCGGCGCTCTCGCTGGCACCGGTGGCCCGCAGGTCGAAGCCGAAGCGGGTGCGGTTCAGGACGAACCAGTACACGAGGCCGCAGCCGGCGGCGACGAAGGTGAAGCCGTAGATCTCTCCGGACTCGGCGCCCAGGGACACTCCCGGGAACCAGCCGGACTCGTGGATCTCACCGGTGGTGAGGTTGTTGGACCCGGCCGCCTGGTCACCGAAGTTCTTCGGGAGGATCAGCCAGGCGATCAGCGAGGTGGCGATCGAGTTGAGCATGATCGTCGAGACGACCTCGCTCACTCCACGGGTCGTCTTGAGGATGCCCGCGATGCCCGCCCAGAAGGCGCCCACGAGCATCGCCACGACGACGATCAGGGCGATCTGGAACGGTCCGGGGAGGTTGACGCTCGCGCCGACGAGGGCGGCCATCATCGCCGCGAGGCGGTACTGGCCGTCGACGCCGATGTTGAAGAGGTTCATCCGGAAGCCGACCGCGACCGCGAGAGCGGCGAGGTAGTACGTACCGGCCTGGTTGATGATCAGTACCTGTACGTCGGAGTACGACGCCTGCTCGAACAGCAGCCGGTACAGCTCGAACGGGTCGCGGTTCGACACGAGCAGCACCAGGGTGCTGAGCACGAACGCGACGACCAGGGCGAGCGCCGGCCCGGCGAAGCCCAGGATCAGCCGGTCCTTGTCGAGTTTCTTCATCAGGCCTCGTCCTCCGGTGCTGCTTCGAGGTGACCGGCGGCGGCGCCGGTCATGGCCGAGCCCAGTTCCTCGGGGGTGATGGTGGCGGGGTCGGCGTCCGCGACCAGCCGGCCGCGGTACATGACGCGCAGGGTGTCGGAGAGCCCGATCAGCTCGTCCAGGTCGGCGGAGATCAGCAGCACCGCCAGTCCGTCGCGGCGGGCCTCACGGATCTGGTCCCAGATCTGGGCCTGCGCGCCGACGTCCACGCCCCGGGTGGGGTGCGCGGCGATCAGCAGCTTGGGCGCGTGGCTCATCTCCCGGCCGACGATCAGCTTCTGCTGGTTGCCGCCCGAGAGGGACGCCGCGGTGACCTCGATGCCGGGGGTGCGCACGTCGTACTCGCGCACGATCCGCACGGTGTCCTGGCGGGCCGCCTTGGGGTCCAGCAGGAAGCCGCGGCTGTTGGGCTTCTCGGTGACGTGGCCGAGGATGCGGTTCTCCCAGAGCGGCGCGTCCAGCAGGACTCCGTGCCGGTGCCGGTCCTCGGGGATGTAGCCGATGCCGCTCTCGCGCCGCTTGCGGGTGGGGACGCGGGAGATGTCCGCGTCGCCCAGGGTGATCACTCCGCTGTCCGCGGCCTTCATCCCGATGAGCGCGTCGATCAGCTCGGTCTGGCCGTTGCCCTCGACGCCCGCGATACCGAGGACCTCGCCCTTGTGGATGGTGAAGGAGACATCGGACAGGACGTCACGGACGACCCCGTCCGGGTCCGTCATGGTGAGCGACAGCCCCTCGACCCGGAGCATCGGCACATCCGTCACCGTGGACTCACGGGTTTCGGGCGACGGCAGTTCGCTGCCGACCATCAGCTCGGCGAGCTGCTTGGTCGTGGTCTGCGCGGGATCGGCGGTGCCCACCGTCGTCCCGCGCCGGATCACGGTGATGTCGTCGGCCACCGAGAGGACCTCGCCGAGCTTGTGCGAGATGAAGATGACGGTGAGGCCCTCGGCCTTGAGCTCGCGGAGGTTCGCGAAGAGCGCGTCCACCTCCTGCGGGACGAGGACCGCGGTCGGCTCGTCGAGGATGAGGATGCGGGCGCCGCGGTAGAGGACCTTGAGGATCTCCACGCGCTGACGGTCGGCGACCCCGAGGTCCTCGACGAGGGCGTCGGGCCGGACGCCCAGGCCGTACGCGTCGGAGATCTCCTTGATCTTCTTCCGTGCGGCGGAGCCGATGCCGTGCAGCTTCTCGCCGCCGAGGACCACGTTCTCCAGGACGGTGAAGTTGTCGGCGAGCATGAAGTGCTGGTGCACCATGCCGATGCCGCGCGCGATGGCGTCACCCGGGTTGCTGAACGAGACCTGCTCGCCGTCCACGGCGATGGTGCCCTCGTCCGGCTTCTGCATGCCGTAGAGAATCTTCATCAGGGTGGACTTGCCGGCACCGTTCTCGCCGACGAGGGCGTGGACCGTGCCCTTGCGCACGGTGATGCCGATGTCGTGGTTGGCGACGACGCCGGGGAAACGCTTGGTGATGCCGTGCAGTTCTACGGCAGGGGGGCTGCTGGACGCGTTGATGACGCACTCTCCTTGGCCGGACAGGAGCGGGAGCGGAGGGGCAGAGGGGCGGGGTGAAGTTATCGCGCCTGAAGGCTGTCGGGGTTGTCTACACGCGTAGCGTTGCCGAATCGTCAAACGCCTGCGCACAGGGCGGCTGGAACTCCGGGTCCGGCCCGGTCCGCAGCGGACGCCGCGACAGGCCGGACCACTTCGCGAAGTACCCCCGCGGGCCGGATAGGCGCCATTGCGCGCGCTCCGGGGCCCACGGGGGTCAAGCCGTACGACCGGGGTCGTTACGGGGCGGTCTTGACGGTGATCGTGCCGTCGATGATCGCCTTCTTCGCCTTGTCCACCGCGGCGACGACCTCGGTCATCTTGGTGAACGCCGGGTTCGACATGGCCAGGCCGACGCCGTCCTTGTCGAGACCGTAGCGGATCTCACCGGTCTGCGGCTTGCCGTCCACCACGGACTTGATCAGGTTGAAGACGGAGTCCTCGACGTCCTTGGTGACCGAGGTCAGGATGGACTCCTTGTAGGCGGCGAGACCCTTCTGGTTGTACTGGTCCGAGTCGACGCCGATGTTCCACTTGCCGGCCTTGGAGACGGCCTCGATCGCACCGGAACCGGCCAGACCGGCCGCCGAGTAGATCACGTCGGCGCCCTTGTCGAGCTGCCCCTGGGCGGCGGCCTTGCCGAGGTCGGGCTTGGAGAAGCCGTCGAAGTTCGGCGGCTGGGTCAGGTACTGGGGGATCACCTTCACCGCGGAGTTGGTGTCCTTGACGCCCTGCGTGAAGCCCGCCTCGAACTTCTTGATCAGCGGGGTCTCGACCCCACCGATGAAGCCGACCGTCTTGGTCTTGGTGACCTTGGCGGCGGCGACACCCGCGAGGTAGGAGCCCTGCTCCTCGTTGAAGACGATGTTGGCGATGTTGGGGCCGGTCACCGAGGCGTCGTCGATGATGCCGAAGGTGATCTTCGGGAACTTCGGCGCGACCTTCTTGATGGCGGGCGCGTAGGCGAAGCCGACACCGATGACCGGGTTGTTCCCGGCGCGGGCCAGCGAGGTGAGGCGCTGGACCTTGTCCGCGTCCGACTCGCCGTCGGAGGGCTCGGCCTCGGTGCCCTTGACCCCGAGTTCCTTCTCGGCCTTGGCCAGACCCGCGTAAGCGGCGTCGTTGAACGACTGGTCTCCACGACCGCCGATGTCGTACGCGAGGGCGGTCTTCTTGTCCTTGGAGTCGGAGCTGCTGCTCGACGAGGACGAGTCGCCACACGCTGTAACGCTGAGCGCGAGTGCTGCGGACATGACGCCCACAGCGGCAATCCTAGTGATCCGGCGCAAGGGAAGGCTCCTTCAAACCTGACCGAAGCGCCTCTTCCGGCGCTGGTTTCGCCGCGATCGTAACGCGCGTAGATGTCAGATAAAGCCCTGTACGGAAGCCGTTATCGGATCGTCGCGAACCTGGGGTGACCTGTCCGGTTACGGATGGTTGCCGTGCAGCAGCGCGGAAGCGGTGAAGAGCTCGACCGCCACGGTGATCGCCTCCTCGTCCGCGTCGAAGTTGCCCCGGTGCAGGTCGAGCCCGCGCGTGTCGCCGGGCGTACGTACTCCGAGGCGTGCCATCGCGCCCGGCACGTGCTCCAGATACCAGGAGAAATCCTCGCCTCCCAGGCTCTGTTCGGTGTCCTCGATCGCATACGAACCGCGGCGGGCGGTCATCGCGCCGGCCAGCAGATCGATCGCCGCCGCGTCGTTCACGACGGGGGGAACGCCGCGGATGTAGTCGATCACCGTCTTGGCGCCGTACATTTCGGCCACCTCGCCGACCGCGGCGTGCACCAGGTCCGGCGCGGCGTGCCAGGCGGCCAGATCCAGGCAGCGAACCGTGCCCGACAGTTCGGCGTGTTGCGGGATGACATTGCAGGCGTGCCCGGCCTCCAGGCGCCCCCAGGTCACCGCGAGCCCGGCCCGGGCGTCGACCCGGCGGGCCAGCAGCGCGGGCACCTCGGTGGCGACCTTCGCGGCGGCGGTGACCAGGTCCGTGGTCAGGTGCGGGCGGGCGGTGTGGCCGCCGGGGCCGTCCAGCGACAGTTCCAGGCGGTCGCAGGCGGAGGTGATCGCCCCGACGCGCAGCCCGATCCGGCCCACGTCGACCTTCGGGTCGCAGTGCACGCCGATGATCCGGCCGACGCCCTCCAGCACCCCGGACTCGATCGCGTCGGACGCCCCGCCGGGCAGCACCTCCTCGGCCGGCTGGAAGATCAGCCGCACCGGGTTGGGCAGCAGCCCCTGCCGGTCCAGCTCGGCGAGCACGAGACCGGCGCCGAGGACGGCGGCGGTGTGCACGTCGTGCCCGCAGGCGTGCGCCCGGTCGGGCACGGTGGAGCGGTACGGGACGCCCGTCTTGGTATCCGGGATCGGGAGCGCGTCGATGTCGGCCCGCAGCGCCAGCATGGGCCGCGTCCCCTCGCCCCGTGTCCCGACGTCACACATGAGCCCGGTCCCGGAGGCGAGCACCCGCGGCGCGAGCCCCGCCTGCTCCAGCCGGGCCTTGATGGCCGCGGTGGTGCGGGTCTCCTGGTGACCGAGCTCGGGGTGCATGTGCAGATCGCGCCGGAACGCGATGAGCTCGGCGCGCAGCACTTCGGGCAGCGTGCCGGGCAGGGACTCTGCCGCGAGCGGCCGGGCCTCACCATCGCGGGGCGTCTCGGGGGGCGTCGAGTGGTTCACTGATGAAGGGTAAGTCCGTTCCCCCTTCAAGTGACCATGAAACAAGAAAAGTTCAGCCACATAGACGAATAAATGACTGGGTCGCGGCGTGTGGGGTAAGCGCGGGGTGGGTACACTCGCCGACCGCTCCGCCGCATACGGGCGCCGATCGGATGCGAGGAAGCGCAACAATGAAGGACGAGTACGGATTCGACCACGCCTCCGACGAGGTGATCGCGGTACGCGCCGAGTTGGCCGACGAAGTCGTCCAGGCGCTTCAGCTCGCCGGACTGCCCGCTTTCCGCTCCGACCACGTCTCCGCATCACGGCCCGGTGCGGTGGTCCACGTCCATCGCGACGCGGACCTGGCTTCGGCGGCCGTGTCCGCGAGCTGGCATGGTGACGACAGGCTGGTCGAGGCCGCAATGGCGGCGGTCGCTGCTGGAGACCCTCATTCACCGGACGTCCGCCGTCTCGGATCGGTCACTCTGCACATGCAGGACGCATTGATCAGGATTCTTCTGTCAGCAGGGATCATCGCGACCCTGAACAACGACTGCATCGACCCGGGCGACGTCCTGGTGTTCGGGCGGCAGTCCGAACTGCCGCCGGGGCTGAGGCCCACGTTGGTGCCGCTGTCGGCCCCGGTGAAGCGGACCGGGCGCGGTTCGCTCCGGGGGCGGATCCACATTGCCGATGACTTCGACGGACGGCCGGAGGATGCGGCCGGCCCCTTCGGGATCACGCCTCCGTTGTCACCGCCGTAGCCCGCCACGGCGCCAGCCGCTGGACGTCGCGGGCCGTCTCCGTCACGCCCGCGAGGAAGCCCTGGGCTCTCGGCGACGCCGTCTCGCGGAGCCATTCCGGGGCGATGTCGCAGACGGCGACCTTCACCTCGGTGCCGACCAGGGCCAGGGGGAGGGTGTGGACCACCGTGGAGGGGAAGCTCAGGACCGTGCGGCCGATGGGGCCGCGGCGGGCGATGAGTTCCAGGGGGAGGTCGGGGCGGACGATCTCCAGGCCGGTGGCGGCCTCCAGGGCGTGGAGCTTCTCGGTGGACTCGCGGCGGTGGGCGAAGTAGCGGGTGGCGCCGTGGGTACGGGCCAGGGCCGCGACCGCCTCCAGGTACTGACCGCGGTCGACCACGCCCGTCTCGACCAGTGACGTGCCGACCAGGTCCGCGCCCTTGGTGAGCAGCGGCGGGCCGAAGCGGGAGCGGGTCCAGGAGAAGGTGTTGGGGATGAGGGTGATGCCGGGCGGCGGGATCACCGGCATGGCGGTGAAGAGCTCGACCTCGCGCGCCGCGGACGGGGTGAAGCGGCGGCGGGCCGTGGCCGAGACCGGGGCGAGGGCGAGGTCCCGGGGGCCGGAGCCGCCGCGGCGGTGCCAGCGCACCAGGCGCTCGCCGCGGGTCATCAGGGCGACGAACTCCATGGTGGCGGTCCCGTCGTCGACCACGGTGAGCCGGCGGGGGCGGACCAGGGAGAGCAGGAGCTGTACGTAGCGGGAGAACGGGTCCCCGATGACGATGTGGTCGGCGTTGCGTACCAGCCGGGTCAGGGCGCGCAGCGACTTCAGGGGCGTCCCCGAGTCGCCGCGCGCCTCCTGCCAGCGCACGGTGATGCCCTCGTCGCGGGCCAGCTCCGCCATCCGGCGCAGCTGACCGCGCGACATCGGGTCGACTGGAGGGAGGACGACGACGGTGACGTCCGCGACGACACGGCCGCCGCCCCCCTCGGTGTAGGCCCACTCCAGGACGTTCAGGAGCTGGACCGGGCTCTCGACGAAGGCGAGGTTCACCGGTCTGCCCGTCAGACCGCGACCGGCTCGGCGGCCAGGGCCGTCTCGCCGCTCTCTGCCACGACGCCCGGGACCCGGCGGAGCTTCTTCATCGGGCCGAGCTCCGACTCGTACACCTTCTTGACGCCGTCACCGAGGGACGCCTCGATGGTGCGGATGTCGCGGACCAGGCGGGTCAGGCCCTGGGGCTCGACGGACGCGGCCTGGTCGGAGCCCCACATGGCGCGGTCGAGGGTGATGTGGCGCTCGACGAACGCGGCGCCGAGCGCGACGGCGGCCAGCGTGGTCTGCAGGCCGGTCTCGTGGCCGCTGTAGCCGATCGGGACGTTGGGGTACTCCTGCTGGAGGGTGTTGATGACGCGGAGGTTCAGCTCCTCGGCCTTGGCCGGGTACGTCGACGTGGCGTGGCAGAGCAGGATGTTGTCCGAGCCGAGGACCTCGACGGCGTGCCGGATCTGGCGCGGGGTCGACATGCCGGTGGAGAGGATCACCGTGCGGCCGGTGGCGCGCAGGGAGCGCAGGAGCTCGTCGTCGGTGAGGGACGCGGAGGCGACCTTGTGGGCGGGGACGTCGAACTTCTCCAGGAAGGCGACGGCCTCGGTGTCCCACGGGGAGGCGAACCAGTCGATGCCGCGCTCGGCGCAGTGCTCGGAGATGGCCCGGTACTCGGTCTCGCCGAACTCGACGCGGTGGCGGTAGTCGATGTACGTCATCCGGCCCCAGGGGGTGTCGCGCTCGATGTCCCACTGGTCGCGCGGGGTGCAGATCTCCGGGGTGCGCTTCTGGAACTTGACGGCGTCGCAGCCGGCTTCGGCGGCGGCGTCGATCAGCGCGATCGCGTTGTCGAGGTCGCCGTTGTGGTTGATGCCGATCTCGCCGGTGATGTAGACGGGCTGGCCGGGGCCGGCGGTGCGGGTGCCGAAGGTGCGCAGGCGGGAGGTGCTCATGGGGGTGTTCCTTACTTACTTGGTGGTGGAGTCGGTGGTGGTGTCGCTGAGGGTGGGGCCCAGGAGCCAGGCCGCGATCTCGCGGATGGCGCCGAAGCCGCCGGGGGTGGTGGTCACGGCGCGCGCCGCGGCGCGTACCGAGTCGTGTGCGCTCGCGACGGCCACGGGCCATCCGGCGAGTGCGAAGCAGGGGAGGTCGTTGACGTCGTTGCCGACGTACAGGACGCGTTCGGGGGCGACGGACTGCTCGTCGCACCACTGCTTGAGCGCGAGGTCCTTGCGGTCGATGCCGTGCAGGACGGGGACGCGGAGTTTGTGGGCGCGGGCGGCGACGACCGGGTTCTGTTCCGTGGACAGGATCAGGAGGGGGACGCCCGCCTTGCGCAAGGCGGCGATGCCGAGGCCGTCGCCGCGGTGGACGGCGACGGTCTCGCGGCCGTCGGAGTCGATGAGCACCCGGTCGTCGGTCTGGGTGCCGTCGAAGTCGAGGACGACCGCGTCGATGTCCTCGCGGGTGGGCAGCGGGGCCGGGTCCAGGAGCGGGGCCAGGGCGCGGGCGCGGGCGAGGTCGTGCGGGTCGTCGATCTCCAGGACGCGGGCCGGGTCGGTGCGCACCAGCGCGGTGTGGCCGAAGAAGCGGTGGCGGTGGGTGCGGAATCCCGTCGCGTCCATCGCGTAGGCGGCGCCCGTCTCCAGGAGGTCCTCGGGGCGGTCCTGGCGGCGGGGGCGGACGGCCTTGTCGTGGTTGACGCCGTAGTTGTGGTCCTCGACCGCGCTGCCGTCGCGCCACAGGAAGCCGTGGAAGGGGGCGACGGTGACGGCCGTGTCGGCGCCTTCCCGGGCGACCGCGGCGGCGACGCCGTCGATGTCCTCGCGGGCGAGGAAGGGGCTGGTGCACTGGACGAGCAGGACGACGTCCACGGACCGGCCGTGCTCGTCCTCGTAGCGGTCCATCGCGTGCAGCACGGCCGCCTCGCTGGTGGCGGTGTCGCCCGCGATGGCTTCGGGGCGCTGCACGCAGTGCAGCCGCGCCGACGCGCCGAGCGCTTCACCGGCGGCGCGTGCCGCCTCCGCGACCGCCGGTGCGTCGGTCGTCACGACGACGTCCGTCACCTCGGTCGACGTCAGGCAGGCGCGGACCGCGCGGACGACCAGCGGTACTCCGCCGACCTGGGCGAGGTTCTTGGCGGGTACGCCCTTGGATCCGCCGCGGGCGGGGATCACGGCGAGCACGGTGGGCTGCGGCGTCATCGCTGCTCCAGTGGGTGTCGTAGGGGTGGTGTTCACAGCTCGCCCATCCGTCGGATGCTTCACAGCTCGCCCATCCGTCGGATGACCGGGGCGACCCGCTGGACGCCCTGGCGGTACGCGCCCCGGGCCGCGTCCCGGACCGCCTCGCGGACCGCTCCCCTGACCCGGCCGGTCTCCCGGGGCGCGGCGGCTCCCGGGAGCGGGCGGCCGTCGAGGGCCAGGTGGTGGCGGGCGAGGACGCCGGGGAGGTAGCCGGGGGCGGTGGCGGGTGTGTAGTACGGGGCGAGTTCCGGCAGCCGGTCCTGCGCCAGCAGGGCCGTGACCCGGGCCCGGGCGGTGTCGTAGGCCGTGGCGTACGTGCCGTCGGCGGCGACGCCCTGGCCGGCCAGCCACTCGGGGTCGGGGTGCGGATGGGCGCCGCCGTCCAGGTGGTCCCAGGAGGTGAGCAGGCCGGAGCCGATGAAGTGGTGGTTGCCGAGGGTCTCGCGCACCCCGAGGTCGGTGAGGACGGCGGTGGGGATGCGCCGGTGCAGGGACTCCAGGGCGGCGGTCGAGGAGACGGTGACCAGCAGGTCGGTGCGGTCCAGGACCTCCCCCATGTGCCCGTACACGAGGCGGAAGTTGGGCGGGAGCGCGCCGGGCAGCTTCTCGGCCAGGCGCTGGTACGGGAGTTCCTCGATGTGCGTCGTGTGCTCGCCGGGCTTGGAGCGCAGCTTGAGGAGCACCTCGCGCCGCGGGTGGAGCCTGGCGTGCTCGATGAGCCTGCGCAGCAGGTACGTACGGTCGGCGCGGGAGGCGGGCACGGAGGGCTGTGCGGCGAACACGACGGTGTCGCGGCCCGGTTCGGGGCGGTGCGGGGTACCGCCGAGGAACGGCAGGGCGGCCTCCGTGACGGCCGAGGCGCCGGCGCCCACTCCCTCGTACACCGCGCGGAAACGCTCCGCGTCATGGCGGGAGTTGGCGAGGATCACGTCGGCGCCGTGCCGCAGCAGCAGTCCGTCGGCGAGCTTCTCGTAGACGACGCCGACGTAGCCGGTGACGACGACGGGCCTGGCAGGCAGACGCAGGGCGGCGAGGCCGTGCAGCATGGCCTGGACGGCGCCGCCGACGAGGGCGAGGACCACGAGGTCGTACCCCTCGTCGCGCACGGTGTCGAGAAATTCGAGAGCCGTCACCTCGCGCACCCGGTCGGTGTCGATGCCGACGTCGCCGACCTCGGCGAGCTGGCGGGGTGTCGGGGTCGCCCGGCCGCGCAGCAGCAGTCCGCTGATCTCCGCGCGGGGCGTGGGCGCGCTCGTGTCACCCGTGGTCAGCCGGCGCGCGGTGAGCGCGCCCCACTTCCAGCGGGTGTCGGAGTCGGCGAGCACGGCTGCCCGGAGGGCGGTCGTCCTTTGGTTACGTGGGGGCACGTCCCAGAACTTAGGAAGGCATTCCGATTCGCGGCCCAACGTGACGGCAACAGCGGGTTAACAGCCCGACGACGCTTGGCTAATCGCCCCGGCAAATGCTCTGTTTCCGGCGGGGATTCGGCCTGGTTCATCAGGTCGACTTTCGTCGTTCACCTGGCGTTCCTGTCAGGGCCAGGGCAAATGACGGACCTCCGCCTAGCGTGTGACGCGTGGTTAAGCTCTCCGTCATCGTGCCGTTCTACAACGTACGGGCCTACGCCCCCGATACCTTGCGAAGTCTGCGGGCCAATGCCCGTGACGATTTCGAATTCATCTTCGTCGACGACTGTTCGACCGACGGGACCCTGGAGATCCTCCGGCGCGCCGAGCGCGAGATCCCGGGTGCCGTCCTGGTCGCGCACGAGAGGAACGGGGGCCTGGCCACCGCGCGCAATACGGGTATCGACGCGGCGCGCGGCGAGTACCTCACCTTCCTCGACGGCGACGACTGGGTCGTTCCCGGTCACTACGAGCGGCTGCTGGCCTCCATCACGGGGCTGGGGTGCGACTTCGTCCGTACGGACCACGTGCAGTTCACGGACCGGGCGCGCACCGTGCACCGGGTCCCGCACGGCCTGCGGAACACCGTGCTGCGCCCGCGCGACGTGATCACGCCCTCCGACCGGTCGACACCGGTGGACTACGCGTACGCCTGGGCCGGCGCCTATCACCGGCGGCTCGCGGACTCCGGGCTCCTCCGGTTCCGGGACGGGCTGCGCACCGCGGAGGACCGGCCCTGGATCTGGCGTCTGCACCGGGAGGCCGAATCGTTCGCGGTCGTCGGCCTGCCTGGGGTCTTCTACCGGCGCGGGGTCGCGTCCTCGCTCACCCAGATCGGCGATGTGCGCCAACTCGACTTCATCCGGGCCTTCGACCAGGTCCTGGAGGAGACGTCCCGGGACCCCGAGGCGGACCGGCTTCTGCCGAAGGCCGTACGCACCTATTGCGCGGTCATGGCGCACCATTTGGAATCCATCGAAAGGTTCGAACCCGCAGTGGCACGGAAATTGCGCTCCATGAGCGCGGCTTCCCTGCGGCGCATGCCTCAGGAAGTTCTCGCCGATACCCTGAATTCGCTGGGCGACCGCCGCGCGGACCAGTTGCGACGGGTCCGCCGCCGCTCCGTCTCCCGGGAGGTCGCGGCCTGATGCCCGGCACGTACACCGCGCCGGCCGGCCGGTCCACCACTCAGCTCTTCTCCGCGTGCACGCAGTACGCCGCCGCCACGCTCGTCGCCGCCCTGCGCTCCGGCCAGTTCGGCCCGCGGGACGAACACCGGCGCGTCCTCGTCGTGAGCGACACCTCCCCCTCCCCCGAGCTCGGCACACCACTCCACCTCCGGCCCGGATTCGACGCGCTGGCGGCCGAGTTCGACGCGGTGCACTCCTGGAACGACTTCATCCGGCCCTTCCACCCCGCGGGCTGGTCGCCCAGGGACCAGGACGCCTCCCTGTGGGAGCGGGCCGTGCGACAGGCCTGGGACCTCGGTGACGAACCGGTCGAGCTCGCCTGCGAGTCCATCCAGGCCAACCCCGCCCAGGCCCTCGCCGTGATCTTCGGCGACAGCCCGGTGCACATCTACGCGGACGGGCTGATGAGTTACGGTCCGACCCGCAGCAGGCTCGACCAGCTGGTCGGCACCCGCATCCGCCGGCTCCTCCACCTCGATCTGGTGCCAGGTCTGCGGCCGCTGCTGCTCACCGAGTTCGGCGTGGAGTCGGAGATCGTGCCGACCGACGCCTTCCTGAAGGTGCTGGGGGAGCTGGCCGGCGCGGCGGCGCGACTCCCCGAGGTGCACGGCGGATCCGGCTCGGCGCTGCTGCTCGGGCAGTACCTTTCCACGCTGGGCATTCTCACGGCCCAGCAGGAGGAGGAGCTGCACGCCCGGATGCTGCGGGGGGCCGTCGCCCTCGGTCACACCCGGGTCGTCTTCAAGCCGCACCCGAGCGCACCGGCCCACTGGACCCGCGCGCTGGAGCAGGAGGCGGAACGGCTCGGCGCGGAGCTCACCGTGCTCGACAGCCCGGTCCTCGCCGAGACACTGTTCGAGACCATGCGTCCCGCCCTGGTCGTCGGCTGCTTCTCCACCGCGCTGCTCACCGCCGCCTCGTTCTACGGGCTCCCGGTCGCCCGCGTCGGCACCGGCCCGCTGCTACAGCGGCTCGCCCCGTACCAGAACAGCAACCGCGTCCCGCTGACGATCGTCGACGCCCTGCTGCCCGATCTGGAGGACCCGTCCGCCGTCACCGGCTGGTCGCTGCCGAGCGCCGACGAGGTACGGGGCGAGCCGACCGCTCTCCTCGCCGCGGTCGGCTACGCCATGCAGCCGCAGCTCCAGGCCGCCCTGCGCCCTGACGCCGAGCGCTACCTCGGCCGCCACCGCGACACGACCTGGCGGTACTTCAAACGGCGCCGGCTGACCGCGCTGGGGCTGCCCGGAGCCCTCCCCGCACAGCTCGCGTTCATCCCGCGCAACGCGACGGTCCGCCGCCTCGCCCGCAAGGCCAGGACGCTGAAGCGCGCGGCGGCGGGCTGAGCCGGCCGGCCGCGGGCTGATCCGTCGGTCCGGGCGGGTCGGCCGGGAACGGCTGCGTGAAGCCCGGCCGTCCATTGGATGAACCGGCCGTCCACGCCCGCGTTTCATGATGTCCGATGACATATTCGACTCATCATGAGAACTCCGTCGACGGCGAAGCCCCTGCCGATACTCCGATCGCCGCGCGCCCGCGGCGCCGCCCTGGCCGCCCTGCTCACCGCCCTGACCGTCTGCGCCGGGGACGCGGTGGCCCGCAGCTACCCCTTCGGCCCGCACACCCGCAGCGTGAACGACCTGGGCAATCAGTTCGTCCCGTTCCACGCCCGGCTCTGGGACCTGCTCCACGGGCGTGCGGACGGCGGGCTGCTGCTGAACTGGCAGTCCGGCTTCGGCAGCGGCTTCCTGCCTGACTTCGGTACGTATCTGAGCAGCCCGTTCGCCCTGATCGTCGGGGTCTTCCCGAGGGACCGGATCGACCTGGCCGTGTACGCGGTCACGCTGGTGAAGACTGGGGTGGCGGCGGCGGCCATGACCTGGCTGCTCACCGCGTTGCGCCGGGGCCGCGGCCGGGAGTGGGCGGCGGCCGTGCTCGGTGCCTCCTACGCCCTGTGCGGCTGGTCGGTCGTCGAGGCCGCGTACAACCCGATGTGGCTGGACGGGCTGATCGCCTTCCCGCTGCTCTGCCTGGCCGGTGAGTGGGCGCGCACGGGGCGGCGGCCGGTGCTCGGGACGCTCCTGGTGACGCTCGCCTGGGTGTCGAACTTCTACACCGCGTACATGGCCACGCTCGGGGCGGCCCTGGTGCTGGTGGTACGACTGCTGCTGGAGGACGGCACGGGTCGGGAGCGTGTCCGGGGCCTGGTGCGTGCGGTACGGACGGTGCTCATCGGCATCGGCCTCGCCGCGCCGGTCCTGATCCCGGTGTTCCTCGGCACCCGGCACGCCTACCCGGGCTGGAACCGGGAGTTCGCCCCGGCGGCCTGGCCCGATGTCGCCGCACGGCTGCTGCCGGCCACGTACAGCTTCTTCAGTCCGGCGCTCTTCCTCGGGAGCGGTGCGCTGCTGCTGGCGTGTGCGCCGGCCTTCCACCGTGCCGTGCCGCGCGCCGAACGGTTCGTGTGGCCGGGGCTGGTGGCCGCGGTCGCGCTGTCGTTGCAGTGGGGCCCGACGCATCTGTTGTGGCACGCCTTCGCGACGCCGAACGGGAGCCCGTACCGGCAGACCTTCGTGCTCTCCGGGCTCGTGGTGATCGCCGCCTGGACCTCGGTCGCCACCGCCTGGCCGGACAGACGGGCCCTGCTGGGCGGAGGCGCGGTGCTGACACTCATCGCCGCCACAGCCGCGTCCAGCACCCTGATCACCGGATGGACGTATCCGCTGTTCGCGGCGGGACTGGTCGCCGTGATCGGTGCGCTGGTCCTGGCCCGCACCGGCAGGTTCGCCGTACTCGCGGCCCTGCTGCTGGTCGGGGCGCAGGCCGGTCAGGCCGCCGCGACGACCGCGTACGCCGACCGGCAGCGGCTGAACCGGCTCGACGACTACGCACTCTGGGGCGAGCGCCAGACCCTCCAGGCCGCCGCGGTCGCCGGCGCCGACGGCTGGCCGCGCTACCGCACCGACCCCGGTCTGGAGCAGTCCACCGCCAACGACCCGCTGCTGGTCGGCGGGCAGGGCGGCGCCTACTACAGCAGCCACACACCCGATGTGCTGACCCGCACCTTCCTCGCTCTGGGCGCCGGCTGGACGTCGAACGGCCGCGCGCTGCACAGCCTGGACAACCCGGTGACCGACGCGGTGTTCTCCGTCGGCGCCCGGGTCCATGTGCCCCGCGATCCGCACCAGGGCTGGAACCGCCCGGACGACCGGCCGGTCACGGTCACCCGGCAGGACGTGCCGCCGCTGGTGACGGTGCGGCCGGCCGCCGACTCCGGTGCGCGGATGGGCCGTTCGCCGTTCCACAACCAGGAGAAGCTGCTGGGTGCGCCGGTGTACACGGTGCCCGTGACCACGCTGCGCGCCGCGGACGGCAGCGACGCCACGGACGAGGGTGCGTACGACTACCGGGTGCGGCCGGGTACGTACACCCTGGGCGCGAGCTGTCCCGTGGGCAGCGAGGCGTATCTGTGGGCCCCCGATCTGTTCGGCCGGGCGCAGCTGGGGACCGCTGGTGAACCGGCCGACTTCCGCGGCGAGTTGCCGGGCCGGCGCGCGGGGATGCGCATGCTGGGCACGGGCGGCGGCAAGCTCGCCGTGTCGCTGCGGGTGGCCCGGGCGGGGACCGTTCCGCACGAGGCCGTCGGCTGCCTGGACCGGGGGCGCCTGGCGGATGCGGTGGCGGGGCTGAAGCACACGGGGGCGACGAGCGTCTCCGTCACCAGCAGCGGCGTTCACGCCGAACTACCGCCGCAGCCTGAGGGTTTGGCCGTGCTCGCCGCACCCCGGATCGCGGGCTGGAGCTGCGACGGCCGGCCCGCCGACTCGTACCTCGGCCTGGTCGCGGTGCCGGTGAGCGGCGACCGGACGAGCCTGGACTGCACGTTCCGGCCGCCGGGGCTGCGGGCCGGGACCCTTGCCGGGGCGGGGGCCCTGGCGGCACTGCTGGCGACGGTGCTGATCCCCTGGGTGCGGACGCGGGGCGGTCGGCGGTTGGCGCCCCGGACGCCACACGCGCAGCCGTGAGGACACCAAGACCTCATCCGCGCGTGGCGTGACGCCGCCGCATCACCTCACGCCCCGTCCTGTACCCCGTACCGCGCCTCGATGCCCGCGACGATCAGCAGCAGGCCGTCCTCGAAGCGCTCCTCGTAGTGGGCGAAGATCTCCTCCCCGGCCGCGGCGGCCAGCGGATAGCGGGCCATGCGTTCGGCGCGTTCGCCGATGTCGAAGCCCTCGCGTGGCCGGCCCGGCGTCGGGCGCACGCCCTGCTCCTCGCTGACGAAGCCCATCGTGTAGGAGTACGCGGTGGTGCCCGCCCGGACGGCCTGCCACAGCTCGAAGCCCGCGTCGACCATGGTCCGCAGGTGGCCTTCGAGCCCCTCGGCGTGGTCGGTGCCGGTGAACTTCGCCCCTCCGTAGACCTTCGCCCCGTCGCGGTAGCGCAGCAGGGCCCGGCGCAGCCCCCTGTTGTACGCGACGAGCTGGTCCTGCCACCGCTCCGGCGTCGGGCCGGGCAGGCCCTCGTCGAGCATCCGGCGGTACATCACCGTGGCCATCTCGTCGAGCAGCGCCTGCTTGTCCTTGAAGTGCCAGTAGAGGGCGGGTGCCTTGACGTCCAGCTCCCTGGCGATGGCGCGCAGGCTGAGTCCGTCCAGGCCCACCTCGTTCAGCAGCCGCAGCGCCGCGTCGGCCACCTGGGACCGGTCGATCTTCGTCGTACCCACCCTGCCAAGTTAACAGCCCCTCCTTGACAACTTAACAGCGTTAAGCACACACTCCACCGCATGGAACTTAACAGCGTTAAGGAGTGTGTGACGGAGACCTCCGTCCTCATCGTCGGAGCGGGCCCGTGCGGCCTCGCCCTGGCTTGCGACCTGGCCCGGCGCGGCGTCCCCGCGCTCCTCGTCGAGCAGGCGCCCGCGCTCTTCCCCGGTTCGCGCGGCAAGGGGATCCAGCCCCGGACCCGGGAGGTCCTCGACGATCTCGGCGTCGGCGACGCGGTCCGCGAGCACGGGGGCCCCGCGCCGGTCGGGATGATCTGGCAAGGCGGTGAGCGGATGGGCGAGCACCACATGTTCCGGGTCGCGGCCCCGACGGACGCGGAGCCGTACGGGGAGCCGTGGCTGATGCCGCAGTGGCGTACCCAGGAGATCCTGCTGGCCCGGCTGCGTGAACTGGGCGGCGACGTGGTGTTCTCGACCGCGCTGACCGGGCTCGCCCAGGACACCGACGGGGTCACCGCGCAGCTGAGCACCGGCCCGGTCCGGGCCTCCTGCCTCGTCGCGGCGGACGGGGGCCGCTCGACCGTGCGGCGGGCCCTGGGCATCACGATGACCGGGGAGACGGTGGACCCGGCGCCGATGCTGGTGGCCGACGTACGGATCGCCGGGGACGCCCTCGACCGGCTCAACTGGCACATGATGAGCGGTGAGGCGGGATACCTCGCGCTGTGCCCGCTGCCCGGCACCCCGGACTTCCAGCTGGTCGCCCAGTACAAGGACGGTGAGCCGGACACCACCCCGGAGGGCGTGCGCGCCGTCGTCGCCGAGCGGACCCATCTGGCAGCCGAGGACGTCACCGAGGTGCTCTGGTCCTCCGACTTCCGGCCGCGCGCCGCGCTCGCCGACCGGTTCCGCGACGGGCGGGTGTTCCTGGCCGGGGACGCCGCCCACATCCACTCCCCCGCGGGCGGCCAGGGGCTCAACACCAGCGTGCAGGACGCGTACAACCTGGGCTGGAAGCTCGGCCAGGTCCTGCGGCACGGGGCGCCCGCGGCGCTGCTCGACAGCTACGAGCAGGAGCGCCGCCCGGTCGCCGCCGAGGTGCTCGGTCTGTCCACCCGTATCCACCGCGGTGAGCAGGAGCGCGGCGCGGCCGCCCAGCAGCTCGGCACCGGCTACCGCGAGGGGCCGCTGTCGACGGGGCGTGCGGGCGTCCTGGAGGCCGGTGACCGGGCCCCCGACGGGCCCGCGGGAGACCGGCGGCTGTTCGACGTCTTCCGGGGCCCGCACTTCACGCTGCTTGCGGTCGGCACCGACGCGGAGCTGCCGGAGTTCGCCGGGGAGGCCGTCCGGGTGCACCGCACGGATGCCTGCGAGGCGTACGGCAAGGGCCTGTTCCTGATCCGGCCGGACGGCTACGTCGGCTGGGCCGGCGAGGACACCGCCGGGCTCGCCGAGTACGCCGCACGGCTGGGCCTCGGCCCGGACCTCAGACGCTGTTGAGCGAGAGCTTCGCCGCGAAGCCGAGGAACAGCACCCCCGCCGCCGAAGTGGCCCCCGCCGAGAGCCGCTTGCGGCGGCGGAGGGTTCCACAGGGTGGGGCGGCGCCCCCTCAGACCTCGTCGCCGTCGAGCAGCCGGTCCACCGAGAGCTCCATCTCCACGCCGACCTCCTCGGGAACGAGGAACGACATCCCGCGCTTGTGGTGCGCCTTGTTCTTGTACTCGCCGCCCCGGGGGTCGCTGCAGAGCAGCACCTGGTCGTGCTTGCGGTCGGCCACGACGTAGACCGGAATGCCCGCCTGGGCGTAGTCCTCGACCTTGGGCCCGAGGTCATCGGCCCAGTTGGTCGAGGTCACCTCCACGACCATCCGGAAGACGTGGGCGGCGTAGCAGTTCTTCATGACGTAGGCGTCCTTGATGTCGGCTTCGACCACCGACAGGTCAGGGATGGCATAGTCCTCCGGCCCTGTCGGAAGCCACAGCCCGACCCCTTGGACGAGTCTCAGCCCCGTCTTGCGTGCCCGAGCACCGAATTCCTCGCTGAGCCAGGACAGCGCCAGAGCATGCGATACGTCGGCCGGTGGCGTCACCGTGAGCCTCCCCTGGAGAATCTCCACGCGATGCCCAGGCAGCGAGCGAGCGAGCTGGTCAGCTGCGTCGCCGAGCGTCATCAGCTCCGGCTGTTCCTGCACGTGCACCTGCTCCTCGTGCTGTATGACGGCCACGGCATCCTCCTTTCGGGGACCACCTGTTCACGAGCTTATCCAGCGCCGCGGACATTCGGCGAGAGATCACTCCTCCGTGTGGCCCCGCGACAGCTCCCGCCCACTCCGTCTCAGCTCACCAGGTCCGCGAAGACGATGATGTTGTCCGGCCGGTGGCCACCTCTCAGTTCTCCGCCGCAGGTGATCAGTCGCAGCTCGGGACCGGTGGTGTCGCCGTAGACCGCGTCGGTCGGGAAGGCGCCCTTGTCAACCTGCTGGAGGCGCCGTACGGCGAACACCGCGTCGGACCCGTCCGCCCGGGTGACGGTGATCCGGTCACCGGCCGCGATCTTCGCGACGTTCTTCAGGACGGCGGGGCCCTCGGCGGTGTCGAAGTGACCTATGAGGACGGCGGGCCCGGTCTCTCCGGGCGTGACGCCCTTGGTGTACCAGCCGATCCGGTCCGCCTGGGCCACGGACGGGACCTCGACGGTGCCGTCGGACGCCAGGCCGAGTTTCAGGACCGGGCCGGTGTCCACGTCCGCCGACGGGATGCGGACCCGGACCGGCTCGGAGGCGGGCAGCGGGGCGGCGGAGGTGGACGGCGCGGGCGAATCCGGTGTGCCGGCCGGGGCCGCGATGTGCGCGGGCGGGGTGGTGTGGGCGCCGTCGCCCGAGGCGCAGCCCGCCAGCGAGGCGGCGGAGACGAGGGCGATGAGCGAACCCGTCAGCAGACGGCGGGCGAGTGAGGCGTGCATACGGGGACTCCCGGCAGGCGGAACCGGGAGGGACCGTCGCACGGTGCGACGGTCCCTCCCCTGACGTGGACGGCCGGGTCAGCGGCCGGAGACCGCCGCGCGGCGGCGCATGAGGACGAAGCCGAGACCTGCCGCGCCCACCGCTGCCGCACCGCCGACGGCGATCAGCACCGGACTGCCGTTCTGCTCGATCTCGGCCCCTGCGGCGACGCTGCCCTTGGGGACGACGGACGTCTGCGAGGTCTGCGTCTCGGTGCCGTTGGCCGAGGAGCCGTTGGCCGAGGAGCCGGTGCCCGAGGTGCCGTTGGCCGAGGAGCCGGTGCCCGAGGAGCCGTTGGCCGAGGAGCCGGTGCCCGAGGAGCCGTTGGCCGAGGAGCCGGTGCCCGACGTCGTGGTGTAGGTGAAGCTGCATCCCTTGGGCAGCTTCGGGAAGTCCGTGACGGACGCCGGGTGGCCGCCGCCCTCCATGTTGGTGCGCAGCTGCGGCGCGGTGCTGCTCGGGTTGATGATCTCGCCGAGGAAGCCCGCGCTCGCGGGCAGCTTCGGGTGCAGCCGGGAGAGCTGGCCGACGACCTTGCCGTCGCTGCCCTGGAAGACGACCGAGGGGCCGGACGGGCCGGTGCTGAGCTCGGCCAGGGTGCCGGCGCCGATGCTCTTCGTCACCGTGGCGACGCACTCGACGGGGGTCACCGGACCCTGCCCGTCGCTGCCCGCGTCGACGACGGAGGTGACGGCACCCGTGAGGTCCAGCGTCACCTTGACGCCGTTGCCGAAGACCTTGCTGTCCTCGGAGGCGTAACCACCACCGGCCGTGAGGACACCCAGCTCCTTGGCGCCGTCGAGCACTGTCGCGGTGTAGTAGATGTGCTGGTCACCGTGCTTGTACACCTTGGCGGTCAGCCCGCCCTTGAGCGCGTCGGTCCGGATCAGCGTGCCCTTGCCGGTGGCCTGCTGCCCCTGGACGGCCGGAGTGGCCGGGACGGTGTCGGCGAAGGCCGCGGTGGCCGGGGCGAGAACGGCGCCTCCCAGTGCGGCTGCGGCGACGGCGGTGCGAAGGGAGACACGGCGGTGCGAGGAACGGAAAGACATGATCGACTCCGTGAGGAATGGCCCGTGCGGGCTCGGAAGGCGGGGAGAGTCGCATGCCGCTTCCTCAAAGTGTGGGGCCGTGAGGTGGGGCGGGCTGCATGGATGAATCTAGGTGCGATGTACAGCGGACTCATCCATTCCGTGTCACGGACGCGTGACAGGCAACAGCGGCCCTCACGTCACAACTGACGTTTCACGAAGGCGCGTTGCCACCCCGCCCCCGCCCTCGCCACTCGTCTCAGAAGGCGTCCGTCGGCACGTACGCCCCCCAGACGTCCCGGAGCGCGTTGCACACTTCGCCCACCGTGGCGCGGGCCCGCAGCGCGTCCTTCATCGGGTGGAGCACGTTGTCCGTTCCCCCGGCCGCCTTGCGCAGGGCCGTCAGCGCCGCGTCCACCGCGCCCTGGTCGCGCTCCGCGCGGAGCTTCGCCAGCCGGGCCGCCTGCTGGGCCTCGATCGCCGGGTCGACACGGAGCGGTTCGTACGGCTCCTCCTCGTCGAGCCGGAAACGGTTGACACCGACGACGATCCGCTCGGCGCTGTCCGTCTCCAGCGCGACGCGGTAGGCGCTGCGCTCGATCTCGTTCTTCTGGAAGCCGCGCTCGATCGCGTGGACCGCGCCGCCCATGTCCTCGACCTTGAGCATCAGCTCCAGGGCCGCGGCCTCGACGTCGTCCGTCATCTTCTCGACGACGTAACTGCCGGCGAACGGGTCGACGGTGGCCGTCACGTCCGTCTCGTACGCCAGGACCTGCTGGGTGCGCAGGGCGAGGCGGGCGGACTTGTCGGTGGGCAGGGCGATCGCCTCGTCGAAGGAGTTGGTGTGCAGGGACTGGGTGCCGCCCAGGACGGCGGCCAGTCCCTGCACCGCGACACGCACCAGGTTGACCTCGGGCTGCTGGGCGGTGAGCTGGACGCCCGCGGTCTGGGTGTGGAAGCGCAGCATCAGCGACTTCGGGTTCTCCGCGCCGAACTCCTCCTTCATCACCCGCGCCCAGATCCGGCGGGCGGCGCGGAACTTGGCGACCTCCTCCAGGATCGTCGTACGCGCGACGAAGAAGAAGGAGAGCCGCGGGGCGAAGTCGTCGACGTCCATGCCGGCCGCGACGGCGGTACGGACGTACTCGATGCCGTCCGCGAGCGTGAAGGCGATCTCCTGCGCGGGCGAGGCTCCGGCCTCCGCCATGTGGTAGCCGGAGATGGAGATGGTGTTCCACCTCGGGATCTCGGCCCGGCAGTACTTGAAGATGTCGGCGGTCAGCCGCAGGGAGGGCGCCGGCGGGAAGATGTACGTTCCCCGGGCGATGTACTCCTTGAGGACGTCGTTCTGGATGGTGCCCGTGAGCTGCCGCGCCGGGACGCCCTGCTCCTCCGCGACGAGCTGGTAGAGGAGCAGCAGGAGGGCGGCGGGGGCGTTGATCGTCATGGACGTGGAGACCTGGTCCAGCGGGATCCCGTCGAACAGCACGCGCATGTCGTCGATGGAGTCGATCGCCACCCCGACCTTGCCGACCTCGCCGGACGCGATCCCGGCGTCGGAGTCGTGGCCCATCTGGGTGGGCAGGTCGAAGGCGACGGACAGGCCCGTCGTGCCGTTGGCGATGAGCTGCTTGTACCGGGCGTTGGACTCGGTGGCCGTACCGAAGCCGGCGTACTGGCGCATCGTCCACGGGCGTCCGGTGTACATCGACGGGTACACGCCGCGTGTGAAGGGGTAGGCGCCCGGCTCGCCCAGCTTCTCGGCGGGGTCCCATCCGTCGAGCGTGTCCGGTCCGTACACCGGCTCGATCGGCAGTCCCGACTCCGACTCGCGCGTCATCTGCGTGCCTCCCGCTGAAGCTACTCATGGGTAACCGACATGCCTCGCGACGGACTGTAGCCGCAGGGCCTAAAGCGTGGGAGGGAGCCCGGCCGGGACCTTGCTCACAGCCCCTGATGCCTGACATCCTCCGGTCCTCGGTGCCGCTTTCCCATCATGCGCAGGATTCGGCAACCGGGCAGAGCGGGAATCCGTCCCATGAGATAACGCAGGTTCAGGGGGCCGAGATGATACGCAGCAGCAGGACCGGGCGCGGCCACGCACACAGAGGCGGCCGGGGCGCGGGCACGACGTCCGCCGCCGTCGCCGTACTGGCACTGGTCGCGGTGACCGCCGGATGCAGGGCTGAGCCCGCCGGCGGCGCGTCGGCCGGTCCGTCGACGCCGCCGGCGAGTTCACCGGCCGACGACGGCAAGCCCGGCGCGGACGGGACGCGATCGGCGACGCCGTCCACGAGCGCCGAGCCGAGCGCCAAGCCCAAGGCCACACCGAAGGCCACGCCCGAGTCCACGCCGTCGGCCGATCCGCAGGCCAAGGTGCTGATGGCAACCGGCTCGCAGGGCAGGCAGGTGCGCGAGCTCCAGGCCCGGCTGCGCCAGATCGGCCATTTCGACCGCAGCCCCACGGGCTACTACGGCTCCGTCACGGTCACCGCCGTGCAGTCGTTCCAGGGCAAGCGCGGGCTGTCCCGTACGGGGAAGACGGACACGGTCACCTGGCAGAAGCTGCTCGGCATGACGCACACGCCGACGGCCGCGGAGCTCAACCCGCCGACCACCCGCCCCGCCGCGAAGCCGGACAAGCGGTGCCTGACGGGCCGGGTGATCTGCATCAGCAAGAACAGCCGGACGCTGTCCTGGATGAATGACGGCAGGGTGCTCTCGTCGATGGACGTGCGGTTCGGCTCGCAGTACACGCCGACCCGCGAAGGGACCTTCTCCGTCTACTGGAAGTCCCGCCACCACGTGTCGTCGATCTACCACACGGCCATGCCGTACGCGATGTTCTTCAGCGGCGGTCAGGCGGTGCACTACTCGGCGGACTTCGCGGCCCGTGGCTACAACGGCGCCTCGCACGGCTGCGTCAACGTCCGGGACGAGGCGAAGATCGCCTCGCTGTTCGACCAGGTCCGCAACGGCGACAAGGTCGTCGTCTACTGAGACCGTCGCCTGCGGAAGCAGTCATGGATGAGAGGCGCGGGCGGAACCGGGGGAACGTGTCCCGCCCGCGCCGTTGCGCCGAGCCGTAGGTACGGGGGGAACCCCGGCTCCGGGCGCTGCCGATGACCAGTCGGCTCACTCACTACTGCGCCGTGAGGCCGAAAAATGTCACACCGGGTGGTAGCGGGGTGGTGCGGGGCCGCAGGCGCGGGCCGTCAGCGCGTCGCGAGGGACGGCGCCGGGGCCGGGGAGCGCGCGTCCCCGGAAGCCGGCGAACCGGCGGCCGTCGTGGGGTCCGGGGAGGCGGTGGAGAACCCCATCGACGGCAGGGTGCCCGAGCCGCCGGACGCATCGTCGTTCCCGTTCCCGTGCCCGTCCCCGTCCCCGTTCCCGGACGGGTCCTCGTCGCCGTCGCCGTTCTTCCCGTCGGCCTGGTCAATCATCCGGTCGCAGAAGCGGTCGAGGTTGCGGGCTCCCTTGGCCAGCGCCTCGAGGCGGGTTCTGCGCTCGTCGTCGAGCTTGCCCTCGCGGTAGTCGCGGCAGGCCTTCAGGGTCTTGGCGTACCAGGCGGACGACTTGTCCTGCGTGTCGCCGCCCCGGCCATCGTCCTGACCGCCGTCCGGGCCCTTTGTCGCGTCGGCGGCGCCCGACGGGTCGTTCCCGGCGCCGCCGGACGGGTGGTCGCCGGTGGTGTCGCCGGCGTCGCCGCCCGCGTCGGTGGTGTGTCCGCCGTCGTCGGGGCGGCCGCTCTTCGGGCCGCCGGTGGGGGCGTCGCCGGGCGCGTCCGGCGACGCGGAGCCGTCGCCGGGGGTTCCGGGCGGCGGTGCGGACGTCTCGTCGTCGGTGGTGAGGTCGGAGCCCAGTTCCCCGGGGGAGGCGGCGGCCGACACGGATGTGGCCGGTACGGGCGTGTGCCGGCCGAAGGGGACGGGAAGCACCCCGGTCCCGGCGGCCACCGCCACCCCGCCGATCGCGCAGCACGCGAGGGAGGCGACCAGGCCGAAGCGGATGGGCCGGCTCCAGCGCATGGGCCGCGGTCCGCGGGCATCCGCGGACCCGGACGCCGCGCCGGAACCGGCCGAACGTATGTGTACGGGGGCGAGCATCCCGGACTCGGCCGTGCCGTCCGCCCCCGCGGACCGGACGGCCCGCACGGGGTCCGCCGGTGCCGGCACGGCGGTGGCGCGGGCGGCGGGGCGACGGGCGGCGCGGAAGGCGGCCAGCGCTACGGCCTCTCCGGGGAGTTCCCCGGCGGCGGGGCGGACGGTGCGGGCCAGCGCGTCCAGGGCGGCCGCGAGCCTTTCGGCCTCGCGCCCCGCGGCTTCGTCCCTCTTGGCTCCGTGCCCTTCGGCTTCTCTCCGGGGCCGGCCGTCGGCAGGGTCGACCGGTTCGCGACGGAGCATTTTCTCCGCCGCTTCCTTGTCAAGCCATTCGTGCTGCTCGTCGGCCATCACATGTCCTTCTGCGTCCACAGACGCGAATGCGTCACACCGGCGGGCGCCACCAGGCCGGTGCGGGAGGGGCGTTGCGCGGGGACGGCGCCGAGTTCCGCCGTCCGGCCCGTCCCGTTGTTCCGCGGCGACTGCGCCGGGGCCGTACCGTCGGCCGGCCCCCTGGGCGCCCCGACTCCGCCGGCCGGTCCGTCGTCGCGCGGCCCGCTCCCTTCCGCGGGACCGGCCACAGCCGGACCGCCTCCGCCGCGCGCGCCCCCGTCCCCGCCGTCCTCGCCCTCGCCGTCCACGGCGTCCGCCCGCAGCAGTTCGGCGAGCCGCTTCAGCCCGCGGTGTGCGGCGGTGCGAACGGCGCCGGGCCGCTTGCCAAGCGTCTGCGCCGCGCTCTTGGCGTCGAGACCGACCACCACGCGCAGCACCACCGCCTCGGCCTGGTCCTGCGGCAGCTGGGCGATGAGCGACATGGTGCGGCCGGTGGCCAGCGCCTCGATCGCCTCGTCGGCCGTGTCGGAACCGGCCGGTTTCTCCGACAGCTCCGTCTCGTCGCCGCCGGTGGCGGGCCGCCTGCCGCGCATCCGCAGATGGTCCAGGGCGCGGTTGCGCGCTATCCGCGCCGCCCAGCCCCGGAACCGGTCGGCGTCACCGCTGAACCGGTCGAGGTCCCTGGCTATCTGCAGCCACGACTCGGACGCCACGTCCTCGGCGTCCGGCTCCCCCACGAGCGTCCGTATGTAGCCCAGCAGCCGCGGCTGCACAGCGCGGTACACAGTACGGAAGGCATCCTCGTCCCCGTCCTGTGCCGCGAGCACCGCGGCGGTAAGCCCCGCGTCGTCCCCCAGCACTCCCTCAACCCTGCCCTGCTGTTCCTGAATCGCAGCTGGTCACCACTGCCGCGCCACCCTGCGCGACTCAGCACGCTACGTCCTTCGCGGGCATCACGTCCATGACTTGTACAACCCGCAACATTCCGTCGCCCACCCCGGTGTGACAGAAAACGCACTCACGGCGCTGAGATGAGTACGGGGCCGTCCTGCGGCCCCGCGGAAGACGACCGGGGCCTCTCCTGTGGGGGGTGGCGGCCCCGGTCGTCGTTCCTTGCGGCCGGAGCCGGAGCGACAGGCCGCGTCGCGGGCGTACGCCGCCACGGACCCGCCCATCGAAATCCAGGGAGGGCGCATGGCCGCTGACACGCAGGTGCGGCTGACGTACGTGGTGACGTGGCGGGAGATCTCCGACGGCCTGAAGATCCAGATGCGGCACAGCCGGGTCGGGCGGTGGTGTCATCGCCTCATGTGGGGGCTGGGTGCGTTCCTCGCCTTCGCGATCGCGGCCACGGTGCTGACCCGGGGCATCACGGCCGTGGACCCGAGCACGTGGAGCTCGTTCCTGGTCATCTGTCTCCTGTTGGTGGCCGTCCGCAAGGTGACGGCGCTGGGCCTGCTGGGATACGCCCGCCACCTGGGCGAGCACCGCGTGACCGTCGACGCGTCCGGCATCAGGACCGTGACCGCCGCACATACACAGGAGACCGGCTGGCAATTCTACGGACGCTGCGTCGAGGGCCGGCGCGTGTTCGTGCTCCTCACCCCGGACGCATCGAGAACCGGGGTGATGATCCTGCCCAAACGCGGCCTCGAAGACCCACAGGACGCCGACCGGCTACGGGAACTGATGAGCAGTCATCTCGGCCCTCCGCCCGCCGGGTAACCACAGGCGAACCCTTCCGGCTGGTACCGGTCCGGGGAATGCCGGAAGGATTCACGGAGTGACACAGAAACAGGCACAGTCCGTGCCGCGATCGTGCGGGGCGGCCGGCCTGTATGTCCTGGCCGCCTTCCTGTTGGCGTTCGGCTTCGCGATGACCGCCGAGCCGGACCATCCGGACGCGTTTCCCGGTCGCCGGGACAGCGACGGCGCGTGGGGCGCGCTGATCTGCGTCGCATGGGCGGCCATGTGCTCAGGCCTGTCCGTGATGTCGTTGTCGCGCGGGCTCGTGTCGAAAGTGGTGTGCGGAGCCATCATCACGGTTTGCCTGTACCGAGCGATCGGTGTGATCACCTACCTGTAGAAACCGCGGGAGTTTGCACGATTCCTTCGACGCCCCGCAGGAACGTCTCACAGACGAGTTCCGCGTCGGAGAGGCAGCCGGAGGCCATGGCGCCGTCGCGGAGCATGACCAGGTGCCGGCCGGCCGCGGCCGGGGACGCGAAGCCGGCCTGGGCCAGGAGCTCCGTGACCGTGTCCAGGAACCACTGGCGGTGGGCGAGTACCGCCTGATGGATCGGGTGGGCGGGGTCGGGGTACTCGGCGGCGGCGTTGAGAAAGGCGCAGCCGCGGAAGCCCGGGGAACGGATGCCTTCGGCGATGGTCCGGCCGACGGCGCGGATCTTGTCGACCGCCGGTTCGTCGCTCTCCCGGGCCTCCCCGATCTGGGCCCGGATTCCCCGGTCGGCCAGGTCGAGATAGGCGAGGACGAGTTCTTCCTTGCCCGCGAAGTGCCGGTACAGCGTCGCCCGGGTCACCTGCGCCTCGGTGACGATCCGGTCGACGCCGACGGAGTGGATGCCCTCCGCGTAGAAGATCCTCGTCGCCGTGCTGAGCAGCTTGGCCCGTGCTTCGGACGTGCTGCCGCCTTCTGTGTCCCGACTCATGGGGCCGAGGCTACCAAATCCGTGAGGGAGAACGTTCGGTCTTGACAGGTGCCGACAGCGGTCCTTAGATGGCGTCAGCAAGAACGAACGTTCTCCCTCGCCCTCGACAGAAAGGCACCTCCCGTGAACGCCATCGCCGGTACCGCCACCGCCCCCACCTCCACGAGCGTGTCCGCCACCCTGAGGAAGCTGTACTTCCTGCGCTTCGCGTTCGCCTCCGTATGGGCCGCCCTGGTGTTCACGACCGCCGACACGCTGGGCCCGCTGAGCGCGGCACTGCTGGTGGTCTATCCCCTGTTCGACGTCGCGTGCACGGTCGTCGATCTCCGTTCCGGCCGGGCGGCCGGCGGCCCCGTCCGCGGCCTGTACGTGAACATCGCGCTCAGTACGCTCACCGGCATCGGCCTCGCCGTCGCCGCCACGTCCGGCATCCCCGCGGTCCTGCGCGTCTGGGGCGTCTGGGCCGTCACCGCGGGCCTCGTCCAGCTCATCGTGGGCGCCGCCCGGCGCCGCCTGGGCGGCCAGTGGGCCATGATCGTCAGCGGCGCCATCTCCACGTTCGCCGGCGCGTCGTTCTTCGCCCAGGCGGGGAGGGACGACGCCTCTCTGGCCAATCTCGCCGGCTACGCCTTCCTCGGCGGCGTCTTCTTCCTCGTCTCGGCCCTCCGTCTGAAGCGCGCCGGCCAGGACGCGTGACGCCGGGGTCCCCTCAGCCCCGCACCCGGGCCCGTCGCGAGGCAGCGGCCCGCAGTACCCGCTGGCCCTCGGTCGATACGTCCATCACCTGGCGCAGGCCCGCTCCGGTAGGCGCGCCGTCCCCGATCTCGGCCAGCATCTCCAGGATCCGGACCTGCCGGGCGGCCTCGCCGGCCAGCAGCGGCCCCGCCCCGGCCGGATCGCCGGCCCGGCAGCGCTCCACCAGCTCCGCGGCGTCGGCGCGTGCGGCGTCGTGCGCACGGTGGATGTCGAGGGCCAGCACCGAGCAGGCGTCCGCCCACGTGCGCAGCTCCTCGCCCGACCGGTCCGCGGGCGCCTCGCCGAGGAGCCCGGCGATCCGCAGCACGTTCTCCGGCGCATCGGGCAGGGCGTCCAACGCGGCCCGCGCCTCCGCCAGCCGGTCCTGCCAGTTCCCCGGGTCGGCGCAGCCGGCCCAGAGCGGTCGCAGCGGATCCGGGTCGGCCCCCTCGGCCGGCTGCGGCAGGCACCGGTCGAGGCAGGCCGCCCCGCTCGCGGCGAGCCCCCGGGCGTCAGCGGCGGCGATCAATTCCAGCAGGCTCATCGGCGTCTCCCGTCGGCTTCCCCGCGCCCGGCCTCACGCACGGGGAAGCAGCGCTTCCTCTTATCGGGTTCAGCGCCGAATGGCTGAAAAGCGTCACTGAGCCTCTCCCATCTTGATCAGGCGGTGAGTTCGAGTGCGAGGACGGCAGGCACCACAGCGGTGATGCGGGTGGTGCTGCAACGGAGCTTCCGCAGGGCCGCCAGCCTGTGAGGTGGCCATGGCGTGTGCGCAGAGCTGCGGATCTTGGCGCGATCACGATGGTGACGCCGGCGTCGGCCGTGCAGGTTCTTGCCCCGGGCCGGGACGCGGAGGGCCTGCCGACCACAAGCCAGGCGACACCACCGGGAGCCAACGCGACGGCGGCCCCTCACCAACCATCAGCCTCACCGGCCTCAACGCAGGTCAACTGAGGCCGAACAGGGACAACAGAAAAATTTCATTCGCGAGGCGCCGTGCCGGTCGAGAAAATGGAAGTGCAGGAACTTCTATTTTCCGGACGGCACGGCCCCTCTCCTCTTTCTGGTCGTCGGTCAGTGGACGCGGTGCGACCCTAGGGCCGACAATCGTCCAGGATCTGCGTGACCGTCATTCTCCTTGCGCCCGGCAGGCTGCGCGGCAGTCGGCTTAGTTTACCAACTACTGATGTAACCCATTCCGGGTCACCGAGATGCGCCGCTTCGCCGCGCTCGACAGTTTGGCGAAGAAATTCAGCGAGCACTCTGATCTCCCGAAGGGGATACCAGCGGGCATGATGCCTGAACTCGGCCTGCCAGTCCCCGCGATCCTTCAGGGTCGCCATCAAGCGAGCCGGCCCGCCTTGGGCGGCAACGGAGGCTCCGGACAAGTTCATGGTGATCCGCGTGAACCTTGCCAATCCTTTGGAGTTACCCAGTCGCGTGGCAACCACATAGATGCGGAGGTTTGAGAACAGGAGCCAGGGGATCGATGGCGCTGCTACGCCCTGAACACACTGAGCGAGCCCTTCTCTCTCGAAGCGCAAGTGATCGCCTTGCGGGTCGCCGATGACCCACAGGCCATCCACGCATTCCAAGGGGCCGAGTCGTTCAGTCATCTACTGATCTCCTACGAACTGCCATGCTGCACCGAGAGAGGCCTCGAAACCTCGCATGACCCATTTTTCAGTGTTGCCTTGCTCGAACGCTCTACTTCCGACTCTCATACTTCTAGCCGCTTGCGCCGCGGGAGTTCCTACGGCTAGTTTCCCGAAGGCGTAATCCATCGCTAGACCCTTTGCGAATCCTCCCAGGTTTCTGCGCCGGCCGCCGATGATTCCGTTATCGTATGCGTTCTTGAATATGAAGCCCCCAGAGCGACCCCTCCGGCGATGGCACATCCGACCCCTGCCGTGGCCAGGCAGATTCCGATCGAGGCATAGCCGGCAAACGTTGCTATGCCGGCCCTGTGCTTGGTGACCCACTGGGCGGTATCTGACTCTTTTGTATTTTCCCAGGCGTTTCTGAAGTTCCCTTTCCAGATACTACCCAAGATTCCATCTTTTCTTCTGCGTTCCTTATCTGCCTTTTCCTTGGCTGCCTTGACGGCTTGGGCGCGGTATTCGGCCTGCTGCTTGGCGCGGGCTTTTGCGTGGCCGTCGTCGATCATGTAGTGGGTGGGGTTGGCCTTGTACGCGGCGTACTTCTGGCGGGACGGTTTGTCCTTCTTGGGCGTCTGGGTCCAGACGTATTTGCCGCTCTTGTACGTGTACTCGGCGGTGACGCCCGTTCCCGGCACCGGCAAGCCCGGCTGCAGGTTCGTCTTCGACCCCACCCGGCCCTCCACTCCGCCGGTGACCACTTCCAGCCAGTTCCCCGACGGCTCCGACGGCTGGCCCGCTGCCACCGGCAAGGCACGCAGTGAAGGCACCTTCACCATCAGCAGTGGCGGCGTCGTCGACGTCACCAAGTACGAGTACTGGACCGACTGGGACGGCACCGTCCGCAGCGCAGCCCCCAGCACCCAGGGCGGATCCGTCGCCATCAAGCTCACCCCGCTCGCCGCGGGCAACCACACCCTCTACGCACGCAGCATCGACAAGGCCGGCAACATCTCCGACCGCGCCGTCTACATCTTCTACGCCGACAGCCCCGGCATCACCGACAAGCCCGGCGACCTCAACGGCGACGGCAACACCGACATGTACGGAGTACGCACCACCGATGGTGCGCTCTGGCTCTACCCCGGCCAGGGCGACGGCCGGCACGCGCCGTACACCGTCGCCAGCGCCACGAAGTTCAACGGCGCCTCCGTCAGCCACCGCGGGGACTGGACCAACGACGGCTACGAAGACCTCATCGCAGCCGTTCCGGATGCGAACAACCAGAAGAAACTGTACGTCTACCCCAACAACGGCCTCGGCTACGCCTGCACGGAAATCGGCGAGTCAGCCGACGGTGCCTCCGCGTCGTGCGGCTACGACCGCCAGGAAATCACCACCTACAGCACCGAGAACGACCACTGGGCAGACGCATCCCAGATCCTCGCCATCGGTGACGTCGACGGCCCCCTCGACACCGACGCCGACGGCACGCCGGACACCCCTGGCCATACCGACCTGCTCGTCAAGGAAGGAACATTCCTCTGGCTCTACTACGGCTCGGACACCTTCCACCTCGACGAGTACGCCGACCCCATCCTCATCGGCAACGGCGGCTGGGGCGACTACGACATGACCGCCCCCGGAGACGTCAACGCGGACAGCCGGGGCGACATGATCGCCCGCAACCGGACCGACGGCCGCCTGCGCCTCTACGCCGGCACCGGGCCCTCCGGTGAGGGGCTCGGAAGCAGCGCCATCACCATCAACGCCACCGGCTGGGACAGCACCACCCACCCGCTGATCACCTCTTCCGGCGACGCCAACGGCGACAACAAGCCCGACCTCTTCGCCACCAGCCACGACACCGGCAAGGAGTTCTACTTCTACCCCGCCGTCACCCCGACCGGCATCGGCACGCCCACCGCCGTCGGCACCAGCGGATGGCTCAACTTCCAGCAACTCAGTTAGCGTCCAGGGATCACGCAGGGTCGGCGGCCCGCCGATCCTCCTGGATGTCCCAACCGCGAACCCACGTCCTCCGTGCTGGCCCTCCGTACCTCTAGCACCGCACGGCGATCTCATACAGCAGGGCTTCAGTAACGGGCGGGCGCGCCAGACAGTTGGCATCAGCGCGAGGACCGCGCACCCGTGGCGCAACGCTCGCAGCCCGGAGACCGCACGCACAAGTCGGCACCAAGGGTTCGGGCGGTGGTGCCACCGTCTGATTACCGCCGCCCGGCCCGGGCCGGCCCCGGCTTCTCAGTGCGCCCGGCCCCAGTCGGCCCGCTCCGCCGGGAGCGGTGGGACGGGAGCGGCCGCCCGCTCCGCCGCCCGGTCGCCCTGCATCGCGGTCAGCCGGCGCACGAACAGGATCGCGAGCACGGCGGCGGCGATGTCGGTCAGGTCCGCGACCACGCCCACGTCGAAGGAGTGCAGGACCTCGTCCCGTTCCTCGGCGTCCGAGTACAGCTGCCCGGCGTATCGGGAGAGGAACTCCGCGCAGAGCAGCAGCGCCCACCAGGCGTGCAGCAGCCCGCGCGGGGCCGGAGGCCGGTTGCTGCCGCCCGGGGAGCTCGCGGTCCAGATGCCGCTCGCGACGCGGTGGGGCAGCCAGAGGTTGCCGAGGGGGACGAACCAGCCACCGACCGCCCACCCGGGCCGCATCGTGTGGGCGTACGCGTCGAACACCTCCGCGTTGAGCCGCACCCGGCGGAACCAGACGAGGAAGACGACGACAGTGGCGAGGAACGTCAGCATCTGCAGGGAGCCGGAGGCCTGGTACAGCGTGTCCGCGCGGTTCGCGAGGGCTTCGTCGAACCTGAGGAAGTCGTCGGCCATGCCCTCGTCGTACACCTGCCGGGCGTAGCCGCCGGCCCCGATCGACACCGCGTCCGCCACGGCCACCGAGCCCAGCAGCACGCACACCGCCTTGCCGAGCCCCACCGGTGAACGCAGCGAACGCACGGTCTGCGGTCCCGTCGGCGTCGGCATCAGACCGCCCGCCGCCGAACGGCGCGTGGCGGCGCACAGCGTGCACCGCCCGTCGGCGGTGGTGGCCGGTCTCGTACCGCAGAGTGAGCAGAGCATGAAAGTGGAACCCCCCAGGGTTCGGACGTCGGCGCATGGAGCGCGCGTCCCTCCCCGGATCGCGCGGCAAGCGGAACGTAGCCCCCGCTCGCCGCGCTGTCCACGGGTCCGGCCCCTCAGCGTTGGTCGATCTCGTTCGCCAGCGCCTTGAAGCCGTCCCAGCTCAGCGCCGGTTTGTCCGGGTCCCACAGCTTCTGTGACGTCGCCCGCAGAGGCATCCGGATGCCCTCGGCCACCTGGGCCGCGGTCTGGGCGTTCGGGAAGTCGCCCCAGACGGCGAACCGGCCGCCGAGGATCTGGTCCGAGTACTTGGCGGGGACGGGGCTCGTGCCGCGCAGCACGAGGGGGGTCCACTGCTCGTAGATGCGTTTGCCGGTGGGGTAGACGAAGGCGTTGGGCTGGCCGAGCACGTAATAGAGGTACTCGTCGTTGAGGTTCAGCATCTTGTACCCCTCGCTCAGGTACTGCTCCGGCGGCCGGGCGCCGTACTCCTTGCCCGTCCAGTACTCGATCTCGATGTCCTTGTCGGCTCGCACGGTGCTGTCGCGGAAGAGGCCGTCGTTCCAGGCCTTGGGCTTCATGCCGTGCGGCCGGACCACCGCCGCGCGGTCGTTGAGCCAGCCGGTGGCGAGGTCCTCGATACCGGCCTCGGCCCCGTACTTCTTCACGGCCGCGCGCTGGAGCTGCGGGTAGGAGGCGGCCGGGTCGCGCACCGTGAGGGCCTGGTACTCGTCGGCGCCCAGATGCCAGAACGCCCCCCCGAACAGCTCGGTGTACTCGCCGAGGAGCTCGTCGAGGAGTTTCGCCGCGCCCGGCTTCGAGATGTCGAGCGATCCCTTCGAGGGCACGCCCGAGACGTTGTACAGCTGGAGGTCGGGGTGGGCGCGCAGGACCGCCCCGAGGTGGCCCGGCGAGTCGATCTCGGGGACGACCTCGATGTGCAGCCGGCGGGCCAGGGCCACGATGTGCCGCACCTCGGCCTTGGTCAGGTGCTCGGGCGAGACCACTTCCGGGTGGGTGTCGGACGCGATGCGGAAGGCCTGGTCGTCCGAGAAGTGCAGGCCGAGCTGGTTGAGCTTGAGGTCGGCCATGCTGCGCAGCCGGTCCTCGATCCAGCCGGCGGTGTAGTGCTTGCGTGCGATGTCGAGGTTGAGACCGCGCTGGGGGCGGCCGGGCCGGTCGGTGACCTCGCCCTCGGGCATTTTCCCGTCGGCGCGCAGGGACTGTTTGAGGGTGCGGGTTCCGTAGAAGACGCCCGCCTCCCCGGGGCCGCTGATCGTGACGCGTCCGTCGCGGGTCCGCAGGGCGTACGACTCCGGCCCGCCGCGGTCCTTCGGGTTCAGCGCGAGCTCCACGTCACCCGCACCGGCCTCGACCTCGCCCCCGTAACGGATCTTCAGCTCGCCGGCGAGCAGCCGCCCCTCGTCGGCGAGGACCTTGTCGCCCTTGCCGATCACCACGGCGCTGTCCTTCCCGGGCTGCCAGCCGGGGCCGCGGGCGGAGGTGTGTTCGCGTACGGAGGGGATGGTGCGGGGTCTCTTGGAGAGCGGATAGCTGCGGGTCGGGGAGGGCTTGGGGGACGCGGACGGCGACGACACGGACGAGCGGGACGTCTCGGATCCGTTCGTGTGTCCGGTGCCGGAGTCGTCGCAGGCGGCGACGGTGACGGTCGCCGCGGCGACCGCCGCAACGGCCATGAGGGCGCCGCGTGAGGGTGCCATCAGTCAGAAACCTCCGGTGCAAAGAGATGACGGGGGAACAGGCGAACAGGCGAACAGGCGAACAAGGGAAAGAGAGCAGATGTAGGGAGATAGCCGGGCATTCTCCTCGCCCATTCGCCCCTCAGCCGTCGTGAAACTCTCTCGTCCGGGTGAAATTCGCGCATCCGTCGGACGGCCGTTGCCCAGCGTCGCTAGCTTTGAGGCACATTCGTCTCTCCCTTCACCCTGCATCCACCTGGTCTCTCCGGTCCCTCCCCACTCCAGGTTCACAGATGCCGTTGATTCCAGGAGCCCACGCTGTCCAGGTCCAGCGAGTCCCACGCCGGCCTCCCCGCGCAGCCGCCCCCCTCAGCCCGCCGGACCGCCGTGCCCGTGCAGAGCTGCGCATCCACGCCGGGCCGCGGCCCCTCGGGCCTGCTGCGGTTCAACGCCGCGCCCGCCGACGAGGCCGAGGGCGTCCTGCTGAAGTGCTACGGCAGCCGTCGCTGGGCCGAGCGACTGGCCGCCCACCGCCCCTACCCGGACCTGGACGCGCTGCTGGCCGCCGTCGACGAGGCCAGTTACGACCTCTCCCCCGCCGACCGCGCCGAGGCGCTGGCCGCCGAGTCCGCCCCCGGCCTGCACCCGGACGCGCCGCACGCCGCCCACCTCGCACTGTCCGCCGCGCACGCCGCGTACGAGTCCCGGTTCGGTCATGTCTTCGTGATCTGCCTGGACGGCTTCCGGCCCGCCGAGCACCCCGATCAGGTGCTGGCCGGCATCCGGGCCCGGCTGGGGCACGAGCCCGAGCACGAGCGGGTGGTGACGGCGGACGAGATGCGGCGACTCGCCCGGGGCCGCATGATCGAGCTGGTATCGAGTCAGTAACGGGTTGGCGGTGGGCACCGAGGGGCGGATTCCGGGCCACAGACGGGCAAACAGGCCCCTCAGCACCTGTCCATAGCCCGTCCGTGCCTGATTCGTTGCCACTTTGATCACACCAGAGGCCCCCGCGCGATCGAACCGACAAACCGTCGCTACGATGGCCGGGGCCGGTGGACCGTACCCGGCCGGGTCAGACCGACAGTCAAGCCGGCCGACCCCAATCCCCGCTCCCGGAGGGTTCTTCCGTGCCGGCTGGAACGCTGTACCGCGGCCGGGAAGGCATGTGGTCGTGGGTGGCTCATCGAGTCACCGGTGTCCTCATTTTCTTCTTCCTGTTCGTACATGTCCTGGACACCGCTCTCGTCCGCGTCTCCCCCGAGGCATACGACGACGTCGTGTCCACGTACAAGACGCCGATCGTCGCGCTCCTCGAATACGGCCTGGTGGCCGCGATTCTCTTCCACGCGCTGAACGGTCTGCGCATCGTCGCCGTGGACTTCTGGGCCAAGGGCCCGCGCGTTCAGAAGCAGATGCTCTGGGTCGTGCTGGGCATCTGGATCGTGCTGATGCTCGGGGCCCTGTACCCCGTCCTCGGCCACGCCGTACGCGAAGTATTCGGGAGCTGAGGCCAATGTCCACCGAGACCTCCGCGATCGGCGCCGTCGAGGGCGCCGCCCTTTACGACGTCGACAACCCCGCGCCCGTGATCGAGCCGCCGCGCAAGCGGACCGGCAAGTCCCCCAAGGGCTCCCGCACCAACTTCGAGATGTACGCCTGGCTCTTCATGCGCCTGTCGGGCATCGTGCTGGTCGTCCTGGTCCTGGGTCACCTGCTGATCCAGCTGGTGCTGGACGGCGGCGTCTCCAAGATCGGCTTCGCCTTCGTGGCGGGCCGCTGGGCCTCGCCGTTCTGGCAGGTCTGGGACCTGGCGATGCTGTGGCTCGCCATGCTGCACGGCGCCAACGGTCTCCGTACGGTCATCAACGACTACGCCGAACGGGACAACACCCGCTTCTGGCTGAAGATGCTGCTGTACACCGCCACGGTGTTCACCGTCCTGCTGGGCACGCTGGTGATCTTCACCTTCGACCCGAACATCCGCTAGGCGCCGGGCCCGAAGGACCAGAGGTAAACCATGCAGATCCACACGTACGACACCGTCATCGTCGGCGCCGGCGGCGCCGGCATGCGCGCGGCCATCGAGTCGACCAAGCGCAGCCGCACCGCCGTGCTGACCAAGCTCTACCCCACCCGCTCCCACACGGGCGCCGCGCAGGGCGGCATGGCCGCCGCGCTCGCCAACGTGGAGGAGGACAACTGGGAGTGGCACACCTTCGACACGATCAAGGGCGGCGACTACCTGGTCGACCAGGACGCCGCCGAGATCCTGGCAAAGGAGGCCATCGACGCCGTTCTCGACCTGGAGAAGATGGGCCTGCCGTTCGGCCGTACGCCCGAGGGCAAGATCGACCAGCGCCGCTTCGGCGGTCACTCCCGCAACCACGGTGAGGCCCCCGTCCGCCGCGCCTGCTACTCGGGCGACCGCACCGGCCACATGATCCTCCAGACGCTGTACCAGAACTGCGTCAAGGAGGGCGTGGAGTTCTTCAACGAGTTCTACGTCCTGGACCAGCTGGTCGTCGAGGAGGACGGCGTCAAGAAGTCCGCCGGCGTCGTCGCCTACGAACTGGCCACCGGCGAGATCCACGTCTTCCGGGCGAAGTCGGTCATCTACGCCTCGGGCGGCACCGGCAAGTTCTTCAAGGTGACGTCGAACGCGCACACCCTGACCGGTGACGGCCAGGCCGCCTGCTACCGCCGTGGTCTGCCGCTGGAGGACATGGAGTTCTTCCAGTTCCACCCGACCGGCATCTGGCGCATGGGCATCCTGCTGACGGAGGGCGCCCGCGGTGAGGGCGGCATCCTCCGCAACAAGGACGGCGAACGCTTCATGGAGAAGTACGCGCCCGTCATGAAGGACCTCGCCTCGCGCGACGTCGTCTCGCGCTCCATCTACACGGAGATCCGCGAGGGCCGCGGCTGCGGTCCGGCCGGCGACCACGTCTACCTCGACCTCACGCACCTCCCGCCGGAGCAGCTGGACGCCAAGCTCCCGGACATCACGGAGTTCGCGCGTACGTACCTCGGCATCGAGCCCTACACGGACCCGATCCCGATCCAGCCGACCGCGCACTACGCCATGGGCGGCATCCCGACCAACGTCGAGGGCGAGGTGCTGGCCGACAACACCACCGTCGTCCCGGGCCTGTACGCCGCCGGCGAGGTCGCGTGTGTCTCCGTGCACGGCGCCAACCGCCTCGGTACGAACTCGCTGCTCGACATCAACGTCTTCGGACGCCGGTCGGGCATCGCCGCCGCCGAGTACGCCGCGAAGAACGACCTCGTCGAGCTTCCCGAGAACCCGGCGCAGATGGTCATCGACCAGGTCGAGCGGCTGCGCAACTCCGCGGGCACCGAGCGCGTCTCGGCGATCCGCCTGGAGCTGCAGGAGTGCATGGACGCCAACGTGATGGTGTTCCGCACCGAGCAGACGATCAAGACCGCGGTCGACAAGATCGCCGAGCTGCGCAAGCGCTACCTCGACGTGTCGATCCAGGACAAGGGCAAGCGGTTCAACACGGACCTGCTGGAGGCCATCGAGCTGGGCAACCTGCTCGACCTCGCCGAGGTCATGGCGACTTCGGCGCTGGCGCGCAAGGAGTCCCGCGGCGGTCACTACCGCGAGGACTACCCCAACCGCGACGACGTCAACTTCATGCGCCACACCATGGCGTACCGCGAGGTCGCCGAGGACGGCACCGAGTCGATCCGGCTGGACTACAAGCCGGTCGTCGTGACCCGCTACCAGCCGATGGAGCGTAAGTACTGATGGCTACCCCCACCTTGGAAAAGGCCGACAAGGCTCCCGAGCCCGAGGCCGGTTTCGCCGACTCGCCGTACATCACGGCCACGTTCCGGATCCGCCGGTTCAACCCGGAGGTCTCCGACGAGGCCCAGTGGCAGGACTTCCAGATCGAGATCGACCCGAAGGAGCGTGTCCTCGACGCCCTTCACAAGATCAAGTGGGAGACCGACGGCACGCTGACGTTCCGCCGCTCGTGCGCGCACGGCATCTGCGGTTCCGACGCGATGCGGATCAACGGCAAGAACCGGCTCGCCTGCAAGACGCTGATCAAGGACCTGAGCCCGGAGAAGCCGATCACGATCGAGGCCATCAAGGGCCTCACGGTCCTCAAGGACCTCGTGGTCGACATGGACCCGTTCTTCCAGGCCTACCGCGACGTCATGCCCTTCCTCATCACCAAGGGGAACGAGCCGACCCGCGAGCGTCTGCAGTCCCCCGAGGACCGCGAGCGCTTCGACGACACCACCAAGTGCATCCTGTGCGCCGCGTGCACGTCCTCGTGCCCGGTGTTCTGGAACGACGGCCAGTACTTCGGGCCGGCGGCGATCGTCAACGCGCACCGCTTCATCTTCGACTCGCGTGACGAGGGCGGCGAGCAGCGCCTGGAGATCCTCAACGACCGCGACGGTGTGTGGCGTTGCCGCACCACGTTCAACTGCACGGACGCCTGCCCGCGTGGCATCGAGGTCACGAAGGCGATCCAGGAGGTCAAGCGCGCGCTGATCACGCGTCGCTTCTGATCCCGGGGATTCCCCGAGCGCACCTGAGGCCCCGTCCCCCGCAGTGACAACTGCGGGGGGCGGGGCCTCTTGCCGTACGCCGGGGGGCTCGGTCCCAGCCTGCGCTCGGTCCCAGCGGCGCTCGGTCCCAGCGGCGCTCAGTCCCAGCCTGCGCTCAGTCCCAGCCGGCGCCGCCCTTGTCCTCGGCGACGACCATGATGCGCCGCAGCATGTCGTTGAGCAGGGCGCGTTCGTCCTTGGCGAGGACGCCCAGCAGCCGGTCCTCCTCGTTGCCGAGGAACTCCATCGCGCCGATCCAGGTCGAGCGGCCCTCGTCGGTCAGCTCCACGTCGACGCGGCGGCGGTCGGTGACGGAGGGAGTACGGCGGACGAATCCGCGGCGCTCCAGGGCGTCCAGGCGGCCGGTGACGGAGGCGGGCGCGAGGTCGAGGTCGGCGGCGAGGTCGGAGGGGGCGGCCTTGCCGCCGCGGCCGGCGAGCTTGTGCAGGGTGTCGAACTCCTGGCGGTCGAGGGCGAAGTCGACCAGGGACTGTTCGCGCACCCGCCGCAGGTGGACGGAGAGCTTGTTCATCCGGGTCACCGCGCCCTCGACATCGGGGTCGAGTTCCGGAAGGACCGGCTTCCACCGCTCCACGTGGCCGTCGGTCCAGTCGCGCTTCTGCATGGGCCACAGCCTACGCCGGGACCTGATGCGCTTCGAAAACTGATATTTCGTTGACCAATAGTTCGGAAGCGAAATAGATTCCCGCCCATGTCCCACCCTTTAAGCAACCGGTCCTTCCGCCTCCTCTTCGTCGGGCGCAGCCTCTCCCTCGTCGGTGACGCCGCGATCCCCGCCGCCCTCACCCTCGCCGTCTACCTCGCCACCGGCTCAACATCGGCCCTCGCCCTGGTACTTGCCTGCGCCATGGTCCCCAAGCTCCTCCTGCTGCCCCTCGGGGGCGTGGTCGGTGACCGCTTCAACGCCCGCACGGTCGCGCTGACCACCGATCTCGTACGGTGCGTCACCCAGCTCTTCGTCGGCGCCGAACTGCTCTCCGGCACACCGGCGCTCTGGCAGATCGCCGTGGCGGAGGCCATCGGCGGCGCCGCCGGCGCCTTCTCGATGCCGACCGTCTCGCCGCTGATCCGCGGCACCGTGGCCGAGGACGGGCTGCTGCGCGCCAACGCCCTGATGGCGGTGGTCAGCAGCGCCGCCCGGCTCGGCGGCCCGGCCGTCGCCGGGGCACTGGTGTTCACCGCGGGGCCCGGCTGGGCCTTCGTCCTGGACGGGGCCACCTTCGCGGTGAGCGCCGCACTGCTGGCCGCGATCGAGGTGCGGCACGTGCCCATTGCCCGCAGCTCCCTGATCGGCGACCTCAAGGAGGGCTGGGGCGAGGTCCGGAGCCGTGACTGGTACTGGACCAGCCTGATCGCCCACGCGGCGTGGAACGGCGCCGCCGCCGTCCTGATGACGCTGGGACCCGCCCTCTTCCTCCGCGACCTGGGCGGCGACGGCGTCTGGGTCGGCTTCCTCCAGACCGGCGCCGTCGGCCTGCTGATCGGGTCCCTGGTGGCCGGCCGGGTCCGGCCGCACCGTCCGGTCCTGACCGCCAATCTGGGTGGCGCCCTGTACGCGCTGCCGCTGTGCCTGCTGGCCGCGCACGCGCCCGTCGCCGCGTCCCTCGTGGCGTACGGGATCGCCCTGGCCGGACTCGGCTTCCTCAACCCGGTCTGGGAGACCGCCGTCCAGTCCGCCGTCCCCGCGCACGCGCTCGCTCGGGTGACCTCGTACGACTGGCTGCTCTCGCTCGGCGCGATGCCGCTGGGGTACGCCCTGGCCCCGCTCGCCGCCTCCGCGTGGGGCCCCGAAGTGCCGCTCGCCGTGGCGGGTTTGCTCGTCGGGTCGGCCTGCCTGGCCACGGCGGCCGTGCCGGGCGTACGGCGCTTCAAGGCGTCGGCCGAGCCCGCGGACGCGGTGACGCCGACCACCGCCGCCGCGGCTTGAACATGTTCAAAGAGAGGTCTACAGTCCAGGACAACAGCATTTGAACGCGTTCAAGGGAGGGTGGGGCATGGACCTCACTGTTGTCGCGTACGTCATCTATCTGCTCATCAGCGTGGCGCTCACCGTCTGGGTCGCCCGCACGCTGAGCCGCAACGGCAGGGTGTTCCTCGCCGATGTGCTGCACGGGAACGAGAAGCTCGCCGACGCGGTCAACCACCTGCTGGTGGTGGGCTTCTATCTGGTCAACCTGGGGTTCGTGACCCTCTACCTGAAGAACTCCGGCGGCGTCGCCGACGCCCGGGAGCTCTTCGAGGCCCTGTCGGTCAAGGTCGGCGTCGTCCTGCTCGCCCTCGGGGTCATGCACCTGGGCAACGTCTACGTACTCAACAAGATCCGCCGCCGGGGCCTGATGGAGCGCGAGCAGACCCCGCCCGTCGCTCCGCAGGGCTGGACGGGCCCGGGGCAGGGGCCGTGGGCGGCTCCCGCTCCCCGGACGTGAGGGCCGGCCATGACGCCCCGCACCGGTGGCGGTCGGTGGTCCGTCGAACGGCTCACCGTGCTGTACGACGCACAGTGCTCGCTCTGCGTCCATCTGCGCCAGTGGCTGATGAAGCAGCGTCAGCTGGTCCCGCTGGACCTCGTGCCGGCGGACTCCGCCGAGGCGCACCGCCGCTTCCCCGGCCTCGACCACTCCGGAACACTGGAGGAGATCACGGTGATCGGTGACCGGGGGCAGACCTACCGCGGGACCTCCGCGTGGATCGTCTGCCTCTGGGCGCTGGCCGAGCACCGGCCGAAGGCCCACTGGCTGACCACCCCGGCGGGCCGCCCGTTCGCCCGGGCGACCGTCCTCGCCGCCTCCGCGTACCGTTCCCTGACGGCCGAGCCGTGCCGCGCGGACGGGGGCGAGGGCGCGGGCGCGGGCGCGGGCGGCGCCTGCCGGGTGCAGGGGCCCGGCCCGGCGACGTAGCCGGTCCGGATACCCTCGGGACCGTGGTGAAGGAAGAGAAGGACGTGAAGGAAGTCAAGGCTCCCAAGAGCGAGCAGACCCGCACACTCATCCTCGAAACCGCGCTCCGGCTCTTCGCGGAACGCGGATACGACAAGACGACGATGCGGGCCATCGCCCAGGAGGCCGGCGTCTCCGTGGGGAACGCGTACTACTACTTCTCGTCCAAGGAGCACCTGGTCCAGGGCTTCTACGACCGGATCGCCGCCGAGCACGAGGCGGCGGTCCAGCCGGTTCTGGCCGGCGACGAGGACCTCGCGGTGCGCATCCGCGGGGTCCTGCTCTGCTGGCTGGACGTGGCGGAGCCGTACCACCGCTTCGCCGCCCAGTTCTTCAAGAACGCCGCCGACCCCGAAAGCCCGCTCAGCCCTTTCTCGCCCGACTCGGTCGCCGCGCGCGAGGCGGCGATCTCCATCCACGAGCGCTGCCTGGCGGGCTCCGGCACCAAGGTCGACCCCGAACTGGCCGACCTGTTGCCCCAGTTGATGTGGCTGAACCAGATGGGCCTGGTGCTGTACTGGGTCTACGACCGGACGGACAACGCCGAACGCAGCCGCCGCCTTGTCGAGCGCATCGCCCCGATCGTCGCGCGCGCCGTCGCCCTGTCCCGGTTCCGGGTGCTGCGGCCGCTCGTGCGGCAGGTCCACGAGGTGTTGGAGGAGTTCCTGCCGGGAGTGGCGGGGCGGACGGCTGCCAAGTAGCGGAGCGGGTACGTGAACGGCCGAGCGGCCGCCCCAGGAGGAATCCCGGAGCGGCCGCTCGGTCCCGCGTGTGATGCCGGATCAGATCCAGCCCAGTTCCCACAGCCGCCAGATGCCGGTGCCGTCGGAGAGGTACTGCGATCCGGAGATGTCGGGCTTGGCGAGGACGTAGTCCTTCTTCTGCCACAGCGGCACCAGCGGCACGTCCTCGCCGACCAGCTTCTGGAGCTCCTTGAAGTCGGACGAGGTGCGGCTCCGGTCGCTGTACTGGAGCGTGGAGCTGATCAGCTGGTCCATCTTCTTGCTGGTGTAGCCGTTGTGAAGGCTGCTGTCACGGCCGACGAGCGGCTGGCTGAAGGTGTCGGGGTCCGGGTAGTCGGGGAGCCAGCCCACGGTGTACATGTCGTACTTGCCGGCCGCGTACCCCTTCTGGAAGGCCTGCCACTCGACGGCCTCCACCGTGACCTTGAAGAGCCCGTCCGCCTCCAGCTGGCGGCGGATCTCCATCGACTCCTTCTTGTACTCGTCGTCGTCGCGGTAGGCGAAGGTGACGGGCAGCGGCAGCTCGACGCCGGCTTCCTGCATCAACTGCTTGGCACGCTTGGCGTTCGGCGACGGGTACGCGTCGAAGAACGGGGTGCTGTGCCCGATGTAGCCCTGGGGGATCAGCGAGTAGAGCGGTTCGATGGTGCCCTTGTAGATGTCGGACACCAGCGGCGCGCGGTCGATGACCGACGCGATGGCCTGACGGACCTTCTTGTCGGAGAGCGGCGAGCCGTCGCGGACGTTGAAGACCAGGTTGCGGATCTCGGCGCTGTCGGCCTCCGTCACGTGCTGGTCGACGGCACCGGGGTCCAACGACGCGAGCGTGGAGGGCGGGAGCTGACGGTGCGTCACGTCGATCTGGCCGGACTTCCACGCCGACAGCAGGTCCTCGGACTGCTTGTAGTAGCGCACGGTGACCGGGCCACCGGTGCTCTTCAGCGCGCCCTTGTACTTCGCGTTCGGCACAAGTTCGGCGGAGACGCCCGGCTCGTACGACTTCAGTACGTACGGCCCCGACCCGGTCACATGACCGTCGGCCCGCAGCTTGTGCTCGGCGTACGCGTCCCGCTCGACGATCGAACCGGCGCCGGTGGCGAGCTTCTGCGGGAAGGTCGCGTCCCGCGCGGAGAGGTTGAAGGTGATGGTCCGACCCTCGGTCACCACGTTCTTCAGACTGGGGAAGAGGACCGAGGGACCGACGTCCGTCTTGATCTCCATCATCCGGTCGAAGGAGTACTTGACGTCCTCGGCGGTGATCTCCTTGCCGTCCGAGAAGGTCAGGTCGTCACGGAGCTTGCACTGGTACGTCTGCAGCTTCCCGCCGATGAACCCGCAGCTCTCCGCCGCGTCCGGCTCGGGGACGATCGCCCCGGACTTGAACGTCATCAGGGACTGGTAGACGTTGCTGTACATCGCCCACGAACCGGCGTCGTACGCGCCCGCCGGGTCGAGGGAGGTCACCTCGTCGGTCGTGCCGACCGTGACCGGATCACTCTTCCCCTCGTTCGAGGGAAGCAACTGCCAGGCGACCACGCCTGCGATGACCAAAACCGCGAGAATCGCGAGAATCCGTAGCCGGATCGACCGCATTGCCGTGCACTCCCTTAACAGCCCCACCTCGGCGTCGCGCTCAGATACGCAGATCACCGCACAAGTTCACGCTCAGCCAATCACACGATTTTCACATCTGGAAGAGAAAATCGGAGGCTCATAGGCTTTTGTTCGCTAGTTGAAACCTTGGGCCGATACGTCGGATACAGAGGGTTCACGACCAGTCACCCGATCGGGACATTCCGGCGGTGTCCGCCCTGATCAGGCCTGCCGGGACGCGAGTTCGACGACGGTGATGTCGGAGGGGGCGCCGACCCGTACCGGAGGGCCCCAGGCGCCCGCGCCTCGCGTGACGTACAGCTGGGTGTCGCCATAGCGTTCCAGCCCCGCGACCGTGGGATTGGACAGTTCCGCGATGTAGTTGCCCGGCCAGAGCTGGCCGCCGTGGGTGTGCCCGGAGAGCTGGAGGTCCACGCCGTGCCGGACGGCCTCGTCGATGACGACGGGCTGGTGGGCCATGAGGACGGCGGCGCGGGCGGGATCCCGGTCGCCGAGCGCCCGGCCGAAATCGGGGCCCTGCCCCTCGCTCTCGCCCGCGATGTCATTGACCCCGGCGAGATCGAAGCCGTCGATCTCGACCCGGGCGTTCTCCAGCGGATGCAGGCCCAATTCCCTTACGTGGTCCACCCATTCGGCAGCCCCCGAGTAGTACTCATGATTTCCGGTCACAAAGAACGCCCCGTGCCGGGAGCGGAGCCGGGCGAGCGGTTCGGCGGCCGGGCCGAGATCCTCGACCGATCCGTCGACCAGATCCCCGACGACCGCGATCAGGTCGGGCTGGGTGCGGTTGACGGTGTCGACGATCCGCTGCGTGTGGGCCCGGCCCAGGACCGGGCCCAGGTGGATGTCGCTGACGACGGCGATCCGGAACCCGTGGGCGGACCGGGGCAGCCGGGCCAGCGGCACGGTGACGCGCTTCACGCGCGGGCCGCGCAGCACCCCGTACGTGCCGTAGCCGGTCGTGCCGAGCCCCGCCACAGCAGCGGCGCCACCGACGGCCCGCGCGACGAAGAGGCGGCGCGAGGGGTCGGCGGGGGCGGCGGCCGGCGGGGCGGTCGTGACGGCGGACGCGTGCGCGGCGGGGGCGGGGGCCGCTTCGGCGGGCACGGTCTCCTGCGCGGCCGGCTCCGGCGCGCTCCCGGACCGGCGGGCGAGCAGCCTGCGCAGCAGTGGCCGTACCAGCTCCCCGGCCAGCAGGGCGAGCGTCAGGTAGAGCAGGGCGGCCGGCCACAGGTAGCCGGGCCAGGCCAGCGCCTGCTGGAGCGGGAAGGGCGTGCCCGTACGCCCGGCGACCAGGGCGCCGACGCTCAGCAGCGGCAGGACGTACGCCGCCACCGTGCCGGCCCTGCGCGGGAGGCTGCCCGGTGTCGTCGTGTCACCGACGAGGCGGCGCCACACATAGCGGTGCACGAGGACAAGCAGCGCGAGCACCGCGGCCGCGATCAGAGCGAAACCGATGACCGCCATGCGCACTCCCCGCCTCGTTCATCCCTGTGTGTCCCGTATCCGGACCCGGCCGGAACTCGACGCGCTAGGCGTCCTGGGCGCGCAGGGACCTGACGCCACGGAACCCGATCACTCCGACGGCCGTCCCCAGGAGAAAGGACGTGATGGCGAGCAGCAGATGAACCCAGAAGTAGGCGGTCGGGTCACCCGCGTCGTCGAAGGCGAGGCCGCTGCCGTCCTGCCACAGGTTCTTAGCGAAAGTGATCCAGATGAACCAGCTCCACACCCCGAAAGCGAGCAGGAACCAGGAGACGGGGCGGCTGAGCTTCATGGCATCAGTATCTCCGCCGCGCTCCGGCCACCTCGCCCGGGGTGGGCCGTCCCGGCGGCACGTACGGCGGGTCATAGCGCCGGTATCAATAATCAGATCATCTGCATGTACGTTTTCGACCGTGCCAGCTCTCAAGAAGGCCGCGCTGTCGGTCACCTCTGCCGCTCTGCTGTCCGTTTTCCTCGTCGGTCCCGCGTCGGCGGCCGGTCAGGACGCCACGGACGGCGAGCCGAAGCCGCCCGCCGGCATGTCTCAGGTCGGAGGCGCGCAGCTCGGCCGGAGCGGGACCCAGGTCAACCTCGGCCCCGGCGCCCCGGTCCTGCCCAAGAACCTGACCGGCAGGTCCTGGATGGTCTCGGACGCCGAGACCGGTGACGTACTCGCCTCGCACAATCCGCACTGGCGGCTGCCTCCGGCGTCGACGCTGAAGATGCTCTTCGCCGACACCCTGATCGAGGCACCGGCACTGCAGCCGAAGACGCTCTCGTACACGGTGAAGGACGCGGATCTCGCCGGTATGGGCGAGGGCAGCAGCCTGGTCGGCGTCAAGGAGGACCTCAGCTACACGGTGCACGACCTGTGGCTCGGGGTCTTCCTGCGTTCGGGCAACGACGCGGTGCACGTCCTGGCCTCGATGTACGGGGGTGTCCCCAAGACCGTCGCCGACATGCAGGCGCACGCGGTCGAGCTCCAGGCCCTGGACACCACGGTGGTCTCGCCCGACGGGTACGACGCCCCCCGCCAGGTCTCCAGCGCGTACGACCTCACGCTGTTCGCCCGCAGCGGTATGCAGAAGGCGGACTTCCGCGAGTACTGCGCGACCGCGACGGCGCAGTTCCCCGGCGAGCAGAAGAAGGGCGAGAAGCGCGAGAGCTTCGGCATCCAGAACACCAACCGGCTGCTGACGGGGGCCGACGGCGTCGGCCAGTACAGCGGCGTCGCGGGCGTCAAGAACGGTTACACGACGCACGCCGGGAACACCTTCACCGGAGTCGCCCAGCGCAACGGCAAGGTCCTGCTCGTCACCGTCATGAACCCGTCGTCCAAGGAGACGCACGCCGTCTACAAGGAAGCGGCCAGCCTGCTCGACTGGGGCTTCGCCGCCACCGGCAAGGTCACCCCGGTCGGTGAACTCGTCCCGCCGAAGTCCGCCGAGACGGGTACGGGTACGGGTACGGGCAAGGGTGCCCAGGCCGAGCAGCCTGCCGCGGACGCGGGGGAACACGGACCCGGGACCACGAAGGCCGCCGCGGCGGCCGACGAGTCCGGCGGCGCCGGGATCGCCCTGGCGATCGTCGGCGGGGTGCTGGTCCTGGTGGCCGGGGCGGTGTTCCTGGTCAACCGGCGCTGGCCGCTGCCGGACCTGGTACGCCGTCTCCCCCGCGGCTGAGGGTGCTTCCGCCGGTCTCCTCTCCGGCGGCGGGCGCGGAGTCCTGCTCCGCGCCTTCCACCTGACCGGCCTCGTCCTTGCCCGGGGTGGCCGTCCAGGCGGCGCAGAACAGCAGGAGCTTCGCCGTGAAGTTGATCCACAGCAGCAGGGCGATCGGGACGCCGAACGCCCCGTACATGCTCTTCGAGGCGACGTCGCTCATATAGCTGCCGAGCAGCAGCTTGAGCAGTTCGAAGCCGACCGCGCCGATCAGGGCGGCGACCATCAGCCGGCGCCGCGGCGGTTCGACGCCGGGCAGCATGGTCAGCAGGTAGAGCAGCAGCAGGAAGTCGGCGAGCACCCCCACGACCAGGGCCGCGATCCGCAGCAGCACCCCGCCCGCGCCGCCCTCCGGGATGTTGACCAGATCGGCGATCCGGCCGACGGCCACGGAGCCGACCGAGGAGATCGCCATGGTCACCAGGGCGGCCCCGCCCAGCCCGAACAGGACCCCGGCGTCCTTCAGTTTGCGCAGGACGGGGTTGCCCTCGTCCTGGTCGTCCTTCTCCCAGACAGCGCGCAGGCAGTCCCGCATCGAGCCGATCCAGCCGATGCCGGTGAAGAGCAGCAGCGCGCCGGCCACCAGCCCGACCGTCCCCGCGTGCGCCACCAGACTGTCGATGCCGAGCTGGTCGGAGATGCCGGGCACCTGGTCGGCGAGCTTGTCCTCGATCGTCTTGAGCTGCTTGTCGGAGAGCAGCGCCGCACCGATCGCCGCGGCGACCGCGATCAGCGGGAAGAGGGCCAGGAAGCTGATGAACGTGATCGCTGCGGCGAGCCTCGCCCAGTGCACCCGTTCCAGCGTCTCGTAACTGCGCCAGGCGTGCGTCTCCATCAGCCGGGAGACGAGCGGCCCGATGACGGGGAGTTTTTTCAGCCAGTCCATGACGTACGACTCCCGTTCCTATTCAGTGAGCAGGAGTGAGTCTTGTACCCGTTCTTGCTCGCTGCGGACATCCCGAACGGTTTTGGGTGTCCTGGTCGCCCGCGTTCTCGCCGCGTCCGGTGGCACGGATCGTGTCCGTGGTCCGGGGATGCGGGGGCGGGGTTCCTCACGCCCAGGGGCACGCCGGTCGGCCTGGACGGTCCGATGCCCGTGCACATCGCTCTGGTGTGCACGGGGCGGTGCCGTCCGACGCCGGATCGGGTGTCCGAGGGCGCGTCGCCCGATCGCGATACCAGCGGCATCGTGACGGGACATTCTGCGGCGGGGAGTGGTCAGTGGCTTCTGCCAGTGCTGACCACCCCACCTTGAGGTGTGGGCCGGATCGACCGCCACAATGGCCAGACCATGTTCTGCGGCCATGGAGACGAGTCGGGCCTTGAGCCTGCCGGTCGGGATACCGGAGATCAGCTGCCGGAACCGTTTCCTGCGGCCGTGCTTCTCCCGCGTCTTCTCGGCGCTGAAGTCGAGGTCCTCGATCGCGATCGCACCCACACCGGTATGGCGGGCCCAGTGCAGGAGGCGGGTGAGGGCGTGGCGCAGTTGCGCGTCACGGTGGTGGGCGGCCCGGTCAGGTCGTAGGGGAAGCGGTGGGGTTCGCCGACCGGGTTGCCGTGGAGGTCGAGGCGGTAGGCGGCGAAGTGGTCGGCGTTGGTATCGACCCCGATCACACCTTGGGCCAAGGCCGCTGTCCCGCACAGCCACCCCGGACGGGCCCCGGGCCACGAACGACGCCGCCAACTCCCGCACACCACCCACTGATGACCACACCCTCCACCCGCCAACCGCCGAACAACCCGTCACCCGACATAACGAGCCACCACCACCAAGGTCACCCATTCGACCCCAGAACTCCCGTTCCCACCCTCACCCACCGCGCCACCAGACTCACTCCCAGACACTCCAACGCACTTGTGCATACTCAGCCGACAGCAGCTCAATACCCTCCCCCGCACCGAAAACCGGCGACCGGTCCGCCGAGGGCCTGATGACGACCCTAAATCACCCATTTCGGTGAGTGTTGTAACAAATCCCTCAAAGGTGTTTTCTCGGGCGATACGGTCACCCTCATGTCTGTCGACACCGTGTCCCTGACCGGCTGGGGCCGCACCGCCCCGACCACCGCGCTGCGTTTTCACCCCCGGAGTTACGAGGAGGCTGTTGCCGCGGTGCGCGGCTGCGGGCCGCGCGGCTCGATCGCACGAGGCCTGGGCCGGGCGCACGGCGACGCGGCGCAGAACGCCGGGGGCTCCGTCCTCGACATGACGGGGCTCGACCGGATCCGGACCATCGACGCCGGGGCCGGAGTCGTGGTGTGCGACGCGGGGGTGAGCCTGCAGCGGCTGACGGAGGTGCTGCTGCCGCTCGGCTGGTTCCCACCGGTGACGCCCGCCGGCCGGCACATCACGGTGGGCGGGGCGATCGGCTCGGACGTCCACGGCCACGACCACCGCACCGCGGGGTCCTTCTCCCGCCACGTCACGGAGTTCGCGCTCCTCACCGCGGACGGCGGGGTCCGTACGGTCCTCCCCGGCACCCGGCTCTTCGACGCGACCGCGGGCGGCCTGGGCCTGACCGGGGTGATCCTCTCGGCCACGCTCCGGCTCCAGCCGGTCGCCACGTCCCTGATGGCCGTCGACACCGAACGGGCCCTCGATCTCGACGATCTGATGACCCGGCTGGCCACCGGCAGCCGCCGCCACCGCTACGCGTCCGCCTGGATCGACCTGACCGCCCGCGGCCGGTCGACGGGACGCGGCGTCCTGACCCAGGGGGAGCACGCACCCCTGCACATGCTCCCGGCGCTCGCCCGGCGCACACCGCTGCACTTCCGCGCCGCCCCGCTGTCTCCCGCGCACGGGCTCCTACCGGACCTGACGCCCGGCGGGCTGCTCGGCCGGATGTCCGCTGCGGCGTTCAACGAGCTGCGCTACCGCCGCGCGCCCCGGTCGCGCACCGGTGAACTCCAGCGGATCTCCACGTTCTTCCACCCGCAGGACACCGCACCCCGCGCGCTCGGGCTCCCCGGCCGGGGCGGCTTCGTGCGGTACGAGTTCGCCATCGGGGACAGGCGGGCGGAGACATTGCGCCGGATCGTCCGGCAGCTCGCGCAGCGGCGCTGCCCGTCGCACCGCGCCGTGCTCGGACGGTTCGGCCCGAGCGGCCCCGGCTGGCTGTCGTTCCCCGAACCGGGCTGGAGCCTCACCGTGGACCTGCCCGCCGCCCTGCCGGGGCTGGCCCGCTTCCTCGACCGCATGGACGAGGAGGTGGCGGCGGCGGGCGGCCGGGTCTGCCTGACGGCCGACTCCCGGCTGCGCCCGGACGCGCTGGCCGCGATGTACCCGCAGCTGGACGCGTTCCGGCAGCTCCGGGCCGAGTGGGACCCGGGCGGCGCGTTCCGGTCCGATCTCTCGCGCCGGCTCTCCCTCTGACGGCGCGGCGGTCACCAACCCTGCCGCCGCGCTCCCCACCCTCTTCCGCCTTTAAGGAGCGTTCTCGTGAAGGATGCCTTCGGTGCCCCGCAGTCCCTGCTCGTCCTCGGCGGCACATCGGAGATCGGGCTCGCCACCGCACGCCGCCTGATCGCCCGCCGCACCCGCACCGTCTGGCTGGCCGGCCGCCCCTCCCCCGCCCTGGAGTCGGCCGCGGCCGAGCTGCGCGGCCGGGGCGCCTATGTCCGTACCGTCGACTTCGACGCGCTGGACACCGAGTCCCACGAGAGCGGCCTCGGCAAGATCTTCGCCGAGGGCGACATCGACATGGTGCTCCTGGCCTTCGGCATCCCGGGCGACCAGGAGCGTGACGAGGAGGAGCCACTCGCCGCGGTCCGGGTCGCGCAGACGAACTACACGGGCGCCGTCTCCGCCGGTCTGGTGTGCGCCGGCGCACTCCAGGCGCAGGGGCACGGCTCGCTGGTGGTGCTCTCCTCCGTGGCGGGGGAGCGTGCCAGGCGCGCGGACTTCATCTACGGGTCGAGCAAGGCGGGCCTGGACGCGTTCGCGCAGGGACTCGGGGACGCCCTGCACGGCACGGGGGTGCACGTCATGGTCGTACGCCCCGGTCTCGTCCGGCCGGCGTCCGCGCCCGCCGGGTCCGGCGCGGCGGCGGCCGGGGCGCCGCTCGCGATGATCCCGTTCACCCGAACCCCGCTCGTGACCACGCCCGACGCGGTCGCCGAGGCGATCGTGACAGGGCTGCGGCGGCGTTCGGAGACGGTGTGGGTGCCGGGGGCGCTGCGCGCGGTGATGTCGGCACTGCGGCACGTACCGCGGCCGCTGTTCCGGCGGCTGCCCGTCTGAGCTTTCAGGTGTGGAGCCACTCAGGTGTGGAACGGCTCAGCCGTGGAGCGAGGTCGCGTCCACGGAGCTGCCGCTCTGGGCGGGCACGGCCGGGCTGCCGCCGCCCGCTCCGAACGGGAACTCGTTGATCTTGCGCCAGACGCTGTCCACGCCCTGCTCGTACAGCGCGAAGGAGCCGCACGTCCAGGACGCCTCGTAGTCGCCGAGCTCCGCGTAGGCCCGGTCCATCGCCGCTTCGGAGATGCCGTGCGCCACGGTCACGTGCGGGTGGTACGGGAACAGGAGCTCGCGCACCAGCGGCCCGGAGGCGTCCCGGATCCGCTTCTGGAGCCAGGAGCAGGCCGAGGCGCCCTCGACGACCTGGACGTAGACGACCGGCGAGAGCGGGCGGAAGGTGCCAGTGCCGGAGAGCCGCATCGGGAAGGGACGGCCGCCCGTCGCGATCGCGGTGAGGTGCGCCTCGATCGCGGGCAGGGCGGCCGCCTCCGCCTCGGTCGGCGGCAGGAGGGTGACGTGGGTGGGAATGCCGTGTGCGGCAGGGTCCCCGAAGCTCGCGCGCCGCTCCTGGAGCAGGCTGCCGTAGGGCTCCGGGACCGCGATCGAAACGCCGAGCGTTACGGTCCCCACGTCGTTCTCCTCAATCCTCGAGCATCTGTTTTCAGCCACTGGCAGCCGCATGCTTTACGCCGCCAGTGTGCAGCCTGCGGGGCCCCTGGCGCCAGGGTCCTTGGACCCCAGACCGACCGGCGCATGGGGGGCGGTCTCAGTGCTTGGCAGGCAGAAGGCCCATGCGCTCATAGGTCCGCGCCAGGGTCTCGGCGGCGACGGCCCGTGCCTTCTCCGCTCCCTTGGCCAGGATGGAGTCCAGCGTCTCGGTGTCGTCGAGATATTCCTGGGTGCGGGTGCGGAACGGTGTGACGAAGTCGACCATGACCTCGGCGAGGTCCGTCTTCAGCGCACCGTAGCCCTTGCCCTCGTACTTCTGCTCCAGGTCGGCAATGGACGTGTCGGTGAGGGTGGAGTACACCGACAGCAGATTGCTGACGCCCGGCTTCTCCACCTGGTCGAAGCGGATCACGGTGTCGGTGTCCGTGACGGCGCTCTTCACCTTCTTGGCGGTCACCTTGGGCTCGTCCAGGAGGTTGATCAGACCCTTGGCGGTCGCCGCCGACTTGCTCATCTTCGCGGACGGGTCCTGCAGGTCGTAGATCTTCGCCGTCTCCTTGAGGATGTACGGGTCCGGAATCGTGAACGTGTCCCCGTAGGTGCCGTTGAACCGCTCGGCGAGATTGCGGGTCAGTTCCAGGTGCTGGCGCTGGTCCTCCCCCACCGGGACCTGGTCGGCCTGGTAGAGCAGGATGTCGGCGACCATCAGCAGCGGGTAGGTGAAGAGCCCCACCGTGGTGCGGTCGGTGCCCTGCTTGGCCGACTTGTCCTTGAACTGCGTCATCCGGGACGCCTCGCCGAACCCGGCCAGACAGTTCATGACCCACCCGAGCTGCGCGTGCTCCGGGACGTGGCTCTGGACGAAGAGCGTGCAGCGCTCCGGGTCCAGCCCGGCGGCGAGCAGCTGGGCGACGGCGAGCCGGGTGTTGGCGCGGAGCTGCGCGGGGTCCTGCGGGACGGTGATCGCGTGAAGGTCGACCACCATGTAGAAGGCGTCGTGGGACTCCTGCAGAGCCACCCACTGGCGGACCGCGCCGAGGTAGTTGCCGAGGTGGAACGAGCCTGCGGTGGGCTGGATTCCGGAAAGCACACGGGGACGTTCAGAGGCCATGGAAGTCATTGTCTCAGGTACGCAACCGTTCCCGGGCAGCCGGTGGAAGAAAGGCGTGAGGACGCCGGAGGGGGCCCCGGGCGGGTCCCGGCAGCACAAAACGCGGGCGCGCCGCGCGCAAGAGGTTTCCTCGTCGGGGATCCGACCGACGATACAAAGTGGGCATACCCAGCGCCCGAGCCGCACGACGAACGGAGATCCCGTGTCGACCACGGAAACCGCCATCGCCTCCACCGAGGCGCACAGCGCGCACAACTATCATCCGCTGCCCGTCGTCGTCGCGACGGCGGACGGCGCCTGGATGACCGATGTCGAGGGCCGGCGCTACCTCGACATGCTCGCCGGCTATTCGGCGCTCAATTTCGGCCACGGCAACCGCCGGCTGATCGACGCGGCCAAGGCCCAGCTGGAGCGCGTGACCCTCACCTCGCGGGCCTTCCACCACGACCGGTTCGCCGACTTCTGTACGGGGCTCGCCGAGCTGTGCGGCATGGAGATGGTCCTGCCGATGAACACCGGGGCGGAGGCCGTGGAGACCGCGGTGAAGACCGCCCGCAAGTGGGGCTACCGGGTCAAGGGCGTCCCGGACGGGATGGCGAAGATCATCGTCGCCGCCGACAACTTCCACGGCCGGACGACGACGATCGTCAGCTTCTCCACGGACCACGAGGCGCGCGCGGACTACGGTCCCTACACGCCGGGGTTCGAGATCGTGCCGTACGGGGATCTGACCGCGCTGCGGGAGGCGATGACCGAGAACACCGTGGCGGTGCTGCTGGAGCCGATCCAGGGCGAGGCCGGGGTGCTGGTGCCGCCGCCCGGCTATCTCCCCGGGGTCCGGGAGCTGACCCGCGAGCGGAACGTGCTGTTCATCGCGGACGAGATCCAGTCGGGTCTGGGCAGGACCGGGAAGACGTTCGCCTGCGAGCACGAGGGTGTCGTGCCCGACATGTACGTGCTCGGCAAGGCGCTGGGCGGGGGCGTGGTGCCGGTGTCGGCGGTGGTGTCGTCCGCGGCGGTCCTGGGGATCTTCCGGCCCGGCGAGCATGGTTCGACGTTCGGCGGCAATCCGCTGGCGTGCGCGGTCGCGCTGGAGGTCATCGCGATGCTGCGCACCGGCGAGTACCAGCAGCGTGCCGCGGAGCTGGGCGAGCACCTTCATCAGGAGCTGGGCCTGCTGGTGGGCGGCGGCGCGGTGGAGGCGGTGCGGGGGCGCGGGCTGTGGGCGGGTGTCGACATCGAGCCGGGGCGCGGCACGGGACGGGAGATCTCCGAGCGGCTGATGGACCGGCGGGTGCTGGTGAAGGACACCCACGGCTCGACGATCCGGATCGCCCCGCCCCTGGTGATCAGCAAGGAGGACCTGGACTGGGGGCTGGAGCAGCTGCGCGAGGTACTGCGGGGCTGATCCGGGGCGGACGCCCGGTGCCCCGTAGAGTCCCCGTGTGCTCCTGGGGATGATCTGTGCGCTCGGTTCCGCGGTCTGCTTCGGCACGGCCTCCGTCCTTCAGGCCGTCGCCGCGCGGGCCGCGGCCGAGCCGGGGGCCGGTGCGGGGGTGGACCCGGCGCTGCTGCTGCGGGCCCTTCGGCAGTGGCGTTACGTGGCCGGACTGGCGCTCGACGGCCTCGGCTTCGTCTTCCAGGTCGTCGCCCTGCGCTCCCTGCCCATCTACGCGGTGGGCGCGGCCCTGGCCGCGAGCCTCGCCGTGACCGCGGTCGTCGCCGCCCGGCTGCTCGGGGTGCGGCTGAGCTCCACCGAGTGGACGGCCGTCGCCGTGGTCTGCGCGGGACTCGGCATGCTGGGGCTCGCCTCCGGCGAGGAGGGGCACGCGGCCGGATCGGCCGCGCTGCGATGGGCGATGCTCGGCGTCGCCGTCGCCATCCTGCTGACCGGCACGGCGGCGGGCCGACTGCCCGAGCGGGCGCGCGCCCTCGTCCTCGGGCTCGGCGCCGGCTGCGGTTTCGGTGTGGTGGAGGTGGGCGTCCGGCTGATCGACGACGTGTCGCCCGCCGCGCTCGTCACCAACCCCGCCGTGTACGCGCTCCTGGTGGGCGGTGGCTCGGCGTTCCTGCTGCTCACCTCGGCGCTGCAGCGTGGCTCGGTGACGACGGCCACCGCCGGAATGGTCCTGGGCGAGACGATCGGGCCCGCGCTGGTGGGGGTCGCCCTGCTCGGGGACCGTACCCGTGACGGCCTCGGCTGGGTGGCGGTCACCGGCTTCGCGGTGGCCGTGGCGGGAGCGCTGGCCCTGGCCCGGTTCGGCGAGGCCCCGTCGGACACCCCTGAGCCGGTGGTCCCGGGCACGCCGGCCCCCATGTGACGGTCGGTCCTACGGCAGGATCCGGCACAGGGCGTCGAGCGCGCCCGCCCAGGCGCTGTCGGTCGGTGTTCCGTAACCGATGACGAGGGCCTCGGGCCGCGCCTCCGCGTCGGGGTGCCGGAAGAAGGACAGGCCCTGCACCGCGAGGCCCTGCCAGGCCGCCGCCCGGACGACCTCGGCCTCGCTGCCCGGCGGGAGTTCGAGCACGGCGTGCAGCCCGGCGGCGATTCCGCTGACGCGGAGGGAGGGGGCCCGCTCCGCCAGGGCCGCGACCAGCTGGTCGCGGCGGTTGCGGTAGCGCAGCCGCATGGAGCGCACATGCCGGTCGTACGCGCCGGAGGCGAGGAACTCCGCCAGGGTCAGCTGGTCCAGCGCGCTGGACGCCCAGTCGCTCCAGCCCTTCGCGGCGGTCACCTCGCCCACCAGCGACTGCGGCACCACCATCCACCCCAGCCGCAGCCCCGGCGCCAGGGACTTGCTGGCTGTGCCCAGGTGCACCACCCGTTCGGGATCCAGGCCCTGGAGCGCGCCGACGGGCTGGCGGTCGTAGCGGAACTCGCCGTCGTAGTCGTCCTCCAGGATCAGGCCGCCGGTGCTGCGCGCCCAGTCGACCACCGCTGTCCGCCGGTCGGGGTGGAGCGGAACCCCGGTCGGGAACTGGTGAGCGGGCGTCAGGAGCACCGCGCCCGCGCCCCGCATCCCGTACAACTCCCCGGTCCGCGCGCCGAGTCCGTCGAGGGGCAGGCAGGGGGTGCGCAGCCCGGCATCAGTGAGCAGGCTGTTGTGCGGCTCCAGTCCGTACGACTCGACGGCGACCTCACGCACGCGGCGCTCCCGCAGCACCTTCCCCAGCATCCTCAGCCCGTGGACGAAGCCGGCGCAGACCACGATGCGTTCGGGGTCCGCGTACACTCCGCGGGCACGGGCCAGGTAGTCGGCGAGGGCGGTGCGCAGCTCGACGCGTCCGCGCGGGTCGCCGTAGCCGAAGGCGTCGTGGGGTGCGCGGGTGAGGGCGCGGCGGGCCGCCTTCAGCCATTCGGCGCGCGGGAACGTCGCCAGGTCGGGCGAGCCGGGCATCAGGCTGTAGGCGGGGCTGCCGCTCGGCCGCGGGGTACGCGGCGTCCTGGTGACGGACGGGCGCGGCGCGGACCGCTGCGCGACCCGGGTGCCGGAGCCCTGCCGGGCGGTGAGCCAGCCCTCGGCGACCAGTTCCGCGTAGGCGTCGGCGACGGTGTTGCGGGCGATGCCGAGGTCGGCGGCGAGGGTCCGGGACGAGGGCAGCCGGGTCCCGGGCGCCAGCCGTCCGGTCCGGGCCGCCTCCCGCAGGGCGTTCATGAGACCGGCCCGCAGCCCCGTCGATCCGGTCAGGTCGAGGTGCAGGTCGGCGCCGAAACTGGCCCAGGGATCCGTCATGGAAATGGACCATACCGGTGCGCCACTGACCCCGTAGCGTCGTATGCATGACGACGAACGAGAACAGTCACCAGGGATCCGAGTACACCGCCGAGCACACCCCGCGCATGCAGTGGACGCAGCACGCCCCCGACGTCTACCGGGCGATGGCCCGCCTGGACGGCGCGGCCGCCAAGGGGATCGACCCGGTCCTGGGCGAGCTCGTCAAGATCCGGGCCTCGCAGCTCAACCACTGCGCGTTCTGCCTCGACATGCACACCAAGGACGCCCTCGCGGCGGGCGAGTCCGTGCAGCGGATCGTGAACCTCAGCGCCTGGGAGGAGTCGCAGCACTTCTACACGCCGAAGGAGATCGCGGCGATCGAGCTGACCGAGGCGGTCACCGTCCTGACCGACGGCTTCGTGCCCGACGAGGTGTACGCGAAGGCCGCCAAGCACTTCGACGAGACCGAGCTGGCCCATCTGATCGCCGCGATCATCGCGATCAACGCATGGAACCGGTTCGCCGTGACCACGCGCATGGTCCCGGGCCACTACACGCCCGGCGACCACTGATCCCGGCCTTCCCCACTCGCCTCAGGAGCCATTCGCGATGACCGCATCCGCCCTCCGCGCGCTGCACCACGGCCGCACTCCCGGCGATCCGCTGGTCCTCCCCGGCCCCTGGGACGCCGCGAGCGCCCGCGTCCTCGCCGACGCGGGGTTCCCTGCCCTCGCCACCCCGAGCGCGGGGGTCGCGGCCTCGCTCGGCTACGAGGACGGGGCCACGCCCGCCGCCGAGATGTTCGCGGCGGTGGCCCGGATCGCCCGCGCCGTCTCCGTACCGGTGTCGGCCGACATCGAGGCCGGGTACGGGCTGGAGCCCAGGGAGCTGGTGGAGCGGCTGCTCACCGCGGGGGCCGTCGGCTGCAATCTGGAGGACACGGTGGACGGGGTCCTCGTGGACGCCCGGTGGCAGGCGGACCGGCTGGCCGGGGTGCGGGCGGCGGCCGGGGACGAGCTGTTCGTCAACGCCCGGGTGGACACGTATGTCACCGGCGTTCCGGAGGGCGTGGACCAGGAGGCCGAGACCGTGCGGCGGGCGCTCCTGTACGTGGCGGCGGGCGCCGACGGCGTCTACCCGATCATGGCACCGCCCGAGGCGCTCCCCCGTCTGTCCGCCGCCGTTCCCGCACCGCTGAACGCTCTGGCCCGGCCGGACGGGCCGGGCCCGCGGCGCCTGGGTGAACTGGGCGCCGCCCGCGTCACGTTCGGTCCCGGCCTCCAGCGCCGGGCCATGGCGGCGCTGGGCGGGTTCGCCGACCGGCTCCGGACGGCCTGAGGCTCCCCCGTACCGGAAAACGCCACCGCCCCCGGCAGCGACTCACTGCTGCCGGGGGCGGTGGCGTCCGTGTGTCCCCGGGGGACGTACGGATCAGATCAGGCCGAGCTCGCGGACCGCGTCGCGCTCCTCGGTGAGCTCCTTCACCGACGCGTCGATGCGCGCACGGGAGAACTCGTTGATGTCCAGGCCCTGGACGATCTTGTACGTGCCGTTCTCCGTGGTGACGGGGAACGACGAGATGATGCCCTCGGGGACGCCGTAGGAGCCGTCCGACGGAATGCCCATCGAGGTCCAGTCGCCCGCGGCGGTGCCGTTGACCCAGGTGTGCACGTGGTCGATGGCGGCGTTGGCGGCCGAGGCGGCCGAGGACGCGCCACGGGCCTCGATGATCGCGGCGCCGCGCTTGGCGACGGTCGGGATGAAGGTGTCGGCCAGCCACGCCTCGTCGTTGACGAGCTCGGCGGCGTTCTTCCCGGCGACCTCCGCGTGGAAGATGTCCGGGTACTGGGTGGCCGAGTGGTTGCCCCAGATCGTCAGCTTCTTGATGTCGGAGACGGCGGCGCCGGTCTTGGCGGCCAGCTGCGAGATCGCGCGGTTGTGGTCCAGACGGGTCATCGCGGTGAAGCGCTCCGCCGGCACGTCCGGGGCGGCGGCCTGCGCGATGAGCGCGTTGGTGTTGGCCGGGTTGCCGACGACGAGGACCTTGATGTCGTCCGCGGCGTTGTCGTTGATCGCCTTGCCCTGCGGCTTGAAGATGCCGCCGTTGGCGGAGAGCAGGTCGCCGCGCTCCATGCCCTTGGTGCGCGGGCGGGCGCCGACGAGCAGGGCGACGTTGGCACCGGCGAAGCCGACGTTGGCGTCGTCGGTGATCTCGATGTTGCGCAGCAGCGGGAAGGCGCAGTCGTCGAGCTCCATCGCGGTGCCCTCGGCGGCCTTCAGCCCCTGCGGGATCTCCAGGAGACGCAGGTTGACCGGCACGTCCGGGCCGAGCAGGTGGCCGGAGGCGATGCGGAAGAGCAGCGCGTAGCCGATCTGGCCGGCTGCGCCGGTCACGGTGACATTCACGGGAGTGCGGGTCATGGCGATCTCCGTTAGACAGCTGGCGGTGGGGGCTCCTGGCCCCTGGTGCTGGACATCCCTGAATCTTGATGTGAAGAGATATCCAGCGGTCAGGCTATCCGACCCGGAAGCCCACGGCCGCCCGCCCCCCTGTGGCACCGCACACAACCGGTCACCGCCCGCTCACCCGGCCGGGGGTCGGCGGCGGCGGCGCGCCGTGGCGGAACAGCCGGGTCCGCCACCGTTGCCCAGCGATCACACGGTGGCGGAATGGTCACTTCCGTGCCACAGGCCCCAGCGATTCCTTGAACCCCCGATCCCCGTCGACAAGGCTGGAGCCAGGACGGGGCAAGGCCGCTCAACTCGCCGCTTACCGGGGCATCGCGCACCGGTGGGTCCCGTCCCTGGTGTCCGTCCCTTCTCGGGGGAGGGGACGGACACCGTCCGGGCCGGCGGGCCTCAGCGGATCGTGAAGTGGACCGCGTCCTCCAGGAACGGGATGTCCAGCCACGGGTCGGGCTGCGCCATGAGGGACAGCATCACGATGAGGATGCCCAGCAGTCCGTACGTCACCAGGTCGGTGAAGCGGGAACGCACCGCGAGCATGCCCACCGAGGGGACCACGAGACGCAGGACCGCACCCACGACGAGCGCCACGCCGATCAGGATCGTGCCGATCCGGAAGGCCTGGTCGAAGGGGTCGGCGGCCACGATCAGAAGACCGGCCCCGGCCGTGCAGAGCACGGCGAGCAGCGGCCACTGGCGGGCGGGCGCGGGCGCGTCCCCGCCCGCCGCCCGGCCGCCGCCCTCGGGACGCGCGGTGTCCCGGGTGAACGACGGGAACCGCCGCGACCGGCGCGCCGCGTAGGCCGCGGCGGGGCGGGGCTCCGGATGGCTGCCGGTGCGCTCGTCCGTGGCCTTCGCGGGGGCGTCCGGCTCGGGGGCGTCTGCGGAGTCCGGCTCGGGGGCAACGGGGGCGGCTACCGCGTCCGGCTCGGAGGCGTTCGGCGGGGGGCCGTCCACCGCAGGGCCGTCCTTCGCGGAGCCGTCCGCCGCGGCGTCAGCCGTGGCCGCGGCCTGCTCGTCGACTGCCCCGGCCTGCTCGTCGGCCGGCCCGGTCGCCGAGGCGGCCCGGTCGGCCGGGCTCGTACCAGCACCCATGGGGTTCCTTCCGGGCCGGATCAGCCGGCGGAGACGGCGGTGGCGTCGGCGTCGCGCTCGGCCGCCTCGACCACGTTGACGAGCAGCTGGGCGCGGGTCATCGGCCCGACACCGCCCGGGTTCGGCGAGATCCAGGCGGCGACCTCGGCCACGCCCGGGTGGACGTCGCCGACGATCTTGCCGTTCTCGTCGCGGCTGACGCCGACGTCGAGCACGGCCGCGCCCGGCTTCACGTCCTCGGGCTTGATGATGTGCGGCACGCCCGCGGCGGCGACGATGATGTCGGCCCGGCGCAGGTGCGAGGAAAGGTCACGGGTGCCGGTGTGGCACTGGGTCACCGTGGCGTTCTCCGACTTGCGGGTCAGCAGCAGCGGAATCGACCGGCCGATGGTCACACCGCGCCCCACGACCACCACGTGCGCGCCGTTGATCTCGACGCCGTGGTGGCGCAGCAACTGCACGACGCCCTGCGGGGTACAGGGCAGCGGGCCCTGCTCGTTGAGCACGAGCCGGCCCAGGCTCATCGGGTGCAGGCCGTCGGCGTCCTTGGCCGGATCCATCAGTTCCAGGACGCGGTTGGTGTCGATGCCCTTGGGCAGGGGTAGCTGCACGATGTAACCGGTGCACGCCGGGTCGGCGTTGAGTTCGCGGACGACGTCCTCGATCTCCTCCTGCGTGGCGGTGTCGGGGAGTTCGCGCTGGATGGAGCCGATGCCGACCTGGGCGCAGTCCTTGTGCTTGCCGTTCACGTACCACCTGCTGCCGGGGTCGTCACCGACCAGCAGGGTTCCCAGGCCGGGGGTGATACCCCGGGCCCTGAGGGCCGCCACGCGGACGGTGAGATCGGACTTGATCGCGGCTGCGGTGGCCTTGCCATCGAGAATCTGGGCAGTCATGTCCCCATACTCGCGGATGACCCCGCCCGCGGACCAATTACAGATACGGGCCGTGGACACAAGGTTGCACTTGGACAACTTCTTGGACCGCGACTGGACAAACTCAGGTTCGGCTCATAACGATGAACGCCGCAGTGCCGCAGCAGTATCCGGGGGGCGGACCGCTGATGTTTTCTTCCTCCGCGCGGCCGCATTCGTCCCCGTACGTCCTGTTGGAGGAACGCCCCAGATGAGCTTCGGCGACCCGAACCCGAACAACCCCTACGGGCAGCAGCCCGGTCAGCCGCCGCAGGGCCAGCCGGGCTACGGCTACCCGCAGCAGGCCCCCCAGGGCATCCCGCCGCAGGGCCAGCCGGGTTACGGCTACCCGCAGGGCCAGCCGGGCCAGCCGTACGGTCAGGGCGGCATGCCGCAGCCCGGCTACGGCGGCATGCCCGCGTTCGCCGGCTGGTGGAGCCGGTTCGCGGCCATCCTGATCGACGGCATCGTGATCTCCGTCCCGTACGGCATCCTCGTCGGCATCGGCGCCGGCATGGGTGGCGGCGCGGGCAGCGCCCTCGTCTTCGTCGGCGCGATCATCGGCATCGGGCTCGGCCTCTTCAAGCTGTACAAGGAAGGCACGACCGGCCAGTGGATCGGCAAGAAGGCGGTCAACATCCGCCTGCTGCGCGAGGCTGACGGTCAGCCGCTCGGCTTCGGCATGGCGTTCGTCCGCTACATCGCCCACTTCCTGGACAGCCTCGCCTGCTACCTCGGCTGGCTGTGGCCCATCTGGGACGCGAAGAAGCAGACGTTCGCGGACAAGATCTGCTCCAGCGTGGTCGTCAAGTCCGTCTGATCCGGACGCGGGCACACACGAAGGGCCGTAACCCGACGCGCGTCGCGTGGGGTTACGGCCCTTCGTCGTACGGTCAGTGGAAGAAGTGCCGCGTACCCGTGAAGTACATCGTCACGCCCGCCTTCTTCGCGGCCTCGACCACCAGCTCGTCGCGGACCGAACCGCCCGGCTGGGCCACGGCCTTGATGCCGGCCGCCGTCAGGATCTCCAGCCCGTCGGGGAAGGGGAAGAAGGCGTCGGAGGCCGCGTACGCGCCCCGTGCCCGCTCCTCGCCCGCGCGCTCGACGGCGAGCTTCGCGGAGTCGACGCGGTTGACCTGACCCATGCCGACGCCGACCGAGGCGCCGTCCTTGGCGAGCAGGATCGCGTTGGACTTGACCGCGCGGCACGCCTTCCACGCGAAGGCCAGCTCCCGGAGCTCGTCGGCGGAGAGGGCGTCACCGGTGGCGAGGGTCCAGTTGGCGGGGTCGTCGCCTTCGGCCTGGAGGCGGTCGGTGACCTGGAGCAGCGCGCCGCCGTCGACCGGCTTGACCTCGACCTCGGCGGAGGGGGCGTCGGGGCAGCGCAGCACGCGGATGTTCTTCTTGCGGGCGAGCACCTCGACGGCGCCGTCCTCGTACGCCGGGGCGACGATGACCTCGGTGAAGATCTCCGCGACCTGCTCGGCCAGGGCGACGGTCACCGGACGGTTGACGGCGATGACACCGCCGTACGCCGACACCGGGTCGCAGGCGTGGGCCTTGCGGTGCGCTGCGGCCACGTCGTCGGCGATGGCGATGCCGCACGGGTTGGCGTGCTTGATGATCGCGACGCACGGCTCGGCGTGGTCGTACGCGGCCCGGCGCGCGGCGTCGGTGTCCGTGTAGTTGTTGTACGACATCTCCTTGCCGTGCAACTGCTCGGCCTCGGCCAGACCGCCCTCGCCGGAGGTGTAGAGCGCGGCGGGCTGGTGCGGGTTCTCTCCGTAGCGCAGGACGTTCTTGCGCGCGAAGGTCTCACCGAGGAACTCGGGGAAGCCCGAGTCGTCGGCTGCGGCGTAGCCGTCGGCGAACCAGCCGGCGACGGCCACGTCGTACGCGGCGGTGTGCTGGAACGCCTCGGCGGCGAGCCGCTTGCGGGCGGTCAGGTCGAAGCCGCCCGCCTTGACGGCCGCGAGGACGTCGGCGTACCGCTCGGGGCTGGTGACGACGGCGACCGACGGGTGGTTCTTCGCTGCGGCGCGGACCATCGACGGGCCGCCGATGTCGATCTGCTCCACGCACTCGTCGTCCGAGGCGCCTGAGGCGACGGTCGCCTTGAACGGGTAGAGGTTGACGACCACCAGGTCGAACGGCTCCACGCCGAGCTCGGCGAGCTGCTCGCGGTGGGCGTCCAGGCGCAGGTCGGCCAGGATGCCGGCGTGGACGCGCGGGTGCAGCGTCTTGACGCGGCCGTCGAGGCACTCGGGGAACCCGGTGAGCTCCTCGACCTTGGTGACCGGCACTCCGGCGGCCGCGATCTTCCCGGCGGTGGAGCCGGTGGAGACCAGCTCGACACCCGCCTCGTGCAGACCGCGCGCGAGGTCTTCGAGCCCCGTCTTGTCGTAGACGCTGACCAGGGCGCGGCGGATGGGCTTATTCACCGACATGACCGAGATGAACCTTTCGTCCCTCAATGCGATAGCCGTCACGGGCGAGCCGCCCCACGGCCTCGACGAGCAGCTTGCGCTCGACTTCCTTGATGCGTTCATGGAGGGCCGCTTCGCCCTCCGGGGTGTCCTCTTCGGTCACCTCGACCACGCCCTGCGCGATGATCGGACCGGTGTCGACGCCGTCGTCGACGAAGTGGACGGTGCACCCGGTGACCTTCACGCCGTACGCGAGTGCGTCGCGCACACCGTGGGCACCGGGAAAGCTGGGCAGCAGGGCGGGGTGGGTGTTGACGAACCGGCCGCCGAACCCGGCGAGGAACTCCTTGCCCACGATCTTCATGAAGCCCGCGGACACCACGAGGTCCGGGTGGTGCGCGGCGGTGGCCGCGGCGAGCGCCGCGTCCCACTCCGCACGCGTCCCGTAGTCCCTGACCCGGCACACGAAGGTGGGGAGCCCGGCCCGCTCCGCCCGCTCCAGACCGGCGATGCCGTCACGGTCGGCGCCGACGGCGACGACCCGGGCGCCGTACCCCTCGGGGTCGTCGGCGATCGCGTCGAGCAGGGCTTGGAGGTTCGTACCGGAACCGGATACCAGGACGACCAGGCGGGCCGGTCCGGCGGAGGAGAGCGGGGAGGCCACGGCTGGGCCCTTTCTCGCGTATGGAGCAGTTCGAAGCGGCCGCACCGCCCGCCACATTGCGGGACCGGCGGCACGACGGCCATGCTGTTTGTACGGTCGTACGAAAGAACCGCGCCCCCCGATACGGGGAACTCTACGAACGAGCCGACCGTCAGCAACGATACCGGCACCTCGGGAGGCCTTCGTCTGACGGGGGTGAGAGGCCGCCGGCCGCAGGCCCTGCAGGGGCGGGCGGTCTGGGTGACAGCTGTCGGCCACCGCGCCTGTACGCCCAGCTTCCGGCCCCTCCTCGCCGGAGGGTAGCGTCAGGGTCAGCGAGCCGCCCGCAGGGCGGAAATGACGAGATGGGGAAGACGTTCACCATATGCCGGACCGACGCCGCCGCACCGCCTTCCGCCGTCCGATGCCCGAGCGGTCCTCACTGCTGATGCGGGAGCAGACCCCCACGCCGGGCTCCTCTTCTTCCTCCCCCTCCCCCTCCTCTTCTTCCTCCCCTTCCTCCAATTCCGGTTCTTCCGGTTCTTCTTCCGGTCCGGGGGACGACAATCCGTTCGCCCCGCCGCCCGAGGACCGCCCCGACCAGCCGTGGCAGCCGCGCCACCCGGCCGGCGGCGGTACGAACGGGAACGGCGAGGGCGACGACGGCTCCGGGGACGCGCCAGAGGGCGGGTCCTCCGACAACCGGCCCGTCTGGGGCAGCCAGTGGAGCAGCCATCAGCCGGGGCGCCAGAGCGGCCCCTTCGGCGGCCGGCCCAACGGGCCCGGGGGACCGAACGGCCAGGGCGGCGGACGGGGCGGCCCCGAGGGCCCCCGCGGCGCCCTGCGCTGGGACCCGAAGGACCCGGTCCAGCGCCGCGCCCGTTACTCACTGCTCTCCGGCATGTGGGCCTTCTTCTTCGCGCTCTTCGACTTCCCGGAGATCGCGCTGCTGCTGGGCGCACTCGCCACCTACTGGTCGATCAGCGCGCTCCGGGCCAAGCCGGAGGAGCCGTCGGCGCAGGGAGGGGAGGCCGGACGGGAGGTGGCTCCCCGAGAAGGTCAGGGCACCGTTCCCGTCGCGCCGTCCGCACCGGCGGACCCGCAGGGAACCAACTACGTGCAGCGCGGAAGCCGTCAGCAGACGACGGCCGCGGTCAGCGGTCTGGTGACCGGACTGATCGCCCTGTCGATCGTGGCGACGACGTTCACGGTGCAGTTGGTCTACCGCGACTACTACACCTGCGTGAACGACGCCCTCACCAAGACGGGGCAGCTGTCCTGCAACGACGAGCTCCCCAAGCCGCTGGAGCCCTTCTTCGGCGTCAAGAAGTAGCGCTCTCGGGACCGGCCGGGCCGAAGGGTCCGGCCGGTCCCGGGTCCGTGGCTGTTGTGGGCCCTGCGGCCGGTGCGGGCTCTGCGGCCGATGCGGGGTCTGCGGCCGATGCGGGGTCTGCGGCCGGTGCGGACTCTGCGGCCGGTGCGGGTTCTTCTTCAGGTGCGGTGGGGTGCGTGGCGGGCGGCTTCGCCTGCCACGGGCCGATCGGCAGGAAGTCGTACGCCTCGAAATCGTCGTCCGCGTCCGCCCGGGAAGGACCGGCCGGTTGCAGTACGGGCACGGGGGCCTCGTTCGCCGCAGGTTGTTGCTCTTCCTCCGGCCGGGCGCCGCGCCTCGGCCACCACCTGCGGCCGGTCTTCCCGCTCCCACCCTCCGCCGCATCGCCGGGCTTCCGCACCTCGCCCGTACCGCCGCTCGCCCCGCCCGGTCCGGCATCCGCCGCATCGGCCGGTTTCGGGCCGCGCAGCCGCCAGGCCCGTAGCAGCAGCGCCGCCGGGACGGCAGGCACCAGCGTCCAGACCAGGGCCGCCGCGCCCACGAGCCAGCACACGGGGCCGAGCCGTGCCAGTGCGTGCGTTCCGAGCGGCCCGCCGGCCGCCGCCGCCAGCAGAGCCGCGCCGATGCCGCAGCCGGTGGCCGCCAGCGCGGTGGTGAGCGCCGTCTCCCCCAGACTCCAGGCCGCCTCGCGCTCGCCGTGGGCGGGCGCCGCCCTCCGTACGGTGAACCAGGCCACCGTCATCGCGGCGGCGACCGGCACGGCGGCGGCCGCCCAGTTCAGGGGCGTCCCGGGCCCCTGCGCCGGGAGGGCCGCCAGCAGGGGGAAGTCCGGCAGCGACGGGTGCCCCGTGAAGGCGAGCGGGGTGGCCGTGGACGCCGTACCGAGCGCGAAACCGGGGCCGAGCCCGTACGCCGCGCCCCACACCGCAGCGTTCGGCACCAGGCCCAGCGCCAGCAGGAGCACCGCGCACCGCCCGGCCCAGTCGCCCGAGAGCCGGAGGAACGACTCCTGGACCGGGTCCGCGTGGAACACCAGCGCCACCGCGGTCACCAGCGCGCCCCCGCCCAGCAGGACCGCCACCCCGGCCGCCGCGGACCGGCCCACCGCCTCCGCGCGCCGCGCGAACCGGGAGCGCGCCATCGCCTCGTGCACCCGCACCGGCGCCCATGAGGGCGGCGGCCCGAGCGGACGCCCCGAGGCCGTCCACACACCGGCCGCGGCGGCCACCGCGACCACGAGGGCCGCCGGGAAGAGCAGGGACAGCGGCCGCGCCGACAGCGAGGAGCCCCGGGCGTAGAGCGCCACAGCCGCACCGACCAGCAGGTATCCCCCGGTCACCAGCGCGAACGTGCCTCCGGCCGAGGGAGCCCCCCGCCCTTCCTCGGGTTCCAGGACATCCCTGGCCGCCCGATGCACCAGCCAGACCGGCAGGACGGTGAGCAGCAGTGGAACGACGCCGACGGGGGCCGGGGCTCCCGTCAGGGTGTCGGTCCTGATCAGTTCGGCGCCGTGCGCGAGGAGCCAGAGGCCCGCCGCGGCGTGGAAGGCCTCGCGGGGGCCGCTGTCGGGGTCCGGGGAGCTGATCCACAGCAGCACGACGAGCACGCCGACGGAGCCGAGGCCCAGCCCTGCCGCGACGGCCCCCCGCAGCAGCGCCCGGGCCTGCACGGCGGACCGTCCGTGCTCTGCCGACAACGACGGGCCGCGTTCGGTCAATTGGGTCACGCCGCAATGCTCCCAACGACACGCGCTTATTCCGTGTAACGGGCGAACGGCCGTTGTGTCGCCCAATATACGTTTATGTACTTTTTCACCCAGTGCAGGCCGGGCGGGGAGCCGTCATGACTCAGAGCACGACCGGCACGCCCGCCGCCCCTCCGCTCCCCGCACCCAAGGAGCGACGCAGGCTGCGGGAGGCCAAGTCTCTGACGGAGGCGCAGGTGGCGGCGGCCGTGGGTGTCACCCCGGCCACGGTCCGGGCCTGGGAGACGGGCCGCACCAGCCCGCGCGGACGCAAGCGCGAGGTGTACGCGCGACTCATCGGGACCACCGGCACGGGGCCCACGCCGCCCCCTTCCGGGACGGAGAAGGCCACTGTGGACAGGGCGGAGGAAGCCGGGGAGAGCACCGGGAGCGACGTCGTGGATCCGGCCCCTCCCGGCACCACCGCCGTGCCTGAGCCTATTGAGGCCGTGGGGACAGATGGAGCTGATGGGGCAGAGGGAGTCGGTGGGGGCGGTGGAGTCAGTGTGGTCGCTGGGGTCGACACTGCCGACGCCGACGAGGCGACGGACGGGGCCGGTGAGGCCCAGGCGGATGGGGCCGGGCTCTCCCCCGCCGCGGCGTTCGACGCGCTCTACCGGCACGCCGCCGCCGCGCTCTACCGCCAGACCTATCTGCTGACCGGCCGCCGCGCCCTCTCCCGGGAAGCCGTCGGCAAAGCGTTCGAACTGGCCTGGCAGCGCTGGCCCGAGGTCGCCGTGGACCGCGATCCGGTGGGCTGGGTGCGGGCGGCCGCCTATGAGTACGCGATGTCGCCCTGGCACCGGCTGCGCCGCGAGCACCGCCGCCCCGATCCGCCGCCCGAGGCGCCTGGTCCGCGCGCCCTGCTCGACGCGCTCCTGGCCCTGCCGCCCTCGTACCGCCGCACCCTTCTGCTGTACGACGGTGTGGGTCTGGGGCTGCCGGAGACCGCGGCGGAGACGGAGGCCAGCACTCCCGCGGCGGCCGGGCGGCTGATGACCGCGCGGGCGGCCCTCTCCGAGCGGCTCCCCGAGTTGGCGGAGCCCCCGACGCCGGCCGAGCAGTCCGCGCTCGTGCACGAACGCCTCGGCGCGCTCGCCCTCACCCAGCCCGCTTCCTCGCTTCCGGTGCCGGAGCTGATCCGAACCGGCAGTGAGCGCAAGGCGGAGCTCTGGACCCGGGCGGCCATCGCGTTCACCGTGCTGCTGATCGGGCTCACGCTCATCACGCTGGCCACGGCTCCGCGACAGTACGAGACACCGCCGTCGCCGGCGCAGCGAGTGGAAGGGGTGCCTCCGCTCGGCGGCCCGCAGAAGCTGACGCCGCAGGACAGGAAGCTCCAGAAGAAGCTCTCCGGTGAGCTGGTGCACGGCCCCGCCCGGCTGGTCCCCCGGGCCGGCTGATCCGGCAGGCGGCGGCACGCCGCCCGGATACCGGCACACTGCCGGGCCCACAAAGACGCGGGCCCGTACCCCTGCTCGGGGTACGGGCCCGCGGTCTTGTGTGCGGTGCCGCGTTCCTGCGGTGGTGGTCCGACGCGATGAGGCGTCGGCACCAGCCGTCAGGCGTCAGGCGTCAGGCGTCAGGCGTCAGGCGTCAGGCGTCAGGCGCCGAGGATCTCGCGCGCCAGCTTGGCGGTCTCGGTCGGCGTCTTGCCGACCTTGACGCCGGCGGCCTCGAGGGCCTCCTTCTTCGCCGCGGCGGTGCCGGAGGAGCCGGAGACGATGGCGCCTGCGTGGCCCATGGTCTTGCCCTCGGGGGCGGTGAAGCCCGCGACGTAACCGACGACCGGCTTGGTGACGTTCTTCGCGATGAAGTCCGCCGCACGCTCCTCGGCGTCGCCGCCGATCTCGCCGATCATGACGATCAGGTCGGTGTCGGGGTCGGCCTCGAACGCCGCGAGGGCGTCGATGTGCGTCGTGCCGATGACCGGGTCGCCACCGATGCCGACGGCGGACGAGAAGCCGATGTCACGGAGCTCGTACATCATCTGGTAGGTCAGCGTGCCGGACTTCGACACGAGACCGATGCGGCCGGGCTTGGTGATGTCGCCCGGGATGATGCCGGCGTTGGACTGACCGGGGGTGATGAGACCCGGGCAGTTCGGGCCGATGATCCGGGTCTTGTTGCCCTTCGCGCCGGCGTACGCCCAGAAGGCGGCCGAGTCGTGGACGGCGATGCCCTCGGTGATCACGACGGCGAGCGGGATCTCGGCGTCGATCGCCTCGACGACGGCGGCCTTCGAGAAGGCCGGCGGCACGAAGAGGACGGACACGTTCGCGCCGGTCTTCTCCATCGCCTCGGCGACGGAGCCGAAGACCGGTACCTCGGTGCCGTCGAAGTCGACGGTCGTGCCGGCCTTGCGCGGGTTCACGCCGCCGACGATGTTGGTGCCGTCGGCGAGCATGAGCTTGGTGTGCTTCATGCCCGTCGCGCCGGTCATCCCCTGGACGATGACCTTGCTGTCCTTGGTGAGGAAGATAGCCATGGTGGTCTGAGTCCCTCTTCCTTACTTCGCAGCCGCGGCGAGCTCGGCGGCCTTGTCGGCCGCGCCGTCCATGGTGTCCACGCGCTGAACGAGCGGGTGGTTGGCGTCGGAGAGGATCTTGCGACCCAGCTCCGCGTTGTTGCCGTCAAGGCGCACGACGAGCGGCTTGGTGACCGCTTCGCCCTTGGACTTGAGCAGCTCGAGCGCCTGGACGATGCCGTTGGCGACCTCGTCGCAGGCGGTGATGCCGCCGAAGACGTTGACGAACACGGACTTGACGTCCGGGTCGCCGAGGATGATCTCCAGGCCGTTCGCCATGACCTCTGCGGAGGCGCCGCCACCGATGTCGAGGAAGTTGGCGGGCTTCACGTTGCCGTGGTTCTCACCGGCGTACGCGACGACGTCCAGCGTCGACATGACCAGACCGGCACCGTTACCGATGATGCCGACCTCGCCGTCGAGCTTCACGTAGTTGAGGTTCTTGGCCTTGGCGGCAGCCTCGAGCGGGTTGGCTGCGGCCTTGTCCTCGAGCGCCTCGTGCCCGGGCTGACGGAAGTCGGCGTTCTCGTCGAGAGACACCTTTCCGTCGAGCGCCAGGATGCGGCCGTCCTTGGTCTTCACCAGCGGGTTGACCTCGACGAGGAGGGCGTCCTCGGCGACGAAGGTGTCCCACAGGGTCACCAGGGCCTCGGCGACGCCCTCGGCCACGTCGGCCGGGAACTTCGCCTGGGCCACGATCTCGCGGGCCTTGACGATGTCAACGCCGTCGACGGCGTTGACCGGGACCTTCGCGAGGGCCTCGGGGGTCTTCTCCGCGACCTCCTCGATGTCCATGCCGCCCTGCACCGAGGCCATGGCCAGGAAGGTGCGGTTGGTGCGGTCGAGGAGGTACGAGACGTAGTACTCCGCCTCGATCTCCGGGGACAGCTCGGCGATCATCACCTTGTGGACCGTGTGGCCCTTGATGTCCATGCCGAGGATGTCGGTCGCCCGGGCGACCGCCTCGTCGGGGTTGGCGGCCAGCTTCACGCCACCGGCCTTGCCGCGGCCGCCGACCTTCACCTGGGCCTTGACGACAGACTTGCCGCCCAGCCGCTCGGTCGCCTCGCGGGCTGCCTCAGGCGTCTCGATCACTTCACCGGCCAGCACCGGTACACCGTGCTTGGCGAAGAGGTCCCTCGCCTGGTACTCGAACAGGTCCACGCGCGTCCGTCCCTTATCAAATGGTCTCGCGGTTGGTTTTCTGCGTGGGCGTGCCGCGAGGGGCAACGTGACTGCTCTGTCACTAGGAAGGCGCACACGGTGACCGAATACGCGGCATGTCCATCTCGCAGGTTATCCCCGCGCCCCGCATGACCCTAAATCGCAGATCCCACCTGGGCGGTGATTACGGTCACAGATCGCGCTGGTAGCCGGGTCGCAGTGGACAAATCGACACGGGAAGAGGATGGGAGAGCCGGACGCGGACCGGGCGGACTCCACGTCCCGGGCGTGGTGGACTCCACCTCCCGGGCCCGGGTCAGTGACCGAATCCCTGAGCGGTCTCCTTGTCCGGTATCGGCAGGGGCCGCTTCTCGATGGCGGCCGCCATCACGTCCGGGAAGAGGTCCGGCGTACAGGCGAAGGCGGGAGCGCCCAGTGCGGAGAGTGCCGCCGCGTGGTCGCGGTCGTAGGCGGGCGCTCCCTCGTCGGAGAGGGCGAGGAGGGTCACGAACTGCACCCCGGACGCCTTCATCGCGGCGACCCGCTTCAGCATCTCGTTGCGGATGCCGCCCTCGTAGAGGTCGCTGATGAGCACGACGACGGTGTCCGCGGGGCGGGTGATCCTGGACTGGCAGTAGGCGAGCGCGCGGTTGATGTCGGTGCCGCCGCCGAGTTGGGTGCCGAAGAGCACGTCGACGGGGTCGTCGAGCTGGTCGGTGAGGTCGACGACGGCCGTGTCGAAGACGACGAGCCGGGTCTGCAGCGAGCGCATCGAGGCGAGGACGGCGCCGAAGACGGAGGCGTAGACGACGGAGGCCGCCATCGAGCCCGACTGGTCGATGCAGAGGACGACGTCCTTCTTGACGGACTGCGCTGCCCGCCCGTAGCCGATGAGCCGCTCGGGGACGATCGTGCCGGCCCCGTCCTCGCCGGGGAGGGTGAGGTAGTTCTTGAGGTTGGCCCGGATGGTGCGGTCCCAGTCGATGTCGTGGTGCCGGGGCCGCGTGACCTTCGCGGACCGGTCGAGTGCCCCGGTCAGCGTGGCTCTGGTGCGCGTGGAGAGCTGCCGCTCCAGCTTCTCGACGACCTTGCGCACGACGGCTCTGGCCGTCTCCTTCGTCGTCTCGGGCATGGCCTTGTTGAGGGAGAGAAGGGTGCCGACGAGATGGACGTCCGCCTCGACGGCTTCCAGCATCTCCGGTTCGAGCAGGAGCGCGGAGAGGCCGAGGCGGTCGATGGCGTCGCGCTGCATGACCTGGACGACGGACGTGGGGAAGTACGTACGGATGTCGCCGAGCCAGCGGGCCACGGACGGGGCGGAGGCCCCGAGTCCGGCCGATCGTCCGCCGCCGCCCCTGCCTCCGGGCCGGCCCCCGCTCTCGTACAGCGCGGTCAGCGCACCGTCCATCGCGGCGTCGCGGCCGGTGAGGGTGCATCCGGTGCTCTCCGCGCTGTCCGCACCCAGCACCATGCGCCACCGCCGCAGCCGTTCCCCGTCATCGAGGGGAGGTGGTGCGGTCGCCGCCGCCGGTGCAGTTGCCGTTGCCGTTGCCGTTGCTGCCATGTCCACCGCGTCCGTGTCGCCTACTGCCGTCATCCCGTTGCCCCCAGCCGTTCCTCGTGGTTGTCGGGTGTCTCCGTCATCGGCTCGGCGTCCAGGCCAAGCAGCAGGCGCAGGACCGGCACCACCGCGTCCGCGCGCGCCGCGTCGAGGACGGGGCCGAATCCGGGCGCCGTGGACTCCCCGCCCGGGACCGCTCCCCCGCCCGGGACCGTACGGACGGCCGGGCCGCGCCGGACAAGCTCGCCCAAGGTGCGGCGCACGCCCGGTTCGTACGCCGAGAACGTGCGTCGCAGCAGAGGCAGCACGTCGGTGAAGGTGTCCGCGGGGACGCCGCTGAGCCAGGAGTCGACCAGCGCGAGCAACCGCTCGTCGTGGACCAGGAGCATGCCGCCGCCTGCCGCGCCGCCGACGAATCCCTCGATCCATGCGGCGGCGTCGGCGGGAGGCGTGCCCGGTGACAGGGCGAGGCCCATCAGCCGGGCGGCCTCGTCCTGGGCGAGGTGTCCGTCGTCGAGCAGCAGCCGGGCAGCCCGGCCGCGGATCACGCCGACGACCGCGTCCCGGGCGGCCAGCTTGTGCAGGACCGCTCTCCAGCGCTCGCGCAGCCCGTCCGCGTTCTCCGGGACCGCGCCGGCGAGCAGTCCGATCGCCGCGTGGACGCCGTCCACCTGGCGGCGCAGGGCGGCTGCCCCGTCCGCGTCGAGCCCGGTGCAGGCGGGCGGCAGGCCGACGCAGATCCGCTCCGCGAGCCCGGCCGCGACCTTCCCCAGCGCGGCGGTGTCCGTGGCGCGGACGTCCCCGTAGCGCAGGGTGCGGGCCAGGGCCGGCAGGGCGTCGGCGAGGTGGCCGACGTCGGCGTCGAGGGCGGCGCGGTCGGCGAGGACCCGCATCACGACGGGGAGGGCATCCGTGAGCCCGGCGAGCAGGCACCGCTCGGCCAGGGCGGTCACCTCGGCGAGGGCGGGGGCCGCCAGGGCGTCCGACTCGGCGCGTGCCGTGGCGGCGGAGAGGACGGTGGTGCCCCAGACGCCAGCCTCCGCGACCCGTACGTACAGCTCGGGCTCCCAGCGCAGCCGCCAGCTCTCGCGGAAGGTGCCGGTACTCCCCCGGCCCGCGGTGGGTTCTCCCCAGCCGATGCCGAGGAGGCGCAGCCGGTGCAGGAGCCTGCTGCGTGCCGCGTCGGTGTCCTTGCGGAGGTCGAGGTCCAATTCCCGTTCGCTCGCCTCCGGTTTGAGCCGGAGGGTGCGCTGCTGCCGGTTGAGGTCGCGCTGCAGCGGTACGGCCGGCGCGGTGTCGGGAACCTCGCCGAGGGTCACGCCGACGACCAGGCGGTCCCGGACGAGGGCGAGCGGCACGTCGGAGCCTTCGCACATCACCGCCCGGACGGCGTCGGTGGTCTCGCTCAGTCCGGCGAGCGGCCGGCCCCGCATGGCGGCAAGGGTGTCGGCGAGACGGACGGCTTCGATGACATGGGCGGAGGACACGAACCGGTCCTCGTCGCGAAGGAGTCCGGCGACCTTGGTCATCCACCGGGCGACCGGGCGGTCCGGAGAGGCGAAGAGGTGCTCGTACCAGCCGGGCGAGTCGATGCCCGCCCCGTATCCGCTGTGGCGGGCGAGCCGCTGATGGGTCCAGGGCACCCAGGTCAGCTCGGTCTTGACCTTGGGGAGGCCCTTGAGGAGGGCCCGGTCGGCGGCCTGCGTCGTTTTCGCTTCGAGCGCGGGAACGTGCCAGGCGCCGCAGACCACGGCGAAGGCGTCCCCGAACTCCTTGCGTGCGGCGCGGAGTTGGATGCGCATGTGCGCCTCCCGGACCGCGTCCCTGGGGTGCCCGCCGTCCCCGTACACCTCACGCAGGGCCGTCATCGCCTCGCCGAGCGCGGCGAAGGCGGCCAGCGGGTCGGCGGGCACCGGGGCCGTCGTGGCGCCGGGGACGCCTGATGCACCGGCGGCTCCGGGGGCGCCCGGTGCTCCGGGGACGCGATGCTCGACGACGTCCTCCCACCAGCGCTCGGGGTCGTCGTAGCCCGCCGTCTCGGCCAGCACCCGGATCGGGTCCACGGGAACGGGCCGGGGCCCGTCCTCCTCCTGCTCGCCTTCGAACCGTTCCGCATGGCCGCCCCCCGCGCCCTCCTCCGTCATCGCGAGGGAGTGGGCCGCGGGCAGGTCGATGAAGCGGACCGGGACATCGTGTGCCAGCGCCCAGCGGATCGCGACCCATTCGGGCGAGAACGCGGCGAGCGGCCAGAACGCCGCCCGGCCCGGATCGTCCACCGCATGGGCGAGCAGGGCGACGGGCGGGCGCATCTGTTCGTCGGCGGCGAGCGGCAGCAGCGCGTCGCCCTCGGGCGGCCCTTCGATGAGCACCGCCTGCGGGCAGGCGGCGTCCAGCGCGGCGAGGACGGCGCGGGCGGAGCCCGGGCCGTGGTGCCGCACCCCCAGCAGCAGCGGCCCCGGCGGGCGGGCGGCGGTCACGCGGAGACCTCACGGCAGGCGCGGTAGAAGTCCTTCCAGCCGTCCCGCTCGCGCACCACGGTCTCCAGGTACTCCTGCCAGACCACCCGGTCGGCCGCCGGATCACGGACGACCGCGCCGAGAATCCCGGCGGCGACGTCCCCGGGGCGCAGCACGCCGTCGCCGAAGTGGGCGGCGAGGGCCAGGCCGTTCGTGACGACGGAGATGGCCTCGGCCGTGGACAGGGTCCCCGAGGGGGACTTGAGCTTGGTGCGGCCGTCGGTGGTGACTCCGTCGCGCAGTTCGCGGAAGACCGTGACCACGCGGCGGATCTCCGCGAGGCCGTCGGGCGCCGGCGGCAGGTCGAGCGAGCGCCCGACCTGGTCGACGCGCCGGGAGACGATGTCGACCTCCGCCTCGGGCGTGGCGGGCAGCGGCAGCACCACGGTGTTGAAGCGGCGGCGCAGGGCGCTGGACAGCTCGTTGACGCCGCGGTCGCGGTCGTTGGCCGTGGCGATGACGTTGAAGCCGCGGACGGCCTGGACCTCCTGCCCCAGTTCGGGCAGCGGCAGGGTCTTCTCCGACAGGATCGTGATCAGCGAGTCCTGCACATCGGCGGGGATGCGGGTGAGCTCCTCGATCCGGGCGGTCATCCCCTCGGACATGGCGCGCATCAGCGGGCTGGGCACCAGCGCGTCGCGGCTGGGGCCATGGGCGAGCAGCCGGGCGTAGTTCCATCCGTAGCGGACGGCTTCCTCGGGTGTGCCCGCCGTGCCCTGGACGAGGAGCGTCGAGTCACCGCTGACGGCGGCCGCGAGGTGCTCGGACACCCAGGTCTTGGCGGTGCCGGGCACGCCGAGGAGCAGCAGCGCCCGGTCGGTGGCGAGGGTGGTGACGGCGACCTCCACGAGGCGGCGCGGGCCCACGTACTTCGGTGTGATCACCGTGCCGTCGGGCAGGGCGCCACCGAGCAGGTACGTGGCGACGGCCCACGGCGACAGGAGCCAACGCTCGGGCCTGGGGCGGTCGTCGGCGGCGGCGAGTGCCTTCAGCTCGTCGGCGAAGGCGTCCTCGGCATGCGGGCGCAGGACTTCTGCGCCGATGGTCGTGGTGGTGTCGGACACGGTCATGGATCCCCCTCCAGGTCGTTCGGCCTGATGCGCTTCCCACGGTGCACCATGGCACTGACAATCGGTCTTTCCGCAGGTGGGAGCCGGTTGTCAGTGGCGGGGCCTACCGTCGTGACCATGCTGCTGACTGACGGGGGAAAACCCTTGGGCGCCGCTGCTCCGGCGGCGCACCTGACGGTGGAGCAGGTCCTGGCCCTGGCTCCTGACGACGCTTCACGCAAGGCGGGGAACAAGCTGGGTTCGGCCGGTCCGTGGTCGGACACCGGAGGGGATGGTGCGGGCGCGGTGTGGGGGCTGTGCCGGGGAAGCGGGCGCACGCCGTACCGGACGGTGATCGACACGACGGGCCCTGCGTACAAGTGCAGTTGCCCCAGCCGGAAGTTCCCGTGCAAGCACGCGCTGGGCCTGCTGCTGCTCCACGCGTCCGACGGATCGGCGGTTCCCGCCGGCGATCCGCCCGACTGGGCGGGAGAGTGGCTGGCCGGCCGTCGGGCTCGCGCCCAGGTCAAGGAACAGGCCGCGGGCGGCGTTCCGGCCGATCCGGAGGCCGCCCGGCGCCGCGCCGAGCGCCGGGCCGAGCGGATCGGCGGCGGTGCTCAGGAGCTGGAGCGGCGCCTGACCGACCTGCTCCGTGGCGGGCTGGCCGCGGCCGAGCAGGCGGGGTACGGGCTGTGGGAGGAGACGGCCGCCCGCATGGTCGACGCGCAGGCGCCCGGTCTGGCCGGCCGGGTGCGGGAGCTGGGCGCGATTCCGGCGTCCGGTCCGGGCTGGCCGGTGCGGCTGCTGGAGGAGTGCGCGCTGCTCCACCTGCTGGACACGGCGTGGTTGGGCATCGAGCGGCTTCCGCAGCCGCTGGCGGCGACGGTCCGCACCCGCGTGGGCCTTACGGCCGCCGCGGAGGGGCCGCCGGTGCGTGACCAGTGGCTGGTCCTCGCGCAGTACGACACGCCCGAAGGCAAGATCGTCACACGCCGCATCTGGCTGTACGGCAGGGGCTCGGGCCGCATCGCGCTGCTGCTGTCCTTCGGGGCTGCGGGCCGCTCGCCCGCGCAGGCGCTGCCGATTGGGTCCACGCTCGATGCCGAGGTCACGTTCCATCCCGGCTCCGGACAGCTGCGGGCCGAACTGGGCGAGCAGTTCGGTGTGCCCGTGGTGGCCGGACCGCCGCCGCGCGGGGTTGCGGTCGGCGGGGCGATCGCCGCTTACGGCAGGGCGCTGAGCGAGGACCCATGGCTGGACTCCTGGCCGGTGACGCTGAGCGATGTCATACCGGTGCCGGCCGCGGACGGCTGGCAACTGGCGGACGCGCGGGGCGATGCGGCCCTGCCCGTCGCCGCTGGCGCACTGTCCCGGCCGGCGCTGTGGAAGCTCGTCGCGCTCTCCGGCGGTGGCCCGGTCACCGTCTTCGGTGAGTGCGGCCACCGCGGCTTCGACCCGCTCGCGGCATGGCCGTCAGGAGGCGAGGGAGGCGGCGCCGCGCCGGCCGGTCCGTCGTCGCACGCCGGGCCCGACACCACCGGGACCGTGCCGCTCATCTGACCCTGGAGGAGGAACGTTGCCACGCACCACCACCCCCATGCCCACCACACCCACACCCACCACTCCCCCGCCCGCCACCGCACGCACGACCCCGCGCACGGCCGCGTCCCGGACCGGTTCTTCCGCCACCGCGCCCGCCGGCGGCCGGTTGCCCCCGCCGTGGGAGGAACTCGTCACCTCGGCGCTGCTCGGCACCGACCGCCGGCCGCCCGCAGCCTCGTCCGGCACCGGCCCGGACGCCGCCGCGGCCGCACTGCTGGACGCCGCCGCGCTGCACACCGTGCGGCGCCGTGCGGGTCTGCTGCCGGCCCCCGCCGGGCCCCGGCCCGCTCCCGCGCCAGAAGACACACGGCCGGCGCTTCCGGAGGCCGCCCGGAGCAGGCTGGCGCAGTTGCTCGCGGACCGGGCGGCGCCCAGCGGTTCCGGGGGCAGGCGCGGCACGGCACCCGATCTCACGGAACTGATCCCGCAGTGGCTCGCCGTCGCCAACCAGTACGGCTACCGAGCCCCGGACGCCGCGTTGCCGCCTCTGCTGGACGCGGCCCGGGCACGTACCGATCTGCGGCCCCAGGCCCTGACGTTCGCCGGACCGCGCGGACTGTGGCTGGCCGGGCTGAACCCCGACTGGAAGTTCGCGTTGCGGGGCGCGTCCGGCAGCGCGCTGCTGCCCGAGGTGACGGACCGGGAGGCGGTGCGCCGCCTGTGGGAGGAGGGCCTGTTCGCCGAACGCGTCGCCCTGCTGTCCGCCGTACGGGCGCATGACGCGGACGCCGCCCGCGCCCTGCTCGCCACCACCTGGTCCACGGAGCGGGCCGAGGACCGGCTGATGTTCCTCGACTCGCTGCGCACCGGTCTCTCCGGGGCCGACGAGGAGTTCCTGGAGCAGGGCCTCGCCGACCGCAGCCGCAATGTGCGCGCCACGGCCGCCGAGTTGCTGTCCGCCCTGCCCGGATCGGCGCTGGCCCGTCGGATGGCGGCCCGCGCCCTGTCCTGCGTGAGCCCGGGGCTCACCGGCACCGGTCCGTCCGTGGCCGTGGAGGCCCCTCACGAATGCGATGCGGCGATGCAGCACGACGGCGTGGTGGCGGTCCCGCCGTCCGGGCGGGGCGAGCGCTCCTGGTGGCTGGGCCAGCTGGTGGAGGCGTCGCCGCTGTCCGTCTGGCCGGCGCGGTTCGGCGGCCGTTGCGCCCAGGAGATCGTGGAGCTTCCCGTGGCCGACGGCTGGGGCGAGGAACTGCACGCGGCCTGGTGCCGGGCGGCGGTCCGGCAGCGCGACCCTGACTGGGCGCGGGCTCTGCTCGGTGCCCCCTCCACGCCTCCGTCGAACGGCCCCGGCACGGCGTCGCTCGCCGAGCGGTCGAAGCTCCTGGCCGTACTGCCCGCCGCGGAACGGGCCGACTGGGTGGCCGGGTTCATCGCGGCCCACGGCCTGTCGGAGGCGTTCCAGCTCCTGGGCGTCTGCCCGACGCCCTGGGCCGAGCCGCTGGGGCGGTCCGTCGTGGACGCCCTCGACATCGCCCGGGACGCGGGCAGCTACCCCTGGAGCTTCAGCGGAGTGATGGGCCTCGCAGAGCGCTGTCTGAACCCGGCCGAGGCGGACCGGCTGGAGGTGCTCACCACCACGCCCGACGAGCCCGCGGACGCCTCACCGGGTGCGAACGGCTACTGGTCGGAGGCGTTCCAGCGCCTGGTCTCCACGTTGCGGCTGCGCGCGGCGATGGACCGGGAGTTCATACCGGCCAGCTGAGCCTGCTAGGGGGCGCCTCGCCGTGTCCGGCCGGGCAGTGGGGGGACGTGCTGGCGTCCGGCCCGGGCTGCGGGTTGACTACGGCCCGGCCCGGCCCGGCACGGCACGGCCGGGCACGGGGCAGGGCAGCCCGCCGCCGGACGACGGCCACCACCGGACGGCGGCCTCGCCCGGTCACGGTCGGCCATCTCCCGGCTCAGGCCGCCGACCGGCGAAGCGGCCCACCCCTCCACCGACCGGGGGAACGGCTCACGCCTGAGTCGACCCGGCGAAGCGGCCCACCCCTCCACCGACCGGCGAAACGGCTCACGCCTGAGCCGACCCGGCGAAACGGCTCACGCCTCTGCCGACTGGCGGACATTCGCGTTGACCCAGTCGACGATCGCGACCGTCGTCGCGCCCGGGGTGAAGATCTCCGCGACACCCTGCTCCTTCAGCGGCGCGATGTCCGCCTCCGGAATGATCCCGCCGCCGAAGACCTTGATGTCCGCCGCCTCGCGCTCCTTCAACAGCTCGATCACCTTCGCGAAGAGCGTGTTGTGCGCACCGGAGAGGATCGAGAGGCCGATGGCGTCGGCGTCCTCCTGGATCGCGGTGTCGACGATCTGCTCAGGTGTCTGGTGGAGGCCCGTGTAGATGACCTCCATACCGGCGTCGCGCAGCGCTCGCGCGATCACCTTGGCCCCGCGGTCATGGCCGTCGAGGCCCGGCTTGGCCACCACGACACGGATCGGACCGGTCACACCCATCACTGCCTCCACATGCGTCTCCCGTGCCTGAAGGCCCGGGGATGTGAACGAACGTTATCGACAGCATCCCGCACGCCGCAGTTTCGCGGTGGACGGGGAGGGGGAAATCACACGTGGGACATGTTCACCGGGCGCCGTCCCCGCAGCACACGGCAGCCATGCCGTGCGGGACCGGCCGCCAGGGGAGCCGCGACGAGGTCGCCGCGTCACCGCGCCGTCAGCCGCACGGCACGGTGACACGGCTCGCCATCTGCCCGTCCGCCGGTCACCGCAGGCGATCCGGAGGTCACGGGCAGGCAGCGGGTCCCGGGACGGCGACCGGCCGGGCCCGGACCTCCGACACGGCGCCCCACGAGGGCATACGGGGCAGCGAGCCGCTTCTCCCCCGGGTGCCGGAGCAGGAGGTCGACCGTGAAGACCCTGCCTTTTCTTCCCCTACTGCTGCGCCGGCTGTGTGCGGGCACATGGCTGCCGTCCACCCGGATACCGTCCCCCCGGCTGTCCGCGGCCCTGCTCAGGGCCACCGCCCTAGAGCTGGTGGTCCTCGCCGGGCACACGCTCCTGTACCCGACCGGCATCACCGGTGAGCGGCCCCCCGCGGGCGGTGCGGAACCGGGAAGGGCGATGGCCGGCACGCCAGGAGGACAGACAGCCCCCACGCCCGCTCCCGCAGGGACGACGGCGCTGCCCGCCGACCACCCGGAGCGGCCGCCGGTCGTGCTCCTGCACGGCTTCATCGACAACCGGTCCGTCTTCGTCCTGCTGCGCCGTTCGCTGGCCCGGTACGGCTGGCACCACCTGGAGTCGCTCAACTACTCCCCGCTGACCTGCGACATCCGCACGGCCGCTGAACTGCTCGACCGGCACATCGAGGAGATCTGCGCCCGCACCGGCCATCGCGAGGTCGACATCGTCGGGCACAGCCTCGGCGGCCTGATAGCGCGCTACTACGTCCAGCGGCTGGGCGGCGACCGACGGGTCCGCACGCTCGTCACCCTCGGCACACCGCACGGCGGCACCTCCGTCGCCCCACTGGCCGCCGCCCACCCCATCGTGCGCCAGATGCGCAGCGGCTCGGCGCCGATCGAGGAGCTGCGGCTCCCCGCGCCCGGCTGCCGCACCCGGTTCGTCAGCTTCTGGAGCGAGCTGGACCAGGTGATCGTCCCGGTCGAGGCGGCCTGTATCGACCATCCGGATCTGGACGCGGTGAACGTACGCGTCAGCGGCGTCGGGCATCTCGCCCTGCCCGTGCACCCCGCCGTGGCCGCCGGCGTCCGCCAGGCGCTCGACGCGCCCGCGTCCGCCCATGGGTCGGCCGACGCCGCCTCCGTGGCGTGAATCCGCCCTAATCCGACTCAATCCATCTGATTTCGGAAGCCGCACCCCGCCCCGTCAACGTTTCACACCGCCCATAAATAGAACGAATTTCGAACGTAGAGCCAAGGCTGTGTGAGCAGCCCTCCGAAAGGCGGCCGATTGCCCGTTTCCTGAGCACCCGGAGGCCGGCGAAGATTGTCGGCGTCGCATACCGCCGGGTACAGTCGCGGCCACTGCTGTCCCACGGAGCCCCATTGGGCCCGGGACATGCTGGCCCTGCTGCCGAGGCGAGAGAGAAGTTGGTGAACGACCAGCACCCCCACGCCGGGTACGCCGGATATGACGGCCACTCCACGGGCGGCTTCGACACCGACCCGCTCTTCGGCTCCCTCCCCGGCACGTACGAAGGCACGCACGACGGCACGCACGACGGCACGCACGACGGCACGTATGACGCCTCGTACGGCGGCACGTACGAGACCGCGACGGGTTACGCCGCCCCCTACGGCAGCGACCAGGCCGGCCACAGCGGCACGTACGACTCCTCGCAGTGGGACACGGGCGCGCACCCCACGGCCGCGTACGGCCACGCCGCCGCCGACTACACGGCCTACACCGAGCAGCCCCAGCAGAACCAGCAGAACCAGCAGCAGCACCCGTACGACACCGGCTCCCCGTACGACACCGGCGCGACCTGGATCCCGGCGGACGGCGGCTACGGCCCCACGATCCCGGCCCAGCACCCCGCCCCCGACTCCTCCGGCCAGTGGGACACCACCTGGCAGCAGAGCGGCCAGTGGGCCGACGCCGGCACGACGGGTTACGACACCGGTGCCTACGACGCCACCGCCTGGAACACCGGCGCCACGCCCGGGTACGAACAGCAGACCGGGCACACCACTCCGCAGCAGGCTCCTCAGGAAGCACCGTACGAAGCGCCGGCCTCCTTCGACGCCTACGACCTCTACGAGCCGGAGCCGTACAGGACCGCCGAGTTCAGCCTCCCGGAGACGGACCTCGACGCAGAGACGACCGACGGGACCCACGGCACCGGCCCCGAGCCCGAAGACCACGCCCAGGACCACGAAGCCGCAGGAACCGCAGCCGAAGCAGCGCCGCCGGCCACCGGCCACCGCACCGCAGGCCGCCCCGTCACCCGCAGCGGCGGGCGAAGCCGCAGGCGCTCCCCCGCGAAGCGTTCCGCACTCCTCACCGTCGCCGTCCCCTCCGCCTGCGTGATGAGCGTGGCGGGGATCGCCGCAGCCTCCGTCGGCGGAATGGGCGGCGAGGAGAAGAAGGACGAGACCACGACGATGGCGGCCGCCGACCCCGGCACGGTCAAGCCCGTCGCGGCCAACAACAAGTTCGACACCCAGCTGGCCAACCTCAGCGCCGACGCGGAGAACTTCGCCGACCGCGCCAGCCGCACCCAGGAACGCATCGACCTGAAGGAGCGGCAGGCCGCCGAGAAGAAGAGGCGTGCGGCGGAGGCCGCCCGCAAGGAGGCCCTGCGCCCCAAGTTCGTCATGCCGGTCGCCAATCACCAGCTCAGCGCGTACTTCGGCCAGGCCGGCGTCAACTGGATGTCCGTGCACACAGGGATCGACTTCCCCGTCGACTACGGCACCCCTGTGATGGCCGCGACCGACGGCACCGTGCGCACGCAGTTCAACACCGCTTACGGGAACATGGCCATCGTCACCGCGGCCGACGGCACCGAGACCTGGTACTGCCACCTCAGCAGCACCCGGATCCGCTCGGGCTGGGTCAAGGCCGGTGACGTCATCGCGCACTCCGGCGACTCCGGCAACTCGACCGGCCCGCACCTGCACTTCGAGGTGCGGCCCGGCGGCGGCGCGGCCATCGACCCGCTGCCGTGGCTGCGCAGCCACAACGTCAACCCGAACTGACCGGCGCGCGCTCACGACGGCCGGGGCGGAACACCCCGGCCGGCCCGCGCCCCAGCGCTCGCGTGCCCCCGCGCCCCCGCGTCAGATCTTCTCGACCGGCGCGTATCGCAGCAGCAGCTTCTTCGGCCGCTCGTCGCCGAAGTCGACCGTGGCCTTCGCCTGGTCCCCGATGCCCTCGACCGCCGTCACCGTGCCCAGACCGAACTGGTCGTGGGTCACCCGGTCGCCGGCCACCAGCGTGATCGTCGGCTTGTCCGAGGTCCGCCGCGTCGCGAAGCCCGAGGGGCCGGAGCGTGCGCGGGACGCGGAGAGCGACGAGGTGATGCCCGATGTCGGGCCCGCCGCGGCCGCCATCGGGCCCTTGCGCTTCCACTCCAGGTGCTGGTCCGGGATCTCCTCCAGGAACCGCGACGGCGGGTTGTACGCGGGCTGGCCCCACGCGCTGCGCATCGCCGCCCGGGTGAGATAGAGCCGCTCGCGGGCACGCGTGATGCCGACGTACGCCAGCCGGCGCTCCTCCTCCAGCTCCTTGACCTGGCCCAGCGCCCGCATGTGCGGGAAGACGCCGTCCTCCATGCCGGTCAGGAAGACCACCGGGAACTCGAGGCCCTTCGCGGTGTGCAGCGTCATCAGCGTGACGACGCCGGAGCCGTCCTCGTCCTCGTCGGGGATCTGGTCGGCGTCGGCGACGAGCGCGACCTTCTCCAGGAATTCGGCGAGGGTGCCCGCGCCTTCGTCCTCCGCCCGCTCCTGCTCGAACTCGAGGGCGACGGAGGCGAGTTCCTGGAGGTTCTCGATGCGGGTCTCGTCCTGCGGGTCGGTGGACGCCTGGAGTTCGGCGAGATAGCCGGTCCGCTCCATGACGGCCTCCACGACGACCGCCGGTCCGGCGCCGGACTCCACGATCGTGCGAAGCTCCTCCATCAGCGTGTTGAACCGCTTGACGGCGTTGGCCGAGCGGGCCGCCATGCCGTACGCCTCGTCGACGCGGCGCAGCGCCTGCGGGAAGGAGATCTTCTCGCGCATCGACAGCGCGTCGATCATCGCCTCGGCGCGGTCGCCGATGCCGCGCTTGGGCACGTTCAGGATGCGCCGGAGCGGGACGGTGTCCTCGGGGTTGGAGAGGACCCGGAGGTAGGCCAGGACGTCCCTGACCTCCTTGCGCTCGTAGAAGCGCACGCCGCCGACCACCTTGTAGGGCAGACCGACGCGGATGAAGATCTCCTCGAAGACACGGGACTGGGCGTTCGTGCGGTAGAAGACGGCGACGTCGCCCGCCTTCGCGTCCCCGGCGTCCGTGAGCCGGTCGATCTCGTCGGCGACGAACTGCGCCTCGTCGTGCTCGGTGTCCGCGACGTAGCCCGTGATCCGGGCGCCGCTGCCGGCGTTGGTCCAGAGGTTCTTCGGGCGGCGGCTCTCGTTGCGCTCGATCACCGCGTTGGCCGCGGACAGGATCGTCTGCGTGGAGCGGTAGTTCTGCTCCAGCATGATCGTCGTGGCGTCGGGGTAGTCCTCCTCGAACTGGAGGATGTTGCGGATGGTCGCGCCGCGGAAGGCGTAGATCGACTGGTCCGCGTCACCCACGACGCACAGTTCGGCGGGGGCGTTCTCGGGACCGGCCGGGCCGACCAGTTCCCGTACGAGCGTGTACTGGGCGTGGTTGGTGTCCTGGTACTCGTCGACGAGGACATGACGGAAGCGGCGGCGGTAGTGCTCCGCGACGTCGGGGAACGCCTGGAGCAGGTGGACCGTCGTCATGATGATGTCGTCGAAGTCCAGGGCGTTGGCCTCGCGCAGCCGGGACTGGTACAGCGCGTAGGCCTGGGCGAGGGTCTTCTCGAAGCCGTCCGTCGCCTGGCCGGCGAAGGTCTCCTCGTCGATCAGTTCGTTCTTCAGGTTCGAGACCTTCGCCGTGAACGACTTCGGCGGGAAACGCTTCGGGTCGAGATCGAGATCGCGGCAGACCAGGGCCATCAGCCGCTTGGAGTCGGCGGCGTCATAGATCGAGAACGAGGAGGTGAAGCCGAGCCGCTTCGACTCACGGCGCAGGATCCGTACGCACGCGCTGTGGAAGGTCATGACCCACATGGCGTTGGCCCGGGGCCCGACGAGCTGCTCGACGCGCTCCTTCATCTCGCCGGCGGCCTTGTTGGTGAAGGTGATCGCCAGAATCTGGCCCGGGTGCACCCCGCGCTCGGCCAGCAGGTGGGCGATGCGGTGGGTCAGTACGCGGGTCTTGCCCGAACCGGCGCCGGCGACAATGAGCAGCGGGGACCCGGCGTGCACGACGGCCGCGCGCTGCTCGGTGTTCAGCCCGTCGAGCAGCGCGGCCGCGTCGATGACGGGCCGGTGGGCCCCGTCACGGTAGTACGCGTCGCGGGGCGGCGGGGGCCCGTCGAACACGCCCGCGAAGAGGTCCTCCGGCACCGCTTCGGGTGCGGAGTCCTCGGGGGGCGGCGGGGGCCCTTCCTCCGTGTGCTGGAGGCCGGCCAGGAAACTGTCGTCAAAGAGGCTGCTCATCGCCTCCCGAGTCTAGGGCGCCCCACTGACACTCCGGGGCAGAGTGACGAAGCACGCACCCAGCACCGCGCACACAGAGCGATCGGCGGACCGCACCGCGTCCGGGAATCCCGGTCCCCGCCTGCCCGCGGCACCCCGATCCGCCGAGGTCACGAAAATGTATCGGGCATATCGAACATCAACCTTCACAGCGGCACCATGGGTTGGCTAGCGTGCTCGTTCGGGCGGCCCGTACCCCCAGAGGCGATCCACGCCGAGCGGGCTTCCACGCCGAATCCGGGCTGTCCTTCAGGGGAGTCCGGAACCGGGGACCCACACGCATCACCGGGGTGAATCGGTCCGCAACCCCCACCAGGACCGTAGGGCAGCCTTCCGTTCCGCCCGAACCCGACAGCTAACCCGGTAGGCGGTCCACGGAAGGAGATGCCGGCCTTGGCATCGCATCGCAAACCGCGCACTCCCCTGCGCAGCTCCGGCCCCGCCGTCGGGCTCACGACGGCCGCCCTGGCGTCGGTGACCCTGCTGTCCTCGCAGAGCGCACTGGCCGCTCCGGCTCCCAAGCCCAGCATCGAGGACGTGCAGAAGAAGGTCGACGACCTCTACCGGCAGGCGGGCACCGCGACCCAGCAGTACAACCAGGCGAAGGAGGCGACGGCCGGGCAGCGATCCAAGGTGGACACGCTGCTGGACGACGTCGCCCAGCGCACCGAGAAGCTGAACGAGGCCCGCAGGACGCTGGGCACGTTCGCCGCCGCCCAGTACCGCGGCGGCACCCTCGCCCCGACCGCCACGTTCTTCCTGGCCGACGACCCGCAGTCGTTCTTCGACCAGACGCACCTCATGGACCGGATGACCGAGCGCCAGCAGCGCGCCGTGTCGGACTTCCGTACGCAGCAGGCGAAGGCGTCCAAGCAGCGGGCCGAGGCCGTGGCGAGCCTGGAGACGCTCACCGAGTCGCAGGCGACGCTGCGCACCAGCAAGCAGAACGTCCAGACGAAGCTGTCCGAGGCCCGCGGCCTGCTGTCGAAGCTGACCGCCGAGGAGAAGGCGCGGCTGGCCGAGCTGGAGCGCAAGAAGGAGGCGGAGGCCAAGCGCAAGGCGGCGGAACTGGCGAAGAAGCAGGCCGCCGCGAAGGCCGAGGCCCAGCGCGAGGCCGCGGCGGCCGAGGCGGCCGCCGAGGAGGCCGGCAGCGGCACGGGAACGGACACCGGGACAGGCACGGACTCGGGCACGGGCGCGGACGCCGACGCCTCGACCAAGGCGGACAAGGTCATGGCGTTCGCCGAGGCGCAGCTCGGCAAGCCGTACGTCTGGGGGGCGACCGGCCCGGCCTCGTACGACTGCTCGGGGCTCACCCAGGCGGCCTGGAAGGCGGCCGGCGTCGACATTCCGCGGACCACCTGGGACCAGGTGAACGTGGGCACCCGGATCGCCACGGCGGATCTGCAGCCGGGGGACCTGGTCTTCTTCTACGACGACATCAGCCACGTCGGCATCTACAAGGGCGACGGCATGATGATCCACGCGCCGAAGCCGGGGGCGAACGTGCGCGAGGAGTCGATCTACTACATGCCGATCTACGGGAGCGTGCGTCCCGCCTAGAAACGGCCCGCGGCAGGGGCGCCGGAGCCTGCCCTGCGGGGTTCGCGTGCCGGGTACCAAACGGCCGGCGGCAGGGGCGCCGGAGCCTGCCCTGCGGGGTTCGCGTGCCGGGTACCGTGCGGAAGGTGCCCGGCACCGGACGGGCAGCGCACACAGGACGAGCACCCTGCAGGAGTGAACGACCGTGAAGATCTTGGAGAGCGTCCGGGACCTGGCCACCCTCGGCACCTTCGGCCAGGCCAGGCTGTTCTCGGCGGCCTGCGCCGAGCGCACCGCGGGGGTGCTCCTGCGGTACCTCGCCGACGAGAGCCGCCCGGCGGACCAGGACACCTGTGTGGCCGCCCTGGAGCTTCTGTGGGAGATCACGCCGCCGGACGAGGACGTGGCCGCCGCCATGCACCGCCGGCTGAGCGTGCTTCCCGAACTCGCCCCGGAGCTCCGCCCGGACGGCCTCACGGCGGCGGCGGTGCTCGCGCTCAGGGCCTTGTTCGCCGGGGTGGCGATGCTCATCGACCAGGGCCCGGACGGCGCGGCCGGCCCCTCCGAGTCGGCGCGGGCGCTCGCCCGGGCACTGGACACGGGGGACGGCGCGACGGCCGCCGAGGAGGACGTGATCCAGGATCGGGACGTCGAGCGGATCATGGCGTGGAGTCCCGAGGAGCAGACGCTGCACGTCCACGGGCTGCGCGCGTCGGCCGCGGAGACGGGACGCGCGCGGCTGACCGCGGCGGAGGCCCGCTACGGCCTCGGCGACGGGGCGCCCGGCGGGCGGGAGTAGCGCCGTAGGCCTCCGGCCCCGGGAGCCGAGCCCGGCCTGCGCCTCAGGTCCAGAGCGTGGCGATGAAGATGTTCACGATCGTCAGTCCGCCGACCGCCGCGAAGAGGCCCTTGTCCACCTTCTCCTCGTCGCGCTTGACGTAGACGAGCCCGAGGATCACGACGAGGATCAGCAGCTTGATGCCGATCTTGACGTTGTTCACGGGGTGGTCGTCGGCCTGGTCGAGGCCGACCAGGGCGATTCCGGTGACGAGCATGGTCAGCGCGCCGTGCAGCATGGCCGGGACGAACCGTGCCGTGCCCGCCCCCATCGCCTTCATCTGGGTGAGGAAACCGCCCAGCAGGGAGGCGATGCCGATGATGTGCAGGGCGACGAAGACATCGATGAGTACGCGCATGGTTCCGCAGCCTAGCCGCGGCCATATCAGCACTCCGCGGCCAGGTGGTAGTGAGCGACTACTTGACCGTGAGATGTACCAATTGCCTGATTCTGGCGCAATTTTTCCGATCGCCAGGCGACAACGCAACGCCAAATTCACACAATAAGCGTCACTACAACTCTTTCCCGTGTCCCGGGTTTAGCGTCCCTATCCAGGTGACCGGCACAGGCCGATCCGTTCCCGGGCGGCGTTCCCCGGTCACCCCGCCGAGGTTCCGGCGCCGGGCCGCTCCCCCTGTTGGCGGCCCGCCTCCGGGCCGGGCGGGCCCGTCGGTAGTCCCCGGCGGGCTGTCGAGAGGAAGGACGCCCGCCCTCGTGGCAGCGCACCGGAAACCCAAGCAGCGCCGGTACACCGGCTCCGCTGCCCGCACCGCAGCGACGCTGGCCTTCGCCGGGGCCGCCACCGCTGCCGCGTTGCCGGGATCCGCGCACGCCGATCCGGCGCCGACCCCCGCCCAGGTGAAGGCCGAGGTGGACCGGCTGTACCGGGAGGCGGAGGTCGCCACCGAGCAGTACAACGGGGCCAAGGTGAAGGCCACCGCCGCCGAGAAGTCCGTGGACGCCCTGCGCGACGAGGCGGCCCGCCGGACCGCGCGCCTCAACGCCGCACGCGACGCGCTCGGTTCGTACGCCGCCGCGCAGTACCGCTCCGGCGGCCTCGACCCCGCCGTGCAGCTGGTGCTCTCCTCCGACCCCGACCAGTACCTCGAGCGCGCCTCGTACGTGGAACGGGCCGGGCAGCACCGCGCCACCGAGGTCCGCACCGTGCAGCGCCAGGTCGCGGAAGTGGCCCAGGTCCGCACCGAGGCCGCCGGTCAGCTGACCGAGCTCGCGAGCCGCCAGGCGGCCCTGAAGAAGCACAAGGCCACGGTCCGCACCAAGCTCGCCGAGGCCCGGCAACTGCTCGCCCGCCTCTCCCCCGCGGACCGCGCCTCCTACGACGCCTCGGACGGCTCGTCCGACGGCCGCGGCGGCGTCCACGCCGACCGCAGCGCCCCGCGCGGCTCGGAGCAGGCGCCCAACTCCCGTGCCGCCGAGGCGGTCGCCTTCGCGTACACCGCCCTGGGCAAGCCGTATGTCTGGGGCGCCACCGGCCCCTCCTCGTTCGACTGCTCCGGCCTGACGCAGGCCGCCTGGCGCTCTGCGGGCGTCTCGCTCCCCCGGACCACGTACACGCAGATCAACGCGGGCACCCGCGTAGCGCAGTCCGAACTCGCCCCGGGGGACCTGGTGTTCTTCTACTCGGGCATCAGCCATGTCGGCCTCTACATCGGCAACGGCCAGATGATCCACGCCCCGCGCCCCGGAGCCCCGGTCCGCATCGCCCCGATCGACCAAATGCCTTTCGCGGGGGCGACCCGGGTGGCATAGGCTCCCGCCTTCCGAGCCAACTGCCCGAAGGACACTCACCCATGCCCATGGACGTCGACGTCCAGACCCACACCCGTACGCTCACCCTCCGCTCCCCGGACCATGTCCGGGTGGGCCCCTTCGCGATCCGCTACAACCCCGGCTGGTCGCTGAAGTTCGCCAACTACGCGATCCCCGACCAGGGCGCCGAGCCGACGCCCGCCGAAGTCGACGCGCTGATCGCGGCGTTCCGCGAGCTGGACCGGATGCCGCGCCTGGAGTACCTGCCCACCTGGGCGCCCGCGGTCGAACCGGCGCTGCTGGCCGCCGGGTTCACCGAGGAGAACCGCGCCCCGCTGCTGGCCTGCTCCCCGGGCGGACTGCTGCCGCCGAAGCCGGTGGACGGCCTGGTGATGGCGGAGCCCGCCACGGACGCGGAGTTCGACGCCGCCGCGCTCGTCCAGCACCTGGGCTACGGCGGGACGGGCGAGCCCGAGGCGGGCATGGCGCAGTGGCTGCGCACCGCCGCGAGGGACGGCGGGGTCGCCGCCCTCGCGACCGTCGACGGCACCCCGGCGGGCGCGGGCGGCTGCTCGGTCCCGGTCGACGGTCTCAGCGAGCTCGCGGGACTCGCGGTGGCGGCGGACTTCCGCCGCCGCGGCATCGGGGCCGCGCTCTCCGTCCATCTGACGGAGAGGGCGTTCGCGCGGGGCTGCCGGGTGGTGTGGCTGGAGCCGGGCGACGCCGACGTGGAGCGGATCTACGCCGGGATCGGCTACCGCCGGATCGGCGAGAAGCTGAACATCTCGCTCGACCCGGAACGCGAAGGCGCCTGACCCGGAAGCCGGAAGCGACCTCAGACCAGCCGGCGCGCGGTCGCCCATCGCGTCAGCTCGTGCCGGTTGGAGAGCTGGAGCTTGCGCAGCACCGCCGAGACGTGGGACTCGACCGTCTTCACGGAGATGAACAGCTGCTTGGCGATCTCCTTGTACGCGTAACCGCGGGCGATCAGCCGCAGCACCTCGCGCTCGCGCTGCGTCAGCCGGTCGAGGTCCTCGTCGACCGGCGGGGCGTCCGTCGAGGCGAAGGCGTCGAGGACGAAGCCGGCCAGCCGGGGCGAGAACACCGCGTCGCCGTCCTGGACCCGGAAGACCGAGTCGACGAGGTCCGCGCCGGTGATGGTCTTGGTGACATAGCCGCGGGCGCCGCCGCGGATGACGCCGATGACGTCCTCGGCGGCGTCCGAGACGGACAGCGCCAGGAAGCGGACCGGGTTCTCCACCGCGCCCATGAACGGGGCGCAGCGGCGCAGCACCTCGACGCCGCCGCCACCCGGGAGGTGGACGTCGAGGAGGACGACCTCGGGGCGGGTCGCCGTGATGACGGTGACCGCCTGGTCGACGTCGGCGGCCTCGCCGACGACCTCGACGCCGGTCTCCTCGGTGCGGCCGATCTCGGCCTGGACTCCGGTGCGGAACATCCGGTGGTCGTCGACGAGCACGACTCGTACCCGGCGCTCCGGGCCCTCGTGGCCTCCGGTCGCCTCAGTGGTCCCGTTCATCGCTCGTCCTCTCCATCTCCAGCTCGACTTCCGTGCCCCCGCCGGGCACCGGACGCAGCCGTGCGGTACCGCCGTTGCGCTGCATCCGGCCGATGATTGATTCTCGTACGCCCATTCTGTCCCCCGGTACGGAATCCAGGTCGAATCCCGGGCCTCGGTCGCGGACCGAGACGAAGACCGTGCGGCCCTCGACCTCCGCGTAGACCTGGACGGCGCCGCCCTCGCCACCGTACTTGGCGGCGTTGACCATCGCCTCGCGCGCGGCCTGCATCTGTGCGGTCAGCTTTTCGTCCAGCGGGCAGTCGCCGACGACGACGACCTCCAGCGGGACGCCGTGCTTGTCCTCGACCTCGGCCGCCGCGCGTTTGACGGCCTCGGCCAGGGTCTCGGGCTCGTCGCCCTCGTCCTTGCCGGTGCCCTCGGGGTTGTAGAGCCAGTTGCGCAGTTCGCGTTCCTGGGCGCGGGCCAGTCTGCGGACCTCGCCGGCGTCCTCGGCGTTGCGCTGGATCAGGGTGAGGGTGTGCAGCACCGAGTCGTGGACGTGGGCGGCGACCTCGGCGCGTTCCTGGGCCCTGATGCGCATCAGGCGTTCCTCGGAGAGGTCCTGGGTCATGCGGACGAGCCAGGGACCGGCGAGCAGGGCGATGCCGGTGAGGACGGCGATGGCCGCGGTGAGGACGTTGCCCAGCTGTGCGGCGGAGCCGCGTACGACCATGAATCCGGCCAGTCCCAGACCCACCAGGGCGACTCCGGCGAGCCCGCGGGCCAGGTGCAGGACGCGGCGGCGGCTGCCGACCTCCATCCAGCGGGCGCGGCGGGCGTTGTCGGCCTGGCGCCACACCAGCACGGAGCCGGCGCCGATCAGCAGGGTGGGCCAGATGTAGCGGTCGGCCTTGCCGCCCATGTCGACGTTGCCGACGAAGATCAGGGCGCCGATGAGCAGCGCGATGAGGGCGAAGACCTGGCCCTTGTCGGGTTTGCGGAGTCTGCGGGTGCCGTCGGGGGCGGTCTCGAAGACGGAGCGCGGGCCGTCCACGCCACCGACGCCGAGGGGGACGACGATCCAGAAGACGGCGTACAGGAGCGCGCCGAGGCCGTCCGCGAAGAACAGTCCGAGGAAGACGAAGCGCACCCAGGCGACCGGCAGCCCGAGGTGTCCGGCGAGACCGCGTGCGACGCCGCCGAGCAGCCGTCCGTCGGCGCTGCGGTACAGCTTGCGCCGGGGCTGCTCCTCCGGGTCGGGGGCGAGGGAGCTTGCGGCTCGGGGGGTGGCGGCTGGCATGACCCGATCGTCACACGTCCGTGCGGGTCGTGGCATCAGGGTCGGCCCCCACATCGACCCTGAGACCTTGAGAGCTTGAGAGCTTGAGACTTTGAGGCCTTCCGGCGGGTGCGCGGGCGTCTCAGGGTCGGCCGGGCCAATATCAGGGACCGGCCAGGGTCGGGGCGGGTGCCGGACGGGTCCGGCGCCCGTCACCATGGAGCCATGACCGTTCCCCACGATGCGCCGCCCGGCACCGCACCGCCCCCCGGGCCCGTTCCGCAGCTGCGCCGCGGCCCGCGGGTGGTTGGCGGGGTGTGCGGTGGGCTCGGCCGGTACTGCGACGTCGATCCGGTGATCTTCCGGATCGTGATCGGTGTGCTCTCCGTGACCGGCGGCCTCGGACTGATCTTCTACGGCTTCGCGTGGCTGCTGATCCCGTGGGAGGGCGAGGAGGAGAACGAGGCGCGCCGGCTGCTGTCGGGCCGGGTCGAGGGGTCCTCGCTGATCGCGGTGGCGTGCGCGCTGATCGGCTGCGGGCTCTTCCTGTCCATGCTGGGCAACAGCGGCACACTGGCGTTCTCCGCGATGCTCTCGGTCGCGGTCATCGGCTACATCGTCTGGACGCAGCACCGCAGGACGGCCGATCCGCAGGAGGGGGCGAGCCCGGCGTCGGACCGGGCGGTGCCCGAGGCGCCGCCCGAGGTGAAGGCCCCGCCGAAGCCGTCCGGCCCGTCCTGGTGGCGCGACCCGATCGTCAAGGACGGCACCACGGGGCCGGTCGGGGCCGGCTATCTGTGGGGGCCGCCGGACGCCGTGGCCGACGGCCCGGCGCCGGGCGCGCGCCGGGCGACGGCCGCCGCCCCGTTCCTTCCCCCGCAGCGGTCGCGGGAGGTCCGGGGGCCGCGGTCCGTCGGAGGTGCCGTCTTCGTCAACGCGATGATCGCCGGCGGGCTGGGGACGGGCCTGAGCTGGGACTCCCACCCGCTCGGCACGAGCCTGCAGATCGGCCTGGCCGCCGCGCTCGCGGTCTTCGGGATGGGCATGCTGATCAGCGCCTTCGTCGGCCGGACCGGTTTCGGCACGCTCCTGCTGGCGATGATCACGGCCGGACTGCTCGCGGGAGCATCGGCCCTGCCCAAGGACATCACGACGCACTGGGTGCGCGAGAAGTGGCGGCCGGCGTCGGTCGCCGCGGTGCAGCCGCGCTACCAACTGGGCTCCGGAGAGGCCGATCTGGACCTCACCGCACTGGCCGTGCCCAAGGGCGGGACCGTCAGGACGCAGGTGGTGGTGGCCGCGGGCCGGATCGTCGTGCGCGTGCCGCGGACGGTCACGGTGACGGTGGACGCGCGAGCGGACATCGGCGACATCACTCTGCGGGACGGAGAGCGGGGGCGCACGTCGAACGTGCGGGTCTCCGGCAGTGAGCGCACCACGCTGCCGCCGGACGCGGGCAGCAAGCCGGCCGGCACGCTCGAGCTCGATCTGGACATGGGCATCGGACAGGTGGAGGTCACCCGTGGCGCGTCATGAAGTGCGGCCCGGGCGGGCCGTCGCGGGCCTGGTCATGCTGACCCTCGCGGGCGGTTACGCGGCCGACGCGGCGGACAGGTGGGAGGCCCCCTGGGCCTTCTTCGTCGCGGTCCTCGTGGGCGGACTGTGGCTGGCCGCCGTCGTGACCTGGGTGGCCTACCGGATCCGCCGCCGCCGCGTCGCGAGGAAGGCGTCCACGGAGAACGACGCGGCGCCGCCGAGCAGCAGCGGCAGCCAGGCCATGAGGTAGATCAGGTCGTTGCCGAGGTAGTAGGGCGACACCTGCCAGCTGACGGTGAGCCACAGGCTGAGCGAGATCAGTGCGCCGCCGAGTGCCGCGAGCCTGGTCCACAGGCCCAGCAGCGTGCCGATGCCGACGGCGAGTTCACCGAAGGCGATGGCGTATCCGAAGCCGGACGGGCTCTTCAGGGCGAGGTCGACGAGCGCCGGGATCGCGGCGGAGTCGCGGACGGCGGACATCTGCTCGCCGATGGAGCCCGGTCCGGTGGCGTGGAAGAAGGCGCTGTCGGTCAGTTTGTCGAGTGAGGCGTAGATGAAGGTGACCCCGAGGAAGATCCGCAGGGGCAGCAGGGCATGCTCCCGCGCCAGCTCCCCCAGGCTCCTGGCCTCGCCCAGCCCGCGCCCGTTCGTGCCGTACCCGTGCATGGTTCTCCCGCCTTCCGCGGCCCGCCGCCGGACCGCCGGGTCCGCCAACAGGGCCGTTCGACCCTCGCCGGACCGTTCGATCCGTCACCCGACCATACGTACGCCCCACACGCGCGGCTCACCAGGTGCCCGCTCGGGTTCCGCAGTGGTTCAGTCCGTCACGTCGATCGCGACCCGGTTCGACTCCGCCCCGGACGCGGTCACCACCTGCACCTCGACCACCCCGGGCTCCACCTCCACCGGCACCGGCACGGTCAGCACGGTGTCGGTCGGGTTCGCGAAGCCACCGGTGACCGGGACCATGGGTACGTGTACGTGGACGGGGCCGATCCGCACGACCATGCGGGCCAGCCGGTCCGGGGCCCCGGCGCCGGGCGGCACGAACCCCGCACCCCGGATCTCGATGTCGTCGCCGGTGCGGATGGGCGCGTCCAGGTCGCCGGCCTCGCGCGCCCGGACCACCGACAGCACCACGGGCCGCCCGCCCTCCGCGTACTTCCCGGCGAAGTAGGCTGCCGCCGACACGGCCACCAGGAGGGCGAGCCCCCACGGCAGATCGGGCAGCTGCTCGGGCCGGCGGGCGAGGCGGACCGCGGCGAAGACCACGGCGACGGTGGACACCAGCACGTAACTCACGTCCGTGAACCCGCCGCGCCCCGAGTCATCGGTGAGCAGGTCCGCGGCGCGCGGCCGGTCCGCCCGCAGCTTCTGGAGCCGCCCGGACAGCACCCGTACGCTCACCACCCGCCGCACGACCACCGCGACGGCGCACACGAGGGCCAGCACGGTGACCACACCGGCGCCGCGCGCCAGGTCCAGACCCTCGATCAGCGCGTCGCGCTGCGCGTGGCCGGAGGCGCCCGCCAGCTGGAGGGCGAGGACGAGGACGGAGAAGACGGCGAGCAGCACCCAGGACGCGGCGACCGCGCGGGAGGTGGAGAGCCGGTTGTCCTCGCCGATCAGCGGGGCGAGGACGCCGCCGCGGGCCCGGTGGACGTGCGCGGCGGCGGTGAGCAGCCCGGCGGTGACGACTCCGGCGACGAGTCCCGCCGTACGGGCGTGGGTCCAGCCCGCCCCGATGGCGGTGGCGGCCTCGGCGACGGCCAGCACGGCGACGGCGCCCCAGACGATGACCAGGGTGCGCTGCCACACCCGGTACAGCCAGGCGTCGCCGGCTTCCCGGCCCCGGTCGGCGACGGCGCGCGCGGACTGGGTCAGCTCGTCCGAGACCCACTGCCGGGTCGCGGACGCGGACTGGGCGACCCCGGCGGGAAGGCCCTGACCTGCGGCGAGTTCGTCCCGCTTGGCCAGGAAGGCGGCCACCGCGCGCCGGTGCCCCTGGCGTGCTCCGTGCGGGCAGTCGCCGCACGTGCAGCCACCGCCGTGCGTGCCCTGTCTCGCCTCGTCCAACGCCACGGAGAACTCCGCCCCTTTTCCGCCCCGGTACAGCCGTTGATCAACCCAACTCGGCTGTGATTGCTGCGAATTGTGCCGTACGGTACGAGCGGTTCACGCATCGGGGCACACCGGACGGGCGGGACCGTCAAAACGTTCGAGAGATCCGGCGCCACAACGGCTGGTAGTTGATCCAGGCGACGAGGTCGCTGCCGAGCTGTTCGCGGGTGGCGACGGCGTCCCGGTGCTCGATCAGCACCGGCTTCCCGGCCGCCCGCGCGGCCAGCTGGACCTGGCAGGACCGCTCCAGGGTGAGGAACCACCAGGCGGCCGCGTCCACCGAGTCGCCCACGGTCAGCAGCCCGTGGTTGCGCAGCACGATGGCCTTGCGGGACCCGAGCGCGGCCGCGATCCGGCGCCCCTCGTCCTCGTCCACGACGACCCCGGTGTACGCGTCGTACAGCGCGTGGTCCTCGTAGAAGGCGCAGGACTCCTGGGTGATCGGCTCGACGAGCTCCCCCAGCGCGGCCAGCGCCCTGCCGTGCACGGAGTGGGTGTGCGCGACGGCGACGACGTCGGGACGGGACCGGTGCACCTGTGCGTGGACGGCGAACGCGGCCTGGTTGACGTGCTGCCCGCCCTCGACGACCTGGCCCTCGCCGTTGACCAGGATCAGCTCCTCCGGCCGCAGCCCTTCGAAGGGGGCACCGAAGGGGTTGACCCAGTAGCAGTCGCCGAATTCCGGGTCGCGCGCCGTGATGTGCCCGGAGACGCCGTCCTCGTACCCGTACGCACCGAACAGGCGCAGCGCCCCCGCGAGCCGTTCCTTGCGGTGGGCGCGCGCCTCCTCCACGGAGGCGTGGACGGGCGGCATGGCGAAGTGGAGCTGGTCCACGGGCACGGGTGTGGGCTCGGGCATGGCGACTCCTCGGGTGCTCCCTGGCGCGTACGGGATCAGGCCTGCGGGATCAGACGTACGGGATCGGAAGTTACCGCCGGTCGCCGCAGGTGGCCAGAGGGATCGGGGATCGATTCGGGAGCGGAACGCGGCGATGCCGCCGCCCGTGGGAACGGACGGCGGCATCGGCCGGACTCTCGGGAGGGATTACTCCCACTCGATGGTGCCCGGGGGCTTGCTCGTGATGTCGAGCACGACGCGGTTCACGTCGGCGACCTCGTTGGTGATGCGGGTGGAGATCTTGGCGAGGGTCTCGTACGGCAGTCGCGACCAGTCCGCCGTCATGGCGTCCTCGGAGGAGACCGGGCGCAGCACGATCGGGTGACCGTAGGTGCGGCCGTCGCCCTGGACGCCGACGCTGCGGACGTCCGCGAGCAGGACCACCGGGCACTGCCAGATGTCCCGGTCGAGGCCGGCCCTGGTCAGCTCCTCGCGGGCGATGGCGTCGGCGTCGCGCAGCAGGTCGAGCCGCTCCTTGGTGACCTCGCCGACGATCCGGATGCCGAGCCCGGGGCCGGGGAAGGGCTGACGCTGGACGATCTCCTCCGGCAGGCCGAGCTCCTGGCCGACCATCCGGACCTCGTCCTTGAACAGCTGGCGCAGCGGCTCGACGAGCTGGAACTCGATGTCGTCGGGGAGCCCGCCGACGTTGTGGTGCGACTTGATGTTGGCGGTGCCGGTGCCGCCGCCGGACTCGACGACGTCCGGGTAGAGGGTGCCCTGCACGAGGAAGGCGACCTCGGGGCCGTCCTCCTGGAGGATCTCCAGCTGGGCCTGCTCGAAGACGCGGATGAACTCGCGGCCGATGATCTTCCGCTTCTGCTCCGGGTCGGACACGCCGGCCAGGGCGTCGAGGAAGCGCTTCTCCGCGTCGACCACCTTCAGCTTCGCCCCGGTGGCGGCGACGAAGTCCTTCTCGACCTGCTCGGTCTCACCCTTGCGCATCAGGCCGTGGTCGACGTACACGCAGGTCAGCTGCGAGCCGATGGCCTTCTGTACCAGGGCGGCGGCGACAGCCGAGTCCACCCCGCCGGACAGGCCGCAGATGGCGCGCTTGTCGCCGACCTGCGCACGGATGAGGGCGATCTGCTCCTCGACGACGTTGGTCGTCGTCCAGTTCGGCTCGATGCCCGCGCCGCGGTAGAGGAAGTGCTCCAGGACCTGCTGGCCGTGCGTGGAGTGCATGACCTCCGGGTGGTACTGGACGCCGTAGAGCTTCTTCTCGTCGTTCTCGAAGGCGGCGACCGGGACGACGTCCGTGGAGGCGGTGACGGTGAAGCCCTCGGGGGCGGCCGAGCAGGCGTCGCCGTGCGACATCCACACCGGCTGCTCGGCCGGGGTGCCCTCGAAGAGGGTGGAGCCGGTCTTGGAGACGGTGAGCGCGGTCCGGCCGTACTCCCGGGCGCCGTTGTCGTCGACGGTGCCGCCGAGCGTGGTGGCCATCAGCTGGAAGCCGTAGCACATGCCGAAGACGGGGACCCCTGCCTCGAACAGCGCGCGGTCGAGCGAGGGCGCGCCCTCGGCGTACACCGAGGAGGGCCCGCCGGACAGGATGATCGCCCGGGGGTTCTTGGCCAGCATCTCGGCCACCGGCATCGTGGACGGCACGATCTCGCTGTAGACCCGGGCCTCACGGACGCGTCGGGCGATGAGCTGGGCGTACTGCGCGCCGAAGTCGACAACGAGGACCACGTCGGTGGTGGTGTCGGGGGCGGCGGGGGGTGCTGCTGGCACGGGGGCGGCCTTCCGGCGGTGGAGAGGGGGTCGGTCCTCCAATTCTACCGGCGCGCGGGAGTAGCCCTCGTCGCGCCGGGATACGCCGTGATAGACGGCTCGCGGGCGCCGGGCCATACGGCACAGGGACCACCGCCGTCCCACCATCCGGGCCCGGCAGCGGGCCGGGTCCCCGCCGGGTCCATACTGTCCCCATGCTTCAGCACACGACCTTCGAATTTACCTATGGCACCCGGCCCGCCGGCTGCCGTGGGCGTGCTGCTTGAGCAACTGACAAGCAACGTTCCAGGCGCCCCGGGCCGACAGGCCCGGGGCGTTCTGGCGTTCCGGGCCGGTCGGAGCCCCGGGGAGCCGCACTCCACCGGGAGACCGCCATGAGCAGCACCGCAACCACCACCGACGCCGCAGCCAGGTCCACCACCGACGCCGCAGCCAGGTCCGCCGCCGAGGTGACCGGCGCGCACACCGACGAGGCCGCGTCCCTGATCGCGGACGCGCGGGCGCGCATCGACGCCCTCGACGACCGGATCATCGGCCTCGTCCAGGAACGGATGGCCGTCTCCACGGTCATCCAGGAGGCTCGCATCACGTCCGGGGGACGCCGGGTCAACCTCTCCCGCGAGATGGAGATCCTCGGCCAGTACCGGGACGCCCTGGGCAAGCCCGGCACCTCCCTCGCGATGACCCTGCTGGAGCTGTGCCGCGGCCGCGTGTGACGCGCCGCAGGCCGGGCGCCACAAGGGGCCACAGGGCTGTAGGTACGTATCCCAGTTCGGACGGACTCTCACCCGTACGGCGCGTGACCGGGCCCGGCACGGCTTCGTTGGTCCCGGTGTCCGTGCCATCCAGGGGCGGCTTCGGTAAGAAACACGCGTGGCTCCGCCGGGGCGTATGGCGTACCGCGTGTACGCCGTGGGACCGCGCACCGGCGTGCGTGACCGGTCGGCAGGGGACAGCAGCCCGGTCACCTCGGAAAGCGGCAGGCTTCGGGGACGCCCGAAGCCTGCCGTGTCCAAGGGCCCGCGGACCGGAGAACCGGTCCGCGGGCCCTTGTGCGTTCCGCCCGCCCGAAACTCTGGCCGGCCATTGTGCGTATCTGCGTACCCGCGTACCTGCGTCCGCGGACCTAGCGGGCGGCCCGGCGCCTCGCCGTCGCGTAGAGCACGCCGCCCGCGAGCAGCGCCGCCGCCGCGGCCCCCGCGGCCGGCAGGGCGCCGGTTCCGGTCGAGGCGAGACGGCCGCCGGTGCCGGACGCCGGGGCGGTCCCGCCGGTGGTCCCGGTGGTCCCCGTGGAGCCGGAGGACGGGGAGCCGCCGGTGGTGGACGCGGTGGCGGACGAGCCTCCGGCGGAACCCGAAGTGTCGCTTCCCGTGCCGCCGGCGTCCCCCGCACCGCCCGATGTTCCGGCCCCGGCCGCGTTCAGGACGAGGACGGCCGTGTTGTTCCCCCGGTCCGGGTCGAACGGCAGCGGCCGGTCCCGCGTGTTCCGCACCTCGACCGTCCCGGAGGCCCCGGTGACGGCCCGGTCGATCCTCAGGCCGAAGTGCAGCGCGAAGTCGGTGTCCTCGCGGACGGCCGCCGCCGTGTCGCACACATAGCGCGGTGCGCCGGCCTGCCGCTCGCGGTCCTGCCCGCCGGCCGTCACGCCCCGGCAGGCGCCGGGCCACGCGGTGACCGTGGCGCCGTCGGGGACGGTGAAGTCGACCGTCGCGAACGGTTCGCCCGAGCCGGGGTTGCCGATCCACGCCGGTCCCTCGTTGCGGAAGCCGATGTCGACGCCGACCGTGCTGCCCTGAAGGCCGACTGCCTCGTCCCCGTACGCGACGAAGTCGGCGGTGTTCGCGGTGCTGAAGTCGGTCTCCTGCTGGTTGTCGCTCGGGTCGAGATCGGCGGAGCGGGTGGCGGGGGTCTCCTTGAGCGTGAGGACGTCGCCCCTGGCGCCGGGGGTCGACCGCGTCCCTGACCGCCCGGCGACGCGGTCCGCCGGGCCGGCCTCGTCGATGCGGTAGACCAGGGTGTCCCGGTAGGCGTGCCGCATGGCCCTGAGGGTCAGGGGTTCGGCCAGTTCGTAGGCGGCGCCCGCCTCGTAGCTGCCCTCGACCGAGCAGCGGGCGGTGGTCCACACGGGGACGCCCCGACCGGCGTCGTCCTCGCTGTACACGCAGTTCGCGTACCGCTCGGTGAACTCGATACCGCGTGTGTACCTGAGCGTGAGCACGACGCCGTCGGCCGCGCGGGTGCCGTGATTCGCGAAGGCCAGCGGGAACGGCTGGGTTTCGCCGGGCTCGAGCTCCTGCTTCAGCGGGGCGCGCTCCATCACCAGGTCGGGGCCGCCGACCACGATCCGGGTGGTGAACGGGGCGAAGGCCGTGCCGTCCGCGGTGCCGGTGACCCGGATCGTGCCGGAGTCCCCGTTCTCGCTGCCCTCGGAGGCGCCGACGCGGAGGGCGGGCAGCGGATTCGTACCGGGTGAGAGGCCGACGCCGCGGCAGACGCCGGTCGTGCCGGTGATCTCGCAGTCCGGGCCACCGTCCTCGCCCTCGCCCGTGCCGCCCTCCGCGCTGCCGCCCGCGCCATCCTCCGCCCCGAACGCCGCCTCGGCGACGCCCGCGATCCCGCCGAGGTCGAACGTCACGGTGTACGCGCCCTCGAAGCGGCCGTTCTCCGCGTCCCGGGACGGGTTGTCGACGGTGATCACGACGGAGGTCCGCTGCGGGCCGCCGCCGTTCGCCGGGTAGGGGTGCAGGGCGGTCACGGCGGGGCCGCCGAACCCCATGACCGGACCGGCGGCGCGGGCCGGGGCGCTCAGGGCGAGCGATCCGGCCGCCAGCAGGCCTGCGGCGGCGAGAGCGCCCGCGGCGCGGCGCGCGACGGCTCTCGGAGTCGTGCTTCTCATCGCGGGACCTTCTGGGGTCGGTGGGAACTGTGCGGCTGCCGTGGCAGCGATACGGAGTTCGACCCCGGGACCGTAGGAACAGTTGCGCGGGTCCAGGTCACGGATTGAGCACGTCAGAGGCGGGGGCACGGGGCGGGACGTGAGCGGCATCACATAAGGAATATGTGAGTCCGGGGACAACCATCGGGAGGCCTGGTAGGTCATGCATACGGAACCACCGGTCACATCCGTCACGCGGCTTCACCGGTAGAGCGTGAGGGGCTGCACTCGGAGGGGGGTGCAGCCCCTTCTGCTGTCCGGGCCCGGCCGGCGCTACTCGGAATCCGCCGCCTGCTTCGGCGGCACCACCGGCATCCCCAGGAACGGCAGCCTCAGCGCGCCGAACGCCTCCTTCGGGACGGCGGGCGCCTGCGGCTCGACCGCCGCCAGCCGCTCGTACACCTCGCCCTGGGCCGGCCGCGGGTCCCGCTCGCCCTTGTTGGGCCACAACGACATGGCCCGCTCCGCCTGCGCGGTGATCGTCAGCGAAGGGTTGACGCCCAGGTTGGCGGAGACCGCGGAACCGTCGACGACCGAGATGCCCGGGTGGCCGAACAGCCGGTGGTACGGGTCGATGACCCCCTCCTCGGCGCTCGCGCCGATCGGGCAGCCGCCGAGGAAGTGCGCGGTGAGCGGGGTGCCCAGCAGTTCGCCGATGTTGGAGCCCGCGAAGCCGTTGATCTCGGCGGCGAGCAGCGACGCGCTCTGCGTCGCCTCGGCGATCTGCGTGGGGTTGGGCGCGCCGTGGCCCTGGCGGGCGGTGAGCAGCCCCTTCCCGAGGCCGCGGGGTTTGCGGTAGGCGGTCAGGGAGTTGTCCAGCGACTGCATGACGAGCCCGATGATGGTCCGCTCCGACCAGCGCCGGTTGGAGAGCGAGCGCACGGCGAGCGCCGGGTGCCTGAGCATGCTGCCGGCCCAGCCCAGGACCCGGTGGGCGCTGTAGGGGACCTGGAGGATGGTCAGGCCGCCCATCGCGTTCGATCCCTTGCCGTAGCGGACCGGTTCGATGTGGGTGTTCGCGTCGGGGTGGATCGAGGAGGTGATGGCGACGCCCCGGGTGAAGTCGGGGTCGGTGCCGTGCTTCTTGCGGTAGCGGCGCTCGGAGGTCTGCGCGCCGACGAGGCCCTCGGAGTTGGTCCGGGTCAGCTCGCCGAGGCGGGCCGAGAGACGGGGCAGCAGTCCCTGGTCCTTCATGGTGTGCAGCAGGGTCTGGGTGCCGTACGTGCCCGCCGCCACGACCACGTTGCGTGCGCGCAGCAGGGTGGGCTTCGCCTTCTTGCGCCGGTCGGTCGGCACGGTGGAGACGTGGTAGCCGCCCTCCGGGTGGTCCGTGACCGCGATGACGGACGTCATCGGGTGGATGACCGCTCCGGCCTTCTCGGCGAGGTGGAGGTAGTTCTCGTTGAGGGTGTTCTTCGCGCCGTGCCGGCAGCCGGTCATGCACTCGCCGCACTCGGTGCAGGCCTTGCGGGCGGGGCCCGCGCCGCCGAAGTACGGGTCGGCGACGGTCCCGCCGGGCTTCGCCGTCACGGTGCCGTCTGCGTCCTGGCCGTCGCCGAAGAAGACGCCGACGGGGGCGAGATGGAAGGTGTCGCCGACGCCCATGACCTCGGCGGTCGCCTTCAGGTGGACGTCGGAGGGGGTCAGGGTCGGGTTGAGCCTGACCCCGAGCATCCGCTTGGCCTGCTCGTAGTACGGGGTGAGTTCGTCCTGCCAGTCGGTGATGTGCGCCCACTGCCGGTCCTCGAAGAACGGCGCCGGAGGCACGTACAGCGTGTTGGCGTAGTTCAGCGATCCGCCGCCGACGCCCGCCCCGGCCAGCACCATCACCTTGCCGAGCAGGTGCACGCGCTGGATACCGAAGAGGCCGAGGGCGGGGGCCCAGAGGTAGTTCTTCAGGTCCCAGGAGTTCTTGGGGAGCGTGGCGGGGGTGAAGCGGCGGCCGGCTTCCAGGACGCCGACCCGGTACCCCTTCTCGGTGAGCCGCAGCGCCGACACCGCGCCGCCGAAGCCGGAACCGACGATCAGGACGTCGTAGTCGTACGCGGCGTCGTCATCGGTTCCTTCCGGATCCACGGACTGTTTCCGGGCAGGGCTGACCTGGGACATGGCTCTCCTCGGTGCGGTACGAAAAAAGCTGGGCGGGGCGGGACGGTCAGCGCAGGCGGAAGGCCTTCATCGCCTTGAGGCTGCGGCTCATGAACGCGGCGTACTTCTCGTCGTCCATGCCGAAGGACGGGGCGAGCGGGATCAGCCGCTGCTGGGCGACGGTCTGGGCCTCGGTGTACTTGAGGATGCCCTCGGAGCCGTGCCGTCGGCCGAGACCGGAGTCCTTCATGCCGCCCATCGGGGACTGCACGCTGCCGTACGCGGGGGCGTACCCCTCGTTGATGTTGACGGTGCCGGTCCGCAGCCGGGCGGCGACCTGGTGGCCGCGCCGGCCGTCCTTGGTCCAGACACTCGCGTTGAGGCCGTACGGGGTGCCGTTGGCCAGCGCGACGGCCTCGTCCTCGTCGCTGAAGCGGTAGACGGAGACGACCGGTCCGAAGGTCTCCTCGGTGCAGACGGCCATCGGGGCCTCGACGCCGTCGAGGATGGTCGGCTCGTAGAACAGCGGGCCGATGTCGGGGCGGGCGACGCCGCCGGCGACGAGCGTGGCACCCTTCTCGACGGCCTCCGCGACATGCCGGCTGACGGTCTCCAGCTGGCGCTCGCCGACGAGCGAGCCCATCTCGGCTCCGTACGCGAGGGAGTTGCCGAGCCGCATCGCCTTCGTACGGGCGGCGAACCGGGCCAGGAAGTCGTCGGCGACCGACTCGTGGACGTACAGGCGCTCGATGGAGATGCAGAGCTGCCCGGCGGAGGAGAAGCAGGCGCGAACGGCGCCGGCGGCGGCCTTCTCCACGTCGGCGTCCTTCAGGACCAGCATGGCGTTCTTGCCGCCGAGCTCCAGCGAGACGCCGACGAGGCGGGCAGCGGCGCCCTGGGCGACCTCGCGGCCGGTGCGGGTGGAGCCGGTGAACGAGACGTAGTCGGCGTGCTTGACGACCTCGGGGCCGATCACGGGCCCGTCACCGAGGACGATCTGGAACACCTCGGCCGGAAGGCCGGCCTCGATGAGCAGGTCGCGGGCCCACAGCGCGGTCAGCGCGGTCTCGGTGTCGGGCTTCATCACCACGGCGTTTCCGGAGACGAACGCGGGCAGCGCGTCGCCGACGGACAGCTCGAGGGGGTAGTTCCACGGCGCGATCTGGCCGACGACACCGCGCGGCTGGCGCAGCTCGGTGACCTTGGTGAGGGTCGGGACGACGCCGGTGTGCCGCCTCGGCTTCAGGTAGGCGCCGGCCTTGCGGCCGTAGTGCCGGGCGGCGACGGCCACGGCCTGCACTTCCTCGTGGGCGTGCAGCCGGGCCTTGCCGGTCTCCAGCTGGATGAGGTCGAGGACCTCGGACTGGCGGGCGAGGACCAGGTCGTGGAAGCGCAGCAGCACGGCGGCCCTGGCCCGGACGGGCGCCTGGGCCCAGGCGGGCTGGGCTGCGCGGGCGCGCGCGAAGGCGGTCGCCACGTCCTCGGGGGTGGACTCGGGCAGGTCGGCCAGCTTCTCGCCGGTGAAGGGGGTGTGGTTGGCCGTACGACCGGAGCCGACGACGCCACGGGTCAGCTGGGCGATCACCTCGGGCGTCACGACGTCGGCGGCCGTGCGCGCGCCCGCGGGCGCGGCGGCCACCGGGTTGGTGCCGGCAACGGCGGCGGAGGTGGGCGTGGAGACCTGCGAGTCCGTCATGAGGGCGAGAGTACGTCGGCCCGGATGCTTTGGGTACCCGTGGGTAACGGCTTTTCACAGTCCCCACAACAGCCCTCGACCGCCACCGCCAACCGAGCCAGTGATCACTGGCTGAATAACCGCTGATCAGGGGGTATCTCCCTCGGCGTCACCGGCCCGTGGTTGCTGCCCATGGTGTCGGGAGACAGCCGGGCTCAATTGTTGTCGGCCGGTGGGCGCCAACTGCGCAGCATCGTGTTGAACCGGTCCCGGGTGATGTCCCAGTCCTCCTCCGGTCCCGTCATGTACAGCGCGTACTCCGGGCCGCCCTCCTGCGCGTAGTACATCTGGTCGATCGCGTGCCGGGGCCCGGCGCCGTCCTTCTCGGTCCAGGTGAACTCCCAGATGGAGCCGGGGCAGTCGCGGTAGACGTTGGTGTTCATCTCCAGGCTCCGGTAGTCCGGCAGCCGCTCGCGCAGACTCGTCTCGATGCTCTGCATGTGGGTGTACGAGTCCTCGAAGTCGGGTGCGGGGTCGATGCTGAGGCGGAAGTAGTGCACCCCGTCGTCCGGTGTGTAGTCGATGTTGGTGCCCTCCACCCGGCGCTCCCAGCCGATCGGCATGAGGATGCTGAACCCGGCGGGGTCCTCCACGCGCCGCCAGCCGTCCGGCACCCCGTCCCGGTCCTTCGTCTTGTCCGGCGAGGGCGTGGGGGTGGGGGTGGTGCCGGTCGGCCCCGGCGAGGGGGTGCCGTGGGAGGCCGTGCCGCGGCTCCCGTTGTCCGCGTCCGCGCGGTTCGCGTACAGCATCGCGGCGATGCCCGCGCCGCCGCCCACCAGGGCCGCCAGCGCGATGACCAGGAGCGTGGTCCGCCAGCGGGCGCGGCTGCGCCGGGTCACCGCTGCGGTGCCGGGGACCGGGAGCGGCGGTCCGGGGTAGGGCAGCCGGGCGGTGCCGCCGTTCGTCGTGCCGCCGCCGGACGCACCGTCGGCGCCCATCGCGTGCAGGGCCTCCTCGGGGACCCGCTGCGTGGGCACGTACGCCTGGGCCGACCGGGGCTCGCGCCCCTCCATGGCCTCCAGCAGCATCCGTTCCGTCTCCGCGGCCGACGGCCGGTCCCCGGGTTCCTTGCGGAGCAGCGCCGTGATGACGTGGCCGAGGGCGCCGGCCCGCGTGGGCGCCGGAGGTTCCTCCGCGACGACGGCCTGCATCGTGGAGATCGGGGAGGTGCGCCGGAACGGCGACCGCCCCTCGACCGCGGTGTACAGCGTGGCCCCCAGCGACCACAGGTCGGACGCGGGGCCCGGATCGCCGCCGCGCACCCGCTCGGGCGCCAGGTAGTCGATGGAGCCGACCAGTTCACCGGTCCGGGTGATGGTGGAGTCGCCCTCTATCGCCGCGATCCCGAAGTCGGTGAGCAGCACCCGGCCGTCCCGGGCGAGCAGCACGTTGCCCGGTTTCACATCGCGGTGCAGCACCCCGGCACCGTGTGCGGCGCGCAGGGCGCCCAGCACATGGAGCCCGATCCGGGCGGCCTCGCGCGGGTCCATCTCGCCGGATTCCTTGGCGTGGTCGGCGAGTGACGGCCCGTCGACGTACTGCATGACGATCCACGGCCGGTGGTCGTACTCGATCACGTCATGGACGGTGACCACGCCGGGGTGGGTGATGCGGGCGGCGGCGCGGGCCTCCTTCTGGGTACGCGCGTGCAGCACGGCCCGGTCGGCCTCGGCGACGTACAGCCCGGCGGTCAGTTCCTTGACGGCGACGGTGCGGTGCAGCACCTCGTCGTGGGCGCGCCACACCTTGCCCATGCCGCCGCGTCCCAGGACTTCGCCGAGCCGGTATCTCCCGGCGAGCAGCAGTCCCGTTTCCGTGCCCTGTGATCGATCCACGTGTCCCCGCCCCGTTCCTTCGGATGACAGGTTACGGAGGGGAGGTACGGCCACGGAACCTCGCACCGCTCACGAGATCGCACTGTGATGCTTGTCGCTTCCGGCCCGTGCGCCGCCGAACCGTTCACTTTCACTACGTCACACGGTAGGAAGCGGTCGCCTGTTGGTAGATTTCGGTCACCTTGTCGCGCTGACTCTCCGGGCCGATGACCTGGAGGATGTGGTACTTGCCCTTGACGACCATGACCAGGTTGCGGACGTAGACCTCCCCGCCGCCGGCCGTCTGCCAGGTGAACTGCCCCTCGGCCATGGCCTGCTGCCCGACGTCGATCCGGCGCAGTCCACTCGCCGTCGCCCAACTCGAGTCGCGGAACTCCTTCAGCTCCGGCTCCTTGTTCCGCTGGTAGCCGAGCGGGTCGGCGCCGCCGGCCTCGACGGCGTCGCGCCCCGGGACGATCAGCACGCTGAATCCGCCGTCGCCGTAACGGATCTGACGGTCCGCGGTGGGGCCGACGCGTGCCCAGCCCTTGGGCGTCCCGACCTCGAAGCCCTCCGGGTCCTTGCGCAGGGTGTAGCCGGGTGCGAGGGCCACGGCGGAGCGGCTGGTCTGCGGCTGCTGTGCGCCCGCGGACCGCGACGGGGAGGGCTCTGCGGAGTCCTGGCCGCCCGTCCCGGGTGCTCCGGAAGCGGTACGGGTGGGGGTGGCGGCGGCCTCCGGCCCGCTGCCGCTACCGGACTTGGGCATGAACATCACCGCGTACGCGACCGCCGCGGCCAGGAGCAGCAGGATCAGGACGAGCAGCAGCCGGCCGAGCCGGCGCGGCGCGCGGCCCTCGCCCGGTCGCGGCCGGGGCGGGGTCCGCAGCGCCTTCGGGCCCTTGGGCTCGCGGCGCGGCCGGGGGCTCCTGGGCTCGAGCGGCTGCGGTGCGGCCGCCCGCCCCGCGGGCTCCAGCCGTTCCTTGGTGTGGCGGTGCCGGCCGTGCGCCGCCCCGCCCCGGCGGCCGCGGCGCTTGCGGACGAGTTCGCCGCGACGGCGTACGACGGGCAGCCGGGTGGCGTCGGCGGAGGGCATCGGCACGACGTCGAGACCGGCCTCCGGCTCGGGCGCCGACCGCACGAGTGAGCGCAGCCAGCCGCGCAGTTCCTCGAAGTCGGGCCGCTCACCCGGGTCCTGGCGCAGCAGCGACTCGACGACGGGCCGCAGCGGGCCGCACTCCTCGGCGTAGGCGGGCGGTTCGCCGCAGACCATCTGGACGAGTTCGGCGGCGTTCTCCTCGGGGTACGGGGCGTGGCCCTGTACGGCGCGGAAGAGGAGGGCGCCCAGCGCCCAGAGGTCGGTGGAGGGGCCGATGGGCGGGGCCAGCTGCCAGTTCTCGTGGACCGGCCCGGCCTGCTCGGGCGCCCAGCGCTCGGTGACCGCGCCGACGACCGCGATGCGGGCCTGCCGGGCGCGCTCGGCGGCGAGGGTGGTCGCGGGGCCGCGGTACGCGGACGTGTCGCGGTTTCCGACGACGATCTCGTCCCAGCGGCCCGGGGAGGCCTCCCCCGTGGCGGCCGGCAGCTCTGGCCGCACGGCCGGGGTGGCGCCGTGGCGACGGGAGTCGGCGCGCAGGGCGTCCTCGTTGGAGGAGCCCCCGGCGGGTACCGGGCGCCCGGGGCCGTCGTCCCACGAACCGGTCAGATGGAGCCGCCGGGGCGGCGGGCCGTCGTCGCCCTCGTCGTCGTACGGATCCTCGTCGTCGTACAGGTCCTCGTCGTCGTACGGGCCCGGGGTGGCGGGCCCGGCGAGGGGCTGCGGGGGGTGGGCGGGCCGCTGGAGAGGAAGGGCGCCGGTGTCCTGCGCCTGGTCCCTGCCGGCGCGGCGCTCCTCCTCGCCGATGCGGGCGGCGGCGCGGGCGCCCGCACGGTAGGCGGCGATGGCGCCCGCCCGCGCGGCCCGCGCCTGCGCGCTGCCGGCCTCGGAGGCGGGGACGGGCACGGTGGCGGGCGGCGCCGGCCGGCGCACGGACTCCAGCTCGGCGGGGCTGCCGTACGCGTCCGCATCCCCCGCCGGCGGCGCGTACGGCCCCGTGGGGCCGGATTCGATCGCGGGGGCGCCGTACCCGTCGTCGGCGTCGTCGTCGGTGCGGGGCACCGGGACGTACCCGCAGAGCGCCTCTTCGGCTGCCCCGGCCGCCAGGCCGGTCAGCACGACGCGTCCGTCGTCGCAGATGAGCACCGTGCGTACGGTGATGTTGCGGTGGGTCCAGCCGTGGGCGTGCAGGACGCGCAGCGCGGTCAGGACGTCGGAGCCGATCTCGGCGGCCCGGTAGGGATTGAGCGGGCGCTCCGCGAGCAGGGCCGCCAGCGGCCGGGCCGCGACCAGTTCGCTCACGATCCAGAGGGAACCCGCCTCCGCGAACACGTCGAAGACCTGGTCGAGACGCGGATGGTCGGGCACCTGTGCCGCCGCCTGGGCGGCCTCTATGGCGCGCCGGACGGCGGGGTCGGTGGACCGCCGTGCCGTGCGTCCGCCGGTGCGCCGCGCGGCCGTGGGCAGCCCGTCCGCGTCGAGCACCTCGGCGTCCACGACTTCCGGCAGCGGCACCTGACGGACCAGCACCTCCTGGCCGCTGTACGTGTCGAACGCCCGGGTCTCGACCAGTTCGTACGCGTCGGACGGGGGCAGCGGAAGGCGGTAGCGGTCGGCAAGCACCCGACCCGCATAGTCGTCCACGACGCCTCCCCAGAGCGCGCTGTCCCCCGGTCACGTAGACCGCATTAAACCGTCAATTTCGGTCACTTACTGTGCAATTGACCCGTGGTTTCGGCTGCGTACGGTCTTCGAGCTCTCACAATACGTGGCACGGGGCGGCCGCGCGGCAGGGTCGGCGCAACCCGGCCGGGCGGTTTCCCTCGGTTTCCCTCAGTCGAGCGGCTTGAACGTGTCGAACGCCGTCTTGCGCAGGTTCCGGCAGTCCGCGCCGTCCCACGCGTCGGCCGCGCAGCTGATCATGATCGCGTATCCGTGGCCGCCGTCGACCTTGAAGCCCCGGTTGATCACCCGGACCCGCTGTCCCTGCTGCGTACGCTCGAACTGCCAGTCGGCGACGGTCGGGTAGCCCTTGTACTGGACCTCGTTTATGCCGAGGTGGTGGTAGCCGTTGCTGGTGGCCGCGACGGCCGCCCTGGCGGCCCTCCAGGCAGCGGCGGCGTCGCCGCCGGGCGAGTCGGTGTAGTCGACCTGGATCCGGGGAAAACCACCGCTGACGTTGTATATGGCACCGGAGTTGGCGCCCGCCGTCTTGTCGAAGCGGAAGTCCGCGGGCATCGCCATGGAGAAGTGGAACTTCTTGTTCTCCACGACCTTGTAACCGGCGGGGACGGCGTCGTCCTGCTTGTCGCCCCGCGAGTCGTCCGATCCCTTGCCGGAGTCGTCGTCCGTGCCCTGGCCGCCGCTCTTCTCGGCGTCGTCCTTGCCCTCGCCCTGCTCCTTGCCGCTGCCCTGCTCCGTGTCGGTGGAGCCGCCGGAACCCGCGGAGCCCCCGGAGCCGCTGCCCGCGGAGGATCCGGCCGAGGCGGACGTGCCGTCCTTGGCCTTGCCCGCGTTGCCGGAGCCCTCGTCGTCCCCGCCGAGCGTGAGCGCGAGGACCGTGCCGAGCACGGCGAGCACGATGACGGCCGCGATGATCGCCAGCGTGCGGCGCGGGACCACGTCCGTGAGGGAGGCGCGGGGCGGGCCGACCGGCGAGGTGGCCGGGCGCGGCGGCGGTACGGCCGCCGAGGGGGAGGCCGTGGCCGTCGTGGGGGCCGTGGCCGGACGGGGCGGGGCGGACACCACGGCGGCGGCACCGGCGGCCGCGGCGGGCGTCTTCTTCGCGTTCCGCGCGGAGCGCAGTGCCCCGCGCAGCCGGTCCCGGGCGCCCTCGCCGCTCTCGCCGGACTTCTGCGCCGCCTTGGGCGGGGCGTCGGCCACGTTCTTCGGGAGCGCGATCACCTGGGTGGCGTCGGCCGGCGGCGGGACCGGCGCCTCCGGCTTCTCCGGGGCGTCGATGACGTCGTTGAGCAGGGCGCGCGCGCCCGCGTCGTCGAGCCGCTGCTCGGGGTCCCGGGCGAGCAGCCCGTAGATGACCTCCTCCAGCGGGCCCGCGTTCTTCGGCGGGTCGAGCGGCTCGGTCATCACCGCGGTCAGGGTCGCGATCGCGGACCCCTTGTCGTACGGCGGGGAGCCCTCGACGCTCGCGTACAGCAGTCCGCCGAGCGACCACAGGTCGGCGGGCGGGCCGGGCTTGTGCCCGCGTGCCCGCTCCGGCGAGATGTACGAGGGGGCGCCGACGAGCATGCCGGTGGAGGTGACCGACGGGTCGCCCTCGACCTGGGCGATCCCGAAGTCGGTCAGCACGACCCGGCCGTCCTCGGCGATCAGCACGTTGGACGGCTTCACGTCGCGGTGCAGAATGCCCTCGCGGTGCGCCGAGCGCAGCACGTCGAGGATGGCGAGACCGACCTCGGCCGCCCGCTTCGGTGTCAGGACGCCGTCCTCACGTACCGCCTCGGCGAGCGACTTGCCCTCGATGAGTTCCATGACGATCCACGGCCGGTCGTCCTCGTCGACCACGTCGTAGACGGTGACCGCGCCGTTGTTGCGGATGCGGGCGATCGCCTTGGCCTCACGCAGCGTGCGCGTGATGAGCCGGCGCTTCTCGTCGTCGTCGATGGCCGAGGGGAACCGCAGCTCCTTGACCGCCACCGTGCGGCCCAGCGTCTCGTCGACGGCGCGGTGGACCGTGCCCATTCCGCCCCGGCCGAGGACCTCTCCGAGCCGGTAACGCCCCGCGAGAAGACGTCCGTCCTTGTCCCGCCCGGGCTCCCGTGCCTGCTCCGCCTCCGACATGCGTCCCCTCTGCGATCAACCCGCCCTGGCAGAGCGTTCATTGTCCCTCACCCCGGGACCGGCCCTGGTGCCGGGTCCGGGGACCGCCCCCGGCGCACCCCCTGCCTACCACGGCCCGTCGTCGGGAGCGACGCTCCGAACCGCCCCATTCCCGGCCCAACCTGACGCCCCGCCCGCCGGAACCCGGCCGGCGGGCGGGGACAGCGGCGCGGCAAGGCCCTAAATGATGTCCGGTGCCCCCAGCCGTGCCGCGTCCGCGGTCAGGTCGTCGGGCTGGCGCTGCGACTCCCGTTCCGCCTCGACCCGCTTCTCGTAGTGCGTGACCTCCCGGTCGATCCTGCCCTGATCCCAGCCGAGCACCCGCGCCATCAGCTCCGCGCACAGCCGGGCGGACAGGGTGCCGCGGTCGAAGGTCTCGATGGAGATCCGGGTGCGCCGGGTCAGTACGTCGTCGAGGTGGCGGGCCCCCTCGTGCGAGGCCGCGTACACGATCTCGGCCTTCAGGTAGTCGTCGGCCGCCGGCAGCGGTTCGCCCATCACCGGGTCGGCGACGATCAGCTCCAGGATCTCCTCGGTCAGCGAGCCGTACCGGTTCAGCAGGTGCTCCACCCGGGCGACGTGCAGGCCGGTCCGGGCGGCGATCCTGGCCCGCGCGTTCCACAGGGCCCGGTAGCCCTCGGCGCCCAGCAGCGGGACGTCCTCCGTGACGCACTCCGCGACACGCTGGTCGAGGCCGTGCACCGCCTCGTCGACGGCGTCCTTGGCCATCACCCGGTACGTCGTGTACTTCCCGCCCGCGACGACGACGAGGCCCGGCAGCGGGTGCGCCACCGTGTGCTCGCGAGACAGCTTGCTGGTCGCGTCCGACTCGCCGGCCAGCAGCGGGCGCAGCCCCGCGTACACGCCCTGGACGTCGTCCCTGGTCAGCGGCGTGGCCAGGACCGAGTTGACGTGCTCGAGCAGATAGTCGATGTCCGCGCTGGAGGCGGCCGGGTGCGCCTTGTCCAGGTCCCAGTCGGTGTCCGTCGTCCCGACGATCCAGTGCCGTCCCCACGGGATGACGAAGAGCACGGACTTCTCGGTGCGCAGGATCAGGCCCGTGGAGGAGTGGATGCGGTCCTTCGGGACGACCAGATGGATGCCCTTGGACGCCCGTACGTGGAACTGCCCGCGCTCGCCGATCAGCGCCTGGGTGTCATCCGTCCAGACGCCGGTGGCATTGACCACCTGTTTGGCCCTGACGTCGTACGTTCCGCCCGCCTCGACGTCCTCCACCCGGGCGCCGACGACGCGCTCGCCCTCCCGGAGGAAGCCGGTCACCCGGGCCCGGTTCGCCACCTGCGCGCCGTATCCGGCGGCGGTGCGCACCAGCGTCGCGACGTACCGGGCATCGTCCATCTGGGCGTCGTAGTACTGCAGGGCACCCACCAGGGCGTCCCGTTTGAGCGCCGGCGCGACCCGCAGGGCGTGGCGGCGGGAGAGGTGCCGGTGGGTGGGCAGTCCGCGGCCGTGCCCGGACGACACCGACATCGCGTCGTACAGCGCGACGCCGGAACCCGCGTACAGCCGCTCCCAGCCCTTGTGCTGCAGCGGGTAGAGGAACGGCACCGGCTTCACCAGGTGCGGGGCGAGGCGCTCCAGCAGCAGCCCCCGCTCCTTCAGCGCCTCGCGGACGAGTGCGAAGTCGAGCATCTCCAGATAGCGCAGCCCGCCGTGGATCAGCTTGCTCGACCTGCTCGACGTGCCGGACGCCCAGTCACGCGCCTCGACCAGTCCGGTCGAGAGCCCTCTTGTCACCGCGTCCAGCGCCGTCCCGGCGCCGACCACGCCCGCCCCCACGACCAGCACGTCCAGTTCGCGCTCGGCCATCGCGGCGAGCGCCTCGGCACGCTCCGCGGGTCCCAGTGTCGCTGTCCTCACTGCTGCCTCCCGGTAGATCGGGGTGGTCCGGCACGGGGATGCGGTCCGACCGCGGGGTCGGGCGCCCGTGCCCACCTCTCGATTCTGTCCGCGGTCCGCGACTTCAGCCACCGCCTGTGGACAACACCCGGGCGACAAGGGCCCTGCAATGCGACATATAGGTCATATTTACGCCTAGTCTGACATTGCGCTGCCCTCAGCGGTTGCGCTTTCTGTCTTCATGGTCTTAGGGAAGGACGGCCCACGTGCCTGCAGACCTCGCCGTCATCGGACTCGGTCACCTCGGCCTGCCCCTCGCCCAAGCCGCCGTCGCCGCCGGTATCCAGACCGTCGGCTACGACACCGACCCACGGGCCTTCGCGGAGCTCTCCGCGGGCCGCACCCCCGTCGAGGGATCGCTCACCGCGTCCGACATCCGCCGGATGCTCTCCGGAGGATTCCGCCCCACCACCGACCAGGCCGAGCTGGGCCGGGTCCGTACCGCCGTCATCTGCGCGCCCACCCCCCTGGGCCCCGACCGCACCCTCGACCTCACCGGCGTCGGCGACGCCGCCCGCGCCCTGGCGGCCCGGCTGCGCCCGCACACCACCGTGCTGCTGGAATCGGCCGTCCCGCCCGGCACCACCGAGAACTTCCTGCTCCCCCTCCTCGAGGAGGGCTCGGGGCTGCGCGGCGGACGCGACTTCCACCTCGCGCACTCCCCCAGCCGGCTCGACCCCGGCAACCGCAGCCACGTCTACACCAACACCCCCAAGGTCATCGGCGGCCTCACCCCCGCCTGCACCGAGTCGGCCGCCGCCTTCTACAGCCGGCTCACCGACAAGGTCGTCCGCGCCCGCGGCCCGCGCGAGGCGGAGATGACGAAGGTCCTGGAGACCAACTTCCGGCACGTCAACATCGCCCTCGTCAACGAGATGGCCGTGCTCTGCCACGACCTCGGCGTCGACCTGTGGGACGTCATCCGGTGCGCCGAGACCAAGCCCTTCGGCTTCCAGCCCTTCCGCCCCGGCCCCGGCGTCGGCGGCCACGGCGCCCCCGTCGACCCGGGCTGTCTCCCGTACAACACCCGCACCCCCGGACACCCGCTGCGGATGGTCTCGCTCGCCCAGGAGATCAACGACAGGATGCCGCAGTACGTGATCCAGCGCTGCGCCACCCTCCTCAACGAACACGGCAAGTCCGTCCGCGGCGCCCGGATCCTGCTCCTCGGCGTCACCTACAAGCCGGACCTCGCCGACCAGGAGGCCTCCCCCTCCCGCGAGATCGCCACCCGGCTGATGGACATGGGCGCCCAGATCGGCTACCACGATCCGCACGTCCTGGACTGGCGCGTCCGCGAACTCCCGGTCCCCCGCGCCGACTCGCTGTACGAAGCGGCCTCCAGCGCCGATTTGACGGTGCTGCTCCAGCACCACCGCACATACGACCTCCAGGGCCTCGCGGTGAAGGCACAACTCCTTCTCGACACCCGCGGCGCGACCCCGGCGGGGGCCGCGCACCGCCTCTGATCGCAGCTCCCCCAACGATTTCGGTGGGTCGATGTCGGCACCGGCTGCTAGCCTGCGGCGTCACTCATCGCACACTCGTGCGCCACCGTCCCAGGGGGAACCACCATGAGCACGCCCGTACCACCGAACCAGCCGTACGACGCCCAGCCCACGCCCGGCAACCCGTACGCCGCGCAGCCCGGCCAGCCGCAGCCCGGCGCCCCGACCGGCAACCCCTTCGGGGGCCAGCAGCCGGTCGGCGCCCCGTTCGCTCCGGTGGCGCCCGCGCGCAACAACGTGGGGCTCGGACTCCTGGCGGCCGTGGTCGCGGCGCTCGTGGCGGCGGCCCTGTACGGCTTCATCGTCGGCTCGGTCGACCGCGAGATCGGCTTCATCGCGGTCGGTGCCGGCTTCCTAGTCGGCTTCGCGGCAAGCAAGGCCGGCGGCTCGAACCCGGTGGTGACCGTCGTCAGCGCCGTGCTGTCGATCGCGGCCGTCTATCTCGGCCAGCTCTTCGGTGCCTCGGTAGCCGTGTCCGACGTTGCGGGCCAGTCTGCGTTGAGCTTCTTCTTTGACCACTTCGGCGTCCTCTCGGACGCGTGGACGGAGGCGGCTGGCTTCAAGCAGTACCTCTTCCTCGCGATCGGCGCGCTCGGCGCGGTCGGCGGCGCGCGGAAGGCCTCGTAGCCACCGGCCCCACGACACACGGGAGGGCCTGGACCGCGATCACCGTCGCGGTCCAGGCCCTCCCGTCATGTCCCGAGGACTCAGCGCCGGTGCTGCGAGTCCGCCACCGTGACCTCGACGCGCTGGAACTCCTTGAGGTCGCTGTACCCCGTCGTCGCCATCGCCCGGCGCAGCGCGCCGAAGATGTTCATCGAGCCGTCGGGGGTGTGCGAAGGACCGGTGAGGACCTCCTCCGTCGTGCCGACGGAGCCCAGGTCGACCAGCTTGCCGCGCGGCACGTCCTCGTGGACGGCCTCCATGCCCCAGTGCCGGCCGCGGCCCGGCGCGTCCGTCGCGCGGGCGAGCGGGGAGCCCATCATCACGGCGTCCGCACCGCAGGCGATGGCCTTGGGCAGGTCGCCGGACCAGCCGACGCCGCCGTCCGCGATGACGTGCACGTAGCGGCCGCCGGACTCGTCCATGTAGTCGCGGCGGGCCCCGGCCACATCGGCGACCGCGGTCGCCATCGGGACCTGAATGCCGAAGACGTTGCGCGTGGTGTGCGCGGCGCCGCCGCCGAAGCCGACGAGGACACCGGCCGCGCCGGTGCGCATCAGGTGCAGGGCCGCGGTGTACGTGGCGCAGCCGCCGACGATCACCGGGACGTCCAGCTCGTAGATGAACTGCTTCAGGTTGAGCGGCTCGGCCGCGCCCGAGACGTGCTCGGCGGAGACCGTCGTACCCCGGATGACGAAGATGTCCACGCCCGCGTCGACGACGGCCTTGGAGAACTGGGCGGTGCGCTGCGGGGAGAGCGCGGCGGCGGTGACGACACCCGCGTCGCGCACCTCCTTGATGCGCTGGCCGATCAGCTCCTCCTGGATGGGGGCGGAGTAGATCTCCTGGAGCCGGCGGGTCGCGGACTCGACGGGCATCTCCGCGATCTCGTCGAGGAGCGGCTGCGGGTCGGCGTGCCGGGTCCACAGACCTTCCAGGTTGAGCACCCCGAGGCCGCCGAGCTCACCGATGCGGATGGCATGCTGCGGGGAGACGACGGAGTCCATGGGAGCGGCCAGGAACGGCAGCTCGAAGCGGTAGGCGTCGATCTGCCAGGCGATCGAGACCTCCTTCGGGTCGCGGGTCCGGCGGCTCGGGACGACGGCGATGTCGTCGAATGCGTACGCCCGGCGGCCGCGCTTGCCGCGCCCGATCTCGATCTCAGTCACGATGTGTGGCCTTTCCCTCTACGTCTGCGCTGTCCAGTATCCCCGACACACAGGTGAGGGGCGGTCCCGGGAACCCCGGACCGCCCCTCACCTGCGCTATTGCGTTACTTCCTGCTGTAGTTCGGTGCTTCGACCGTCATCTGGATGTCGTGCGGGTGGCTCTCCTTGAGGCCCGCCGAGGTGATCCGGACGAAGCGGCCCTTGCTCTCCATCTCGTCGACCGAGGCCGCGCCCACGTAGCCCATCGTCTGGCGGAGACCGCCGACGAGCTGGTGCAGCACGTTGGCCAGCGGGCCGCGGTAGGGCACCTGGCCCTCGATGCCCTCGGGGACGAGCTTGTCGTCGGAGGAGACCTCGGCCTGGAAGTAGCGGTCCTTCGAGTACGAGCGGCCCTGTCCGCGGGACTGCATCGCGCCCAGGGAACCCATGCCGCGGTACGACTTGAACTGCTTGCCGTTGATGAAGAGGAGCTCGCCCGGCGACTCCTCGCAGCCCGCGAGGAGGGAGCCCAGCATCACGCTGTCGGCGCCGGCGGCGAGCGCCTTGCCGATGTCGCCGGAGTACTGCAGGCCGCCGTCGCCGATGACCGGGACGCCCGCGGCACGGGCGGCCAGCGCCGCCTCGTAGATCGCGGTGACCTGCGGGACGCCGATACCGGCGACCACACGCGTCGTACAGATCGAACCGGGTCCGACGCCCACCTTGACGCCGTCCACGCCGGCGTCGATCAGGGCCTGCGCGCCGTCACGGGTCGCGACGTTGCCGCCGATCACGTCCACGTTCACGGCCGACTTGATCTTCGCCATCCAGTTGAGGGCGTTGCTGTTGTGGCCGTGCGAGGTGTCGACGATCAGAAAGTCCACCCCGGCACCGGCCAGCGCCTGGGCGCGGTCGAGCGCCTCCGGGCTGGCGCCGACGGCCGCGCCGACGAGCAGGCGGCCCTCGGCGTCCTTGGCCGCCGTCGGGTACTGCTCGGCCTTCTTGAAGTCCTTGACCGTGATGAGGCCCTTGAGGATGCCCGCCTCGTCAACGAGCGGAAGCTTCTCGATCTTGTGGCGGCGCAGCAGCTCCATGGCGTCCACGCCGGAGATGCCGACCCGGCCGGTGACCAGCGGCATCGGCGTCATGACCTCGCGGACCTGGCGCGAGCGGTCGGACTCGAAGGCCATGTCGCGGTTGGTGACGATGCCGAGGAGCTTGCCCGCCGGGTCGGTGACCGGGACGCCGCTGATGCGGAACTTGGCGCAGAGCGCGTCCGCGTCGCCGAGCGTGGCGTCCGGGCTGACCGTGATCGGGTCGGTGACCATGCCGGACTCGGACCGCTTCACCAGGTCGACCTGGTTGACCTGGTCCTCGATCGAGAGATTGCGGTGCAGTACGCCGACGCCGCCCTGACGGGCCATGGCGATGGCCATGCGCGCCTCGGTCACCTTGTCCATCGCGGCGGACAGCAGCGGGATGTTCACGCGTACGTTCCGCGAGATGAGCGTCGAGGTGTCGACCGCGTTGGGCAGCACCTCTGATGCGCCCGGCAGCAGCAGCACGTCGTCGTATGTCAGCCCGAGCGTCGCGAATTTCTCGGGCACTCCGTCGACGTTTGCAGTCATGACACCTTCCCCAAATGGCCTTGATCGGTGCGGATGTCCATGCTAACGGCCTCGGGAGGCGTCTCATTCCACGAGCAAGATCACCCGCAGGTTCTGTAGCTTTCTACGGGGCCGGGCACGGCCCGCGGCGGCTCTCCCGCCGGGCCGGCCGACCCGGTCTCACTGTCCCGCGAGGGCCCGCAGCCGGCTGAGCGCACGGTGCTGGGCGACCCGGACGGCCCCCGGCGACATGCCGAGCATCTGTCCGGTCTCCTCGGCGGTGAGCCCGACGGCGACCCGCAGCACCAGCAGCTCGCGCTGATTCTCCGGAAGGTTGGCGAGGAGCTTCTTGGCCCAGGCGGCATCACTGCTGAGCAGCGCCCGCTCCTCGGGCCCGAGCGAGTCGTCCGGCCGCTCCGGCATCTCGTCGGAGGGCACCGCGGTCGATCCCGGGTGCCGCATCGCGGCCCGCTGGAGGTCGGCCACCTTGTGGCCGGCGATGGCGAACACGAAGGCTTCGAAGGGCCTGCCGGTGTCCTTGTACCGGGGCAGCGCCATCAGCACCGCGACGCAGACCTCCTGCGCCAGGTCCTCCACGAAGTGACGGGCATCACCGGGCAGCCGGTTCAGCCGGGACCTGCAGTAGCGCAGCGCGAGGGGGTGGACATGGGCCAGCAGATCGTGCGTGGCCTGCGCGTCACCCTCGACGGCACGATGCACCAGGGCACCGATCGCCGTCGTTCCGTCCTCGCGCATCGGACCATGGTGCCCCGGCGCCGCGTCATCCGCGGCACCGCGTCCGTAGTTGTGCACTGAAGCGTTATGAGCGGGTGCGCCGGAAGTCATGTCCTGCGCCCTCCCCTTCCGCTCGACCGAATCGTTCCCGAGGAACTCCACGTATCAAGGATGCGTCATCGGCCGGGAAGCGTCACATGCCGCGGGGGCGGCGGGCTGCACGGGCGGGATGCGAGCGGTCGCGTCCGGGGACCCGACCGGTCTCCGCACCCCTGGCCCGGGGTCGCCCCGTCCGCCCGCGAGCGGACGGGGAGTGGATCGGGCGGCCGGTCCCGGGAGGCTGTCGGGTCATCCCGGACGGGGGTGGGCCCGAGGTCACCCGGCAGCCGCTCAGCGGACCAGGCCCCAGCGGAAACCGAGTGCCACCGCGTGCGCGCGGTCGGAGGCGCCGAGCTTCTTGAACAGGCGCCTGGCGTGCGTCTTCACGGTGTCCTCCGAGAGGAACAGCTCACGGCCGATCTCCGCGTTGGAGCGGCCGTGACTCATCCCTTCGAGCACCTGGATCTCACGCGCCGTGAGCGTGGGCGCCGCGCCCATCTCGGCCGACCGCAGCCGGCGCGGGGCGAGCCGCCACGTCGGATCGGCGAGGGCCTGGGTGACGGTCGCCCGCAGCTCCGCCCGGGAGGCGTCCTTGTGCAGGTAGCCGCGAGCCCCCGCGGCGACCGCCAGCGCGACCCCGTCCAGGTCCTCGGCGACGGTCAGCATGATGATCCGCGCCCCGGGATCGGCCGAGAGCAGCCGGCGGACGGTCTCCACACCGCCCAGACCGGGCATGCGTACGTCCATCAGAATCAGATCCGAACGGTCGGCGCCCCAGCGGCGGAGGACTTCCTCCCCGTTGGCCGCCGTCGTCACACGCTCGACGCCGGGCACGGTCGCGACCGCGCGGCGGAGCGCTTCTCGGGCAAGCGGGGAATCGTCGCAGACGAGAACGGATGTCATGACCGCCCTCCGAAGCTGATGCGCGTCACCTTGAGCCTCCAGGCTGTTACCAGTCGTCACCTGTGCGGTTGACGCTCTCGGACATCTGCCCGATCGCTTTCTCTGCCAACCGCCTCCGCACTCTCAACGATGGTCACTCGAAAGAGTTACGGGTCGGACAACCGAGTTCGGCACTCTACGTGAGGGGTCGTACACGGAGGAGAGCGCCACGGGGTCGTCCAGCCGTCAACCGAACCTTCCGACGAACTTATGCACCATTTAGCGGGATTTCTTCCCTTTTGCTGGTGTCTGTGGCTAGATTCGCAATCAGTCATATTTACATCTACTACGACCGTAGATGTACGGTCAGGGGCACGGCACGACGGACGACCACGACGTTTCCGACTCAGCACGGTTTCGAGGGGACAAGCAATGGCAGATTTCTCCCGCCTTCCCGGACCCAACGCCGATCTGTGGGACTGGCAGCTGCTGGCGGCCTGCCGCGGGGTCGACAGCTCCCTGTTCTTCCACCCCGAAGGGGAACGCGGAGCCGCCCGGAGCGCCCGCGAGACCTCCGCGAAAGAGGTCTGCATGCGCTGCCCGGTACGCGCCGAGTGCGCCGCGCACGCGCTGGCGGTACGCGAGCCCTACGGAGTGTGGGGAGGACTGACCGAGGACGAGCGCGAGGAGCTCATGGGCCGCGCCCGCAACCGGCTGATCAGCGCGGCGACACCCTCGTCCCCGCCCGGGCACGGCTGACACCCACCACGCCGAACCACAACAGAAACGTTTCTTCACACCGAGCCCGGCCCGGGACCGAGGCACGCGCCGGTCCCAGCGACGGCCGTCCCCCTGCGCCCGACCGCCCAGAGCCCGACCGCTCAGCGCGCAGCCGCCAGCGACAGCTGGTCCAGCGTGGCCGCCACCGCCGGGACCTGCGCCAGGTCGGGCAGGGTCAGCGCGACGATCTCGCGCTCGATGGCGGGCTCCACCGAGACGGTCCTGGCTCCCCTCGGGCGTACCGACTCGATCGCCAGCGCCGGCAGGACGGCCACTCCCAGCCCCGCGCCGACCAGACCGATCACCGCTGGGTAGTCGTCGGTGGCGAAGTCGATGCGCGGGGTGAAACCGGACGCCTCGCAGACCTCCACCAGCTGCCAGCGGCAGCGCGGGCAGCCGGCGATCCACGGCTCCCCGGCGAGTTCGCCGATGCCCACCTCGCTCCGGTCCGCTAGCCCGTGCCCCTCGGGAAGCAGGCCGATCAGCCGGTCGGTGAGCAGGGGCCGCACCACCAGGTCGTCCCACTCGGCACCCTGTGTGCCGTACCGGAAGGCCAGCGCGATGTCGCAGTCGCCGTCCCGCAGCATCTCCACCGAGCGCGGCGGCTCGGCCTCGACCAGCGAGACGCGGGTGCCGGGGTGAGCGGCACGGAGAGCCGCCAGGGCGCCGGGGACCAGGGTGGAGCTGCCGCTGGGGAAGGAGACCAGCCGGACCCGGCCGGCGCGCAGCCCGGCGATCGCGGCGACCTCCTCCTCCGCGGCGGTGAGCCCGGCGAGGATGCCCGAGGCGTGGCGTACGAGCGCCTCACCGGCCTGGGTCAGCCGCATCTCGCGTCCGGTGCGGATGAGCAGCGTGGTGCCCGCCGAGGACTCCAGGGCCTTCATCTGCTGGCTCACGGCGGGCTGGGTGCAGCCCAGCTCGCGTGCGGCGGCGGAGAAGGAGCCGGTGCCGGCCACGGCGCGCAGGACTCGGAGATGACGGGCTTCGATCACCCCTCGAATATAAGGGACTCTTGGGCTTCCTGCGCATTATTGGCGCGCGCCTTTGGGTCGGATGTCGCTACCGTGCGGGCATGACTGCCATGACTGTCCTGACCGTGAACGCCGGCCGCCCGACGCCCGCGCCCTACACCGACTCCCCGGGCGGCGTGACCGGGATCGACAAGCGCCCCGTCGAGGGGCTCATACGGGTCTGCGACCCGGGCCCGAAGGGTGAGGGCGGCAGCGGCGTGGCCGGGGACGCGGTCTGCGACCTGCGCCACCACGGCGGCTCGCACCAGGCCGTGTACGCCTTCGCCCGCGAGGAGCTCGACGCGTGGGAGCGGGAGCTGGGGCGCCCGCTGGCCAACGGCTCGTTCGGCGAGAACCTGACCACGAGCGGCGTGACGGTCAGCGGCGCGCTGATCGGCGAGCGCTGGCGGATCGGCGCGGAACTGGTCCTGGAGGTCGCCTCCGGCCGGATTCCGTGCCGCACGTTCGCGGGCCACCTCGACGAGGCGCGCTGGGTCAGGCGGTTCACGCAGGCGGCGGCCCCCGGGGCGTACCTGCGGGTGATCACGCCGGGCAGCATCCGGGCCGGTGACCCGGTCGAGATCGTGCACCGGCCGGACCACGAGGTGACCGTGGAACTGGAATTCCGGGCCGCGACGACCCGGCGTGACCTGCTGCCGCTGGTGCTGCCGGCCGGTGAGGCGCTGGACCCCGAGGCCCTGCGGAAGGCACGCGAGTACGTGGCGCGCCAAGGGGCGGGCGACGAGCGCCGGACGGGTCGTCCGCAGGCGCACTCGGGGCACTAACGTGCCGCCTATGACGACTGCACTGATTACGGGCGCGACCGCGGGCATCGGGGCCGCCTTCGCGCGGCGGCTCGCGGCCGGGGGGCACAACCTGGTGCTGGTGGCCCGCGACACCGACCGGCTGCGGGAACACGCCACCGAACTCCACGACCGGCACGGCATCGAGGCCGAGGTGCTGACCGCGGACCTGTCCCTGGACGAGGGGATCGCCGCCGTCGAGGCCCGGCTGGCGGACCGCAGGCAGGCGGTCGATCTGCTGGTGAACAACGCCGGGTTCGGCAACAAGGGCCAGTTCCTCGACGTGTCCATGGCCGACGAGCTGGCGATGCTGAAGGTGCACTGCGAGGCGGTCCTGCGGCTGACCTCGGCGGCTGCCGCAGGGATGAGGGAGCGCGGCAGGGGCGGCGTGGTGAACGTGGCCTCGGTGGCCGCCTTCGTGCCGCGCGGTACGTACGGGGCGTCCAAGGCGTGGGTCGTGCAGTTCACCCAGGGCGCGGCGAAGGACCTGGCCGGTTCGGGGGTGCGGATGATGGCGCTCTGCCCCGGCTTCGTACGGACGGAGTTCCATCAGCGGGCCGGGATGGGCACCGGCAACATCCCGGGCTGGATGTGGCTCGATGCCGACAAGCTGGTCGCCACGGCGCTGGCGGACCTGGCGCGCGGCAAGTCGCTCTCGATCCCGGACGCGCGGTACAAGGCGTTGATGGGGCTGGTGAAGGTGACGCCGCGCGGCCTGCTCGGAGGGGTGACCTCCAGGACGGGCCGCAAGTACGGACCTCAGTGAGCGGTGGTTACGGCACGCCGCCGCCCGTAGGCGCCGCCCCCCCCACGCGAAAGGTCCGGCACCCCCGAAGGGGCGCCGGACCTCACCGCTTGCGCGGAAGAACTACCGCTAGTGCCGTGACCGGCAATGTTTGCCCCATAAGGAGCGTCGTCCAGTGCGTGCGATCGCAAGGCGGCCGGAAGTCCTTGATGGGGGCACCTCCCATGCCCTTCGGGCTATGGGGGAGGAGCTACCAGGACTTTTGGCCAACGCAGCGAGCGTGCGTGCCGGGCGGCGCGACGGGGCAAAGCCTGCCGGGAGGGGCGCTAGTGCGAGTGGCCGTGGCCGTGACCGGCGTCGGCCTCGTCCTCGGCCGGCTTCTCGACGACCAGGGTCTCGGTCGTGAGCAGCAGCGACGCGATGGACGCGGCGTTCTCCAGGGCGGAGCGGGTGACCTTGACCGGGTCGATGACGCCGGCCTTCACCAGGTCGCCGTACTCGCCGGTCGCGGCGTTGAAGCCCTGGCCCTTGTCGAGCTCGGAGACCTTCGAGGTGATGACGTAGCCCTCGAGGCCCGCGTTCTCCGCGATCCAGCGGAGCGGCTCGACGGCGGCGCGGCGCACGACCGCGACACCGGTGGCCTCGTCGCCGGTCTTGCCGAGGTTGCCCTCGAGGACCTTGACAGCGTGGACCAGAGCGGAGCCACCACCGGAGACGATGCCCTCCTCGACCGCGGCGCGGGTCGCGGAGATGGCGTCCTCCAGACGGTGCTTCTTCTCCTTGAGCTCGACCTCGGTGGCAGCGCCGACGCGGATCACGCAGACACCGCCGGCCAGCTTCGCCAGGCGCTCCTGGAGCTTCTCGCGGTCCCAGTCGGAGTCCGTGGACTCGATCTCGGCCTTGATCTGGTTGACGCGGCCGGCGACCTCGTCGGACTTGCCGCCACCGTCGACGATGGTGGTGTCGTCCTTGGAGACGGTCACGCGGCGGGCGGTGCCCAGCACGTCCAGACCGGCCTGGTCGAGCTTGAGGCCGACCTCCTCGGCGATGACGGTCGCACCCGTGAGGGTGGCGATGTCGCCGAGCATGGCCTTGCGGCGGTCACCGAAGCCGGGGGCCTTCACCGCGACGGCGTTGAAGGTGCCACGGATCTTGTTGACGACCAGGGTCGACAGGGCCTCGCCCTCGACGTCCTCGGCGATGATCAGCAGCGGCTTGGAGGCACCGGCCTGGATGACCTTCTCCAGGAGCGGCAGCAGCTCCTGGATCGAGCCGATCTTGCCCTGGTGGATCAGGATGTACGGGTCGTCGAGGACGGCCTCCATACGCTCCTGGTCGGTCACCATGTACGGGGACAGGTAGCCCTTGTCGAAGGCCATGCCCTCGGTGAAGTCGAGGTCCAGACCGAAGGTGTTGGACTCCTCGACGGTGATGACACCGTCCTTGCCGACCTTGTCCATCGCGTCCGCGATGAGCTCGCCGACCTGGGTGTCCTGCGCGGAGAGCGCGGCCACGGCGGCGATGTCGGACTTGTCCTCGATCGGGCGGGCGGTCGCGAGGAGCTCCTCGGACACGGCCTTGACCGCGGCGTCGATGCCCTTCTTGAGGGCGGCCGGGGACGCGCCCGCGGCCACGTTGCGCAGGCCCTCGCGGACGAGCGCCTGGGCCAGGACGGTGGCGGTGGTCGTGCCGTCACCGGCTACGTCGTTGGTCTTGGTCGCGACCTCCTTCACCAGCTGGGCACCGAGGTTCTCGTACGGGTCGTCCAGCTCGACCTCGCGCGCGATGGTGACACCGTCGTTGGTGATGGTGGGCGCACCGAACTTCTTGTCGATGACGACGTTGCGGCCCTTCGGACCGATCGTCACCTTCACCGTGTCGGCAAGCTTGTTGACGCCGCGCTCGAGGGCGCGACGGGCGTCCTCGTCGAACTTCAGGATCTTCGCCATGGAGCTGAACTGTCCTCTCAAAACAAGAACTGCGCCCCTGCCGCCCGGCAGTTATTTCGCAGGGGGCCAGGGGCGCAGAACAGAAGCAAACTTGGGTGAATTACTTCTCGATGATCGCGAGCACGTCGCGGGCCGAGAGGACGAGGTACTCCTCGCCGTTGTACTTCACCTCGGTGCCGCCGTACTTGCTGTACAGAACGACATCGCCGGTCTTGACGTCGAGCGGCAGGCGCTCGCCGTTCTCGAAGCGGCCCGGGCCCACGGCCAGGACGACGCCCTCCTGGGGCTTCTCCTTGGCAGTGTCCGGAATGACCAGGCCGGAGGCCGTGGTCTGCTCGGCGTCGAGCGGCTGGACCACAATGCGGTCCTCGAGCGGCTTGATCGCAACCTTGGTGCTGGTCGACACGATCCGGTCTCCCCCTTCGGAGATCTCACGGGGTTATCAGTCTTTGGGGTGGCGACCAGGTGGGCCCGTCGTCGCGGGTGCCGGACCTGCCGGTCGCACAGAACTGCTGGCACTCTCCAGTGGGGAGTGCCAGCACTGAGACTATGACCGCGATTAGCACTCGGTCAAGCGGAGTGCCAATTCACGCCCCTCGTGGCGTACGGGGTCCGCGTCCCGCGGAGCGGCTACCGCCTCGCGCACCCCGCGGCCACAGCCCCTCCGCCCGACCGCACCAGCCGCTCCGCGGACCCGCGTACCGGGGCCCGCCCGCCGCAGGCGACGACGACCATCGCGCCCGGCGCCCCGTGGTCACCGCGCACCGCAGGGGCACTCCGAGACGGCTTCACCCGCTGAACCGCCTTCCGGCCCAACCGCTCGATCGGGTCCACGGACTGCGCGCAGCCGGCGGTGGCGGTCAGGAGCGCACCGGTGGTCAGCAGTCCGGCCAGCAGCCGGTGCGCCCTTCTCATACGTAGTCCTCCAGCCGGGCCACGGCGTACCCCTTGTCCGTGACGACCTTCATGACGTTGCGGATCATGTCGGGCATGCTGCCCTTCCAGTCCTCCTTGCCCCGGAAGTGCGTGAGGATGATGTCGCCGGGGTGCAGGTCCTGGTCCTCCTCCCGCCACTCCATGCGGTCGGGGAACGCCTCCGCCGCCCACAGGGGCACGGCCGTGATGCCGCAGGACTTGGCGATCCGCAGGGTGTCGCCGTCGTAGTTGCCGTACGGGGGCCTGAAGAGCCGGGGTCGCTCGCCGAACTGCTGCTGCATGATGTCCTGCTGGTCGCAGATCTCCCGCTTCTGCTCCTCGTACGAGAGGCCGGGCATGTAGCGGTGGTTCAGCGTGTGGTTGCCGAGGACGGCCCCGCGGGCCTGGGCCTCCTTGAAGTACGCGTAGTTGTCGCGCACCACGTAGTCGGTGAGGAAGGCGCTGTACGGGATGTTCAGCTCCGCCATCATCTTCAGCAGCTCGGGGTCCTTGTCGTCCCCGTCGTCCATCGTCAGGAAGACGATCTTCTTGTCGGTGGGGACCGTGGTGAAGACCGGCGGCAGCGAGGCGTTCCCGCCCTCGGTCTCGAAGCCCTCGCGGGTGGTGAGGCGCGGCTTGACGGCCGGCGGCGCGGGCGGCGCCAGCGGAGTGCTCGCCAGGCCCCACTTCTTCGCGGCGACGGCCCGTGCGGCCTGGGCGAGGCGCGCCTTCCGGGCCTGCGCCGCGACCGAACCCGCCGCCCCCACCGGGGGGCCGCCCGGCTGTCCGGCCCTGGCGGCGGCCGCGCGGCCGGGGTCCGGGTCGGACGCGGCGTGACCGCCGGTTTCGGCCGCGCAGCCGGAGCCGGCCGCGGCGACCAGGAGCGCGGCGAGGACCGCGAAGCCCGGCCGGCGCCGCAAACCGCCCCGGCCGCGTCCGCCACTGCCGCGCAGAGGGCCCCGACCGCCCTCCCCACCGCTCCGCCCGCCCGACACCGCACCCGGTCTGCGCATCTTCATGGCGAATTCTTCCTTTTGTCGTACCAGCTGCATGGCGCCGCATCCTGCCAGCCCCGGGCCGGGCCGCCGGGCCGACACAGCGCCCGCCCCGCACACTCCCCCGGCTGGCGCACAGCCGACTGGCCCACAATGGGGCGGGTGAACGCTCTCGACCCGACCGTCCCGCCCGACGCCCCCGACCCCCTCGCCGCCTTCCTGGCCCTGCGCACCCCCGAGGGCGCCGAGCTGCTGGCCGCGCTGCGGTCGTACGACCCCGCCACCGAACTGGCCACCGCCACCCGGCTGCGCCGCACCCACCCGGCCGCCCTCGTCTCGGCCGCGCTGGGGCAGGCCCGGCTGCGGCAGCGGGCGGCGGCGAAGTTCGGCGCCGAGGACGCGCAGCGGATGTTCTTCACGCCGAACGGGGTCGAGCAGGCGACCCGCACCTCGGTGGCCGGCTACCGCGCGCGGCGGTTCGCGGACGCCGGGGTGCGCAGCGTCGCCGACCTCTGCTGCGGGATCGGCGGCGACGCGATCGCCCTGGCACGGGCCGGGATCTCCGTCCTCGCCGTGGACCGCGATCCGCTGACCGCCGAGGTGGCCCGCGCCAACGCCGCCGCGCTCGGCCTGGAGGCGCTGATCGAGGTGCGGTGCGCCGATGTCACGGAGATCGACACCTCGCCGTACGACGCGGTGTTCGTCGACCCGGCCCGCCGGGGCGGGCGCGGCCGGATCTTCGACCCGGAGGCGTACTCCCCGCCCCTGTCCTGGGCGACCGCGGCCGCGCTGAAGGCGCCCAGGGCCGCGCTGAAGATCGCCCCGGGCGTCCCGCACGAGGCGATCGGCCCGCAGGCGGAGGCCGAGTGGATCTCGGACGGCGGCGACGTGAAGGAGGCGGTGCTCTGGTTCGGCGAGGGCTTCGAGGCGGGCTCGTACCGCGCGACCCTGCTCCCGTCCGGCGCCACCCTGTCCGCCCCGGCCGCGCTGCCCGCCCCGCCGGTCGGGCCGGTGGGGCGCTATCTCTACGAGCCGGACGGCGCGGTGATCCGGGCGCATCTGGTCGCCGGGATCGTGGAACGGTGCCACGGCCGGCTGTTCGACGAGATGATCGCGTACGTCACGAGCGACGAGCTGTACGACTCCCCGTACACCGCCGGTTACGAGATCACCGATCAGCTGCCGTTCAACATGAAGCGGCTGAAGGCGCTGCTGCGGGAGCGGAAGGTCGGCGTCCTCACGGTGAAGAAGCGCGGCTCGGCGGTCGAACCGGAGGAACTGCGGCGGAAGATGAAGCTCCAGGGCCCGAACGCGGCCACGGTCTTCCTGACCCGGGTCGCGGACGCGCCGACGATGCTGATCGGCCGCCCCGTGACCGGCCCGGAGGCCGGTCTGCGCTGACACCGGCCGGACGGCACGACCGCAGGGCGGGGCCCAGGATCAGCGGTGGGCACCGCCCCTCATCGAGATCAGCGGTTCAGGGGCAGGTGCCCCGAGCAGTGTCCGCAGGACCCAACGCCGGTGCCAGTACGCCTTGGTGGCGCCGATGAGGCCGATCAGCCAGCCGATGAATCCGAGACCCATGGCCAGGGCCATCAGCCCATAGGTGTCATCGCCCGCGACGGCGCCCGCCGGCACGATGAAGCAGGCGTACAGCCCGCAGGCGCACAGCGGGAACGAGCCGAGGAGCCAGAACAGACTCACGCCCGGCAGCCGGTACGCGGCATCGTTCACCGGATCGCGGGCCAACTCCCCCCACTGTGTGAGGAGTCGGCGCACCTGCCGGTCCCGACGCAGGCCGATGACGACGAGGATGACGGCGGGCACGAGGCAACAGGCGCCCAACGCCAGCATGATGACGCCGAGGAAGGCGCTGATGACGTCGTACGACTCCTCGAAGGTGATGAGCGCGGTACCGGTCAGCGCCCAGCCGAGCGCGCCGAGCGCTCCCCACATCCACAGCAGTCCGAACCGGCCGGGGCCCATGTGCATCCTCACCAACGCGCCCAGGATGAAGGCCCGGTCGGCGAGCAGCGCTCCCCGGTCGGGCCAGGTGCGTATCTCCACGGGCGGCGGGGGTGGCGGCAGCGCAGGTCGGTTGGCCATGAGCCAGACCTTATCGACCGCCAGGCGCCCTCCTCTTGCGCTGCGCGGGAGACCGGCCGCCTCAGGCGTTGCGCAGGGCCTCGATGTCCAGCCGCTTCATGCCGAGCATCGCCTTCATCGCGCGGGCCGCCTTCTCCGGGTCCGGGTCGGTCAGCGCCTCGCCGAGACCGGGCGGGATGATCTGCCAGGAGACGCCGAATTTGTCCTTGAGCCAGCCGCACTGGCTCTCCTGTCCGCCGTCCGCGGTGAGCTTGTCCCACAGCCGGTCCGCCTCCTCCTGCGAGGCGCAGTCGACGGAGAGGGAGACGGCCTCGCTGAAGGGGAACTCTGGGCCGCCGTCGAACGCGATGTACTCGGTGCCGTCCAGCTGGAAGCGGACCGTCATCACCGCTCCTTCCTCGCCCGGCGCCGCCGCCGTCCAGCGGGTCACGTCGAGGATGCGGGAGTCACCGCCGATGACGGAGATGTAGTGGTTCGCCGCCTCCTCGGCCTGGTTCTTGTCGAACCACAGGAATGTGGTGACCTTCTGCATGGTCTTCTCCTCACGTGGTTGGTACGGGGTGCCGTGGAAGGTAGACCGGCGGCGGGCCCGGAACTCATCGGCCCGCCCGGCCCAGGAGCAGCGCCCGTTCCCGCTCGTTGCGGGTGAGCTCCGCCGCCCGTACGAACTCGGCACGTGCCTCGTCCGTACGCCCCATCCGCTCCAGGAGATCGCCGCGGACGCTCGGCAGCAAGTGGTAGCCCTTGAGCGCGGGGTCGGCGGCCAGGGCATCGACCAGGACGAGACCGGCGGCCGGGCCCTCGGCCATGGAGACGGCGACGGCGCGGTTGAGCTCGACGACCGGTGACGGGGTGAGGACGGCGAGGCGGTCGTAGAGCGCGGCGATGGTGGCCCAGTCGGTGTCCTCGAAGCGCGCCGTGCGGGCGTGACAGGCGGCGATGGCTGCCTGGAGGGCGTACGGCCCCAGGGCCTGCCCCGCCTTCGCGGCCGTGTCGCCGGCCCGGAGCAGGGCCGCCAGGCCGCGGCGGATCAGCAGCCGGTCCCAGCGGGCCCGGTTCTGGTCGGCGAGCAGCACCACGGCCCCGTCCGGCCCGGTCCGTGCGGCGGTGCGCGAGGCCTGGAGCTCCAGCAGGGCGGCCAGTCCGTGCACCTCGGGTTCGTCCGGCATCAGCCCGGCCAGCACCCGCGCCAGGCGCAGCGCGTCCTCGCAGAGCGCCGGGCGCAGCCAGTCGTCGCCGGCGGTCGCGGCGTAGCCCTCGTTGAAGACCAGGTAGATGACCTCGAGCACCGATCGGAGCCGGGCTTCGCGCTCGGGGCCGTAGGGCACCTCGAAGGGAACGCCGGCCCGCCCGAGGGTCCGTTTGGCGCGGACGATCCTCTGGGCGACGGCCGGCTCCGTGGTGAGGAAGGCGCGGGCGATCTCCTCGGTGGTGAGGCCGCCCAGCAGCCGCAGCGTGAGGGCGATCCGGGCGTCGGTGGAGAGCACCGGATGGCAGGAGGTGAAGATCAGCCGCAGCAGGTCGTCATCGATGCGCTCGGGGTCCGCGGCACCGGGGTCCGGTTTGCCGGAGACCCCGTCCAGGTCGCGGCCCATCTCGGCCAGCTTGCGGGCGTACGTCTCGCGGCGGCGTACGAGATCGATGGCGCGGTGCCTGGCCGTGGCCATGAGCCAGGCTCCCGGGTTGTCCGGGACACCCGACTCCGGCCACTGCTCCAGCGCGGCGACCAGGGCGTCCTGCGCGAGCTCCTCGGCGATGCCGACGTCCCGGACGATCCGGGCGACACCGGCGATGATCCGCGCGGACTCGATCCTGAATACCGTCTCCACCGCGCTCGCTGCCGTCACGGCCACTCATCAGAGCAGCCGTACGGGGCCCGGGCAAGCGCGGCAGGCAGGTCAGCCGGTCGCTTCGTCGATGGCCCGGATCTCGGAGGTGACGCTCCAGCTCTCCGGGTGGCACTGCAGGAACCGCCTGGTCCACTCCAGCGCCTCCTCCTTGTCCTTGCACTGGAGGATGGCGTACCCGCCGACGACCTCCTTGGTCTCGGTGAAGGGCCCGTCGGTGTAGCTGAGCTTTCCGCCGGCCCAGTGGACCCGGGTGCCCTGGGCGGTCGGGGTGAGGCCGGCCGTCTCCAGCATCACGCCCGCCTTGTTGATCTCCTCGAACAGGGCGCCCATGCGCTTCTCGAAGTCGGGGTCGGGCTCGAACCCTGCGGCGGCCTGCTCGTCGATGCGGATGAGGGACATGAAGCGCGGCATGGTGACTCCTCGGTCGGGAGGGCGGGGGCTTTCCCCGTCTCTCACCTGTGCGTCGAACGGGAGACGTCCGGATCGACAGTCCCCCCGGAATTCTTCTGAGAAGTTTCCGGATCGGCCACCGGGGCGGTCGCGCTCCTCAGCCGCCCGCCGGCCCGAGGGACTCGAAGCGCCAGCGGTGCACCGGCCGGGTGATGGTTTCCGGGGCCGGTTCGGGCAGTTCCGGCAGCTCGTCGCCGTACGCGCCCTGCCACCAGGTGATGACCAGGACGCGGTCCTGCGGGGCGCGCAGCAGTTCGCTGCGCAGTGGGGGGCGGGCCAGCTCGCCGGTGCGGGCGCGGGCCCATTCGAGGAGTTCCGCGCCCCGGCCCTCGGTGGCGCGGGCCTCCCACATCAGCGCGACGGTCGTCCCGCTCATGAGTACAGGTTGTCCTTGCTGATCTCGTGCACGTGGTCGTGGTCGTGGGTGTGGGTGTGGTCCGCGCCCGGTACGTGGGTTTCGGTGACCGGCAGCGAGGAGTCGGCCGAGAGCTCCAGGTCGGAGGCGGGCCGGTTGCGGGCCACCATCTCCGCGCCCAGTGCGGCGACCATGGCGCCGTTGTCGGTGCACAGTCCGGGGCGCGGCACGCGCAGCCGGATGCCGGCGCGCTCGCACCGCTCCTCGGCCAGCGCCCGCAGCCGTGAGTTGGCCGCGACGCCGCCGCCGATCATCAGGTGGTCGACGCCCTCGTCCTTGCAGGCGCGGACGGCCTTCCGGGTGAGCACGTCGACCACGGCCTCCTGGAAGGACGCGGCCACGTCCCGTACCGGCACCTCCTCGCCCGCGGCGCGCTTCGCCTCGATCCAGCGGGCGACGGAGGTCTTCAGGCCGGAGAAGGAGAAGTCGTACGCGGGGTCGCGCGAGCCGCTCAGGCCGCGCGGGAACGCGATGGCCTTCGGGTCGCCCTCCTTGGCGAGGCGGTCGATGACCGGACCGCCGGGGAAACCGAGGTTCAGCACCCGGGCGATCTTGTCGAAGGCCTCGCCCGCCGCGTCGTCGATGGTCGCGCCGAGCGGCCGCACGTCGTTGGTGATGTCGGGGGCGAGCAGCAGCGAGGAGTGGCCGCCGCTGACCAGCAGCGCCATCGTGGGCTCGGGCAGCGGGCCGTGCTCCAGCTGGTCGACGCAGATGTGCGAGGCGAGGTGGTTCACCCCGTAGAGCGGCTTGTTCAGCGCGTACGCGTACGCCTTGGCCGCCGAGACGCCGACGAGCAGGGCGCCGGCGAGTCCGGGTCCCGCGGTGACCGAGATGCCGTCGAGGTCGCGTCCGCTGACACCGGCCTCCTTCAGGGCGCGCTCGATCGTGGGGACCATCGCCTCCAGGTGCGCGCGGGAGGCGATCTCCGGGACGACGCCGCCGAAGCGGGCGTGCGTGTCGACGCTGGACGCGACGGCGTCGGCGAGCAGCGTCGTCCCGCGGACGATGCCGACGCCGGTCTCGTCGCAGGAGGTCTCGATGCCGAGTACGAGCGGTTCGTCAGCCATCAGTCAGTCTCGTTTTCTTGTACGTGCTCTTGTCCGTGGTCCTGCACATGGAGGCGCATGACGAGGGCGTCGATGTTGCCCGGCTGGTAGTAGCCGCGGCGGAAGCCGATCGGTTCGAAGCCGAAGCGCTCGTACAGCTTCTGCGCCCGGGTGTTGTCGACGCGGACCTCCAGCAGCACCTCGGCGCACTCGAAGGCCGTGGCGTGTTTCAGCAGGTCGGTCAGCAGCTCGGCTCCGAGCCCGCCGCCCCAGTGGCCGCGGGTGACGCCGATCGTCTGTACGTCGGCGAGGTCTCCGGCCGCCGCGAGGCCCGCGTATCCGACGATCCGGCCGCTGACCGGGTCCTCGGCGACCACGTAACGGCGGGTGGCGTCCGGGCCGCGGGAGTGCGCGAGCTCGGACCAGAACATGCCGGCCGACCAGGCGTCGTCCGGGAACAGCTCGTGCTCGAGCTCCAGCACCGGGTCGATGTCCCACCAGCGCATCTCGCGCAGCACTGCGGTCGTGGCGGTCACTTCGGCGTGACCACCTTGTAGTTCTTCGGGACCTGCGCGTCGGGCCTGCGCAGGTACAGCGGCTGCGGCGGCAGTAGCTCCGCCCCCGCGGCGAGGCGCTCGGCGGCGAGCGCCGCCATGGCGCCCGCGGCGACGTGCTCGGGGCCGCGCGCATCCGGGAACGCGTCGGGGTAGAGCACCGCGCCCGCCCCGACGACGGGGAGGCCGGCGAGCTGCTCGGCGATGTCGGCGGGCCGGTCGACGGCGGGTTCACCGGTCCGGGTGAGCGGGTTCTCGTACCGCGCCCAGTAGACCTCCTTGCGGCGGGCGTCCGTCGCGACGGCGAAGGGGCCCGTCACCCCGGCCTGCCCCGCGGCGTACGCGAGGGCGTCCAGGGTGCAGATCCCGTGCACGGGCACGGACAGCGCCGAGCCGAACGTCGCGGCCGTCACCAGTCCGACCCGCAGTCCCGTGTACGGGCCGGGGCCGACGCCCACCACCAGGTCCGTCACGGTGTCGAGGGTCACTCCGGCCTCGGCGAGGACGCGGTCGACGGCGGGCAGCAGCAGCTCCCCGTGCCTTCGGGCGTCGACCTGACCGGACTCGGCGACGACGCGGGTCCCGTCGTGCAGGGCGACGGTGACGGCGGGGGTGGCGGTATCCATAGCGAGCAAGAGCACGCAAACAGCCTACGGCTCCGGCGCGGGCGGTACCGCGCCCCGTACGTCGTCCTGGGACCAGGGGGCTCCGGTGCTACCGTCACCGGGTATACGCGGAGTACGTGTAAACGCTTGTACGACATACGACGGCGAAAGAGGCGCACGGTGGCAAGGGGCAGCTCGGGAATCGTGGCCGCGCTCACCGCGGCGGCCGTCGCCGCGGTCGGCTTCCTGGCCTACCAGGCGTCGGCGAACGTCCCCGACAACCTCGGCGCCAAGCCGAAGGTGTCCAGCAGCGCGCCGGCCACGGGCGGCCACGCCCGGGCGAAGCCGAAGAAGAACCCGCTGGCGGTTCCCGCCGCCTCCGGGACGGGCACGCGGGTGGTGTACGCGCTGGGGGAGCGCCGGGTGTGGCTGGTCGACGCGAAGAACAAATCGACCCGGACCTTCAAGGTGATGCCGAGCGCGGTGAGCGCGCTGCCGGGCACCTACCGGGTGACCTCGCGCTCCGGCCGCGTCACGGGCTCCGACGGGGTGCCGATCGAGCATGTGGTCCGGTTCGCGTCGAACGATGACGTGGCGATCGGCTTCAGCGCCGCACAGGACGGCTCCATGGAGAGCCCGGACCCGACGCTGAAGGCGGGCGGGGTGCGGATGTCGCGTGCGGACGGCAACGCGGTGTGGACGTTCGCCACGGTGGGCGCGAAGGTCGTCGTCGTCCGGTAGTGCCGGCGTCCGGTAGTCCGGTAGTTCCTGCGTCCGGTAGTCCGGTAGTTCCTGCGTCCGGTAGTCCGGTAGTCCGGTAGTTCCTGCGTCCGGTAGTTCCTGCGGGTAGGGCTCAAGCCCGCTTCGGCGGGTTCGTTCCCCTGTCTTCCCGGGGTGCGGGCGCCGTGCCGCGCGGGCGCGGGGCAGGCGGGGTGGAGATGGCGTCGGCCGCCACCCCGGCGGCGAGCAGGTCTCTCATCGATACCGCCCGCGGTGGCTGCACGTCGTGCTCGGATGCCGGCATGGACGCCTCCTTGAGCTCCGGTGGAAGGCACGGTTAGGCAGACCTAACCTGCTCTCGTCCTCCATGTCACCACGCCCGCACCGCCCCGCGCAACAATTTGCCGACACCCTGTCGGAAACGGGCCGCGGCGACGGCCTCTCATGCCCCGGCCATGGCCCACGGGGCCCAGGAATCGTTCCGCAGCCCCGCCCACCGCGCGCCCACGCCCACGAGCCGCACCTCGCGCCGTTCGTCGTCCGTGTCGCCGACCGCACGGTCGATGAGCACCTGGAGCCGGTCATCGGAGAGCTCCTCGACCTTGCCCTCGCCCCATTCGACGACGACGACCGAGTCCGGCAGCGACACGTCGAGGTCCAGGTCCTCCATCTCGTCGAGCCCGCCGCCCAGGCGGTACGCGTCGACGTGGACGAGCGCCGGACCGTCGCCCAGCGACGGGTGGACGCGGGCGATCACGAAGGTGGGGGACGTGACGGCGCCGCGCACGCCGAGGCCCTCGCCGAGACCGCGGGTCAGGGTCGTCTTCCCGGCGCCGAGTTCGCCGCTGAGCATGACCAGGTCGCCGGGGCGCAGCACGCCGGAGATCCGGCGGCCCAGGGCCTGCATCTGTTCGGGGGACTCGACGGCCAGCGTCACGGTGACGGTGTCGTGCGCGGCGCCTGCGGCGAGCGGGGCCGCCGGGCTGTTGTGCGGTGCTTCCATGCCCGCCAACGTTAGAGGATTCCGCTGCGGCTCCGGCGTTCAGCCGGTGAGCCGCGGGTCCTCACCCGCGCGCCTCGGACGACTCCGGTACGGCCCCGGCCCGTACCAGCAGGTCCGCCAGCCGGTCCGTGACCGTCTCCGGGTGCTCCAGCATCACCAGGTGCCCGGCGTCCGGGACGATGACCAGCTCCGCTTCGGGCAGCAGGTCCGCGATGGCCTCGCTGTGCGAGCTGGGCGTCACCAGGTCCTTGTCGCCCGCCAGGATCAGCACCGGGACGTCCCGGAACAGGGGCAGCGCATTGCTCTTGTCGTGCTCGGCGAAGGCGGGGTAGAACTCCGCGACGACGTCGATCGGCGTGGACTCGATGAGCCGCTCGGCGAACCGCTCGACCGCCGGGTCCACGTCCCGCGATCCGAACGAGTACCGCTTGATCAGCCCGGCGAACAGGTCCGCGGTCGCCCGCCTCCCCCGCTCCACCAGCTCCGCCTGCGAGCCGAGCGCCTTCAGCACGCCGGGCAGCACCCGCCGCACCGCGTTCACCCCCGCCACCGGCAGTCCGAAGTTGACCTCGCCCAGCTTGCCGCCCGACGTGCCCACGAAGGCGACGGCGGCGACCCGGTCCCGCATCAGCGCGGGGTACTGGTCGGCGAGCGCCATGATCGTCATGCCGCCCATGGAGTGCCCGACGAGCACCAGCGGGCCCTCGGGGGCGGCCGCGTCGATCACGGCCTTGAGGTCGCGGCCGAGCTGGTCGATGCCGACGTGCACGCCCTGCGCCTGGGCCCGGCCGCGCTCCGAGCGGCCGTGGCTGCGCTGGTCCCAGTGGACGGTCCGCACGAGGCCGCGCAGGGCCGCCCGCTGGAAGTGCCAGGAGTCCTGGCTGAGGCAGTAGCCGTGGCTGAAGACGACCGTCACGGGGGCGGGCGCCTTGCGTCCGAAGAGCCGGCGCCGGCGCGGGCCGGCGGCGGCGGAGCCGGGGGGCGTGCCGCCCGTTCCCGTACGGCTGCCCGGGTCGACCTCGTCGATCTCGTAGTACAGCTCGGTGCCGTCGTCGGCCGCCGCCCGGCCCGGCAGCCCGCGCAGCGAGCCGTACGGTCCGCTGGCGTCCAGGGCGAGCCTGGCCCGCTTGCGCATGCCGCGGCCGACGGTCAGCCGCTCGACCGCGACCCCGGCCGCCGCGCCCGCGGCGATCACACCTATGGCGGCCCCGGCGAAACCCGCCCGGCGCCAGCCGGCCGCCGAAGCGGCCGTCGCCACCGCGTCCCCCGCGCTGATCTCGCTCACCGTGCCGCGCTCCTCGTCGGTCGTGTCGTGCCCGTCGGGTAGGTCGGGGCCGGCCGGACTCCTGCGCTCGTGTCCGGCCGTCCCGGGACATGCTCAGATCGTGCCTGGTCAGGGGCGGTTGTCCGGTCAGGACCCGGCCGAGGGGTCCTCCGGCGTTTCGTCGTCGCGGTAGACGCGCGGCACCCGGCCGCCGATCCGGGTGACGATCTCGTACGCGATCGTGTCCGCCGCCCGCGCCCAGTCCTCGGCGCTCGGCTCGCCCCGGTCCCCCGGGCCGAACAGCACGGCGTCGCTGCCGACCGGCGGCTCGTCCCCTTCGAGGTCGACGACGAACTGGTCCATGGCCACCCGGCCCGCGATCGTCCGCCGGACGCCGCCGACCAGGACGGGGCCGCGGCCCGACGCGTGGCGCGGGACGCCGTCCGCGTACCCCAGCGGCACCAGGCCCAGCGTGGTCTCCGCGGACGTCGTGTAGTGGTGTCCGTAGCTGACGCCGTGCCCGGCCGGCACCCGCTTGACCAGGGCGAGGGACGCGGCGAGCGTCATCACCGGACGCAGCCCGAAGTCCGCCGGGGTGCCGAGCTCGGGGCTGGGCGAGATGCCGTACATGGCGATCCCGGTCCGCACGAGGTCGAAGTGCGATTCGGGGACCGTGAGCGTCGCCGGGGAGTTCGCGATGTGCCGCACCTCGGGCTCGACGCCGGCCTTCTCCGCGTACGCCACCATGTCGCGGAACGTGTCGAGCTGGGCGGTGATGGAGGGGTGCCCGGGCTCGTCGGCGCAGGCGAAGTGGGACCAGAGGCCGGTGACGCGGACGGTGCCCGCCTGCTCGGCCGTGCGGGCGGCGGCGACGAGCTCGGCCCAGTCGGCGGGCTGGCAGCCGTTGCGGCCGAGGCCGGTGTCGGCCTTGAGCTGGACCCGGGCGGGGCGGCCCGCCTCCGCTGCCGCCGCGGTGACTTCGCCGAGCGCCCACAGGCCGCTCACCGACACGTCGATGTCCGCCTCGATCGCCTCGCGCCAGGGCCCGCCCGGCGTCCACAGCCAGCACATCACCCGGCCGCCGAGACCGGCCGCGCGCAGGGCGAGCGCCTCGTGCGGGGTGGCGGTGCCCAGCCAGGTGGCGCCCGCTTCGAGGGCGGCGCGGGCGCAGCGCTCGGCACCGTGTCCGTACGCGTCGGATTTGACCACGGCCATGAGCTGCGCCCCGGCCGCCCGGGCACGCAGCACGCGCACGTTGGCGCGCAGTGCGGCGAGGTCGATCTCGGCACGGGCTCTCAGGGGCGCTGTCTCGTTCATCGCGCCCAGTGTCTCAGAGGCGTACGGCGGGGCCCCCGGGCGGCGGGCGCGTCGGGGCCCGGTGTGCCGCGCGGGAGCACGTCAGCGGTGGTGCAGTTCGTGTTCCACATGGTCGGCGAGGACCGGGACGTGGCTGTGCGGGACGTCCTTGACCGCGGTGACCAGCGTCACCGGACCGCCCTCGCGGACGAGCGACATCAGCTCGTCCACGGCTGCCGCGTGGACGGGGTCGGCCAGCTCGGCCCGGTAGCGGTCGACGAACTCGTCGTACCGGGTCCCGGAGCGGTCCTCGTGGTACCAGGAGCGCAGTTCGTCCGACGGGGTGACGTCCTTGAGCCACTTGTCGATCGCGGCCCGGTCCTTGGAGACGCCGCGCGGCCACAGCCGGTCGACGAGGACACGGGTGCCGTCGCCGTCCTCCTCGGGGTCGTACACCCGGCGGACGCGCAGATCACTGTCGGAGGTCACTGGCACTCCCCTCTCGCCGTTTCCAGGATCGCTCAGGCCCGTACGTCCCGCCAGGCCGACCGGATCGCCTCGGCGACGTCCTGCGCGGCGACCGGGGAGCCGTCGGAGGCGTGCCGGGCGGCGAGTCCGTGGAGGTGGGCGCCGACGGACGCGGCGTCGCGCGGGGCGAGGCCCGCGGCCAGCAGCGAACCGGTCAGCCCGGAGAGCACGTCCCCGCTGCCCGCGGTGGCCAGCCAGGAGGTGCCGGTCGGGTTGACCCGCACGGGGGTGCGGGGGTCGTCGGTGGCGATCAGGGTCGTCGACCCCTTGAGCAGGACCGTGGCGCGGAACCGGGAGGCGAGTTCGCGTACGGCGGCCAGCCGCCCCGCCTCGACCTCCTCGCGCGCCACGCCGAGCAGCGCCGCGGCCTCCCCGGCGTGCGGGGTCAGCACGGTGGGCGCGGTGCGCGCCCGTACGACGTCCGCGTCCAGCAGCCGCAGGCCGTCCGCGTCGACGAGCACCGGCACGTCGGCGGCCAGCACGTCGGCGACCGCGTCGACGGCGTCCGTGCCGTCGCCGAGCCCCGGCCCGGCCACCCATGCCTGCACGCGCCCCGCCTTGGACGGCGGGCCCGCGTGGACGAGGGTCTCCGGATGCCGCGCGATCACGGCGTCGCCGCCCGGCCCGACGTAGCGCACGGCCCCCGCCCCGCCGCGCAGCGCCCCGGAGACGGCGAGGACCGCGGCCCCCGGGTAGCGCGCCGATCCGGCGGCGATGCCGACGACGCCGCGCCGGTACTTGTCGCTCTCCGCGGCGGGCACGGGCAGCAGGGCTGCGACGTCCGCGTACTGGAGCGCCTCCAGCTCGGGAACGTCCGGCAGTTCGGCGCCGAGCCCGATGTCGACGAGGTGCAGGGCCCCGGCCCTCTCGGCGGCCGGGTCGATGAGCAGCCCCGGTTTGTACGCCCCGAAGGTGACGGTCGCATCCGCGCGCACGGCGGCCCCCCGCACCTCGCCGGTGTCCGCCTCCACACCGCTCGGCAGATCGACGGCGACGACGGGCACCCCGTGCGCCGCGTAGTGCGCCACGACGGCGGCGGCGTCCGGCCGCAGTCCGCCGCGTCCGCCGATGCCGGTGATGCCGTCGACGACGAGGTCGATGTGCCCGCCCCAGTCGCGGTGCGGGGCCACCTCACCCACGTCCATCACCCGGCCGCCCGCCGCCAGCAGGGCCGCGAGACCGCCCTCGTGCGCCCGCCCGGGGGAGACGCGCACGGCCACGACGCCCGCCCCGCGCCGGGCCAGCCGGGCCCCCGCGTACAGGGCGTCGCCCCCGTTGTCGCCGCTGCCGACGAGGAGGACGACGCGGGAGCCGTAGACCCGGCCGCCCCGCCGCAGCAGATCGGCGCAGGCGGCCGCGAGTCCGGCGGCGGCGCGCTGCATCAGCGCACCCTCCGGAAGCCGTGCCATCAGGGCCTGTTCGGCGGCCCGTACGGTCGAGACGCTGTAAGCGGTACGCATGACACCAACGTACGCAGAAACGCGCCGCCCTACCCCTCCGCGATCACCACCGCCGAGGCCACCCCCGCGTCATGGCTGAGCGACACGTGCCACTGCCGCACGCCGAGCTCGGCCGCGCGGGCGGCGACGGTGCCCCGGACCCGCAGCCGGGGCTGCCCGCTCTCCTCGACGTACACCTCGGCGTCCGTCCACAGCAGCCCGCCGGGCGCGCCGAGCGCCTTGGCGAGGGCCTCCTTGGCGGCGAACCGGGCGGCCAGCGAGGCGATCCCCCGCCGCTCACCGCCGGGCAGCAGCAACTCCCGGTCGATGAAGAGGCGTTGGGCCAGTTGCGGCGTACGCTCCAGCGCCGCGTCGAACCGCTCGATCTCCGCCACATCGATCCCGACCCCGATGATCACGTACACACCTTCGCTGTTGGCTGATGGCTCACTCCACGGTGACGGACTTCGCCAGGTTGCGCGGCTGGTCCACCTCGTTGCCGCGGGCCGTCGCCAGCTCGCAGGCGAAGACCTGCAACGGCACGGTGGCGACCAGCGGCTGAAGCAGCGTAGGCGTTGCGGGGATCCGGATGAGGTGGTCGGCGTACGGAACGACCTCCTCGTCGCCCTCCTCCGCGATGACGACGGTGAGGGCGCCGCGGGCCCGGATCTCCTGGATGTTCGACACGATCTTGTCGTGCAGCACGGACCGCCCGGCCGGTGACGGCACCACGACGACGACGGGAAGCCCTTCCTCGATGAGCGCGATCGGCCCGTGCTTGAGCTCGCCGGCGGCGAACCCCTCGGCGTGCATGTACGCGAGTTCCTTGAGCTTCAACGCGCCTTCCAGGGCGACCGGGTAGCCGACGTGCCGGCCGAGGAAGAGGACGGTGTCGTGCGAGGCCAGCGACCGGGCCAGCTCCCGGACCGGCTCCATGGTGGACAGGACGCGGTCGACGGAGCCGGAGATGTCGGAGAGCTGGCGGATGACGGTACGGATCTCGTCGCCCCACTTGGTCCCGCGGACCTGGCCGAGATAGAGCGCGACGAGGTAGCAGGCCACCAACTGGGTCAGGAACGCCTTGGTGGAGGCGACGGCGACCTCGGGGCCTGCGTGCGTGTAGAGCACGGCGTCGGACTCGCGCGGGATGGTCGAGCCGTTGGTGTTGCAGATCGCGAGGACCTTCGCCCCCTGTTCGCGGGCGTGCCGCAGGGCCATCAGGGTGTCCATCGTCTCGCCGGACTGCGAGATGGCGATGACGAGGGTGTGCGGGTCGAGGATCGGGTCGCGGTAGCGGAACTCACTGGCCAGCTCGGTCTCGCAGGGGATGCGGGTCCAGTGCTCGATGGCGTACTTGGCGATCATCCCGGCGTGGAACGCGGTCCCGCAGGCGACGATCACCACCTTGTCGACCTCGCGCAGCTCGCCCCGCGTGATCCGCACCTCGTCGAGGTGGAGCGTGCCCTCCGGGTCGATCCGGCCGAGGAGGGTGTCGGTGACGGCCTTGGGCTGCTCGGCGATCTCCTTGAGCATGAAGGAGGCGTAGCCGCCCTTCTCCGCGGCGGAGGCGTCCCAGTCCACGTGGTACGCCCGCACCTCGGCGGGCTCCCCGTCGAACCCGGTGACCACGACGCCCTCCCGCCGCAGCTCCACCACCTGGTCCTGGCCGAGCTCGATCGCGGAGCGGGTGTGGGCGATGAACGCGGCGACGTCGGAGGCGAGGAAGGCCTCGCCGTCCCCCACCCCGACGACGAGCGGCGAGTTCCGCCGGGCCCCGACCACCACGTCGGGCGCGTCCGCGAAGACGGCGACGAGCGTGAAGGCCCCTTCGAGGCGCCGGCAGACCTGGCGCATCGCTTCCGCCGGGTCCGCGCTCTGCGAGTACGCCTCGGCGAGGAGGTGGGCGACGACCTCGGTGTCGGTCTCGGAGACCAGGTCGTGGCCGCGCCGGCCGAGCTCGGCGCGCAGGGCGGCGAAGTTCTCGATGATCCCGTTGTGGACGACGGCGACGCGTCCGGCGTTGTCGAGGTGCGGGTGGGCGTTGGTGTCGGTGGGGCCGCCGTGGGTGGCCCACCGGGTGTGCCCGATCCCGGCGCTGCCGGCCGGCAGCGGCCGTTCGACGAGCGCCTTCTCCAGGTTGACGAGCTTCCCGGCCTTCTTGGCGGCGGCCAGTCCCCCGTCGGCGAGGATGGCGATCCCGGCGGAGTCGTACCCCCGGTACTCCAGCCGCTTGAGACCGGCGACGACGACGTCCTGCGCCGACTGCCCACCGACGTAACCCACGATTCCGCACATAGTGGTCCTTTCCTGGTCACCAGCCCCTGTTCTTCGCATAGTCGCAGAAGCAACCGGTATTTCAAGCCCAGGAACGAGACCGGCCGGACCGATCAAGGCTGTCCGGCGCTTGAAGACACAGCGCCGCCGAAGGCGTGCGCCGCACCCATCACGCACCCGCACCTACCCCACCCGCACCGCCCCCCGCGTCGGGGCCTCCGCACCCTTCCGGGCCCCCCGCTCCCCCTTCACCAGCAGCAGCACCGCCGCCCCCGCGACGATGCCCGCCACTCCGGCCACCACGGCCGCCGTGTTCAGCCCCGAGGCGAAGGCCGCCCGCATCGCCTGCTCCGGCACCCCCGCAGCCCGCAGGCCCGACGCGCCGCCGCCCGCCAGCGCGTGGGACTGCTCCTCGCTCAGCGTCTCGCCGATCCGCGAGGTCAGCACCGTCCCGAGCACGGCCACCCCGAAGGCGTACCCGAGCTGCCGGAAGGTGTTGACCGCGCCGCCCGCCATGCCCGCCCGCTCCGGCTCCACCGCCGCGAGCGCCGCGCCCGCGAGGGCCGGGGAGACCAGGCCCGTACCGATGCCCGCGACGATCAGCCCCGGCAGCAGCGCCGGCCACGAGGAGCCCGCGCCCAGGACCGCCTGGCCGAGCGTGCCGGCGCCGATCAGGGCGAGCCCGACGCCGATGGTCAGCCTCGGCTGCACGCCGTGCAGCAGCCGCCCGCCGACGGCCGCCACCACGAACGCCGTCGCGGCCAGCGGAAGGAGCGCCAGTCCGCCCTGGACGGGGCTGAGCCCGAGTACGGTCTGCAGCCAGATCGAGGTGTACGGCAGGACGGCGAAGGCCGCCAGGTTGTACGCGAGCGCCCCGGCCATCACTCCGGTGAACGCGGACTTCCGGAACAGCGAAAGCTCCAGCAGCGGGTGTTCGACTCGCCGCTCGACGAGCACGAAGCAGACGAGAGCGAGCGCGGCGATCCCGAACGTGGCGAGCGTGCGCCCCGACGTCCAGCCCAGGCTTCCCGCCCGTACGACGGCGTACGTCGCCGCCGCCGCGAACACCGCGAAGCTCGCGGTCCCCGCCCAGTCGATGCGCCGGCCCCGCGCCCCGTGCGACTCGGGCACCGTGCGGGCCGTCAGCCATACCGCGGCGACGCTGACCGGGAGGTTCACGAAGAAGATCCAGCGCCACCCGGGCCCCTCGGTCAGCAGCCCGCCGACCACCGGTCCGATCGCGGCGGCGCCCCCGCTGACCGCACCCCACAGCCCGAGCGCGACGGACCGGTCCCTGCTCCGGTACACGGAGGCGAGCAACGGCAGCGTGGTCGCGAACATCGCGGCGGCGCCCACCCCTTGGACCCCCCGCGCGGCGACGAGGACCGCCGGTGACGACGCGAGCCCGCACGCCAGCGAGGCGGCAGCGAAGAGCACGACGCCCGCGACATGGACCCGGCGCCGACCCAGCAGATCGGCGGCGGCCCCGATGCCGAGCAGCAACGCCGCCAGCGCGAGCGCGTATCCGTCGATGACCCACTGCAGATCGGAGAGCGACGCGTCCAGCACCCCTGCCATCTCGGGCAACGCCACGATGACGATGGTGACGTCGAGCAGCAGCATGAACGTCCCCAGACAGACCGCGGTGAGCGGCCCCCACTTACGCATGTCTTTCTCCCTGCACGGCAGTACGACTTCTTCTTCGTGGCCGGCGGCCACTCCCGTACGATCGGAGAGCGGCGACCGAAAACACCGGCCGGAGACCGCGATCCGCCGGAATCCGACACAGACAGGGCCACCCGCCATGGAATCCCCCACCTCGGGCGACGCCCTCGACCTCCAGATCCTGCACGCGCTGGAACTGGACGCCCGCGCCCCGTTCAGCAGGATCGCGACCGTGCTCGGCGTCTCCGACCAGACCGTGGCCCGCCGTTTCCGCAGGCTGCGGTCCGAGGCGGGCCTGCGGGTCGTCGGGGTCCGCTGCGCGGCCGCCGAGGACTCGCTCGACCACTGGCTGCTCCGCGTGCGCTGCGCGCCCGAGGGAGCGAAGGCCATCGCCGAAGCTCTGGCCAAACGCCCGGACACGGCGTGGATCGGCCTCACTTCGGGCGGTACGGAGGTGACGTGCACGGCGAACGTCCGCTCCCGGGACGACGCGGACGAGCTGCTCCTCGGCAAGCTGCCGCGCACCCCGCACATCGTCGACATTCGCGCCCACCAGCTGCTGCACCGCTTCTACGGCGGCCCGTCGGGCTGGCTCCACAAGAGCGGCGCCCTGTCCCCGGACCAGTCCGCCGCCCTCGCTCTCCCTCCTCTCCCGGACCACCCCGGGCCGGCCGTCATCACCGCCGAGGACGAGCCCCTCGTCGCCGCGTTGGAGGCGGACGGCCGGGCCACGTACCCCGAACTCCAGAGGGCGACGGGCCGCTCCGAGTCGGCGGTCAAGCGCCGCATGGCCCAGCTCGTGGCCACGGGCGCGCTGTACGTGGACGTCGAGTACGACTGTGCCCCCTTCGGCTTCCGCCACCCGACGATGCTGTGCATCACCGCCGCGCCCCGGGCCCTGCACACGGTGGGCGAGGCGCTCGCCACCCACCCGGAGGTCGCCTACGCAGCGGCGACCACGGGCCCGTCCAACCTGATGGCGATGGTGGTCGCCCGCGACTCGGCGCACCTGTACCGCTATCTGAGCGAGCGCCTGGGGCAGCTGGACGGGGTCGAGCACGTGGAGTCGATGCCGTTCCTGCGCCGCGTGAAGCAGCTGACGTACCGGCCGTTCCGGGGGTAGTCCGTGTACGGCAGGCGCAGAACCCGCGCCACGTTCTACGCCACCCTCACTTCGGTGTTCTGCCCGGCGTGCAGCAGCCACCGCCCGTCCGACCTCAAGCAGGCTTGAGGTCAAGGGGCTGGTCACGACGCCTTTCCGTCGGCCGGTCACATCCCTCTCGCGCGATCCGTCAGGGCAATGACAGCGATTCGCACACCTGAGGAGATGGCGATGGAAACGCGTTCGATCACGGCAGAGATCCCGATGGCTCCACGCATGGCCGAGGACCCCGCGGCGCTCGTCCCCGAGCTGGCGGAGGTGTCGGCAGCACTGTTCAGGGCCGCCGGCAATGGTTCGGTGCCGCGTTCCACGATCAGCCTGGTCCAACTGCGTGCCGGTCAGATCGTCGGCAGCACCTATCTGACCGTTCTGCACACGGGGTTCCTGCGTAAGGCCGGGCAGTCGGAGGAACGGATCACGTCGGTGGCGTCCTGGCAGGACTCGCCGTACTTCACCGGTGCCGAGCGTGCCGCTCTGGCACTGGTGGAAGCCGTGCTTCTGCCGTCGGCCGACGGCGAGCGGGTCTCGGACGAGCTGTTCGCTCAGGCCGCCGAGCACTACGAGGACAAGGCCCTCGCCACGCTGATGTTCGCGATCGGCCAGGTCAACTTCTTCATCGCCGTGGCGCTGATCGCCAAGCCGGTACCGGGCCGGTCGTTCACCGACCCCTGGAGGTAGCACCACGCCGTCCGCCAGGACCAGCCCCCGGGCAGGCTGGACGCCGACGACGAAGACCGCCTCGCCGCCCACCACCGGAGGGGACTGGTCCCGGACCGTCGAGGTCATCGCGGACCTCCGGGAGCGGCGGGTGCGGGGAACGCGGTGCTGACAGTGGGGTGAGCGGCCGAGGGTACGGAGAACGCAGAACCTCCCCTGCCTGTGTCACAGGGCGTCGGGCTGTCTCGTCCCAAGGGGTGTAACCATCGACGAGCACGGAGGAGCACCCCATGGACGCGCGACTGAACTACTTCACCGACCCCACCGCCGCCAAGGCCCTCAAGCACCTCATGTCGGCGGGCAAGGCGCTCAAGGAGTCGCCGCTGCCGGCCGCGACGCAGGAGTTGGTGGCGCTGCGTGTGAGCCAGATCAACGGCTGCGCCGTCTGCATCGACATGCACACCAAGGAGGCCGCCGCGGCCGGCGAGACCTCGGTGCGGCTGCACCTGGTGGCGGCCTGGCGCGAGGCGAGGGTCTTCACCGAGGCCGAGCGTGCCGCGCTGGAGCTGGCGGAGCAGGGGACCAGGGTCGCCGACGCGGAGGAAGGGGTCGGCGACGAGGTGTGGTCGCGGGCCGCGAAGCACTACGACGAGGAACAGCTCACCGCCCTGGCGTTGCTGGTCTCCTTCATGAACGCGGCCAACCGGCTGAACATCATCGCCCGGCAGCCGGCCGGCGACTACCGGGCCGGACAGTTCCACTGAGCCGCCCCTGCGACAACCCGCCCGGGGCGCGGCCCACGGCCCCGGGCACGACGCGCCGGACGGCTCTGCCGGCGTGATGCACACTCACCGGGAACGGCCGGGGGAAGACCGAGGGAGACGCGGCATGGACAAGGCCGGAGAGTTCGAGGAGCTGCGAGCCCTGCTGTTCTCGATCGCCTACCGGATTCTGGGCAGCGTGAGCGAGGCCGAGGACGCGGTGCAGGAGACATGGCTGCGCTTCGACGGCTCGGCGACCGTTCCCACGTCGGTCAAGGCGTTCCTGTCCACCACGGTGACGCGGATCTCGATCGACGTGCTGCGCTCCGCGCGGATGCGGCGGGAGGAGTACGTGGGCCCGTGGTTCCCCGAGCCGCTGCTCAGCGATCCGTATCAGGATCCGGCGCGCTCGGCGGAGCTGGCCGACTCGGTTTCGATGGCCGCGTTGCTGCTGCTGGAGCGCCTCAGCCCGCTGGAGCGGTCGGTGTTCGTACTGCGCGAGGTGTTCGGCTTCGGGTACGACGACATCGCGTCGGCGGTGGGGCGTTCGGAGGCGGCGTGCCGGCAGCTGCTCGTACGGGCGCGGCGACACATGGAAGCAGGGCGGCCGCGGTTCGAAGCGGACCGCGAGGAGCGTGAGGAGCTGGCGAGGCGGTTCTTCGACGCGCTTCGCGAGGGCGACGTCGACGGCCTGCGGGATCTGCTGGCCGCCGACGTACAGATGGTCGGGGACGGCGGCGGCAAGGCCCCGCAGCTGGCCAGGGCCATCACCGGCGCCGAGAACGTGGCGCGACTGCTGGCCTCCGCCTTCCCGCTGCTGGCCCGGATCGACGTCACGTTCGAGCCCCGCGAGGTCAACGCCCGGCCCGGCGCCGTCTTCCGCGACAGGGACGGCAAGGTGCTCCATACGCTGGCCCTCGATGTGCTCGACGGGCGGATCCAGACCATCCGCACGGTGATCAATCCGGACAAGCTCGCCCACCTGGGGCCGGTTGCCGACGCCTGGACCGTCAGCGACGAGATGAAGCGGGCCCGCCGCGGCAGTGGGTGACTGCGGTCGGTGCACCCCGGCAGCCGACTCGTGAGTCCTGGCCCTCGGGTCCGGAAGCGCGGAATCCACCACGTTGCATGATCATGCGAGATGATGCATAATCTTCCTATGTCTAAGGTCCTCACCTCCCTGCCCACCGGCGAGCGCGTCGGCATCGCCTTCTCGGGCGGCCTCGACACCTCGGTCGCGGTCGCGTGGATGCGCGACAAGGGCGCTGTCCCGTGCACCTACACCGCCGACATCGGTCAGTACGACGAGCCCGACATCGCCTCCGTGCCCGGCCGCGCCAAGGCCTACGGCGCCGAGCTCGCGCGCCTGGTCGACTGCCGTGCGGCGCTTGTCGAGGAGGGGCTGGCCGCGCTCACCTGCGGCGCGTTCCACATCCGCTCGGGCGGGCGGGCGTACTTCAACACCACGCCGCTCGGCCGCGCCGTGACGGGCACGCTCCTGGTGCGGGCGATGCTGGAGGACGACGTACAGATCTGGGGCGACGGCTCCACGTACAAGGGCAACGACATCGAGCGGTTCTACCGCTACGGGCTCCTCGCCAACCCGCACCTGCGGATCTACAAGCCCTGGCTCGACGCGGACTTCGTGACCGAGCTCGGCGGCCGCAAGGAGATGTCGGAGTGGCTGGTCGCCCATGACCTGCCCTACCGCGACAGCACGGAGAAGGCGTACTCCACCGACGCCAACATCTGGGGCGCCACCCACGAGGCGAAGACGCTGGAGCACCTGAACACGGGTGTGGAGAGCGTCGACCCGATCATGGGCGTGAAGTTCTGGGACCCCTCGGTCGCCATCGAGACCGAGGACGTCACGATCGGCTTCGACCAGGGCCGCCCGGTGACGATCAACGGCGAGAAGTTCGACACCGCCGTCGACCTGGTGATGAAGGCGAACACCATCGGCGGCCGCCACGGCATGGGTATGTCGGACCAGATCGAGAACCGGATCATCGAGGCCAAGAGCCGCGGCATCTACGAGGCCCCCGGCATGGCCCTGCTGCACGCCGCGTACGAGCGGCTGGTCAACGCGATCCACAACGAGGACACGCTCGCCCAGTACCACAACGAGGGCCGGCGCCTGGGCCGGCTGATGTACGAGGGCCGCTGGCTGGACCCGCAGGCGCTCATGGTGCGCGAGTCGATCCAGCGCTGGGTCGGCACCGCCGTCACCGGCGAGGTGACGCTGCGGCTGCGGCGCGGCGAGGACTACTCGATCCTCGACACCACGGGCCCGGCGTTCAGCTACCACCCGGACAAGCTGTCCATGGAGCGCACCGAGGACTCCGCGTTCGGCCCGGTCGACCGCATCGGCCAGCTGACCATGCGCAACCTCGACATCGCCGACTCCCGCGCCAAGCTGGAGCAGTACGCGGGCCTCGGCCTGATCGGCACCGCCAACCCGGCCATCGGCGCCGCCCAGGCCGCCGCGACCGGCCTGATCGGCTCCCTCCCGGAGGGCGGCGCCGAGGCCATCGCCTCCCGCGGCGAGGTCTCCGAGACGGACGAGATGCTGGACCGCGCCGCGATGGAGTCCGGCACGGACTAGCCCCCGCAGACAAAGGCCGGCCCGGCACCTCGTGCGCCGGGCCGGCCTTTTCGCTGCCCACCGCCGTCGCCCACGTGACCGAGCCCACCCCCCGCACCGTTCGAACTCCCGTCGAACTCCCGCAACAATGAACCCGTGATCACTTCGCCGACACGGAGCACGAACCGACGCGCCGAGCCCGCCGCTACGCCGTACGTCGACCTCTCCCGGGCGGAGTGGAGCGCGCTGCGCGACAAGACGCCGCTGCCGCTGACCGCCGACGAGGTGGAGCGGCTGCGCGGGCTCGGGGACGTCATCGACCTCGACGAGGTGCGGGACGTCTACCTGCCGCTCTCGCGGCTTCTCAATCTGTACGTCCAGGCCACCTCCGGGCTGCGCGGCGCACTGAACACCTTCCTCGGGGACGCCGGCAACGGGCACGGGGAGCAGCGCGGGACGCCGTTCGTCATAGGGGTCGCGGGCAGTGTCGCGGTGGGCAAGTCCACCAGCGCCCGTATCCTCCAGGCGCTGCTGGCCCGCTGGCCGGAGCACCCGCGGGTGGAGCTGGTGACCACGGACGGGTTCCTGCTGCCGATGAAGGAGCTCCACGCGCGCGGCCTGATGTCGCGCAAGGGCTTCCCGGAGTCGTACGACCGCCGCGCGCTGACCCGGTTCGTCGCCGACATCAAGGCGGGCAAGGACGAGGTGACGGCCCCGGTCTACTCGCACCTGATCTACGACATCGTGCCGGACGAGCGGCTCACCGTACGGCGTCCGGACATCCTCATCGTGGAAGGGCTGAACGTCCTGCAGCCCGCACTCCCCGGCAAGGACGGCCGCACCCGCGTCGGGCTCGCGGACTACTTCGACTTCAGCGTGTACGTGGACGCCCGGCCCGAGGACATCGAGACCTGGTACCTCAACCGCTTCCGCAAGCTGCGCGCCACCGCGTTCCAGGACCCGTCCTCGTACTTCCGCAAGTACACGCAGGTCTCCGAGGCGGAGGCCATGGCGTACGCGGCAACCATGTGGCGGACCATCAACAAGCCCAATCTGGTGGAGAACGTGGCGCCGACCCGCGGCCGTGCCACGCTGGTGCTGCGCAAGGGCCCCGACCACAAGGTCCAGCGGCTGTCCCTGCGCAAGCTCTGACCCGATCACATCCTCACGAGGAGCGTTGTGCTGCATCTCCGCCTGATCGTCCCGGCCGACCGTACGGACGAGGTGACGGGCCTGCTGGAACGGACCGTCGGCACCGCCCATCTCGCGGTGCTGCCGGGGGTGGCGCGGGACCCGGTGGGCGACGTGGTGCTGTGCGACGTGGCGCGCGAGGCCGGCGACGAGCTGATCGGCGCGTTGCGGCGGCTCGGGGTCGACAAGTACGGGGCGATCACCGTCGAGAACATGGACCTGACGCTCTCCGCCCGCGCCGACCTGGCGGAGGAGGAGGCGCCGGGCGAGGGCGCGGACGCGGTGCTGTGGGAGGAGCTGACCGACGTCACCCACGAGGACTCGACGTTCAGCGTCACCTACGTGGCGTTCCTCGCGGTCGCCACCATGCTCGCCGCCTGCGGTGTGATGCTCGACAACGCGATCCTGATCGTGGGCGCGATGGCGGTGGGCCCGGAGTTCGGGCCGCTGGCGGGAATCTCCACGGCACTGGTGCAGCGGGCCCCGCGTCTGGTGGGGCGGTCGCTGTGGGCGCTGATCGGCGGATTCGCCGCCGCCATGGTGGTGACCGCCGGCTTCGCCTGGCTGATGGACGCCTTCGGGCTGTTCGACGAGGCGATGATCGAGGCGGCCCGGCCCAACACGGCGTTCGTCTGGCAGCCGGACTGGCTGTCGTTCGTGGTGGCGTTCCTCGCGGGCATCGCCGGGACGCTCTCACTGACCTCGGCGAAGTCCGGGGCGCTGATCGGTGTCGCGATCTCGGTGACGACCGTGCCGGCCGCGGCCAACGCGGCGGTGGCGTTCAGCTACGGCGACTACAGCCAGATGACGGGATCGATCCAGCAGCTGCTGGCGAACCTGGGCGGGATCGTGCTGGCGGGGACGCTGACGCTGCTGGCCCAGAAGGCCCTGTGGCACACGGCCCGCCGTCGCCAGCGGGCAGGCACGAAGGCGCCGGTGGGCGCGGACGCGTAGGGCGGGCGCTCGGCGCAGCGCCCGCCCCCACGATCGCCTAGCCGAGCGCGGACTTCACCACATCCGCCAGCCGCCCGGCCACCGCGCGCGCCTGCTCGATGTCGGCCGCCTCGACCATGACCCGCACCAGCGGCTCCGTACCCGACTGGCGCAGCAGCACCCGGCCGGTGGCGCCCAGCTCGCGCTCGGCCTCGGCGACGGCCGTGGCCAGCTCCGGGGAGGTGTCCACGCGGGACTTGTCGACGTCCGGCACGTTGACGAGGACCTGCGGCAGGCGCTCCATCACCCCGGCCAGCTCGGCGAGCGAGCGGCCGGTGGCGGCGACCCGGGCCGCCAGCATCAGGCCGGTCAGCGTGCCGTCGCCGGTCGTGGCGTGGTCCAGGACGATGACGTGTCCGGACTGCTCACCGCCCAGCGCGTAGCCCTCGGCCTTCATCGACTCCAGCACGTAGCGGTCGCCGACGCCCGTCTGGACGAGCTGGATTCCCTCACGCTCCATGGCGATCTTGAAGCCGAGGTTCGACATCACGGTGCCGACCACGGTGTCCATGCGCAGCTGGCCGGCCTCGCGCATGGCGAGGGCCAGCACGGCGAGGATCTGGTCGCCGTCGATCTCCTCGCCCGCCGCGTCCACCGCCAGGCAGCGGTCGGCGTCGCCGTCGTGCGCGATGCCGAGGTCGGCCCCGTGCTCGACGACGGCGGCGCGGAGCAGCGCCAGGTGCGTGGAGCCGCAGCCGTCGTTGATGTTCAGGCCGTCCGGCTCGGCGCCGATCGTGACGACCTCGGCGCCGGCCCGGGCGAACGCCTCGGGCGAGACGTGCGCCGCCGCGCCGTGCGCCTCGTCCAGGACGACCTTCAGGCCGTCGAGGCGGTTGGGGAGCACTCCGATGAGGTGGGCGACGTAACGGTCGAAGCCCTCGGCATAGTCGCTGATCCGGCCCACGCCCGCGCCGGTGGGACGGGCCCACGGCTCGCCGGTGCGGTGCTGCTCGTACACCTTCTCGATGCGGTCCTCCAGCTCGTCGGCGAGCTTGTGGCCGCCCCGGGCGAAGAACTTGACACCGTTGTCCGGCATCGCGTTGTGGCTGGCGGAGAGCATCACGCCGATGTCGGCGCCCAGGGCGCCGGTCAGATAGGCCACAGCCGGGGTCGGCAGCACGCCGACGCGCAGGACGTCGACGCCCGCGCTGGCGAGACCGGCCACCACGGCGGCCTCCAGGAACTCTCCGGAGGCGCGCGGGTCGCGGCCGACCACGGCCGTCGGCCGATGGCCCTCGAAGGTGCCTGCCTCGGCCAGTACGTGTGCCGCCGCGACCGACAGGCCGAGCGCGAGCTCGGCCGTCAGGTCCGCATTCGCGACACCGCGCACGCCGTCCGTGCCGAAGAGTCGTCCCACTGGTGTCCTCCGAAGGTGCTCCGAAACGCAAAAAAATCAGACGAAGTAAGCAACAAGCCTATGAACGCCTTATGCCGTTATATGCCCGAGGCTGTCAATAAACGAACGCCCCGGCAGCACGAGGTGTGCCGCCGGGGCGAACGTGTAACGCGATTGAGCAGGCGGTTTAGCGCTTGCTGTACTGCGGGGCCTTACGGGCCTTCTTGAGACCGGCCTTCTTGCGCTCGACCGCACGGTCGTCGCGGGAGAGGAAGCCGGCCTTCTTCAGCGTGGCGCGGTTGTTGTCCACGTCCGCCTCATTCAGCGAGCGGGCCACACCGAGGCGCAGGGCACCGGCCTGACCGGAGACACCGCCACCCGAGATGCGGGCCACGACGTCGTAGCGACCGTCGAGCTCGAGGATCTTGAACGGCTCGTTGACTTCCTGCTGGTGCACCTTGTTGGGGAAGTAGTCCTCAAGGGTGCGACCGTTGATCTTCCACTTGCCGGTGCCCGGAACGATCCGGACGCGGGCGATGGCGTTCTTGCGACGGCCAAGGCCGGCCGCGGGCTGCGGGTCGCCGAAGCGGCCCGCGAGCGACTCGGAGGTGTACTCACCCTCGACGGGGACCTCGGACTCGAAGGTGGTCACCTCGGCGAAGGTCTCCTCGCCCTCGGTGCCCTCGATGGGGGTCTCAACAGTGGTCTCGGCCACGATGCTCCTCAGATCTTTCTTTACGTCTTTGGGGGGAGGCCGGAACTACTGCGCGACCTGGGTGATCTCGAACGGGACCGGCTGCTGCGCAGCGTGCGGGTGCTGGTCGCCCGCGTAGACCTTCAGCTTCGAGATCATCTGACGGCCCAGGGTGTTCTTGGGGATCATGCCCTTGATGGCCTTCTCGACGGCCTTCTCGGGGTTCTTCGCAAGCAGCTCGTCGTAACGAACCGAGCGGAGACCACCCGGGAACCCGGAGTGGCGGTACGCCATCTTCTGGGTCTTCTTGTTGCCGGACAGGTGAACCTTGTCGGCGTTGATGATGATGACGAAGTCGCCCATGTCCATGTGGGGGGCGTAGATCGCCTTGTGCTTGCCTCGGAGGAGGTTCGCAGCCGTGGTGGCCAGACGGCCGAGGACGATGTCCTCAGCGTCAATGATGTGCCACTGGCGAGTGACATCGCCGGGCTTGGGGCTGTACGTACGCACTTCGTAGCCTTCGCTTCTTCAGTGGATGGGGTCCAGACACATGGCACCTCTGAAGCGATCATGCAGCTGGGGCGCACACTGCCGGACGTGGTCCGTATGCGAGCCACTGGTAACTGCTCCAGGGAACAATCCCCGACAGTACCCCGCCCCGCCCGAACGGGTCAAAACGGGGCCCTCGGCGGGTCCCTCGGCCGGGGGGCGCGCGGGTTCCTGGTCCCCCGGGTGCGGGTCCCCCTTGGTGCGGGGTTCCGTCCTCAATCTCCCCCATAGCCTTAAGGGCATGGGGGGACCCCCATGACGGGCTTGAAGGGTGCGGCGTGCCCCGCAGGGTGCGGGCGCCCATGCCCGGTGGGGGGGTCCGGGGTCCCTCCGGGGCGTCTCCTCAAACGACGAACGTTCCGCCGGTACGCGAGGGACCCGGGTCGGTGTTCGTCGTCCTGCGGGGACTCCCCTGCACGCCCCCGGCCCCGGCCGCCTTGCGTCTGCGACAGTCGATCCACCGGGCGTACAGACGCACGGCGGCCGGGTGGGGGCGTGCAGGGGAGTCCCCGCAGGAAATGGCGTACGACGGGAGTCGGATGTCCACCCGGCCGCACATGCCATTTCTGAGGAGTCTCCCCGGAGGGACCCCACCCCCACCCACCGGACAGGGGCGCCCGCACCCGGCGGGGGAGCCGCACCACCAAGCCCGTCCGGCGATTGAGGACAAAGACCCGCGCCCCGGAAAACCGCTACCGCGCGCGAGACACCCGTCGCTCGTCCCACACCGGCTCCGCCGACTCGCGGACGAACCCGTCCGAGCCGAACACCAGGTACCGGTCGAAGGACTTCGCGAACCACCGGTCGTGGGTGACAGCCATCACCGTCCCGTCATACACCTCGAGCCCGTCCTGGAGGGCCTCCGCCGACTCCAGGTCCAGGTTGTCGGTCGGCTCGTCCAGGAGCAGCGCGGTCGTGCCGGCCAGCTCGAGGAGCAGGATCTGGAAGCGGGCCTGCTGCCCGCCGGAGAGCTTCTCGAAGGGCTGGTCCCCCTGCCGCTCCAGCTCGTACCGCCGCAGTACGGACATCGCGCCGCCCCGGTCCTTGGCCGCCTCCGTCCACAGGATGTCGACGAGCGTCCTGCCGAGGAGCTCCGGATGGGCGTGGGTCTGGGCGAAGTGTCCGGGCACGACCCTCGCCCCGAGCTTCCACTCCCCCGTGTGGGCCACCGGCTCGCCCGCCAGCAGGCGGAGGAAGTGCGATTTGCCCGACCCGTTGGAGCCGAGGACGGCGACCCGTTCCCCGTAGTAGATCTCCAGGTCGAACGGCTTCATCAGGCCGGTGAGCTCGAGGTTCTTGCAGGTCACCGCCCGCACCCCGGTCCGCCCGCCGCGCAGCCGCATCTTGATGTCCTGCTCGCGCGGCGGCTCCGGCGGCGGGCCGGCCTCCTCGAACTTCTTGAAGCGGGTCTGCATCGCGTGGTAGCGGTTGGCCATGTCGGGGCTGTTCGCGGCCTGCTGCCGCATCCGCAGGACGAGCGCCTTCAGCCGGGCGTGTTCCTCCTCCCAGCGGCGCAGCAGCTCCTCGAAGCGCGCGAACCGTTCCTTGCGGGCCTGGTGGTACGTGGCGAAGCCGCCGCCGTGGACCCAGACGTCGCTGCCGGCCGGGCTGGGCTCCACGCTGACGATCTTCTCGGCGGCGCGGGAGAGCAGTTCCCGGTCGTGGGAGACGAAGAGGACCGTCTTACGGGTCTCCTTCAGCTTCTCCTCCAGCCAGCGCTTGCCGGGGACGTCGAGATAGTTGTCCGGCTCGTCGAGCAGCAGCACCTCGTCGGGCCCGCGCAGCAGCGCTTCCAGCACGAGCCGCTTCTGCTCACCCCCGGACAGGGTGCGCACCTCGCGCCATTGCGCCTTCTCGTACGGGACGCCGAGCGCGGCCATGGTGCACATGTCCCAGACCGTCTCGGCCTCGTACCCGCGCGCCTCCGCCCAGTCGCTCAGCGCCTGCGCGTACGTCATCTGCGCGGCCTCGTCGTCGGTGGTGAGGATCAGTTCCTCGGCGCGGTCGACCGCCTGCGCGGCCTCGCGGATGCGGGGCTGGGCGACGGATACCAGCAGGTCCCGCACCGTGCGCTCGTCGCGTACGGAGCCGACGAACTGCTGCATCACGCCGAGCCCGCCGCTCACCGAGACGGAGCCGCCGTGCGGCTGGAGCTCCCCGGCGAGCAGCCGGAGCAGCGTGGTCTTACCGGCGCCGTTCGCCCCGACGAGGGCGACCACGGCCCCGTCCGCGACACGGAACGAGGCATCGCCGAGCAGTACCCGCCCGTCCGGTAGGTAGTACTCGAGATGGCCTGCTTCAAGATGTCCCATGCACAGCATTGTCACGGGCGGCGAAGCCCTGGCCCAACCGGATTACCCAGGGCCTAGGATTCGGCCCATGAGCTTTGGGCAAGGGGGGCCCTCCTGGGGGCCAGGGGGCACGGGGACACCGGACTGGGCGGCACTGGCCGAGGCGTCGGCGGCGCGCGCCAGGCGCAAGAGGTGGCTGATGATCGGCGGGGGCGCGCTGGCCACCGCCGCGGTCGCCGCGATCGTGGCGACGGCGGTCATCTCGACCGGCAAGGACGGTTCGGGCGGCGCGTCCGGGAAGAACGCGAGCGAGCTGCCGTCGGCGACCGCGCTGCCCAGCGAGACGGCGCAGCCGGAGCCGTCGTTCTCGTCGGTGGCCCCCGCGCCTCCGCCGGACCCGAAGGACTACATATCCGACGTCAGGAAGGACCGGCTTCCCGTCACCGTGGACGCCTTCTTCCCGGGCAAGAAGCTGACGATGGGTGACCGCGTCTACTCCAAGGGCGCGACGCACCGCACGACGAAGTGCGCCACGACCACGCAGGGCGCGCTGGGCTCGATCCTCGCGAGGAACGGCTGCGACAAGGTCATCCGGGCCACGTACGCGCGCAGCGGGGTGGCCGTGACCATCGGCCTCGCGGTCTTCGAGACGGAGGCCCAGGCCAAGAAGGCCGCCCAGCAGGCCAGCGGGGGCCTGGCGTCGCTGAGCGGATCGGGAGTGCCGACGTTCTGCCGGGGCGGCGCCATCTGCCGCCGTACGGCCAACTCCTACGGCCGGTACGCCTACTTCACGGTCGGCGGCTTCACCAACGGCAAGAACGTGACCAAGAGCGACAGAGACGTGTTCGCCGTCGGCGACGACCTGACGGACTTCACCTTCCGCCAGATCCGCCACCGCGGCGAGGTTCAAGCCTCTGCGGCAGCCACCGCCTGAGCCCCGTCACCCGGATGCGGAGGACCGCTGCCGTGCGTCTCGTCTTCCTGCTCTCCTTCCTGCGCATCCTGCGCCACCGCGACGCCATCGGCCCCGACCTCGCGCCCGACGAGGCCGTGGCCCTGGACCCGCCGGATGCCCCGCTGCGCGCCGCCCTCACCGCGGCCACAGCCGGTGACCACGCCCCGGCGCAGGAGCTCCTCGCGTCGACGAGGGTGCACGCCCAGTGGGAGCGCAGGGACGCGTACGTGAGCCGGCTGGCCCGGACCGCGCTGCACCACGACGGCTGGCTGGACGCCTGGGTGGCCCAGTCCCCCGACGACCCCGACGCCCTCCTCGTCGTCGCCGACCTCCACCTCCACCAGGCGTGGAAGGTGCGGACGAGCGCACGCGCGAAGGACGTCGAACGGGACCAGTTCCAGGCGTTCTTCGCGCTCCTGGAGGACGCCGTTCCGGTCATCGGCGCGGCCGCCGAGCTCAACCCCGCCGACCCGGTCCCCTGGCGCATCGCGCTCACCCACGCCCGTGGCATGCAGGCCCCGCGCGAGGTCTTCGACGCGTATCTCGCCGAGGCCGAGGCCCGCGACCCGCACCACTTCGGCTGTCACGCCCAGGCGCTGCAGTACCTGTGCGCCAAGTGGTACGGCTCGCACGAGGAGATGTTCCGGTACGCGGAGCGGGTGGCCGCGTCCGCCCCGCCCGGCTCGAAGCTGCACGCGCTGCCGCTCCAGGCGGCGCTGGAGTACCGGCTCTCCGAGGCGGACGAGCCCGAGGGCCCCGACCCGTACGGGCCCAAGGTCGAGGCGGCCATCGACCGGGCCCTGAGCCTGTCCGACACCTATGACGGGGCGGGCGACCGCGAGGCGGCCGGCTTCCGCAACGACCTGGCCCTGCTGCTGATCATGTCCGACCGGCCGGACGCGGCCCTCGACGTGTTCCGCGCCATCGGGGTCCACGCCACCGAGCACCCGTGGAACCGGCTCGGCGACCCTCGCACCGAGTTCCTGGAAGCCCGGTCCGACGTCCGGCTGGACCTCGCCTCCCGGATCCCGTTCTTCGGCCGCCCGCCCGAGCCGCCCGCCACCGCGCCCGACTGGGCGGCCCTCACCCCGCGCGCGGTCGCGATCGTCCCCGCGCCCCCGGCCGCCGTGGCCCAGGCCGCTCTGATCTGCGGCTTCTCCTTGCGTACGGCCCCGGCGGGCGAGGGCTACAGCTATGTGGAGGTGGTCCCCGAGGCCACGCGCGGCCGACGCGCGGCGCTGCTCCCGGAGGAGCCGCTGACCTCGGCGGCGGAGACCTTCACGACCGGCGAGAGCTGGCCCGCCCTGGTGCTGCACCGCACCCCCGAGCGCTGCACCGTCACCGCGCTCCACCAGGGCCGGCAGCTCGCGACGCACACCTGGGACGCCGAGTCCCCCGCCCCGGACCACGCCGACGTCCAGGCCGTCGCCGGGGAGCTGGCCCAGCTGTTCGGGGTGGCGGACCCGCGCCCGCTGGCCCACATCCTGCGCGCCACCGTCGACCCGGTCCGCCACCAGGCCGACCTCGTCACCGCCCTCGGCCTGCCGCCGCTCCCGCCGGGCTTCGGCGGGGACACCGAAATCCTCGGCGAGCTGCCCGGCGCCCGGGTGCAGGCCCGCCGCTCCATCCTGGCGGGGATGCGCGACACGATGACGACGAGCACGGGCAGCCATCCGCCCGCGACCGGCAACGCCCCTGCGCGCACAGCTCGTTGGTGGCTGACCCGTGGCGCCGCACTGGTCCTCGTCGGTGCGGCCGCGGTCTTCTCCTGGTGGAGCCCGCAGATCGGCTGGTTCCGCTCCTCGCTGCTGAGCTGCGCGGCGCTGTACCTGGCGGGCTCCCTCACGAACGCGCTGCGCCGGCGGACGCACACAGCTTCCTGACCGGCACTCAGCAGCAGCCGGCCCCCGGCAGCGTCCGCACGTTGCGGGCCTCCACCGCCCTGGCCGCCAGCAACTCGTCGGCCGGGTAGGCGACTTCCTCCAGCGTCAGCCCGTGCGGCCGGACCACGTGCACCCCGGGATCGCGCACCCCGGCGCCGAGAACCTCGGCCGGCCACGCGTACGGGCGGCGGCCGTCCCCCACGAACAGCATCGCCCCGACCAGCGCACGCACCATGTTGTGGCAGAAGGCATCGGCCTGCACGGTACCGGTGATGATCCCGGACGCCTCGTCACGGACCCAACTCAGCTTCTGCAGCGTGCGGATGGTCGTCGCACCCTCGCGCTTCTTGCAGTACGCGGCGAAGTCGTGCTCCCCCGTCATGCGCGCCGCAGCCGCGTTCATGGCGTCGAGGTCCAACTCCCGGTCGTGCCACAGCACATGACCGCGCACCAGTGGATCGACCCCGCCGGGCCCGTCCGAGATCCGGTACGCGTACCGGCGCCACAGGGCCGAGAAGCGGGCGTTGAACCCGGCGGGTGCCTCTTCGATGCGCCGGATCCGTACATCGGTAGCCATCCGCCCGGCCATCCGCCGCAGCAGCTTCTCCTGGTGCTCGGCCCACACCTCGTCCGGCAGGTCCACATGCGCGACCTGGCCCCGGGCGTGCACGCCCGCATCGGTGCGGCCGGCCACGGTCAGGTCGTAGGTGCGCGGGGAGCGGGTCACGGTCCGCAGCGCATCCTCGATCTCCCCCTGGACGGTCCGCCGGCCGGTCTGCTTGGCCCAGCCCGAGAAGTCCTTGCCGTCATAGGCCAGGTCAAGCCGCACCCGTACGAAGCCGGGCTCCACCACGTCACTCACACCAGCGGTCCTTTCAAGATCCCTGCACAGCGAAACGGGCCCGCACCGCCCCGAGGGGTGATGCGGGCCCGTCCAGAGGTCAGAACGCTCAGGCGTCCTTCGACTCCTCGTCGGCCTCGGCCGGCTTGGCGTCCTCGACGGACTCGACCGGGGTCTCGTCCTTCTTGAGGGCGTCTTCCTTGACCGCACGCTTCGTGGCGGCCTCGGCCTCACCGGTGGCAGCCTGCGCCACGGTCAGGGCCTCGACCAGCTCGATGACGGCCATCGGGGCGTTGTCGCCACGACGGTTGCCGATCTTGGTGATGCGGGTGTAACCACCGGGGCGGTTCTCGTACCGCGGGGCGATCTCGGTGAAGAGCGTGTGCACGATGCCCTTGTCCGTGATCGACTGCAGCACCAGGCGACGGTTGTGGATGTCGCCCTTCTTCGCCTTGGTGATGAAACGCTCGGCGACCGGACGCAGGCGGCGGGCCTTGGCCTCGGTCGTGGTGATGCGGCCGTGCTCGAACAGCGACTTCGCGAGGTTGTTGAGAAGAAGCTTCTCGTGCGCAGCGCTGCCGCCCAGACGGGCACCCTTGGCGGGCTGAGGCATGGTTTTCTCCTTGTGTGCTGCACCGGCCGTATCAGGTACCGGTGTCAGTTCCCGTAAGGCGGTCGCCCCACGGAAGTCATGTCTGCCGGCCGCACTCGAATTCTGACATCAGCCAAAACCAAGCCTGTCCGGCGATTGAGGACATGCCCTCACGCCCGAGCCATCTCCAGCTCGCCGAGCCAATTTAAGCCCGTCCGGCGATTGAGGACAAAAGCCCCCGCCCGGTCCGGGGCACCCGTCAAAGACAGGCACCCCAGCCGGAGGCGTACTAGTACTGCTCGGTCTCCACGAAACCGGCGTCCGCGTCGTCGTCCGCGCCGAACGCGTCCGCGGCGGCGGTCGGGTCGAAGCCGGGAGGCGAGTCCTTCAGCGCCAGGCCCATACCGGCCAGCTTCGCCTTGACCTCGTCGATCGACTTCGCACCGAAGTTGCGGATGTCGAGCAGGTCCGCCTCGGAGCGGGCCACGAGCTCGCCCACCGAGTGGATGCCCTCGCGCTTGAGGCAGTTGTACGAGCGGACCGTGAGCTCGAGCTCCTCGATCGGCAGCGCCAGATCGGCGGCGAGCGCGGCGTCCGTGGGCGAGGGGCCCATGTCGATGCCCTCGGCGTCGATGTTGAGCTCGCGCGCCAGACCGAACAGCTCGACCAGGGTCTTACCGGCCGACGCCATGGCGTCACGGGGACGCATGGCCTGCTTGGTCTCGACGTCGACGATCAGCTTGTCGAAGTCGGTGCGCTGCTCGACACGGGTCGCCTCGACCTTGTACGTGACCTTGAGCACCGGCGAGTAGATGGAGTCGACCGGGATCCGGCCGATCTCCTGGCCCGCCTGCTTGTTCTGGACGGCGGAGACGTAGCCGCGACCGCGCTCGACGGTCAGCTCCATCTCCAGCTTGCCCTTGCCGTTCAGCGTGGCCAGGACGAGGTCCGGGTTGTGGACCTCGACACCGGCCGGCGGGGCGATGTCGGCAGCGGTGACCAGGCCGGGGCCCTGCTTGCGCAGGTACATCACGACCGGCTCGTCGTGCTCCGAGGAGACGACCAGCTGCTTGATGTTGAGGATGAGGTCGGTCACGTCCTCCTTGACGCCCGGCACGGTGGTGAACTCGTGCAGGACACCGTCGATACGGATGCTGGTGACAGCGGCACCCGGGATCGAGGAGAGGAGCGTGCGACGCAGGGAGTTGCCGAGCGTGTAGCCGAAGCCCGGCTCCAGCGGCTCGATGACGAACCGCGAGCGGAACTCGTCAACGACCTCTTCGGTCAGCGACGGACGCTGAGCGATAAGCATGTGTGAATCCTTCAGTCATGGGCGCCCACTATTTGACACCCGACAGATGAAACAAGGATACGGGCGGCACACCCCGTAGGGGGCGTACCGCCCGTACCCACGCTACTGACGCACGGCCGTCACCGGCCGTGACGAATCAGACGCGGCGACGCTTCGGCGGACGGCAGCCGTTGTGCGGCGTCGGGGTGACGTCCTGGATCGAACCGACCTCCAGGCCCGTGGCCTGCAGGGAGCGGATCGCGGTCTCGCGGCCGGAGCCCGGACCCTTGACGAAGACGTCAACCTTGCGCATGCCGTGCTCCTGCGCGCGGCGGGCGGCCGACTCGGCGGCCATCTGCGCGGCGAAGGGGGTGGACTTGCGCGAGCCCTTGAAGCCGACGTGGCCGGCGGAGGCCCAGGAGATCACGTTGCCCGCGGGGTCCGTGATCGAGACGATGGTGTTGTTGAACGTGCTCTTGATGTGGGCGTGCCCATGAGCGACGTTCTTCTTTTCCTTGCGACGCACCTTCTTGGCTGCGCCCTGACGACCCTTGGGGGGCATGTCTTGACTCCAGATGGAGAGGGGAGGTGATCGGTCCTACAGCGAAGACCGCTGGTTGCTGCGGATGCCCGGCGGACCGGACGCTCGCAGTACGTCCGCTGAGGACTACTTCTTGCCCGGCTTCTTCTTACCGGCGATCGCGCGACGCGGACCCTTGCGGGTACGGGCGTTCGTGCTGGTGCGCTGGCCGTGGACCGGCAGACCGCGACGGTGACGGATCCCCTGGTAGCAGCCGATCTCGATCTTGCGGCGGATGTCGCCCTGGATCTCGCGGCGAAGGTCACCCTCGGTGCGGAGGTTGGCGTCCACGTACTCGCGGATCTTGACCAGGTCCTCTTCGGCCAGGTCACGAACGCGGGTGTTCGGGTTCACGCCTGCGGCGGCGAGGATCTCCTTGGACCGGGTGCGCCCGATGCCGAAGACGTAGGTGAGGGCAACCTCCACGCGCTTTTCGCGCGGGATGTCAACACCTGAAACGCGTGCCATTCAATGGCTCCAGTTGTTAAGTCGGGGGTCTTCCGCAGCGCCACTCCCGGCCGCCGACCTTCTCACTGGGAGAGGTGGTACGCCCGGGTCCCCGGCCCCCGCCGGAGGTGTCGTCAGCCGTGGCTTGGACGGGCACTGCGTATGTACGTTTACGTGCGTCGCGCGAAGTACTGCGAGATGCAGGGGGTCGTGCGTCAGCCCTGGCGCTGCTTGTGGCGCAGGTTGTCGCAGATGACCATGACCCGACCGTGACGGCGGATCACCTTGCACTTGTCGCAGATCTTCTTGACGCTCGGCTTGACCTTCATGGGATGTCAGGTTCTCCGGGTCAGTGCCGGCACCCCGCCGAAGCGAGATGTAGGCAAGATCTACTTGTAGCGGTAGACGATCCGGCCACGCGTCAGGTCGTACGGGGAAAGCTCCACCACGACCCGGTCGTCCGGAAGGATTCGGATGTAGTGCATCCGCATCTTGCCGGAGATGTGCGCGAGGACCTTGTGACCGTTCTGGAGCTCCACCCGGAACATCGCGTTCGGGAGGGACTCGATCACGGTGCCCTCAATTTCGATGGCACCTTGCTTCTTGGCCACGCTTCGCCTTTCGAATCGGCTACCTTGATCGACTCACGTCACTCGTATGTGGACACACGGATGCACGAGAGCCGACGAGTTAGTCTACGTCAGCGGACTCCAAAAGACGAATCCGTCAAGTTTGCCCACCGCGGGAGATCCTTAGACCTCGCGGTGGCCCCCAATCAGCCCGGGGGGACGGGCACGTCTCAGCCCAGCGGGTCCGGCGCCGCCTCGACCCCGTACTGCGCCAGCTTCTCGCGCCCGCAGTCCGGAGCCGTCAGGACCAGCGGGCCCTGCTCCGTGAGGGCGATGGAGTGCTCCCAGTGGGAGGACCAGGTGCCGTCGGTGGTGATGACGGTCCACTCGTCCTCCAACACCTCCGTACGGGCCGTGCCGAGGGAGACCATCGGCTCGATGGCCAGGCACAGGCCCGGGACCAGCTTGACGCCCTTGCCGCGCTTGCGGGAGACGTAGTTCAGCACGTGCGGGTCCATGTGCATCTCGGTGCCGATGCCGTGCCCGCCGTAGTCCTCGATGATCCCGTACTTGCCGGTCGCCGGACGGGGCTGGCGGCGGATGTAGGACTCGATCGCCTTGGAGATGTCGACCAGGCGGTTGTTCACCTTCATCGCCGCGATACCGGCCCACATCGACTCCTCGGTCACCCGGGACAGCTCGATGAGCTCCGGAGCGTGACCGGTGCCGACGAAGGCCGTGTAGGCGGCGTCGCCGTGCCAGCCGTCGATGATCGCGCCGGCGTCGATGGAGATGATGTCGCCGTCCTTGAGGACGGTCTTGTCGTCCGGGATGCCGTGGACGACGACCTCGTTCACCGAGGTGCAGATCGTCGCGGGGAATCCGCCGTACCCGAGGAAGTTCGACTTCGCGCCGTGGTCGGCGATCACCTTGCGCGCGACCTGGTCCAGGTCCTGGGTGGTGGCGCCGGGCACCGCCGCCTCACGGGTGGCGGCGTGAATGGCGGCGACCACCAGCCCCGCCTCACGCATCTTCGCGATCTGCTCGGGGGTCTTGATCTGCACCATTGCACGGCGCCTTTCTGGATCAGCGGGGACGGGTATTCAGCGGGGACGGATCTTCAACGATACGGCGGCAAGCAGTCGGCCGCGGCGCCCAAGGACGCCGCGGCCGACTGCACTGCTGGTACTGCGGGTGTCCTCAGCCCTCGTCGGACTTCAGAGCCTCCATGGCCCGCTCGGTCACCTCGGTGACCTTGCCGAGCGCGGAGATGGTGACCACCAGGTCCTGGGCCCTGTAGTAGTCGATGATCGGCTCGGTCTGCGTGTGGTAGACCTCGAGCCGGGTGCGGACCGTCTCTTCGCTGTCGTCGTCGCGCTGGTACAGCTCGCCGCCGCAGATGTCGCAGACACCCTCGGTCTTCGGCGGGTTGTACGTCACGTGGAACACGTGCGCGCTCTCGTTGCGGCAGACCCGGCGGCCCGCGATCCGCTTCACGACCTCGTCCTCGGGTACCTCGAGGTCGAGCACCGCGTCCAGCTTTACGCCCTCGTCCTTGAGCATCACATCGAGAGCCTCGGCCTGACCCACGTTGCGCGGGAAGCCGTCGAGCAGGAAGCCGTTGACCGCGTCCGGCTGGGACATGCGGTCCTTGGCCATCCCGATCGTGACCTCGTCCGGCACCAGCTGCCCCGCGTCCATGTAGGCGCGGGCCTGCTTGCCAAGGTCGGTGCCCTGGCTGATGTTGGCGCGGAAGAGGTCGCCCGTGGAGATGTGCGGAATCGACAGGTTCTTGGCAAGGTACGCAGCCTGCGTTCCCTTGCCGGCACCCGGCGGGCCGACGAGGACGATTCGCATCAGCGGAGGAACCCTTCGTAATTGCGCTGCTGGAGCTGACTCTCGATCTGCTTCACGGTCTCCAGACCCACACCCACGATGATCAGGATGCTCGTCCCGCCGAACGGGAAGTTCTGGTTGGCTCCGCCGAAGCCTGCCAACGCCATCGTCGGCACAAGAGCGATCAGACCCAGGTACAGCGATCCCGGCCAAGTGATCCTGTTGAGCACGTAGCTCAGGTACTCGGCAGTAGGTCGACCGGCCCGGATACCCGGGACGAAGCCACCATACTTCTTCATGTTGTCGGCGACTTCCTCGGGGTTGAACGAGATCGCCACGTAGAAGAAGGCGAAGAACACGATCAACAGGAAGTACGTCGTCAGGTAGTACGGGTGGGTGCCCTTGACGAAGTGGTCCTGGATCCAGACGGCCCAGCCCGAGGTGGAGTTGGAGAACTGGACGATCAGGGCCGGGATGTAGAGCAGCGAAGAAGCGAAGATGACGGGAATCACACCCGCCTGGTTCACCTTCAGCGGAATGTACGTGGACGTACCACCGTACGACCGGCGGCCGATCATGCGCTTCGCGTACTGCACCGGGATACGGCGCTGGGCCTGCTCGACGAAGACGACGAGCGCCACCATCACGAAGCCGATCAGGATGACGGTGAAGAACTCGATCCAGCCGTCCGCGAGCTTGCCGCTCGTCTTGATGGCCCACAGGGCGCCGGGGAAGCTGGCCGCGATCGAGATGAACATCAGGATCGACATGCCGTTGCCGATGCCGCGGTCGGTGATGAGCTCACCGAGCCACATGACGGCGGCGGTGCCGGCCGTCATCGTGACGACCATGACGATGGTCGTGAACATCGACTGGTTCGGGACGATCTGGTCGGCTACCGGGCAGCCGCTGAAGAGCGCGCCGCTGCGTGCGGTGGCCACCAGGCCGGTGCCCTGCAGGATGGCGAGTGCGACCGTCAGATAACGCGTGTACTGCGTGATCTTCGCCTGGCCGGACTGCCCCTCCTTCTTGAGCGCCTCGAGTCGGGGAATGACCACGGTCAGCAGCTGAAGAATGATGCTGGCCGTGATGTACGGCATGATGCCGAGCGCGAAGATCGTGATCTGCAGCAGTGCACCACCGCTGAACATGTTCACCAGGCCGAAGAGGCTGTTATTGCCCTTGCTTGCCTGATCAACACAGGTCTGGACGTTCTCGTAGCTCACTCCCGGTACCGGGATGTGTGCCCCGAGCCGGTAGAGCACGATGATGCCGAGCGTGAAGAACAGCTTCTTGCGCAGGTCGGGCGTCTTGAACGCCCGGGCGAACGCGGTGAGCACGGTGCCTCCTGCGACCCCCGCGCAATGCGTAGAGGTGACGGTCTTGAGGATCGACGAATACGTATGGGCCAAAGGTCCCCGGGCGCTTGCGCCCAGGGGGGTTATCACAGCAACGGACGCCACCTTACCGGCGTACATGCCCCCCTAGGAACGACCAACCGGGGATGCCCCATATGAGAGGCATCCCCGGTCGGATGTTCAGGCCACCGAATGGTCCGAGTTGTCTCAGACGAGCTCGGTGACGGTGCCGCCCGCGGCGGCAATCTTCTCCTTGGCGGAGCCGGAGACGGCGTCAACCGAAACCTGCAGTGCCACGGAGATCTCGCCCTGTCCGAGGACCTTGACGAGGTGGTTGTTGCGCACAGCGCCCTTGGCGACCAGATCGGCCACCGTGACCTCTCCACCCTCGGGGTAGAGCGTCGCGAGCTTGTCCAGGTTCACGACCTGGTACTCGGTGCGGAACGGGTTCTTGAAGCCCTTGAGCTTCGGGAGACGCATGTGGAGGGGCATCTGCCCACCCTCGAAGCGCTCCGGAACCTGGTAACGGGCCTTGGTGCCCTTGGTACCACGACCAGCGGTCTTACCCTTGGATGCCTCACCACGACCCACACGGGTCTTGGCGGTCTTGGCACCCGGGGCAGGCCGGAGGTCATGCGCCTTCAGCGGCTTGTTCTCCGCCATGTCAGTCGACCTCCTCAACCGTCACGAGGTGGCGGACGGTGTGCACCATTCCGCGGAACTCGGGGCGGTCCTCCTTGACAACCACGTCGTGCAGGCGCTTGAGCCCGAGCGAACGCAGGGTGTCGCGGTGGTTCTGCTTGCTGCCGATGTACGACTTCGTCTGCGTGATCTTGAGGCGAGCCATCACACACCCGCCGCACGGGCACGAAGGAGAGCCGCGGGGGCGACGTCCTCGAGGGGCAGACCGCGGCGGGCCGCGATCTCCTCGGGACGCTGCAGGCCCTGGAGGGCCGCCACGGTCGCGTGCACGATGTTGATCGGGTTCGAAGACCCGAGCGACTTCGACAGGATGTCGTGGACGCCGGCGCACTCCAGAACGGCGCGCACCGGGCCACCGGCGATTACACCGGTACCGGGGGAAGCAGGCTTGAGCAGAACGACGCCCGCAGCCTTCTCGCCCTGGATCGGGTGAGGGATGGTGCCCTGGATACGCGGAACCTTGAAGAAGCTCTTCTTGGCCTCTTCGACGCCCTTGGCGATGGCCGCGGGAACTTCCTTGGCCTTGCCGTATCCGACACCGACGCTGCCGTCACCATCGCCCACCACGACCAGCGCGGTGAAGCTGAAGCGACGACCACCCTTCACGACCTTGGCGACACGGTTGATCGCGACGACGCGCTCGACGTACGCGGTCTTCTCGGCGGCAGCTGCGCCGCCGTCACGGCCCTTCCGGTCCCGCCGCTCGCCGCCACCGGCACCGCTTCCGCGGCGCTGGGGTCCAGCCATTGGAATTACCTCTCTCTGTTACGTCCGCTGTGCGTAGGAACCGGGGCTTAGAACTTCAGCCCGGCTTCACGGGCGGCGTCAGCCAGAGCGGCAATCCGCCCGGCGTACTGGTTACCACCGCGGTCAAACACGACGGCCTCGACGCCTGCGGCCTTGGCGCGCTCGGCGACCAGGGCCCCGACCTGCTTGGCGAGGGCGCTCTTGTCGCCCTCGACGCCGCGGATGGAAGCGTCAAGCGTCGACGCCGACGCGAGCGTGTGGCCCGCGATGTCGTCGATGACCTGAGCGACCATGTGGCGGTTGGAACGCGTCACAACCAAGCGCGGACGCTCGGGCGAACCGGAGATGTGCTTCCGGACGCGGATGTGGCGGCGCTTGAGGGCGGCACGCTTGTAGGCGTCGCCCTTGGCGATCTTTACTCCGTATGCCATGGCTTACTTACCCGCCTTTCCGACCTTGCGGCGGATAACCTCGCCGGCGTACTTGACGCCCTTGGCCTTGTACGGGTCAGGCTTCCGCAGCTTGCGGATCTTCGCCGAAACCTCGCCGACCTTCTGCTTGTCGATGCCCTCGACAGTGAACTTCGTGGGCGACTCGACCTTGAAGGTGATGCCTTCGGGGGCCTCGATGAGGATCGGGTGGCTGTAGCCCAGGGCGAACTCCAGGTTGGAGCCCTTCGCCTGGACGCGGTAACCGACACCGCTGATCTCGAGCGCCTTGATGTATCCCTGGGTCACGCCGGTGATCATGTTCGCCACCAGCGTGCGGGACAGGCCGTGAAGGGCCTTGTTCTGACGCTCGTCGTTCGGGCGGACGACGTTCAGAACGCCGTCCTCACCCTTGGTGACCTCGATCGGCGCGGCAACGGTGTGCGAGAGGGAACCCTTGGGGCCCTTCACCGCGACCGTACGGCCATCGATGGTGACGTCCACACCGGCGGGAACCTGGATGGGGAGCTTGCCGATTCGCGACATGAGCTTTTCCTCCGTTCCCGACTACCAGACGTAGGCGAGGACTTCCCCACCTACGCCCTTCTTGCTGGCCTGCTGGCCGGTCAGGAGACCGTGGGACGTGGAGATGATCGCCACGCCCAGGCCGCCGAGAACCTTCGGCAGATTGGTGGACTTTGCGTATACACGCAGACCCGGCTTCGAAATGCGCTTGATGCCGGCGATCGAACGCTCGCGGTTCGGCCCGAACTTCAGGTCCAGAACGAGGGTCTTGCCGACCTCTGCGTCCTCGACCTTCCAGCCGGTGATGAAGCCCTCCTGCTGGAGGATCTCCGCGATGTGCGACTTGATCTTGCTGTGCGGCATCGAAACATCGTCGTGATACGCCGAGTTCGCGTTACGCAGACGCGTGAGCATGTCTGCGATGGGATCAGTCATGGTCATGAGTTGGCCTTCGGCCTCTCTCGCCGGGGTTTCCTGTATGCGCCATCCCTCTCCCCACTCAGTGGCGGGACGGGTGCGGTGCGGGGACCTACGGCGTAGTAAGTCGGTCTAGGGCGGCAGGCGCCCAACCCCACAAGCCTACGGCATGCGAGGACGGGCTCCTGCCGACCAGATACTTACCGAGAGCTTCCGGGTAATGCCTACGCCCCTAGGGGCGAAGGGGAATTACCAGGAGCTCTTGGTCACGCCCGGCAGCTCGCCACGGTGAGCCATCTCACGAAGGCACACGCGGCACAGGCCGAACTTGCGGTAGACGGAGTGGGGCCGGCCGCAGCGCTGGCAGCGGGTGTACCCGCGGACGCCGAACTTCGGCTTACGGGCGGCCTTAGCGATCAGGGACTTCTTCGCCACGGTCAGTTCTCCTTGAACGGGAAGCCGAGGTGACGAAGGAGGGCACGACCCTCGTCGTCATTGGTCGCCGTGGTGACCACGGTGATGTCCATGCCCCGGACCCGGTCGATCTTGTCCTGGTCGATCTCGTGGAACATGACCTGCTCCGTGAGACCGAAGGTGTAGTTGCCACGGCCGTCGAACTGCTTCGGCGACAGGCCACGGAAGTCACGGATACGCGGAAGCGCGAGCGACAGCGTACGGTCCAGGAACTCCCACATGCGGTCACCACGGAGGGTGACGTGGCAGCCGATCGGCTGCCCCTCGCGCAGCTTGAACTGCGCGATCGACTTGCGGGCCTTGGTGACGGCCGGCTTCTGACCGGTGATCGTGGTGAGGTCGCGCACGGCGCCATCGATCAGCTTGGAGTCGCGGGCGGCGTCGCCCACACCCATGTTGACCACGATCTTGACCAGACCGGGGACCTGCATGACGTTCTCGTACGAGAACTCCTCACGCAGCTTGCCGGCGATTTCCTCGCGGTAGCGCGTCTTGAGACGCGGCGCAGTGGTGGTAGTCATCAGATGTCCTCACCGGTGCGCTTGGCAACGCGGATCTTGTTGCCCTCGTCGTCAAAGCGGTAGCCGACGCGAGTAACGACCTTGTTGCCGTCCTTCTCAACAACCAGCTGCACGTTGCTGACGTGGACGGGGGCCTCGGTCGTCACAATGCCACCGGTCTGCGAACCGCGAGCGGTCTGACCGGCCTTCGTGTGCTTCTTGACCCGGTTGACACCCTCGACGAGAACGCGGTCCTGAGCGGGGTAGGCAACGATGACCTTGCCCTGCTTGCCCTTGTCCTTGCCGGTGATGACCTGAACCAGGTCGCCCTTCTTGATCTTCATGCTTACAGCACCTCCGGCGCGAGCGAGATGATCTTCATGAACTTCTTCTCGCGCAGCTCACGGCCCACCGGGCCGAAGATACGGGTGCCGCGGGGGTCGCCGTCGTTCTTCAGAATGACGGCGGCGTTCTCGTCGAAGCGGATGTACGAGCCATCCTGACGACGACGCTCCTTGACGGTGCGAACGATGACGGCCTTGACGACGTCACCCTTCTTCACGTTGCCACCGGGGATCGCGTCCTTGACGGTGGCGACGATGACGTCACCGATGCCCGCGTAGCGGCGACCCGAGCCACCGAGAACACGGATGGTGAGAATTTCCTTCGCACCCGTGTTGTCGGCGACACGCAGTCGCGACTCCTGCTGGATCACGTCTATCTCCTGATCGTCTGCCGGTTCCCGGCGGGGGCCGCTCCGTTACCGGAACGGACCCCCGCCGAGCCTGGCGGAACCTGCCTGAAGGGGAAGCCCCTCAGGAATTACTTGGCCTTCTCGAGGATCTCGACGATGCGCCACCGCTTCGTGGCGGACAGCGGCCGGGTCTCCATCAGGAGGACGCGGTCGCCGACGCCGGCGGCGTTCTGCTCGTCGTGAGCCTTGAGCTTGTTCGTACGGCGGATGACCTTGCCGTACAGCGCGTGCTTGACGCGGTCCTCGACAGCGACGACGACGGTCTTGTCCATCTTGTCGCTGACGACCAGACCCTCACGGGTCTTGCGGAAACCGCGGTCGGTGTTCGTCTCAGTCACAGTCTTCTCGCTCATCAGACGCTCTCCACCGTCTCGATACCGAGCTCGCGCTCGCGCATCAGGGTGTAGATCCGGGCGATGTCCTTACGGACGGACTTGAGCCGGCCGTGGTTCTCGAGCTGTCCGGTCGCCGCCTGGAAGCGGAGGTTGAACAGCTCTTCCTTGGCCTCGCGGAGCTTGTTGAGGAGCTCCTCGTCGCCCAGCTCGCGCAGCTCGGACGTCTTGGTACCGGCCGACATCACGACTCACCTGCCTCGCGCCGAACAATCCGGCACTTCATCGGAAGCTTGTGAGCAGCGCGGGTGAGCGCCTCACGAGCAATCTTCTCGTTCGGGTAGGACAGCTCGAACATCACCCGGCCCGGCTTGACGTTCGCGATCCACCACTCGGGAGAACCCTTACCGGAACCCATGCGGGTCTCGGCAGGCTTCTTCGTCAGGGGGCGGTCCGGGTAGATGTTGATCCAGACCTTGCCGCCACGCTTGATGTGACGGGTCATCGCGATACGAGCGGACTCGATCTGACGGTTCGTCACGTACGCCGGGGTCAGCGCCTGGATGCCGTACTCGCCGAACGCAACCTGCGTGCCACCCTTGGACATACCGCTGCGCTTCGGGTGGTGCTGCTTGCGGTGCTTGACCCTACGGGGGATCAGCATTTCGGTCAGGCCTCCGTTCCGGTGCTCTCAGCAGCCGGAGCAGCGGCGGACGCGTCGGCCTTGGGGGCCTCGGCGGCCGGAGCCGTCTGCTGCGGCTTGCGGCCGCGACCGCCACGCTCGCCACCACGGGCACCGCGGCCGGCCGGACGGTCAGCGCCGCCACGGGCCGGGCGGTTGCCCGCACGGGCAGCAGCGTTCTCGGCGCGGACCTCGGCGATGTTCTTGACGTCGCCCTTGTAGATCCAGACCTTCACACCGATGCGGCCGAAGGTCGTCTTGGCCTCGAAGAAGCCGTAGTCGACGTTCGCACGGAGGGTGTGCAGGGGCACGCGGCCCTCGCGGTAGAACTCCGAGCGGGACATCTCGGCGCCGCCGAGGCGGCCACCGCACTGGATCTTGATGCCCTTGGCGCCGGCCTTCATCGTGCTCTGCATGCTCTTACGCATGGCACGACGGAAGGAGACGCGGGAGGAGAGCTGCTCGGCGACGGCCTGGGCCACCAGCTGAGCGTCCACCTCGGGGTTCTTGACCTCGAGGATGTTCAGCTGGACCTGCTTGCCGGTCAGCTTCTCCAGCTCGCCACGGATGCGGTCGGCCTCGGCGCCGCGGCGGCCGATGACGATGCCCGGGCGGGCGGTGTGGATGTCAACGCGGACGCGGTCGCGGGTGCGCTCGATCTCGACCTTCGAGATGCCGGCCCGCTCCATGCCCTTCGTCATCATGCGACGAATGGCGACGTCTTCCTTGACGTAGTCCTTGTACAGCTTGTCGGCGTACCAACGGGACTTGAAGTCCGTGGTAATGCCGAGCCGGAACCCGTGCGGGTTTACCTTCTGGCCCATTACCGGGTTCCTTCCTTGCTGCTGACGACCACGGTGATGTGGCTGGTCCGCTTACGGATCCGGTAGGCACGGCCCTGAGCACGCGGACGGAACCGCTTCAGGGTCGGACCCTCGTCCACAAACGCCTCGCTGATGACCAGCGAAGAGGCGTCGGGGTGGTCGTAGTTGTGTGCAGCGTTGGCAATGGCGCTGTCAAGCACCTTGCCAACCGGCACGCTCGCGGCCTGCGGGGCGAAACGCAGGACCGCCTGAGCCTCCGTGGCATCCATGCCACGGATGAGGTCCACCACTCGGCGGGCCTTCATGGGCGTGACGCGGATGTACCGCGCCTGGGCCCTGGCTTCCATGGTTGTCCCTTCGGTGTGAGTCATAGTCGTTTCCACCCCGCGCTAGCGGCGCTTCGACTTCCGGTCGTCCTTGACGTGGCCGCGGAAGGTGCGAGTCGGCGAGAACTCGCCGAGCTTGTGGCCGACCATCGACTCGGTGACGAACACCGGGACATGGATCTTGCCGTTGTGCACCGCGATGGTGTGACCCAGCATGGCCGGGATGATCATCGAGCGACGGGACCAGGTCTTGATGACGTTCTTGGTGCCTGCTTCGTTCTGTACGTCCACCTTCTTGACGAGGTGTCCGTCGACGAAGGGCCCCTTCTTGAGACTGCGCGGCATCTAAACCCGCTCCTAGCGCTTCTTGTTCGTCTTGCGGCGGCGGACGATGTACTTGCTCGATGCCTTCTTCGGCGAGCGAGTACGACCCTCCTTCTGACCCCACGGCGAGACCGGGTGACGTCCACCGGAGGTCTTGCCTTCACCACCACCGTGCGGGTGGTCGACCGGGTTCATCGCAACACCGCGGACGGACGGGCGAACGCCCTTCCAGCGCATGCGACCGGCCTTGCCCCAGTTGATGTTCGACTGCTCGGCGTTGCCGACCTCACCGATCGTGGCGCGGCAGCGGGCGTCGACCAGGCGGATCTCACCCGACGGCATACGAAGGTGGGCCATGGTGCCCTCCTTCGCCAGCAGCTGCACGGAGGCACCCGCGGAACGGGCGAACTTCGCGCCGCCGCCGGGCCGCAGCTCGATGGCGTGGATGGTCGTACCGACCGGGATGTTGCGCAGCGCCAGGTTGTTGCCGGGCTTGATGTCGGCGGCCGGGCCGTTCTCGACACGGTCGCCCTGGCCCAGACCACGCGGCGCGATGATGTAGCGCTTCTCGCCGTCCGCGTAGTGCAGGAGCGCGATGCGCGCGGTGCGGTTCGGGTCGTACTCGATGTGCGCGACCTTGGCCGGCACGCCGTCCTTGTCGTGACGACGGAAGTCGATCACGCGGTAGGCGCGCTTGTGGCCACCACCCTGGTGACGGACGGTCACACGACCGGTGTTGTTACGGCCGCCCTTGCTGTGCAGGGGGCGGACCAGCGACTTCTCCGGCGTGGACCGCGTGATCTCGACAAAGTCGGCGACGCTGGAGCCACGACGGCCCGGGGTCGTCGGCTTGTACTTGCGGATACCCATTTCTCAGTCCTCGTCCGATTCCGGACGACTCGACCTCCGTTAGGAGGTCGGGCCGCCGAAGATGTCGATTCGGTCGCCCTCAGCGAGGGTCACGATGGCGCGCTTGGTGTCAGCGCGCTTGCCGAAACCGGTCTTGGTGCGCTTGCGCTTACCCTGACGGTTGATCGTGTTGACCCCGGTGACCTTGACCGAGAAGACCGCTTCCACGGCCTGCTTGATCTGGGTCTTGTTGGAGCCGGGCGCGACGATGAACGTGTACTTGTTCTCGTCGAGCAGCGCGTAGCTCTTCTCCGAAACAACCGGCTTGACGAGAACGTCACGCGGGTCGGAGTAGGTCTTGCTGGTAACGGTCGCCTCACTCATCAGGCGTCGCTCCCTTCGGTCTCAGCGGTCTGGGGGCCAGACACGAAGGACTCGAAAGCGGCCTGGGTGAAGACCACGTCGTCAGAGACGATCACGTCGTACGTGTTCAGCTGGCCCGGGTCCAGGATGTGCACCTGGGGCAGGTTGCGTGCGGAGAGCCACGCGGCCTCGTCGCTGCGCTCGACGACCAGGAGCACGTTGTTGCGCTCCGAGATCTTGCCGAGCAGCGTCTTGACGGCCTTGGTGGAGATCCCACTCTCGATCACGCCGGTGACGACGTGGATGCGGGAGTGACGCGCCCGGTCCGAGAGGGCACCGCGCAGGGCGGCGGCCTTCATCTTCTTGGGGGTGCGCTGCGAGTAGTCGCGCGGCTTGGGGCCGTGCACGACGCCACCGCCGACGAACTGCGGCGCGCGGGTCGAACCCTGGCGGGCGCGGCCGGTGCCCTTCTGGCGGTAAGGCTTGCGCCCACCACCACGGACTTCGCCGCGACGCTTGGTCGAGTGCGTGCCCTGACGGGCAGCTGCCAGCTGTGCGACAACGACCTGGTGGATCAGCGGAACGCTGGTCTTCGCGTCGAAGATCTCCGCGGGGAGCTCGACGGTACCGGCCTTGTCGCCTGCCGGCGAAAGGATGTCAATGGTGCTCATTACCTCAAGCCCCCTTGGCCGCGGTACGGACCAGGACGAGGCCGCCGTTCGGACCGGGGACTGCGCCCTTGATGAGGAGCAGACCCTTCTCCGCGTCAACCGCGTGGATGGTCAGGTTCTGGGTGGTGACGCGCTCGTTACCCATCCGGCCGGCCATGCGCATGCCCTTGAAGACACGCCCAGGGGTGGCGCAGCCACCGATCGAACCGGGGGAACGGTGCTTGCGCTGGACGCCGTGACCGGCGCCGAGGCCCTTGAAGTTGTGACGCTTCATGACACCGGCGAAGCCCTTGCCCTTGCTCTTGCCCGTGACGTCAACCTTGACGCCGGACTCGAACACCTGGGCGGTGATCTCCTGGCCGAGCGTGTACTCGCTCGCGTCAGGGGTGCGGAGCTCCACCAGGTGGCGGCGGGGGGTCACGTCGGCCTTGGCGAAGTGGCCCTTGAGGGGCTTGTTCACCTTGCGCGGGTCGATCTCGCCGAAGGCGATCTGGACCGACTCGTAGCCGTCGCTGTCGTTCGTGCGGACCTGCGTCACGACGCACGGACCGGCCTTGACGACGGTCACCGGGACAACCCGGTTGTTCTCGTCCCAGACCTGGGTCATGCCGAGCTTCTCGCCCAGGACGCCCTTGATGTTCTTGCTCATCTCGGCCCGTCCCTTCAGAGCTTGATCTCGATGTCGACGCCAGCCGGCAGGTCGAGGCGCATCAGCGAGTCAACCGTCTTCGGGGTGGGGTCGAGAATGTCGATGAGGCGCTTGTGCGTGCGCATCTCGAAGTGCTCGCGAGAGTCCTTGTACTTGTGCGGCGACTTGATGACGCAGTACACGTTCTTCTCAGTGGGCAGCGGCACCGGGCCCGCGACCGACGCACCAGTGCGGGTCACCGTCTCGACGATCTTCTTCGCCGAGGAGTCGATGACCTCGTGGTCGTAGGCCTTGAGCCGGATGCGGATCTTCTGTCCCGCCATGGCTACTAGTAGTCCTGTCTCTCGTAACGCTCTGGAACCCGAGGTTCTGGTAACTCCGCCTCCGACCCACGCGGTCGGGCGTGTCGCATCCCCTCTACGAAAATCTCCCGAAGGAGATCCCAACCAAGGGGGTGCGGGCCTGAGACCGCGCTGCCGGGGGTGAAACCCCACCGGGCGCCTGGCCGGTGCCACACATACGCTTCCCGAAAGATTCCCGTACGTCCGGCCCAAGGGGCCGACGAGTACTGTGGGACTCGCTTCCGGTCCTCCCGGCGGGAGGCGCGCAGCATTGACACTCAACCGAGCAACCTGGCTAGTGTGCCATACGGGACATGGGCCTGGCCAATCGGGCCGGAGATCCTACCCCCCGCGCCGCCGTGGTCAAACGCGGGCACGAATCGTGCGGACCGGCCGGTTCTCCCGCCGCGATATTCGGTCGAGCGCCGCAGGCCGCCGCCCCTAGTGTGACCGACCGGGACGGCAACGGCACGGGGGCACAGAAATGCGTACGCACTATCCGCGGACTCCGCATCTGCCCTGGTCACCCGGGGCCACCTCCGACGACGTGCGCCTGAGCGACCTCGCCGGGCTGACCGGCTGCGAGGTCGTGGTCACCGAGAAGCTCGACGGCGAGAACACCACGCTGTACGCCGACGGCCTGCACGCCCGCTCCCTCGACTCGGCCCACCATCCTTCGCGCGGATGGGTCAAGGCGCTCCAGGGCCGGATCGGCCCCCGCATCCCGGCGGGGTGGCGGATCTGCGGCGAGAACATGTTCGCCCGCCACTCGATCCCGTACGAGGACCTGGCGAGCTACTTCTACGGCTTCTCCGTCTGGGACGGCGACGTCTGCCTGGACTGGGACCGGACCGTGGACTTCCTCCGGGACCTCGGTATCCCGGCCCCGCCCGTGCTGTGGCGCGGTGTGTTCGACGCCCGCGCCGAGAAGGCGCTGCGCGCGATGAGGCCGGACACGGACCGCCAGGAGGGGTACGTCGTCCGCCCCGCCGAGGCCTTTCCCGCCGCCGCGTTCACCCGGCGCGTCGCGAAGTGGGTGCGGCCGGGCCACGTGACCACGGACACCCACTGGATGCACGCGGAGGTGGTGGCGAACGGGCTGGGCCCCGCCGCCGCCCTCTGGTCCGTGCGCTCGGGCGCCCCCGTGGACCCGGCGGCGCTCGCCGTCGCGGTCGGCACCGGGGCGGGTGGGGCGGCGGGCGGCGCAGGGCAGTCGGCGGCGCGTTCCGTCGCCGCGGGCACCGGCCCCGGCGACGCACGGGCCGCCCTCGCGGCGGCCGACGCCCTCGACGCACGTGGCCGCACCGGCGACGACCGGCTGGCCGGGGTGCTCGCCGCCCTGCTGCACCGCACCCGGCGGGCCGCACTCGCCCCGGCGCTCGCCGGACCGCTCGGGATGCCACTCGCCCGGCGGACCGCGGACCTCGTCGGCCTGTACCCGGCGCTGCACCGCCCCTACCCGGACGAGCAGCGCCGCGCCGGCCTGGCGAGGATGGCGCTCGCCGCCCGCCTGCCGGTCCTGCACGCGGTGGCGGACGCACTCGCCGAGGGCCCCGAGGCCCGCGAACAGGTGGAGTGGTCGGCCCTGCACGTCCAGGACGTGCGCGAGCCCGACGGACTGCGTGAGGCCTTCGCAGGCCTGGAGCCGGACGCCGCCGACCGCTGTCTGGCGCAGGCCCGTGAGGCGTACGCGCAGGGCCGCGTCACCACCCCGGAGGAGGCGGTCGCCGCGACCTGGCGGTGGCGGTCAGGGGACTTCCCGCGCCTGGTCCACCTGGTCGGCCCCTCCGGCAGCGGGAAGAGCACCTTCGCCCGCGGTCTGCCGGGCATCGCCACGTACATCTCGCTCGACGACCTGCGCGAGGCCCGTGGCTCACGCGCCGACCAGAGCGCCAACGAGGAGGTCATGCGCGACGGCCTGCGCCGCCTGGACGCCGCCCTGGTCCCCGGCGCCACCGTGGTCTGGGACGCCACCTCGCTCAACCCGCACCAGCGCTCCGTGATCCACGCGACCGCCCACCGCCGGGACGCCCTGCTCACCCATGCGGTGGCGTGGGTGGGCGCGGCGGAGCTGACCGCGCGCAACGCTCGCCGCGACCATCCGGTGCCGCCGGAGGTCCTGGCCGCGCAGCTGCGCCGCTTCGTGCCCCCGTACCCCGGCCAGGCCCACCGCACCTGGTACATCGGCACGAGCGGAACCGTGGAGGACCGGGCCTGATGCGTACGAGCGAGGAGATCTACCACCGGGTCCGCTGGGACGCCCGCTTCGACCCGGCGCGCTTCGTCCTGGGCGTCGCCCAGCGCGGCCGGGACCCCAAGCGAGTGCCGCTGGACCGCTTCACGCCGGGCGGCGACATCCCCTGGCACCGGGTGCTGTTCGTCGAGGCGGACGGCGAGGTGGTGTGGGACCGGTCCACGGGCGTCGACCGGATCGACGAGACGGACGCGGGCCGGGCACGGAACCCGCGCCGGCTGCCCTCCCCCTACTTCACCTCCCGTGTCCCGCACGCCTTCTCCCCTTCTACGGGCGCGTGGGAACCGGCACCCGCCCGGCCCCCGGGCCCGTCCGGCCCCCTGACGGTGCTCACCTGGAACACCCTCTGGGACCGCTACGACAGCGACCGCATCGACACGGCCCGGCGCCGCCCGCTCCTCCTCGACGCCCTGCGCGCGGCGGACGCGGACGTCATCGCGCTCCAGGAGGTGGAGCCGGCGCTGCTGGCTCTGCTACTGGACTGCGACTGGGTACGGGCCGGGTACGTCCTGGCCATCGACCCGCCCGGCCGCGATGTGGCGGACAACGGCCTGCTGCTGCTCAGCCGCCTGCCGGTCAGCGAGGCGGGTCTGCACACTCTCGGCCCGCACAAGGCCGTGTCCGCAGCCGTCGTCGAGACGGCCGAGGGCCCCGTCACGGTCGCCGTGACCCACCTCAGCAGCGACCACTCCCCCGACGGAGCGGCCCGCCGCGACCACGAACTCGCCGACCTGGCAACGGGGTTGGCGGCGGTGGAGGGCGAACTGCTCCTCGTCGGCGATTTCAACGACGGCGGCGACGGCCCGCAGACCCGCCTGGGAATGACGGACGCCTGGACGGAGATTCACGGCCCCGCCGACACCACTCCCACCTTCGACCCGTCCGTGAACCCGCTCGCCGCGATCTCCTCCCTCTCGGGCCGCGTCTCCCGACTGGACAGGGTCCTGCTGCGCACGGAACGGCTGCGCGCCCGGTCGGCGTCCCTGACGGGCGAGGTGCCGGGCCCGGAGGGGCTGTACGTCTCCGACCACTACGGCGTAAGGGTGGAGCTGGGCCCACCGCTTCCGGCGGCCGACACGAACGGCATCGCGGACCGGGTCGCCGCCGCCCTCCCCGGTGCCCGGGTCCACGTCGTCGGCTCCCGGCGCATGGGCTGCGCGCTCCCCGGCGCGGACCTGGACCTGGTCGCGGCGCTGCCCGGGGCACCCGATCCGGCGGGGATGCGGTCGCGGCTGACGGCTGCCTTCCCGGAGGCGCGGGACCTGCGCGAGGTGACGGGGGCCCGGGTCCCCGGCCTGCGCTGGGAGCTCGACGGCCTCCGGGTCGACCTGGTCACCGTGGCAACCGGCTCCCTCTCCCCCGCCGACGCGGTCGCCCGCCGGACGGAGCTGGGCGAGGCGGCGGCGGTCGCGCTGAGCGCGGTGAGCGACGCGGAAGCGGTGCTCGCGGCGGCGGACCCGTACCGCGCGCCCTTCGCCGCGCTCGCCCGGGACGTCAAGGCGTGGGCGGCGGCCCGGGGCCTGGACGCCGCGCCGTGCGGCGGACTGCCGGGCCTCGCCTGGACCGTCCTCGCGGCCCGCACCGTCCACGAGGCCGGCGACCTGCCGCCGCTCCCCCTCCTCCGCCACTTCTTCGCGACCTGGGCGGCATGGGACTGGGACGAGGCGGTGGGGTCGGCCCCTGCCGCCGGGGCTCCCGTCACGGTGCTGACCCCGACCGCGCCCGTGCGTTCCTGCACCACGCAGGTCTCCGCCGCCGGCCGCGAGCTCCTGACCGCCGAGCTGTACCGCGCCTGGGAGATCCTGGAGGCCGCGGAGGACGGCACCGACCCGCGTGCGCCGCTGTGCGCGCCGCCGCACCTCGCCGACCTGCACCCGTCCTGGGCCCTCGCCTCTGTACCCCCGGGCGGCCCGGACGAGGGGCGGCTACGCGGCCGCCTCCTCGCCCTGTCGGCAGCCCTCGCCGAGGCGGGCGCCGCCGACTGCCGTATCTGGCCGCGCCCGCTCAGCGTCGGCGGCCGCACGGGGTACGCGATCGGGCTCGGCGCGGCCCCGCCCCCGGCTCACCGGCTGGCGGAGATCGGGGCGGAGGTGCTGCGGGGGATTCGGGGGGCGTCGTTGACCCCGGTACGTATGTAGAGGTCAGCGTCCGGCGGCGTACGGGACGAAGCGCGTCCAGGAGTCGGACGTGAAGGCGAGCCGAGAGCCCTGCGCGTTCTTGGAGTCGCGCACGTGGACTGCGTCGGGGGCTGTCGCGACCTCGACGCAATCGCCTTCGTTGCCATTGCTGCTGTAGCTGCTTTTGAACCAGACCGGCTCGGAGTCGGCCTGCGTGGAGGTCCTGCGCATCATGTCTCTCCCAGCACTTGCTCGATGAGGGCCAGAGTCTCCCGGGGAGTGAGAGCCTCGGCCCGGATGACGCCATACCGCAGTTCGAGAATACGGAGTTGCTTCGCGTCGGTCACCCGGCGCCCGTTGAATGCCCCGTGCGATCGCCCCACCGCCGTACCGTCGTTGAACTTCAGTACGTCGATGTCACCGTCCATCCCAGGATGCGCCTCACGATGCGTAGGCATCACCTGGAGGGTGACATTGCGCAACTTACCGATCTCCAGTAGCCGTTCGAGCTGTCGTCGCCACTCCAGCGTTCCTCCGATGGGCCGCCTGAGTGCCGATTCCTCCTGGACGAAGCTGAGAGCCGGTGACGGCACCCGTTCGAAGATCGCTTGCCGGGCCATGCGCCCAGCCACCATCCGTTCCACCTCGTCCTGCGAGTACGGAGGCTGCCGGGCCTCGAACAGGGCCCGCGCGTGGCCAGGCGTCTGCAACAGCCCATGCAGGCCGTGCGCCACATAGGCCGCAAGCTCAACCGCCTTGGCCTCCACACCCGCCAGGTCCCGCACCTTCTTCGGGTACCGGACCTGGGCCACATCCCGCTTCATCGCGGCGATCTTGCCACCTGCACCTAGCACCTGGTCCGACCGGTCCAGGAACTCCGGCCGAGGAATCCGCCGCCCGCCTTCCACCTTCCGGACCAAGTCCTCCCCGTACCCGATCGCGGCCCCGAACTCGCAAGCTCGCATCCCGGCCGCTTCCCGCCACGCCTTGATCTGACGTCCCACGGCGGCGACCACCGCGACGCCCGACTCGTCATCGGGATCGACTTCCCAACCGGGCTCGTCCGCCCCGCCGTCGCCCTGCTCCGTACCGACCCCGTCCACACTCATCCGTGCCCCACTTCCGACGTGCGTGCCGTTCTCCGTCAACCGCCTCTGTTCCCCGCACGTCACTCCGGACAGCCGGGACAGCACTGGACAAGCCCGGGACAATCGCCGTACGCAAGGGCTGTGTCACTGGGCACGGTACGCAGACCCGGCCACGCTGAGTGACGTGAACCAACAAACCGTCACTCCCCAACTTCAGCCCGCCGAACGCACGTTCACGGTGTTGCTCTCCCCCACGCGTCGAGGCGCCCGGCTGGCTCGCCTCCTCGCCGTGGCCCATCTCGATCTCTGGAGCCTGCCCTCCGAGTCGGCCGCGCACATCGTCGCGGAGCTCGCCACCAACGCCTCGGTCCACGGGCGGGTGACGGGCCGGGACTTCCAACTGCGCCTCACCGTCCAGGCATACGACCGCCTGCGGATCGAGGTCACCGACACCCGGGGCGATCACCTGCCCGTCGCCGTGACCCCCGACCCGTTGACCGAGAGCGGGCGCGGCCTGCTCATCGTCGAGGCGCTCGCCGACCGCTGGGGGATCATCCCGGGACCGGTCCCGCGCAAGACGGTGTGGGCGGAACTCGACCTCGTACCGTGACCGAGTCCACCGGGTCGTGGATGCCCACGACGTAGGAGGCCACGACCCGGTGCACCAGGACGCGGCTGCCCACGACGTCTAAAAGCTTTTAAAGAACTCAGGGAAATAACCCCACCAAACCCCACCCCACCCCCGTCCTGACCTGCGTCACTCGCGCGGGTGAAAAGGGGCAACTGGGCTAGATCGGAGGCGGGTTGGCTGGCATATGCTCGCCGCGACAACCACAGAACATGAGACGGCCCCGGCAGGGATGGCAATCCCGGCCGAGGCCTGACCACGAGGAAGAAGACCCTTCCCGATGGCTATCCCGCAGGTTATCGCGCCCCCGTGCGCCCAGTCCGGCTCCCCCGGCACTCCCAGCGCTCTCGGCACCCTCACCGACGTCACGCCGACTTCCGGCGTCATCCACGTCAACGTCCGCCACGTCTCCGGCTTCGTGGTCATCGGCAACCACCTCGCCCAGAACCGCGAACTCTCCCTGGTCGCGATCGGCCTCGCCGTCCACATCCAGTCGCTGCCCGCCGGGGCGAAAGCCGGCATCAAGGTCCTCACCGACCGCTTCCCGGAGAGCGAAGCCCGCATCACCGCCGCCCTCCACGAACTCGAAGCCGAGGGCTACCTCCACCGCAGCCGCGTCCGCCTCCCCAGCGGCCGCGTCACCACCCGCACGATCTCGTACAACCAGCCCGACCCCAACGCCACCACCCCGCCACCGCCGCGCCGCCCCAAGCGCCGCCGCGACAAGCCCCCCGCCGCAGCAGCGTCAGCACCACCCACGCCCACACCGACCGCCGCGCCCGCCCCTCCCCCGGCCCCCGCCGAGGCACCACAACCGGCCCCGCCCGCACCCGCGCCGCCGCAGGCACCTGCCCCCGCGCCCACACCCGCCCCGGCGCCCGCACCCTTGCCCGCTTCCATCTACGTACCGGCCCCCACCGCCGCACGCAAGCAACCCCCGCAACTCCCCAGCCGGTCGCACCCACCCCCGAACTCCACCGAGCAGCCACCGCACTCCTCGCCGACCTACGCCGCCACACACCCCAACTCACCCTCGCAGAGCGCGACATCGACACCCTCACCCCCGGCGTAGCCGCCTGGCTCGAACGCGACACCCACCCCGACACCATCCGCCACGCCCTCACCAACGACCTCCCCCACCCCGTCAAACACCCGGCGAAATTCCTCCGCCACCGCATCACCACCCTCCTGCCACCCCCACTCCCCGGAGCCCAGGACCTCACACCCCCGCCCCGCCGCAAGATCATCGTCGTCCCCCTCCAGAACTGCGACACCTGCGACCGCGCCTTCCGCGCCACCCACCCCGGCCACTGCCGCGACTGCCTCACCGACGCGCACTCAGCCGCCCACGCCACCCTCTGAACGGAACCGCATGGTCAGCCCACCCCACGAAGCAATGCACCGCATCTTCCAGGAGTACCCCGGCCTCTTCTCCCGCGTCTCCGAACACCTCGGCATCCACATCCCACGCCCCACCTCCGCCACCGTCCTGCCCACCGACCTCACCGAGAACAGCCCCGTCGAACGCCGCGTCGACACCCTCCTGCGCATCGAAACCCAGGACGACGGCCCCTTCCTCCTCGCCATCGAAGCCCAAGGCAAGAAAGACCACCGCAAAACCGCCAGCTGGCCCTACTACGTCAGCTACCTCCACAACCGCTACGGCGCCCTGCCCGTGCTCCTCCTGATCGTCTGCCAGGACCACAGCACCGCCCGCTGGGCCGCCACCCCCATCACCATCGGCCTGCGCCAATGGCCCACCCTCACCCTCAACCCACTCGTCGCCGGACCCCACAACATGCCCGTCATCACCAACGTCGCCGAAGCCCGCAAAGACCTCGCCCTCGCCACCCTCGCCGCCATCACACACGCCGACAATCCGGACGTCGATGCCATACTGAAAACACTCTCCGCCGCCCTGCGCGACACACCCGAGAACATCGCCGACCCCATCGTCGAACTCACCGCACAAGGCCTGGGCAACCGCCCAGCCGCACAACAGTGGAGGAACCTGGTGGCCGTGGACACCTCTTTCTACAAGTCCTTCATCTCCGAAGAAATCCGGGACGAAGGCCGAGCCGAGGGCGAGGCCAAGGGCCTGGCAAGCAGCCTCCGGCTGGTCCTCGAGGCACGCGGCATCTCCCTCACCGACGAGACGCGCACGAAGATCACCACCTGCACCGACCCCGCCCTCCTGCACCAGTGGCTCCAACGCGCCGCCACCGCCACCACCGCCGAGGAAGTCTTCACCGAGGATCACTGATCCGGATGAACCCCTCCACCCACGCGGGGCACTCCGGCAGACCTGGCAGACTCCGACCATGTCTGTACGCACCACTCAACGCTGGGCCCTGCGCCCCGCCACCCCCGATGACCTCGAGGCCATAGTCGAGATCCGGGCCGTCGTCATGCGCCCGGATCTCGTGCGTCTCGGCCGCTACGACGAGGACCGGGTGCGTCAGCGGATGCGGGAGTCCTATCTGCCCGAGTACACCTCGGTGATCGTCGTCGACGGCCGGTTCGGCGGGAGCGTCACGCTGCGGCCCTTCGAGGACGGCTGGTGCCTGGAGAGCTTCTTCATCGACGAGGAACACCAGGGGCGGGGCATCGGCTCGGGCGTGCTGAGCGCCCTGCTGGCCCGTACGGACGCCGAAGGGGTGCCGGTCCGTCTCAACGTGCTCCAGGGCAGCGGGGCCCGGCGGCTGTACGAACGGCACGGGTTCACCACGGAGCGCGAGGACCCGGTCGACGTGTTCATGGTGCGCCGGCCCGCATCCCCGTCGTAGGAAAAAAAGAAGGGCCCCGTCCCACCGCTTGCGCGGCGGGACGGGGCCCTTCTCGGTGCTCTTGTGCGGAGCTACCAGGTCAGACGCTCAAGTAATTACTTGAGGATCTTGGTGACCTGGCCGGCGCCCACGGTCCGGCCACCCTCACGGATGGCGAACTTCAGGCCCTCTTCCATGGCGACCGGCTGGATCAGCGCGACGTCCATGAGGGTGTTGTCACCCGGCATGACCATCTCGGTGCCCTCGGGAAGGGTCACAACGCCCGTCACGTCCGTGGTACGGAAGTAGAACTGCGGGCGGTAGTTGTTGAAGAAGGGGGTGTGACGGCCACCCTCGTCCTTCGACAGGATGTAGGCCTGGGCCTGGAAGTCGGTGTGCGGCGTAACCGAACCCGGCTTGATGATGACCTGGCCGCGCTCGACGTCCTCGCGCTTGATGCCACGGAGGAGCAGACCGACATTCTCACCGGCCTGGCCCTCGTCGAGCAGCTTGCGGAACATCTCGATGCCGGTGACCGTGGTGGTGGTCTTCTCGGTCTTGATACCGACGATGTCGACGGTCTCGTTGACCTTCAGGACACCACGCTCGATACGACCGGTGACGACGGTGCCACGACCGGTGATCGTGAAGACGTCCTCGATCGGCATCAGGAACGGCTTCTCGACGTCACGCTCGGGCTGCGGGATGGACTCGTCGACGGCCTTCATCAGGTCGAGAACGGTCTGGCCCCACTCGGCGTCGCCCTCAAGAGCCTTGAGCGCCGAGACCTTGACGACCGGAAGGTCGTCGCCCGGGAACTCGTACTCGGAGAGGAGCTCACGGACCTCGAGCTCGACGAGCTCCAGGATCTCCTCGTCGTCCACCATGTCGGCCTTGTTCAGGGCGACGACGATGTACGGAACGCCGACCTGGCGGGCCAGGAGCACGTGCTCCTTGGTCTGCGGCATCGGGCCGTCGGTCGCGGCGACGACGAGGATGGCGCCGTCCATCTGCGCCGCACCCGTGATCATGTTCTTGATGTAGTCGGCGTGACCCGGGCAGTCGACGTGCGCGTAGTGACGCGACTCCGTCTGGTACTCGACGTGCGCGATGGAGATGGTGATACCACGCTGACGCTCTTCCGGCGCCTTGTCGATCTGATCGAAGGCCGAGGCCTCGTTCAGGTCCGGGAACGCGTCGTGCAGCACCTTGGTAATGGCGGCCGTGAGGGTCGTCTTACCGTGGTCAATGTGACCGATGGTGCCGATGTTGACGTGCGGCTTAGTCCGCTCGAACTTTGCCTTCGCCACTGGGGTCCTCCTGAGTGGTTCTGTACGCCTTGCTTCATCGGCGCCAGGTGATCTTTGCTGGGATGCCGGTGCCGGGGGCATTCGCCACGCTGCTTACGCGCTGCGGCGAATGCCCGACCGGGCTCCGGTGATAAGCCTAAAGCGTGTGCTCCGAAGAGTTACTCGCCCTTGGCCTTCGCGATGATCTCCTCGGCGACGTTCCGCGGAACCTCGGCGTAGGAGTCGAACTGCATCGAGTAGCTTGCGCGACCCGAGGTCTTGCTGCGGAGGTCTCCGACGTAGCCGAACATCTCCGAGAGGGGCACGAGGCCCTTCACGACGCGAGCGCCGCTGCGCTCCTCCATGGCCTGGATCTGGCCGCGGCGGGAGTTGAGGTCGCCGATGACATCGCCCATGTAGTCCTCGGGCGTGGTGACCTCGACGGCCATCATCGGCTCCAGGAGCACGGGGGACGCCTTGCGGGCACCCTCCTTGAACGCCTGGGAACCGGCGATCTTGAAGGCGAGCTCAGAGGAGTCGACCTCGTGGTAACCACCGTCGAGAAGGGTGACGCGGACGCCGACCATCTCGTAGCCGGCCAGGATGCCGAACTGCATGGCTTCCTGGGCGCCCGCGTCCACCGAGGGAATGTACTCACGGGGGATGCGGCCACCGGTGACCTTGTTGACGAACTCGTAGGACGCGTCGCCACCCTCGATGGGCTCAAGGGCGATCTGCACCTTCGCGAACTGGCCGGTACCACCAGTCTGCTTCTTGTGCGTGTAGTCGATGCGCTCGACGGCCTTGCGGATCGTCTCGCGGTACGCGACCTGCGGCTTGCCGACGTTCGCCTCGACGCGGAACTCGCGCTTCATGCGGTCGACGAGCACCTCGAGGTGAAGCTCGCCCATACCACCGATGATGGTCTGGCCGGTCTCCTCGTCGGAGTGCACCTGGAAGGACGGGTCCTCCTCGGAGAGGCGCTGGATGGCGACACCCAGCTTCTCCTGGTCACCCTTGGACTTGGGCTCGATGGCGACCTGAATGACCGGCGCCGGGAAGTCCATGGACTCCAGGATGACCGGGTTCTTGTCGTCACACAGCGTCTCACCGGTGGTGGTCTGCTTCAGGCCCATGACGGCGATGATGTCACCGGCGCCCACCGACGCGATCTCCTCACGCTTGTTCGCGTGCATGCGGTAGATCTTGCCGATGCGCTCCTTCTTGCCCTTGACCGAGTTCAGCACCGCGGTGCCGGCCTCGAGGCGACCGGAGTAGATCCGGACGAAGGTGAGCTTGCCCAGGTGCGGGTCGCTCGCGATCTTGAACGCCAGGCCGGAGAACGGCTCGTCGTCCGACGGCTTGCGCTTGATGACCTTCTCCGGGTCCTTCACGTCGTGGCCTTCGATGGCCTCGACGTCCAGGGGGGAAGGCAGGTAGCGCACGACCGCGTCGAGCAGGGGCTGGACGCCCTTGTTCTTGAACGCGGTGCCACAGAACACCGGGGTGACGGTGACCGAGTCGGCACTGCCCTTCGACGCGAGGGTGATGCGGCGGATCGCCTCGTGCAGCTGGTCCTGGGTGGGCTCGACGCCCTCCAGGTACAGCTCCATCATCGCGTCGTCGTTCTCGGAGACGGCCTCAAGGAGCTTGCCGCGCCATTCCTCGGCAGCTTCCTTGTGGGTGTCCGGGATCTCGACGGTGTCGTACATCTCGCCCTTGGCGGCCTCTTCGGGCCACACGAAGGCCTTCATCGACACGAGGTCGACGACGCCCTTGAAGTCGGCCTCTGCGCCGATGGGGAGCTGCATGACGAGCGGAACCGCGCCCAGGCGCTCGACGATCATGTCGACACAGCGGTGGAACTCGGCACCCGTGCGGTCGAGCTTGTTGACGAAGCAGATACGCGGCACGCCGTAGCGGTCCGCCTGACGCCAGACGGTCTCGGACTGCGGTTCGACGCCGGCCACACCGTCGAACACGGTGACGGCACCGTCGAGGACGCGGAGCGAACGCTCCACCTCGACGGTGAAGTCGACGTGACCGGGGGTGTCGATGATGTTGATGGTGTGGTCAACATCGTTGAGCGGCCAGTGACAGGTCGTCGCGGCAGACGTGATCGTGATGCCGCGCTCCTGCTCCTGCTCCATCCAGTCCATCGTGGCAGCGCCGTCGTGGACTTCACCGATCTTGTAGCTCACACCGGTGTAGAAGAGGATCCGCTCAGTGGTGGTCGTCTTGCCCGCGTCGATGTGGGCCATGATCCCGATGTTGCGGACCTTGGCCAGGTCAAGCGAAGTGGTGGCCATAAGGCTCAATCTTCTCTCGGTCTCGATGGGGTAAGCGACTACCAGCGGTAGTGCGCGAAGGCCTTGTTGGACTCGGCCATCTTGTGGGTGTCCTCGCGCTTCTTGACAGCAGCGCCAAGACCGTTGGAGGCGTCGAGCAGCTCGTTCATGAGCCGCTCGGTCATCGTCTTCTCGCGACGGGCGCGGGAGTAACCCACGATCCAGCGCAGCGAGAGGGTGGCGGCACGACCGGGCTTGACCTCGATCGGCACCTGGTAGGTCGCGCCACCGACGCGGCGGGACTTGACCTCGAGCGAGGGCTTGACGTTCTCAAGCGCGCGCTTCAGCGTGATGACCGGGTCTGCGCCGGTCTTCTCGCGGAGGCCTTCCATGGCGCCGTACACGATCCGCTCGGCGGTGGAACGCTTGCCGTCGAGCAGGATCTTGTTGATCAGCGACGTGACAAGAGGAGAGCTGTAGACCGGGTCGATGATGACCGGGCGCTTCGGGGCGGGGCCCTTACGAGGCATTCTTACTTCTCCTTCTTGGCGCCGTAGCGGCTGCGGGCCTGCTTGCGGTTCTTGACACCCTGGGTGTCGAGCGAGCCGCGGATGATCTTGTAGCGAACACCCGGCAGGTCCTTCACACGGCCACCACGCACGAGCACGATCGAGTGCTCCTGCAGGTTGTGTCCCTCACCCGGAATGTAGGCCGTGACCTCGATGCCGGAGGTCAGACGCACACGCGCGACCTTACGGAGCGCCGAGTTCGGCTTCTTCGGGGTGGTCGTGAAGACACGCGTGCAGACGCCGCGACGCTGGGGCGAACCCTCGAGCGCGGGCGTCTTGTTCTTCTCGACCTTGTCCTGCCGGCCCTTCCGGACCAGCTGCTGAATCGTAGGCACTACTTCTCCGGTTTCTGTGTGCCGTCGGTGAAACTAACCTGGAACATCGCCGACCCACGCGGTCGGGTGTGTCGGATACTGCGGGCCACTCCCCTGGAGCAGTGGAAGCACAGATCGCGGTGGCAAAGACGGGCTCGCCGTGCGGTTGAGGACACGCACACGAGACCAGGCACACCCCAGGCACAAGGTCTGAGCGTACCTACCTCACGGAGCTGGGTCAAAACAAATGCTGCTCACCGGGCGCGGGCGCCCGGCCTGGACCTCGTCGGCCGCCGCGGGAGGCCCGCCCCGGTACGCGCCCGGCGGGCGGGGCCGCAACTCTGGGAGTTCAGTCAGCTGCTCGGCCCCACCACCCTCGCCTCCGCGGCCGCTCCGGCCGCTCGCCCCGGCCGGAGCGCGTGCGTGCCGGGGCGGCGCGGGGCCGTCCGCTCAGTTCCGTCCGTCGGGGCGGCCCTGGCGCGGACGGGGCAGGCGCGGGATGGTGGGCACCTTGGAGCGGCGGTTCTTCAGGACGAAAGCCGGAGGGCGCGCCGGAGTCGCGGGGCGGGCGAGGGCCGGGGTGTCCAGTTGTGCGTCCACCGGTACGGGGCCGGTGGACGGGGGGTCCGTGGACCCGGGGTCGGCGGGCGCGGGGGCCGCGGGCCCAGGGTCGGTGGGGGCGGGGGCCGCGGACCCAGGGCCGGTGGGCGCGGGGGCCATGGACCCGGGACCGGTGGGGGCGGGGGCCGCGGACCCAGGGCCGGTGGGCGCGGGGGCCGTGTCGTGGCCGGTGGGCGCGGGGGGAGACGGCGTGGGGCCGGTGGTTTCGGGATCCGGGGGGTCCGCGGCATCGGGGGTGGGACGGAGACGGCCCGTGATCGCCCTGGCCGAAGCGGGTCCGGGAAGGTCCGCCACTCCACTCCGCGCGTCGTCACGCACACCGGACGTGAGCCTGCGGCGGAACGGAATGACCGCGGCCTGCCCGGGCGTCCGGTCGTCGGCATCCGCCGCCGGGGGGCCGTCGGCCCACTCGGCGACTCGGTGCTTCTGGGCCGCCGAGTCCCGCCAGCCCTGCCCGTACGCGGCGAACTCCCGCCGCTCCAGTTCCTCCCTCGGCACAACCACCAGATCGCTCGGCGCGTGGCTCCCCAGCAGGACCCCGACAGCGGCGAGCAGCCGGGCCACATCGCCGGGAGGCATCTTCCTGCCCTCCCCCACGTCCGGTACCTTCGGCCGCCGCTGACACGGTGCGGCCTCGGGCGAGCCGTTCGCCTGCCGGGAGCCCTTTTCGCCCTCGACCATGCGCGGCTCTCCCTGACGTCCCCTTCACCACCGTTCCCGCCACAGTAGTGCGGCGCCCGCTTCCTCGACCGGCGCGCGTTTCTCGCCCACGGTGGACCGGGGCCGGTGAGAACCCGTCCCCCTGCTGAACGGACCAGGAGCAGCTTAGCGATCACCCGCGCGCCGCGATCCCGAGGCGGTCGGCGGCAAGGATGGCCGCAGAACGGCCACAGGATCGGGCGGGCGCCGCAGGACTGACCGTCGGCCGTCCGGGTCGACGACCGGCGCACGTACGTACAAGGGGGCGCCCATGCCTCGCCCGGCCTCAGCCCCTCCGGGTCCGCCGGACCGGCAGATCCCGTTCCACCGGCTCCGCGGGCAGGAACTGCCCGGCGACCCGCATGAACATCTCCCGCTGCTCGGCCGGGACGCCGAGCGCGGCCGCGGCCTCCTCCAGCGTGATCCGCTCGGCGCCGGCGTTCTGCCTGTCGAGGCCGTCCGGGGCCGGGGGCATCGGCAGCTCGTCCTCGGTGAGCCGGCCCGAGCGGATGAGCATCTCCCGTACAGGGACGCCCAGGACATGGCCGAGTCTGCGCATCGTCTCCAGGTCCGGCATGCTCTGCCGCTGCAACAGCCTCGTGATGGCTGCCCGGTGTACGCCCGCCTCGTCGGCGAGGCGGGATTTGCCGCCGCCGCGCGGGCTGTCGATGTCATATCCACGCCGCCGGATCACATCCTCGATCCAGGCCGCGAACTGCTCCAGTTCACTGACGGTCACAGACCTTCGCCTCCCTCCGAAGCGAAGGTCAGGTTACCGCGCTTGCGCGCGCAGAATTATGAGCTTTCGCGAGCGCAAGGTGGAGATTCCGTCAAGAGCTTGCCCCTTCCGTGCGCGTTGTGACGTCAACATCACTCTTAGCGATTGGCTGAAAGCAGCGCTCGGCGCCAAGTTCGTTGCGCGCTCGCACGCAATCTGGCACTGTGCATCTCCAGTCGCATCCCTCCCTGCCGTCGTGTCACTCACGCCCCGCCTCACCGCTCGCGCACCAGGAGCCTCCATGGATCCGTCGTTCCTCTCACTCCCCTCCGACACCTGGACCGCTTCGGCTGCCTGTCTGGGACTTCCTCCGGAGACGGTCTTCGCCCGGCATCCGGCCGAGGCCGCGGCCGCCCTCGGCGCCTGCGCCCGTTGCCCGGTCCTCCGGCGGTGCGAGGAGACGGTGGCGCCGGCCGACAGCTGGTTCGACGGGGTGTGCGCGGGGCGGCTCTGGCGCAACGGCCGGCCCGTCGCCCTGGAGCGGGGCAGGGGTCGCCGCGCAGCCGCCTGACCTCGGAGCGCCAGGAGAAACGGACAGCCACGCCCCGCAGCAATCCGAACAACCCGCACAGAAGCATGCAGAAGGAGGGCCCGCTATGGGTGACGAGGAAAAGGTATCCGGAGCCACGGGACCGTACGCCGGGCAGCCCGGGACGGACCGCGTCCGAACCGCCGAGAAGGCGGACGGCACCGGCATCGCCCGGGACGCGGCGCTCTGGGCCGCCACCCTGGCCCGCCAGTTTCCGGACCTGCTGGAGGAGTTGGCCCCCTCCTCGGGCAGCCGCCCGTCCGTCGTCCGGCACGTCCCGGGCCCGGCCGAGCGCGCGGCGCGCGCCGCGCTGAGCCGTACGGAACGCGAGGAGGCACTTTTCAACGAGCGGCGCGGGCTCACTGCCCCCGGCCACTCGGCCGCGCCCGTGCGGCTGCACATCTCGGACGCGCTGCGCGACATCAGCGACGGCGTCGCGGAACTGGAGGAGGCGCTCCTCGGCCGACTCGGGTTCGGCCGGCCGCGCCGCGCCCCGGTGCCCGAAAGGCTCGCCCGGATCGCCGGACTCCTGGGACACACCGCCGCCGACCCGACGCTCGCCCGGCACGCCCACGACGAGCTGCGCCGGATGGCCAGGCGATGCGCCCGGGCCCTGGGCGAGACGGAGACGATGGTCCGGCTGCCGGGGCGTTGCCCCTGGTGCGACTCGGTCTCCCTGCGCGCCTTCCCCGACCGCGAAGCCGTGCTCTGCGTCAATCCGGGGTGCCGGTGCGGGGACGAGGCGTGCGACTGCACGAGCGATCCGGTCTTCCGCCATCTCTGGGAACGGGACGCCTGGCCGGCCGTGGGAGCCGGCCGCCAGGCGGTCGCGGCCTCCGCCTCCCGGACCGGAAACGGGGCCGATCCCCGATGACCTCCCCTCGCCACCCGTACTCCACGCTGACCGGCGTCACTCTGGTGACCAGCGCCCTGGCGGCCCAGGAGGCGGGGGTGGTGCCCGCGACTATCAGGAAGTGGGTGCAGCTCGGCCATCTGCGGCCCTCCGGACAGCAGGGCAGGCGCCATCTGTACCGGCTGGAGGACGTGTTCGCCGCCGAACGCGCCACTCGCCGCCCACCTCACCGCTCCACCGCCACCGCGTCCGGGCCCACCTCCGCACCGCGCGGCTGACCGGGGCGGCCACACCCCCACCGCTGCCGCACACGTCTGCGCCCCCGGTTCCCGCACAGGGACCGGGGGCGTTCGCATGTCCGCGGCCGGGAGCTCCGTCGCCGGCCGTCCCCGCGTACGACGCGCGGGGCGCGCCCGGGGGCGCGGCGTGCGGGGCGTACGGAAGGGCCGGCGGCGGACAGTGCACCCGCGGGGGCGGTGGGCGCCCCCCACCGCTGCCTCGGCGTGGCGTACGTAGGGGACGTACGCGTCCGTGCGCGGCGGGTGCCGGGCGGCCGGGGCCGGCCGAGCCGTCAGGCGTGGGCCCGGGCGGCGCGGAGGGGTCGCACTCCGGCGGGTCTCACGGCCATCGCCTCCTGCCAGCCGGTGGAAAAGCCACGCAGCTCGGCCTCTCCGACGAGCCGGGCTCCCATCTCACCCACGACCGCGGCCAGGGTTCTGCCCACCTCTCCGGTGTAACGGCCGGCTTCCGCCGATTCCACGGCCACCGTGACGGCGGCAGCCATGACATCGGCAAGCCGCTCTCCCGGCTCCCCGGTCACCACGACTGCTCACCGCCGGGGACCGGCCTCCATTCGCTGTTCGTCGTCACGACCCCACACCGTCCTTACGCCTGCGTCGGTCCATGCCACGTTCGGTCTGTTCGAATTCTGTTCGAATCGGTTGCTCAGGATAGCGCAGAACCGGGCGCGAACACCTGGCATATGACGGCGCGACACGCACCTACCCCCCTCCACGTGGATCCGACGTTCGAACATCTCGATGACCCGCCTATGTCGAAGTTGGTTGCGCGCGCGCAATCTATGGATCACTATGGGTGCAGCGGCGGAGCTGTGCCCACCTCCCTCCGAGGGGCACGGTTCCGCCGCCGTCGTGTCCGGCGTGCGTACGGGCCGCACGCACGGGCGTCCGTACTCGGCCCGTACAAAGGAGTGACACCATGCCCTCATCCGCGCCAGGGACGTTCCCGGACGTCCAGGCGATCGTGCGGGACCTGCTCAAAACGCGCGCGGAACTGGCGGACGCGTTCGTCGACGACGCGCCGCCGGCCGGCTTCGACGGGACGCAGAAGGCCGTACTGATCTCCCGCATGGGCGGCGCCTGGGTCGACGACATGCACGTGGACCGCCCGCTGATCCAACTGGAGGTCTACGGCCCGGAGAAGTCGGTGGCCCACACCCTCGCCAACGCGGCCCGCGCCACGCTGCTGGCAGCGACCGGCACCGTCTTCGGCACCTCGTTCGTCAGCGAGGTGATCGAGGAGGACGGCCCGCGTTGGCTGCCCGACTACATCTACGCAGGCGCCAACCGGTACATCTGCATCCTCCGCTTCACCGTCCGTACGGACTGACGGCCCCACCGGCGCCCGCGCCGGGGCACAGCCGCTCTCCGTACGCACCACATCCGGCGTCCGGGCCCGCCCACCCGGCCGTACGACGCCCCGCGAACCAGGCCCCGCCGAACAGACGGCGGGGCCTTCGCCGTACCCGCCCCGGATACGGCGGCCCCCGCACGGGGGCACCCCCTGGAAAGGAAGCCACCTCCATGGCTGGTAACAACTCGTCCGAGATCCGCATCGCCGGAACGGGCCGCATCCTCGTGGCCAAGGCCGGTACCCCCGCGCCGACCACGTTCTCCAACGACCCTTCGGCCGACTGGGACAGCGCGGTGTGGCGGGACCTCGGTTACACGTCCACCGACGGCGTGACCTTCTCCAAGAAGGACAAGCTCGACCCGGTCGAGACGTGGCAGGCCGTCAGCCCGGCTCGCTTCATCTACGCGGACCGCGACCTGACCCTGAAGTTCGCCATGCTCCAGTTCAACGAGGACACCCTGCCGTTCTTCATGGGCGGCGACACGGTCTCGGCGGTGAACGCCACCGAGAACCCGGGCGTCTACACGTACAGCGTGCCGGACGGCCCGCAGTTCGACGAGCGCGCCCTCGGCCTGGAGTTCCACGACGGGGTGGACGTCACCTACCGCTTCGTCATCCCGCGCGGCCAGGTCACAGCGTCGGACGACATCAAGCTCGCCCGCAAGGCCGCCGCCTCGCTGGGTGTCACGTTCACGGCACTGTCCTCCGGCGAGACCCAGCCGCTGGCGACCTTCGTCATGAAGGACCCGTCGTACCTCTCGGTGTGACCCGCTGCCCCCGGCTCCTGGGGGCAGCGTCGCGGGGTGCCTGCCCGTCCGGCCCGGCACCCCGCGACGCGTCATCGCGTCGCACGTACCCCACCACCCAGCACGTACCGCATCGCACCGCCGCACCACGACGCCCGATCCGGGCCGCCCGGGTGCGGCCCCCTTCCCGAAACGGAGACCCCATGGCCACCTTCGACGTGTCCGCAGCCCGCGCCCAGCGCATGGAGGCCCTCGGCCGCTCCTGGTCGTTCACCATCGAGGGCGACACCTTCGAACTGCCGACCGAACTGACGCGCGTCACCGCCCGGGCGCTCCGCGGCCTGGACGACGACGACGTCGACGGCCTGCTCGAACTCCTCATGGGCAAGAAGCAGTTCGCCCGCTTCGCGCAGCTCGACGTGACCATGCAGGACATCGCCGCCATCCTGGAGGCGTACGGCAAGGAGACCGGGCTCGGCCTGGGGGAAGACTGAGCCTCGTCGCGTTCGCCGATGAACACGCCGAGGCTCTCGAAGCCGACCTGCTCCGTCACTACGGGGTGGACCTGCTCGACTGGCATCGCGGCCGGCTCTCCTCCCGCCGACTGGCGATCCTGATCAAGCACCTGCCGCGGGACAGCTCCACCATCCGCGACACCGACGGCGAAGGCGCCGACTGGGGAGTCACCGACTACCTGCTGGCAGCGGTGGTGGACCATCTCGCGGCCGCCAACTGGATGTTCTCCGTCGTCAACGGCGACGGAGAGTCCGACCCGCCGGAACAACCGGTGCCGGTCCCGCGCCCGGGGGACTCGGCCGAGCGGGACACGCGGGGCGATGACACCGACGCCACCGATGCCCCGAAGGCCGGCCCGAGCGCTTCGGAACTGGCCCACTTCTTCGGCTGACACGCCTCTGCCGGCCGTCTCTTCTCTCCGGGGCGGCCGGCGGGCACTGCAAAACAGCGATCACGTGCAACTTCTCCCCACTTCTGCACTTTCCGCCGAGAAAACCCGAGCCACCTGACCGGGGAGCACAGATGGCCGGGAGACGGATTACCGGCGATCGGTAACCGCGAGGCTCCGTGTGGTCCGTGAATCACATCGCCGCATCGATACATCCCAGAGCGAGCGAAATAAATGCCACAGCCAGCAGAACGATGAGGAGATTACGCCTCCCCTTCACGTTTTCCGGCATACGGGAAACGAATTCGGCGCGCTTCGGATTCTTCGGGTCGTAGACGATCTCCTCAGATCCGGAGGGCTGCACGGTAAGACCTACCATCGGAATGCTGTGCAGCCCACCGTCGCGCCCGTCGTACCCGTACCGCACCGTTATTTTCCCGTCCTGTGGAACCGACCTGGACGCCTCCCACCCCCATGTGCGCACACCTCTTTGTCGCAGAGGAGCCTGCCTGAGGTACGGAACTCCGAAGGAGATAAGGGCGAGAAGTGCAACAGCGAAAATCACACCGAAAACGTTGAACACCACAGACCCTCCGGCTCTTTTTCGTCGATGATGACATGGCGTCACCGCCGTTGGCAACAGAATCCGGAGCCGGGCAGAAGCGGCCCGGGGAGCGACCAGATAGTTCTCCACAAATGCCACTTACGGTGGCATTTCACTCGCATCCCACAGCCTGCCGTATGCCCATGGTCCAGGAAAGGCAGCTCGATGACGACCAACGAAGAACTTCTCACCAAAGACACGGAGATCCTTCAGGCAATTAAGGGTGTTCAGGACTCCGTCCCAGGAAAAGGTCCTACCCGGCTGGCCACAGAAGAGTACATCGCCAAACAAATCGCCGAACTCAAGAAGTCTTCTTCAGGTAGCGGGGCTGCGGCCCCTGCCGCCGAAAAGAAGAGCCAGCCCGGCCCCGTCGAGACCCTCTTGCAGGGCTTGATACCCAAGGAGATCGTGGAAAGCGTCAAGAGCCTCGCCACTTCCTCGTTCTCGATGACCACGGTCGTGACGCTGGGTCTCGCACTCGTGGGTGCCCTCGGGCTGAAAATCCTACAGTTCGATGTCGCGCTGAAAACTCTTCTGGAGAAAAAGGGAAAGAAGATCGGCACGACCAAGAGCGGGTTCCTGCCCAAGCTCGAGAGCACCGAGGTCACCCAGATGTCGGCCCCTGACGCCGATTGGACCAACCGTTCGGTCGCCAGGATCGAAGCGGCGACGAAGAAGCTCGGCACCGCGATCGACGGCCTTCACACCAAGGTCGACGGGCTTCTCGCCGAGTTCGCCTGACCGTTCCGGTCCGCACCTCCTCTTCCACATTCCGGCACCGCAAGCCGATCGGCCGGACAGGCCGATGAACGATCGGACATGGAATGGCGTTCACAGCCACACTCAAGAAAGCCGCGGACAGTCTCCGCGGCTTCAAGACCAATCTCGACCAGGCCAGCCGGGCGGCGACCGGCCTGAAGCAGAGCACCCAAAGCAGCAACAGCGGGATCACCAGCATCAAGTCCTCCTCCCAGCAGTCGGCCAAGGAGCTGAAGTCGCTTCAGCAGGCGGCGGACAAGGCCGGGAAGTCCATCACCAAGGCGGGGAAGGCCGGGCAGACCGGCGGCAAGCAGATCGGCACGTTCCAGTCCGGCGCGGCCAAGGCCGACAAGGGCATGAAGGGGCTCAACAAGTCGATGAAGGGCAACCTCATCGGCGTCCTGATGGCGTTGCTCGCCCCGCTGATCGCCAAGGTCGTGGACATGGCGATGCAGTCGAAGACCATGCAGAAGGTCCTCAAAACCGCCTTCTCCGTCATCAAGAGCGTGATCACCACAGTGATGAAGGCCGTCGGCCCCATCATGCAGGCGGCCGGCAAGCTCATGAAGAGCGTGTGGAACGGGATCAAGACGGCGGTTTCGGTGGTCGTCAAGGCCGTCGCCACCGTCATCAAGACCTACTTCACCCTCTGGAAGACGATCATCACGACGGCCATGAACGCCGTGAAGAAGATCATCACCACCGTATGGAGTGGCATCAAGTCCGTCATCTCGCCGGTGGTGAACTGGATCAAGAGTGTCGTCCCCGCCGCGTTCACCGCCGTCAAGAGCAAGCTCTCCAGTGCCTGGAACGGCCTGAAGTCCATCGCGAGCAACGCCTTCGGCGCGATCAAGGGCGCCGTCAGCGGCCCGATCAACGCCGTGATCGGGCTGATCAACTCCGCGATCGGCAAGCTCAACGGCATCAAGGTCTCGGTGCCCGGTTGGGTGCCCGTCGTCGGCGGCAAGTCCTTCGGCATCCACCTGCCGACCATCCCCCGCCTCGCCCAGGGCGGCATCGTCCAGCCGCGCAACGGCGGCGTGCACACCATCGTCGCCGAGGCCGGCGAGGCGGAGGCTGTGCTGCCGCTCTCCAAGCTGAGCCGACTGCTGGGGCACAGCACCCGGGCCGGCCGGCTGGGCAGCGGCGCCGCAGCCACCGACGGCGGTTTCTACATCGAGCAGTACTACGAGGCGTCGAGCAGCAGTGTCCAGGACACCGCCAGCGCCCTGCTGTTCCTCTCCAAGGCCCGAGGATGAAACGCGCCCGCCGGGACCCGACGTCCGGCGGTGCCAGGCCCGCGGCGGCCCTGGGCAACTTCCGCACCGCGGCACTCCGGACGGGCACCTCCGTCCAGAGTGTGCGGCGCGGGCTCGTCGGTGCCCGGACCCCGCTCGGCACAATGGCCACGCTGACGGCCACCACCGCACCCGCGCTCCGGCAGTTCCGTACGGCGGCGACGCGCGCGGGCAGTTCCGTCCGCAAGGCCGGCACTTCCGCCTCCACCGCCGCGACTCGTATCCGCGCCGGCGCCACCAAGGTCCGCGGCCCCGTCGGCGTCCTCGGCACGCTCGCCGCCGGCGCCGGGGCCTTCGGATCCATGACCGACCTGTTCGGGAAGTACACCCCGACCGTCACCAAGGCCATGACCCTCTTCGGCGTCGCCATGACCGTCGGCTCCGTCGTCATGACCGGCATCAACACGGCCATGAAGGCGAATCCGCTCGGCTTCGTCCTAGGGATCGTCACCCCGCTGGTGGCCCTGCTCATCGACTACGCCATGAACTCCGCCACCGGCCAGAAGGTGATCCAGGAGGTCTTCCGGGGCGCGCTGGACATGTTCCGGGCCGTCTGGGCGTTCATGGGGCCGATCATCCACAGCTGGGTGAAGAACGTGTCCGAGGTGTTCGAGGGGGTGCAGCGGACCGTCGGATCGGTGCTGAAGACGATCGGCTCCGGGCTCAGGGCCGGCTTCGAGGGCGCGCGGAGCGCCATCTCCACAGCGACCCGTGCGGTCACCTCGGTCGTCAAGGGGGCCTGGAACGGCTTCAAGGGCGTCGTCCAGCCGACCCTGAACTGGCTGACGAAGACGCTTCCTTCGGCGTTCACCCGGGTGCGCGACGCCATGTCCAAGTCCCTGCACGGCATGGGTACGTTCATGTCCACCGGCATCCAGACCGTCGCCGGGGTCATCACCGGACCCGTCAAGGGCCTGATCGCCTTCGCCAACTGGATCATCGACGGGCTCAACCACCTGAGCTTCAACTTCTTCGGCAAGAAGTTCGGCGTGCACCTGTCGAAGATCCCGCAGCTCGCCGAGGGCGGTGTCGTGCTGCCGGCCGCCGTGCCGGGGGCCTCCTCCGTGCAGCCGCTCTCCCGGCTCGGCCGCTTCCTCCCCGCGCCGTCCGGCGCCCCCGCCACCACCGGGCCCGCCTTCTTCGCAGGCCGCCCCGGGGTCCGGGTCTACGCGGAGCGGGAGGGCAGCAGCGCGCTGACCATCGCGGACGACCTGCACTTCCTGTACCGCACCGCGGCCTGAGCCGGCCGTTACGCGACCGCCGCCCGGCCCGTACCGCACCGCCGCCCGGCACACCCACCCGCCGTGCCGTGCTTCCGCATGCCCAGGCGCCACCCAGGGCCCCGCCCCGGAGGCGTCCCCGCCCGTAAGCCAAGCCCCGAAGCGAGGTGACGGCCCGATATGGCCGATACCGTCTCCACTGCCCCGATCCCCCTCTCCGACGACACCAACCCCGGTTCACTGATCACACGCGACGGCCAGATCCAGTGGGGCGGCCTCCTCATGGGGGCCGGAACGCCCTACCCGGTCGACCGCACCGGGGTCACCGGCTGGGAAGACCTGCCCGAGCTGGACCTCGGAGACGTGCTCCGGCCGGACCAGCACGGCTCCTGGCCCGGCGACCGCTGGGCGCAGCCCCGGTTGGTCGGGACGACCGTCTGGCTGGCGCCGCCGGCCGGGACCGACCCCCTTGCCACCGCCACCGCCTTCCGCGCCTCGACCGGTCCCGACGGCCGGGAACGCTGGCTCGCCATCCGGCTGCTGGGCGAAACCCTCGCGGTCCGGGCCAGGGTCAGCCGCCGCGTCGTACCGCAGGACCGCTCCTACGCGATCCAGGGGTTCGCGAAGGTCAGCATCCAGTGGACGGCCACCGACCCGCGCCGCTACGGCACCGTCCGGCACGAGGCGATCACCGGGCTGCCGGTCGGCGAGTCCGGGATGGCCTGGGACGACGACGCCGGATCCGGTCTGGTGTGGCCGCTGAGCTGGGGTGCGAGCGGCACCGCCGGTTCGATCACGGCGGTCAACGACGGGGGCGCCGCCGTGCGCCCGCTCGTGGAGTTCCGCGGACCGGTGCAGCGCCCCTCACTGACCCGGCTCTCCGACGGCCGCCAGCTCCAGTACGCCCTGGCGCTGGGCGCCGGGGACATCCTCACGGTCGACACCGAGGCCGGCACGGTGCTGCTCAACGACACCGCGTCCCGCATCTACACCGCCACCCCGGACTCCTCGCCCGAGCAGCTGTTCCAACTGGAGCCGGGGACCACGGGCCTGGCCTTCCGCTCGGACGACGTCACCGCGTCCCCGGACGCCTCCGTCACCGTCCGCTGGCGCGCCGGGCACTGGTGACCCGCCGCCCCTCGCGAAGCAGCAGACCCGCGGACCCGTAGTTCCACAGACCAGCGGTCCGGCAGACCCGCAGTTCCACAGACCAGCACTCCCGCAGATTTCTTCCAGGAGGACCTCATGCCCGTGCGCAGCGCATGGCTCGTCAACCGCACCGACGCCGAGTCCGGCCAGTCCCGTGCCGACACCCGGCTCGCCCCGACCGGCACCATGACCCCGACGAGCGGGCTCGCGAGCCGCAGCGGCATCATCCCGGGCTCGCCCGACGGCAAGGACCTGATGTCGGCGTTCTACGTCTTCAGCTCCACCGCCGGCATGACGGCGACCGTCGCCCCCGGCCGTGCCGTCGTCCAAGGCAGCGAGGCGGCCGGCGCCTACCCGGTCGTGCTCACCGACTACACCACGGTGGTCCTCGGCGACGGCGACGCCAATAACCCGCGCGTCGACCTGCTCGTCCTGCGGATCTACGACGCCCAGTTCGACAAGTCCGGCCGCACCGAGGCCGTACTGGAGGTCCTGCAGGGCGTCCCGTCCGGCACTCCTCAGGTCCCCGAGACGCCGTCCGGCGCCCTCCCGCTGGCGACGATCCGGGTTCCGGCGGGCGCGTCCGTCGGTACCGGCGGCATCGCCTGGGCCTCCGCCGTCGCCAACCTGCGCACCAGCACCGTCGCGGTCGGCGGCATCCTGCCGCTGTACGGGAACACCAACGAGACCGGTGCCTACCCGGGCCAGTACCGCGACATCGGTACCCAGTTCCAGCGCTGGGACGGTGGCGACTGGAACGGCTACCCGAGCCAGATCGGTGGCATCGCGCCGACCGGCCAGCTCGCCACCGGCGGGTACGTGGGCCAGTACCGGGACGACAACGGCCGCCTGGAGCGGTGGAGCGGCACCGCCTGGGTGCTCGCGATGCCGAACCCGGCGTTCTCGTACAACAACGACGGTGGCTACTGCAAGACCATCACCTGGTCGGAGGCACTGACCGGCACCAACGGGCCGACGATCGCCACCACGTTCACCGCTCCGGTCTCCGGCAAGGTCCTCATCCACCTCGGTTTCCAGGGGCAGCCGTCGGTGGACGGTGGCTGGGGCCGGATGTCGGCCAACATCCGCAAGGACGGCGTCCTGGTCACCGGCCTCGGCGCCGACGAGGTTCGCTCGGCCGTCGACACCGGCCGGGGCAACCAGTCCGTGAGCACCGTCTTCCCGGTCACCGGTCTCCAGGCCGGCGCCCAGTACACCGCCGTCTCCGCGTACTCCTCCGGCGCCACGACCAACAACCACTGGTTCGACAACCGGTTCATCCGCGTCGACCCGATGCTCTGAGGAGGGCGGCGTGACGAGTTCGCCCCGTACGACGTACACCCCGCTCACCCCCGTCTACCGGGCGGTCTTCTGCGACCTGCGCACCGACCGGGTGGTGGACGTGCTGCCGCTGACGGAGACCAAGTTCGACGACTACATCGGCAAGTCGGGATCGCTGTCGGCTACGGTCCCGCTGCCGGACGCCGCCCTGGCCCGCCGGGCCAGGGCGGCGCTGGTGCCCGGCCGCACCGCGGTATGGCTGGAGCGCGACGGCGACATCTGGTGGGGCGGGGTCCTCTGGACCTGCACCCCGTCCAGCGACGAACGCGGCCGCCTTCAGGCGCAGTTCCAGGCCGGCACCTTCGACTCGTACCTGGACCACCGCATCCTGGCGCAGGACGTCTCCTACACGGCGCTCGACCAGTTCGAGATCGCACGGCTGCTCGTCGCGCACGCCCAGGAGCAGCCGGGCGGCGACATCGGCATCCAGCTCGGGAACGAGATGTCCGGCATCGCGCGGGACTGCGCCTTCGCCTACTCCTCGCTGACCCGGGTCAGGGAGCTGCTGGACCAGCTGGCCAAGCTGGCCGACGGGTTCGAGTGGCGGGTGCACTGCTACCGGGACGCCGGGGGCCGGCGTGCCAAGCGGCTCCAGCTCGGGCACCCGCTGATCACCGCCGGGGCCTCCGACATCGTCCTGGACCACCCCGGCCAGGTCATCACCTACAGCCTGCCGGCCGACTCGACCGTGCAGGCCGACGTGTGGGTGGCGCGCGGCGACTCGTCCAACAGCGACCAGGCGCAGGAGTCCCAGCCGCTCACCGTCTCCGTCGCGTCGCCCGAGGACCTGGCGGCCGGCTGGCCCCGGCTGGAGTCCACCTCGGACCACAGCGGGGTGACCGACGAGGCGATCCTGCGGTCCCTGGCCGGGGCCGAGCTGGCCCGCCAGCGCATGCCGGAGGTGATCCCGGAGATCACCGTGCGGCTGGACGGCCGGATCACCCCGGCGCTGCTCGGCGCCCGCATCCGGCTGCGGCTGCGCGACCTGTGGCATCAGCAGCCGCAGGACGAGCAGTACCGGATCGTCGGCATCGCGGTGGAACCGCCGCAGCGCACCAAGGCCGAGACGGCGACCCTCTACCTGGAAGGCGTGTAGACATGGCCACGATCCCCACCGACCTCATGGACCGCGTCCGGGAGATCGAACGCCGCATCCGCGGGCTGATGGCGAGCGCCAACAGCAGTCCGGCGATGAACCAGGTCGGCAACGGCGACATCGTCGTCGGCGACCGGGGCCGCATCCGGGCCAGGACCTCGCTGAGCGAGGACCTGCTGCTGGTCGGCCGGGTGCAGCCCGACCGTGACAGCGAGACGGAGACCTACCAGCAGGGCCTGGAGCTGCGGCGCGACGACGGTTCGCTGGCGCTGTCCCTGATCACGACTGACCCGGTGAACTCCCCCGTACAGGCGTTGCGCGTCCTGGACCACCGGGGTGACACCGTCCTGGCGACCGACGCGGCCCACGGGGGTCTGGCCCGCCCCTACCTGCCGTTCCCGACCCCGGTCCCGGTGAGCAGGGCCGGCTGGGAGTTCACCGGCTCGACCGACTGGACCACGCTCTACGCGGGCCCCGGCTTCGCCCAGCACCCCAAGGTGTACTGCGCGCTGGCGGTCTCCGGGACCGTGGGAGCGGCCGTCCGGCTGCTCGTCAACGGCACCGCGGTCGGTGCGGAGCAGACCCTGACCGGCACCGCGGGGCAGCCGGCCGACCTCACCGTGACCCTGGTCGAGGACCTTCCGGCGTCCTTCGGCGACACGGTGGCCTTCGAGATCCAGGCAAGGGTCGCGGCCACCGGCGACACCGTCGCCTGCCTGCCGCGCGGACTGTACGGCGTGCAGTCCTGAGCTCCGGAGACCGCTGAAGCCGGCCCGCCTCCGCACCGGACAGCCCCAGGGCCGCGCGCACCGCACCCGGCCCTGGGCGCCTGTGCCACTCCCGCGTCCCCGGACCCGGCCCTTGCCCCCGCCGTAGGGCCGTGCACCGCCGCACGTCCCGTTCCCCTTTCCCAGACACCTGCCAGACACCGGAGTTCCCGTGCTGCCCGAATCCATCCCGACCGTCCGGCTCACCGCCCAGTACTTCACCCTCGACGGCCGCCCGCACAGCGGGAATGTCGAGTTCCAGCCGCCGGCGCTGCTCACCCACTCCCAGGCCGACCTTTTCGTCGGCGGCCCCACCGTCGCCACGCTCGACTCCGAGGGCCGGATCGACGTCACGCTCCCGGCCACCGACGCCGAGGGCTGGAACCCGTTCGGCTGGACGTACGCCGTCACCGAGCGGATCGCCGGCGTCGGCCGCAACCGCGCCTACCGCATCGCTCTGCCGGCCGTCGCCGCGGAGATCGACCTCGCCGACATCGCCCCCGCCGACCCTGCCGGAGCGCAGTACGTGAGCGTGCCGGGCCCCCCAGGACCGCAGGGCGCACCGGGGCCGCAGGGCCCGGCCGGCCCCATCCGCTCGGTCAACGGCCACACCGAGACCGACATCGTCCTGGCCGCCGCCGACATCGGCGCCGTGGCCACCTCGGCCGCCGGCCGGGCCGGCGGGGTCGCCCAGCTCGACGCCGAGGGCAAGGTGCCGCTCGCACAGCTGCCGGACGGCACCGGCGAGGGCGTCACCTCCCTCAACGGAAAGACGGGGGCCGTCACCCTCGCGGCGGTCGACCTGGGCGCGCTCACCCCGGCCGCCGCCGACACCCGGTACCTGGCGATCGGTGCCGCACCCGTCACCTCCGTCAACGGACAGACCGGAGCCATCACCCTGACGTCGGACGACCTCGGGGCGGTCTCCGCCGACCAGGCCGTCCTGCTCGGCGGCGCCCAGACCATCGTCGGGGCCAAGACGTTCTCCATCGTTCCCACCGTCTCCGCCGACCCGGCCAACGCCAATCAGCTGGTGCGCCGCTCCTACGTGGACAACGTGGCCTCCTCCGGTACCTGGACGCCGGCCTCCCTGGGCTTCAAGGCGTGGGCGTTCGACCCGGCGGCGTCCTCGGTCACCAGCCCGCAGTACTGCATCAACGGCACCGTTTACCTCATAGGCGTGCCGCTGACCACCGCGGCGACCGTCACCAACGTCGTCTTCTACGTGCCTGGTTTCGCCGGCACCGGAATCGCCGCCACCTCGTACGCGGGGCTGTACTCCAGCGCCGGTACGCGCGTCGGGGTCACCGGCACCCTGGACAAGCTGATCACCAAGACCGAAGGCACCACCTTCGTCCTGAAGCTGGCCACGGCCTACGCCGCCGCGGCGGGCAACTACTGGGTGGCGCTGCTGATCAACGGCCCCGACCCGAAGACCAACGGTCCTGCCTTCATGGTGGGCGCGAGCGTCGGCAACTACCCGGGCGGCAGCGCCCGGATGCCCGGCGCCTTCGTCCGGCACGCCCGGCTCGCCGCCACCGGCCTGACCTCGCTGCCCACCTCGTTCACCCCCTCGACCATCGTCGCGGACGCGAACGCCATCTGGGCCGCCGTCTCCTGACCGGGCTCCCGCTCCCGCCCCCGGGGCCGGCCGTACGCGTCTCGCGCGCTCGGCCGGCCCCGGGTCGTACCGCCCCCTCCCACACCAGCACCGCCCGCAGGCGCACCGCGCCCACGGGCACCGCACAAGGAGCCACCATGGCAACCCCGCTCACCGCCGGCACCCTCGTCACCGCCCTGACCGCCGAAGGCGTCCGGGTCGTCGAGTACGGCGACTGGCGCAACCACAACCGCGACAGCCAGGGCGCCTGGGGCCCGGTGAACGGTGTGGTCGTCCATCACACCGTCACCTCCGGCACCGACAGCTCCGTCGCCCTCTGCTACGACGGCTACGCCGAGCTGCCCGGCCCGCTCTGCCACGGCGTGATCGCCAAGGACGGCACCGTCCACCTCGTCGGCAACGGCCGCGCCAACCACGCCGGGCTCGGCGACGACGACGTGCTGGCCGCCGTCGTCAACGAGACCGCGCTGCCCGCCCCGGACGAGAACAACACCGACGGCAACGCCCGTTTCTACGGCTTCGAGTGCGTCAACCTCGGCGACGGCTCCGACCCGTGGCCCGAGATACAGCTGGAGGCCGTCGCCCGGGTGTCGGCCGCGATCTGCCGGGCCCACGGCTGGAACGCCGCCTCGGTCATCGGCCACTTGGAGTGGACCAACGCCAAGATCGACCCCAAGGGCTTCAGCATGGCGTCGATGCGCTCGCGGGTGACCGCGCTGCTGGCCGCCGCCCCGGGTGGCAGCGCCGTGCGCTACCAGCCGTTCCCGGGCTCCGCGTTCTTCACCTCGGCGCCCCGCTCCACCATCGTCGCCGCGATGGGCGGCCGCCTCGTCGCCGAGGGCTGCTCCGCGTACACCGACGGCCCCGGCTCGCAGTGGAGCGAGGCCGACCGCGCCTCGTACGCCCTGTGGCAGCAGAAGCTCGGCTACACCGGCGCGGACGCCGACGGCTGGCCGGGCGCCGGTTCGTGGGCCGCGCTGAAGGTCCCGTACACCGCCTGAACCCGCCCGCCCGGACGGCCGCACCGCCCCGGCACCGCCCCGGCACCGCCCCGGCACCCCGTCCCCGGACCCACGTCCGGCGCCGGGGCGGCCCTGGCGCGGAGGGGCGCGCCGCGTCCCGCACCGCCGGCCGGGCCGATCTCACGAAAGGCACGCCGCATGTCCCAAGCCACCACTCGCGCCCTGCGCACGGTCCTGCAGACCGCCGTGGGGATCGCCGTCCTTCTGCCCGCCATGGTGGACAGCGGGGCCCTGCCCCGCTCGCTGCCCTGGGCGGGGGCGGCCCTCACCGTCTCGGGTCTGCTGTCCCGCGCCATGGCCGCCCCGGCCGTGCAGGCCTTGCTTCCGGCCTGGCTGACCACACCGGACGACCCGGCCACCGCACCCACCCCCACCACACCGGCCGACGGCACCCCCGACGCTCCCGCCGCCACCATCGCGCCCCTCACCGGGCCGGGCCGGACCACCACCGCAACGCCCCGGGAAGCCCATGACGCCGACTGACGCGAACGACCCGGTCGCCGACGCCCGCGAACTGGAACGGCTCCGCGGAACCCTGGAAGCCGGCTTCGCCCGGATGGACGGATCCCTGGCGCTGCTCGTCCAGCGCAGTGACCGGACCGACCGGCAGCTCACCGACCACGAGGCCCGGCTCGACGCGCTGGAACGCGGACGCTGGCCGATGGCCGGCATCGGCGCCCTCACCGCTCTCTGCGTCGCCGTCCTCGCCCTGTGGCAGATCCTGGCGCGCTGACGCCGCCGCCCGCGCGCCTCCCTGCCCCATCCACCGCCGGAGGACTCTCATGGCCACACCCCTGACCGCCACCGCCCTGCTCTCCGCCCTCAGGTCCGAGGGCCTGACCGTCGTCGAGCACAGCGGCTGGCGCACGCACAACCGCAACCACAAGGGCGCCTGGGGCCCGCTGAACGGCGTGATGATCCACCACACCGTCAGTAGCGGCACCGACGGGTCCGTCGAGCTCTGCTACAACGGACACGCCGCACTGCCGGGCCCGCTCTGCCACGGTGTCATCGACAAGACCGGCACCGTCCACCTGGTCGGCAACGGCCGCGCCAACCACGCGGGCGGCGGCGACCCGACGGTACTGCGGCGAGTGATCGCGGAGGACTACGGCGACCGCCCGCCCGCCCCCCGGAAACACGACGGCGGGGCCGGTTCCGTCGACGGCAACGCCCACTTCTACGGATTCGAGTGCGTCAACCTCGGCGACGGCGAGGACCCCTGGCCGACCGCCCAGCTGGACGCGATCGAACGCGTGGCCGCGGCGATCTGCCGTGCCCACGGCTGGTCCGCCCGCAGCGTCATCGGCCACCTCGAATGGTCCGACTGGAAGGTCGATCCGCGCGGCTTCACCATGCCGTCCCTGCGGAACCGTATCGCCACCCGGCTGAGCAGCCCGGCGAGCGGCGGGTCGGCGAGCACCCCGGCCGGCGGGACGTCCGCCCCCCGGTACCAGCCGTTCCCCGGCACCTCGTTCTTCACCGGCCGCACCAGCTCCCCCGTGATCACCGCCATGGGCCGAAGGCTCGTCGCCGAGCGCTGCTCGTCCTACACCGTCGGGCCGGGTCCCCGCTGGACCGACGCCGACCGCCGCTCGTACGCCGCCTGGCAACGCAAGCTCGGTTTCAGAGGCAGCGAGGCCGACGGGGTGCCTGGCCGTACCTCCTGGAACGCCCTCAAGGTCCCGCACACGGGGTGAGGAGTCCGCAACCATGTCCGACGCCACTCGCCGCACCGCCCGCACCATGGCCCAGACCGTCCTCGCCCGTGCCGTGCTTCTGCCCGCGGTTGTCCACGTGTCCGGTCCCCCGGCGGCCCTGCCCCGGGTCGCCGGGGCCCTGGCCGTCGCGGGGGCGCTGACCGGGGTGGCGGCCGTACCCGGCCCGGCCACACACCGAGCCGACCGGGGAAGAGACCGCAGGAGCCACCCGTGACCGAGACTGATCCGAACAACCCGGTTGTCGTCGCCCTGGAGCTGGAACGCCTGCGCGGCTCGTTGGAGGCCGGCTTCGCCCGGGCCGACGGCCAGCTGGCGCTGCTGGTGCAGCGCAGCGACCAGACCGACGAACAACTGGCGGACCACGAGGCACGCCTCGACACGCTGGAACGTGCACGCTGGCCGCTGCCGAGCGTCGGCGCGCTCACCGCGACCGCCGGCCTCACCGTCGCCCTGTGGGAAGCCATGCGCTGACCCGGCTCGCACCGGGCCGGGCCCCCGGACCCCGGGCACGCAGAAGGGCGCCCACCCCGTGAACCACGGGGTGGGCGCCCTTCTCACTCACTGCTACTGGTTGTACGGACCGTAGTCGTAGTCCTCCAGCGGAACGGCCTGGCCGGAGCCCGTGCCGAACGGCGAGTAGTCGATGTCGTCGTAGCCGACGGCCGAGTACATCGCGGCCTTGGCCTCTTCGGTCGGCTCGACCCGGATGTTGCGGTAGCGGGACAGACCCGTACCGGCCGGGATGAGCTTACCGATGATGACGTTCTCCTTGAGGCCGATCAGGGAGTCGGACTTGGCGTTGATCGCCGCGTCCGTCAGGACCCTGGTCGTCTCCTGGAAGGAAGCCGCGGACAGCCACGACTCCGTCGCCAGCGAGGCCTTGGTGATACCCATCAGCTGCGGCCGGCCGGAGGCGGGGTGACCGCTCTCCTGGACCACACGACGGTTCTCGGTCTCGAACTTCGAACGCTCGACGAGCTCGCCCGGCAGCAGTTCCGCGTCGCCGGACTCGATGATCGTCACGCGGCGGAGCATCTGCCGGATGATGATCTCGATGTGCTTGTCGTGGATCGACACGCCCTGCGAGTTGTAGACCTTCTGGACTTCGCCGACCAGGTGGACCTGGACCGCGCGCTGACCGAGGATCCGCAGCACGTCGTGCGGGTTGGTGGCACCCACGGTGAGCTTCTGGCCCACCTCGACGTGGTCGCCCTCGCCCACCAGCAGACGGGCGCGCTTGGAGATCGGGAAGGGAATCTCGTCGCTGCCGTCGTCCGGCGTGACCACGAGCTTCTTGGTCTTCTCGGTCTCCTCGATCCGGACCCGGCCTGCGGACTCCGAGATCGGGGCGACACCCTTCGGCGTACGGGCTTCGAAGAGCTCGACGACTCGGGGCAGACCCTGGGTGATGTCGTCACCGGCCACACCACCGGTGTGGAAGGTACGCATCGTCAGCTGGGTACCGGGCTCACCGATGGACTGGGCGGCGATGATGCCGACCGCCTCACCGATGTCGACCAGCTTGCCGGTGGCGAGCGAGCGTCCGTAGCAGAAGGCACAGGTGCCGACCGCGGACTCGCAGGTCAGGACCGAACGGGTCTTGACCTCCTCGACGCCGGCGCCCACCAGGGCGTCGATCAGGACGTCACCGAGGTCGACGTTGGCAGGCGCGATGACCTTGCCGTCGACGACGACGTCCTCGGCGAGCATGCGGGCGTACACCGAGGTCTCGACGTCGTCCGTCTTGCGGAGCACGCCGGTCGCGTCCTTGACCGCGATCTTCAGCTTGAGGCCGCGGTCGGTGCCGCAGTCCTCCTCGCGGATGATCACGTCCTGCGACACGTCCACCAGACGACGGGTCAGGTAACCCGAGTCGGCGGTACGCAGAGCGGTGTCCGCCAGACCCTTACGGGCACCGTGCGTGGAGATGAAGTACTCCAGAACGGTGAGGCCCTCACGGAACGACGCCTTGATGGGACGGGGAATCGTCTCGTTCTTGGCGTTGGACACCAGACCACGCATACCGGCGATCTGACGCATCTGCATCATGTTTCCTCGGGCACCCGAGTCAACCATCATGAAGATGGGGTTCGTCTTGGGGAAGTTCGCGTTCATCGCCTCGGCAACCTCGTTGGTCGCCTTGGTCCAGATCGCGATGAGCTCCTGCGTGCGCTCGTCCTTGGTGATCAGACCGCGCTCGTACTGCTTCTGGACCTTCTCGTCCTGCTCCTCGTAGCCCCTGACGATGGCCTTCTTGGCCTCGGGCACGACGATGTCGGCAACGGAAACGGTCACGCCGGAGCGCGTCGCCCAGTGGAAGCCCGCCGCCTTCAGGTTGTCGAGCGTCGCCGCCACGATGACCTTGGGGTAGCGCTCGGCGAGGTCGTTGACGATCTCGGAGAGCTGCTTCTTGCCGACCGAGTAGTCGACGAACGGGTAGTCCTCGGGCAGCAGCTCGTTGAAGAGCGCGCGGCCCAGGCTCGTCCGCAGCCGGAAGGTGTCACCCGGCTGGTACTCGGGCTCGCCCTCCTCGGCGACCGGCGGCACCCAGCCACGCGGTGGGATGGTGCCCACCGGGAAGCGGATGTCGACGGACGACTGGAGCGCCAGCTCGCCGGCGTCGAACGCCATGATCGCCTCGGCCGTGGAGCCGAACGCGCGGCCCTCGCCCTTGGTGTCACGGAGCTCGCCGTCGGTGGTCAGGAAGAACAGACCCAGCACCATGTCCTGCGTAGGCATGGTGACGGGACGACCGTCGGCCGGCTTCAGGATGTTGTTGGAGGACAGCATCAGGATGCGGGCCTCGGCCTGCGCCTCCGCGGAGAGCGGCAGGTGCACGGCCATCTGGTCACCGTCGAAGTCCGCGTTGAACGCGGTGCAGACGAGCGGGTGGATCTGGATGGCCTTGCCCTCGACCAGCTGCGGCTCGAAGGCCTGGATGCCGAGACGGTGCAGCGTGGGCGCACGGTTCAGGAGAACCGGGTGCTCCGCGATGACCTCTTCCAGGACGTCGTACACGACCGTGCGGCCGCGCTCGACCATGCGCTTGGCCGACTTGATGTTCTGCGCGTGGTTCAGGTCCACCAGGCGCTTCATCACGAACGGCTTGAAGAGCTCCAGCGCCATGGCCTTGGGCAGACCGCACTGGTGCAGCTTCAGCTGCGGGCCGACGACGATCACGGAACGCGCGGAGTAGTCCACACGCTTACCGAGAAGGTTCTGACGGAATCGGCCCTGCTTGCCCTTCAGCATGTCGCTGAGGGACTTGAGCGGGCGGTTACCGGGACCGGTGACCGGGCGACCGCGGCGGCCGTTGTCGAACAGCGCGTCGACGGCCTCCTGCAGCATCCGCTTCTCGTTGTTCACGATGATCTCGGGGGCACCGAGGTCAAGGAGACGCTTGAGGCGGTTGTTGCGGTTGATCACACGGCGGTACAGGTCGTTCAGGTCGGAGGTCGCGAAGCGGCCACCGTCCAGCTGCACCATCGGACGCAGGTCCGGCGGGATGACCGGCACGCAGTCGAGCACCATGCCCTTGGGCTTGTTGCTGGTCTGCAGGAACGCGGAGACGACCTTGAGGCGCTTGAGCGCACGGGTCTTCTTCTGGCCCTTGCCGGTACGGATGATCTCGCGGAGGCGCTCGGCCTCCTCGTCGAGGTCGAACGACTCCAGGCGCTTCTGCAGGGCGGCGGCGCCCATGCAGCCGTCGAAGTACGTGCCGAAGCGGTCACGCAGCTCGCGGTAGAGCAGCTCGTCCCCCTCGAGGTCCTGGACCTTGAGGTTCTTGAAGCGGCTCCACACCTCGTCGAGGCGGTCGATCTCGCGCTGCGCACGGTCGCGCAGCTGCTTCATCTCACGCTCGGCACCTTCGCGCACCTTGCGGCGCACGTCGGCCTTGGCGCCCTCGGCCTCGAGCTCGGCCAGGTCGGTCTCGAGCTTCTTGGCGCGGTTCTCGAGGTCCGAGTCGCGACGGTTCTCGACCTGCTGGCGCTCGACGGAGACGTGGGCCTCCAGCGACGGGAGGTCGCGGGTGCGGCGCTCCTCGTCGACGAACGTGATCATGTACGCGGCGAAGTAGATGACCTTCTCGAGGTCCTTCGGCGCGAGGTCCAGCAGGTAGCCCAGGCGCGACGGGACGCCCTTGAAGTACCAGATGTGGGTGACGGGAGCGGCAAGCTCGATGTGGCCCATGCGCTCACGACGCACCTTGGCGCGCGTGACCTCGACGCCACAGCGCTCACAGATGATGCCCTTGAAGCGGACACGCTTGTACTTGCCGCAGTAGCACTCCCAGTCCCGGGTCGGACCGAAGATCTTCTCGCAGAAGAGTCCGTCCTTTTCGGGCTTGAGCGTGCGGTAGTTGATGGTCTCCGGCTTCTTCACTTCGCCGTGGGACCAGGTCCGGATGTCGTCCGCGGTGGCAAGGCCGATCCGCAGCTCGTCGAAGAAGTTGACGTCGAGCACTTGTCGTCAATCCCTCTTTCGGGGGTTCGAGCCCCCTCGCTTCACGCGAGAAATCGGGGCACTTCAGCAATGGTCTGAACGGGTCCGGGGAGAGCCGGCCGGATCACGGGGATCCGGCCGGCCAACCCGTCAGACCTCTTCGACGCTGCTCGGCTCTCGCCGGGACAGGTCGATACCGAGCTCCTCCGCCGCACGGAAGACGTCCTCGTCCGTGTCGCGCATCTCGATGGACATGCCGTCCGAGGACAGCACCTCCACGTTGAGGCAGAGCGACTGCATTTCCTTGATGAGCACCTTGAAGGACTCGGGAATGCCGGGCTCGGGGATGTTCTCGCCCTTGACGATGGCCTCGTAGACCTTCACGCGGCCGGTCACGTCGTCGGACTTGATCGTCAGCAGCTCCTGGAGGGCGTATGCGGCGCCATAAGCTTCAAGGGCCCACACCTCCATTTCACCGAAGCGCTGTCCACCGAACTGTGCCTTACCACCCAGCGGCTGCTGGGTGATCATCGAGTACGGACCCGTCGAACGAGCGTGGAGCTTGTCGTCGACGAGGTGGTGGAGCTTGAGGATGTACATGTAGCCGACCGAGACCGGCTCCGGGAACGGCTCGCCGGAGCGGCCGTCGAACAGGTTGGCCTTGCCCGAGGGCTGGACCAGCCGGTCTCCGTCGCGGTTCGGGATCGTGGCCTGGAAGAGGCCGGTGATCTCGTCCTCGCGCGCACCGTCGAAGACGGGCGTGGCGACGTTGGTGCCGGGGGCGACCTGGTCGGCGCCGATGGACTGCAGGCGCTTGGCCCACTCGTCACCGAGGCCGGAGACGTCCCAGCCTCGGCTGGCGAGCCAGCCGAGGTGGATCTCCAGGACCTGTCCCGGGTTCATTCGGGACGGGACACCCAGCGGGTTGAGGATGATGTCGACCGGGGTGCCGTCCTCCAGGAACGGCATGTCCTCGATCGGGAGGATCTTCGAGATGACGCCCTTGTTGCCGTGACGGCCGGCGAGCTTGTCACCATCGGTGATCTTGCGCTTCTGCGCGACGTAGACGCGGACCAGCTGGTTCACGCCCGGCGGCAGCTCGTCGCCCTCTTCGCGGTCGAAGACGCGGACACCGATGATCTTGCCGATCTCGCCGTGCGGCACCTTCAGCGAGGTGTCGCGCACTTCGCGCGCCTTCTCACCGAAGATCGCGCGGAGCAGGCGCTCCTCGGGGGTCAGCTCGGTCTCGCCCTTGGGCGTGACCTTGCCGACGAGGATGTCACCGGCCGTGACCTCGGCACCGATCCGGATGATGCCGCGCTCGTCGAGGTCCGCGAGGACCTCTTCGGAGACGTTCGGGATGTCCCGGGTGATCTCCTCCGGACCGAGCTTGGTGTCACGGGCGTCGACCTCGTGCTCCTCGATGTGGATCGAGGAGAGGACGTCGTCCTGCACGAGGCGCTGCGACAGGATGATCGCGTCCTCGTAGTTGTGACCTTCCCACGGCATGAACGCCACGAGCAGGTTCTTGCCGAGGGCCATCTCACCGTTCTCGGTGGCCGGTCCGTCGGCGAGTACCTGGTCGGCGACGATCCGGTCGCCTTCGGAGACGACGACCTTCTGGTTGACCGAGGTGCCCTGGTTGGAGCGCATGAACTTCGCGATCCGGTACGTGGTGTACGTGCCGTCGTCGTTGGTCACGGTGATGTAGTCCGCGGAGACCTCCTGGACCACACCGTCCTTCTCGGCCTTCAGCACGTCACCGGCGTCGGTGGCGCAGCGGTACTCCATGCCGGTGCCGACGAGCGGCGCCTCCGACTTGATGAGCGGCACCGCCTGCCGCATCATGTTCGCGCCCATGAGGGCACGGTTGGCGTCGTCGTGCTCCAGGAAGGGGATCATCGCGGTGGCGACGGACACCATCTGGCGCGGCGAGACGTCCATGTAGTCGACTTCGGTGCCGGGCACGTAGTCGACCTCTCCGCCACGACGGCGGACCAGGACGCGGGGCTCGGTGAAGCGCAGCTCGTCGGAGAGCGTCGCGTTCGCCTGGGCGATGACGTAACGGTCTTCCTCGTCGGCCGTGACGTAGTCGACCTCGTCGGTGACCTGGCCGTCGACGACCTTGCGGTACGGCGTCTCGATGAAGCCGAACGCGTTGACGCGGCCGTACGAGGCGAGCGAACCGATCAGACCGATGTTCGGGCCTTCAGGGGTCTCGATCGGGCACATGCGTCCGTAGTGGGACGGGTGCACGTCACGGACCTCGAAGCCGGCCCGCTCACGGGACAGACCACCCGGGCCAAGAGCCGACAGGCGGCGCTTGTGGGTGAGACCCGACAGCGGGTTGTTCTGGTCCATGAACTGCGACAGCTGGCTGGTGCCGAAGAACTCCTTGATGGAGGCGACGACCGGCCGGATGTTGATCAGGGTCTGCGGCGTGATCGCCTCGACGTCCTGGGTCGTCATGCGCTCACGCACGACGCGCTCCATCCGGGCCAGACCCGTGCGGACCTGGTTCTGGATGAGCTCGCCGACGTTACGCAGACGACGGTTGCCGAAGTGGTCGATGTCGTCGGTCTCGACGACGATCTCCCGGCCGGACTCGCCGACGGTCTCGGTCTCCCCGGCGTGCAGCTTCACCAGGTACTTGATGGTCGCGATGATGTCGTCGCTGGTGAGGACACCGGCGTCGAGCGGCTCATCCGCGCCGAGCTTCTTGTTCACCTTGTAGCGGCCGACCTTCGCGAGGTCGTAGCGCTTCGGGTTGAAGTAGAGGTTCTCGAGCAGCGTCTGAGCAGCCTCGCGCGTCGGCGGCTCGCCGGGACGCAGCTTGCGGTAGATGTCGAGCAGCGCGTCGTCCTGGCCCTGGGTGTGGTCCTTCTCCAGGGTGGCGCGCATCGATTCGTACTCGCCGAACTCCTCGAGGATCTGCTCGGTGGTCCAGCCGAGAGCCTTCAGGAGAACGGTGACGGACTGCTTGCGCTTGCGGTCGATGCGGACACCGACCATGTCGCGCTTGTCGATCTCCATCTCCAGCCAGGCACCCCGGGAAGGGATGATCTTGGAGGAGAAGATGTCCTTGTCGGACGTCTTGTCGATCGAGGAGTCGAAGTAGACACCCGGCGAGCGGACCAGCTGCGACACCACGACACGCTCGGTGCCGTTGATGACGAAGGTGCCCTTGTTGGTCATGAGCGGGAAATCGCCCATGAAGACCGTCTGGGACTTGATCTCGCCGGTCTCGTTGTTGGTGAACTCGGCCGTGACGAAGAGCGGGGCGGCGAACGTGAAGTCGCGCTCCTTGCACTCGTCGATCGAGTTCTTGGGGGGCTCGAAGCGGTGGTCGCGGAACGTAAGCGACATCGACCCGGAGAAGTCCTCGATCGGTGAGATCTCCTCGAAGATCTCCTCCAGGCCGGACTTGGTGGGGACGTCTTGTCCACTGTCCAGAGCAGCCTCGACGCGAGCCTTCCAGGCGGCATTACCGAGGAGCCAGTCAAAGCTCTCGGTCTGCAGCGCGAGGAGGTTCGGAACCTCGAGGGGCTCCTTGATCTTTGCAAAAGAGATGCGCAGCGGGGCGGTGCTGGCACCGTGGTTCGTATTCGCGGTCGAGGCGTTGCGCGAGGCGGCCAAGAGGGGGTCCTTCCGAGGGCTCGGACTCACTACGCGCGTACCGGTCCCAAACTGGACAGGTGGGCAGAAATCCCAGGTGAGGGATGGCTGGTCCACGGTGTACAGGATGGGTATGCCCCTGGTGACGGGCAGGAGGCAGCTAACAGGCAGCGCAAAGGGTCAGTGTAGCCAAGCGGCACACTGATGTCCAGTCGGGGTTCTCAGAGACCCACGTTGCTCTCAACAGCTGTTCTCAACACCTATGTCTAGCCCTGCGCGAGCTGCGCTCTTCTTTACTGCCCTCTTCGTCATCGATCCATGCCTCGGATCCGGATCGATGTGACGACGCGCCTTGAGAATTGCGCGCCTCGTGCGGTTCGTCAAGGCCCCCCAGCCGGTAAGGGCTTCCAGGACCCGCCTCCGGCCGCCCCTGGGGCGCCGTCCGCGCTCCCCACGAGAGGCGCACGGCGAAGATCACCATACTCGTCACCACGGGAAGAGCAAGGCACCCGCCCCGGGTACGCCGAAAGGCGACCACCCGAACGGGTGATCGCCTTTCGCGATGTGACGTCCGTACCTCGCGGTACGGGGGTCCAGACGAGTCAGAAGACTCGCAGGGTCACTTGACCTCGACGGAGGCGCCGGCGGCCTTGAGGGACTCGGCAGCCTTCTCGGCGGCCTCCTTGGCGACCTTCTCGACGACGGGCTTCGGGGCGCCGTCGACGAGGTCCTTGGCCTCCTTCAGGCCGAGGGAGGTCAGCTCACGCACGACCTTGATGACCTGGATCTTCTTGTCACCGGCGGCGGTGAGGATGACGTCGAACTCGTCCTGCTCCTCAGCGGCCTCGGCGGCGGGGCCACCCTGGGCGGGGCCGGCAACGGCGACGGCCGCGGCGGCGGTGACGTCGAACTTCTCCTCGAAGGCCTTAACGAACTCGGAGAGCTCGATGAGGGTGAGCTCCTCGAACTGAGCGAGCAGGTCTTCCTGGCTGAGCTTCGCCATGATGGCGTCCTTCCACTATTCGGCAGGTGCCGGATGTATATGTCGGCGGGCGTACGTGGAGCCCGCTGGACCGCTGAGCGAAATTACTCGGCGGCCTCGGCGGGAGCCGGAGTACCGGCACCGCCCTGCTCTTCCCGCTTGGCACGAAGCGCTTCCGCGGTGCGGACGAACTTCGACGGCAGAGCCTGGAAGAGCTGCGCAGCCTGAGTCTGCTTGCCCTTCATGGCACCGGCCAGCTTGGCGAGCAGAACCTCGCGGGACTCGAGGTCCGCGAGCTTCTTGATCTCATCGGCGGACAGCGCCTTACCGTCAAGGACACCGCCCTTGATGATGAGGTTGGGGTTCTCCTTGGCGAAGTCACGAAGACCCTTCGCCGACTCCACCGGGTCACCGGTGACGAAGGCAACCGCCGTCGGACCTGCGAACAGGTCGTCCAGCGTGTCGATCCCGGCCTCGTTGGCCGCGATCTTGGTCAGCGTGTTCTTCACCACGGCGTACTGGGCGTTCTCACCGAGCGAACGGCGCAGCTGCTTGAGCTGTGCCACGGTGAGGCCCCGGTACTCGGTCAGCACGGCGGCGTTCGAGCTGCGGAACTGGTCCGCGAGCTCGGCTACCGCTGCAGCCTTGTCGGGCCTTGCCATGAGCGTGGCCTCCTTCCGGGTGATGAGGACCGCTCAAAAGGGCCCGGAAAAGACGAAACGCCCCGGCGCAGGCGCCAGGGCGAAGCTCGACCGAATGAAATCCGGGAGCCTTTCCACAGTCACCTGCGCAGGTCGTCCGTATTCAACGGATCCTTCGGTTGCCGTCCCCCTTGCGGGTTCCGAGCAACGACCAGCGGTCTTTGGCTTCTGCAGAAGAATACGCGACAGGGGTCGCGCCGGGCAAATCCGTCCCGGTTCGGGCGGTCCGGAAGGTTTGAGCGACCCCTTTACGAGGCAGCGCCGGCCGCGCCCTGCTGCTGCTGGAGCAGCTCCTTGAACCCGATGGTCTCGCCGACAGGCGGCCGCTCGACCGAGACCTTGGTGCCGTAGTCGCTGTAGAACACGGTCGAGTTGAGCTCGCCGGTCTTCATCTGCCCGCGCTCGCTCTTCTTCACGAGCAGGTCGTTCTCGTCGCCCCAGATGTCGATGGTCTCCGTCGTGATCCCGGAGTCGGTGAGCTGCTTCTTGAGAGCGGCCAGCTGACCGGCATCCAGCTTCGACGTCCTCGCGGTCAGCTCGGCGACGTCGACCGTGCCGGAGTAGTGCGTGGTGGCGACACCGCGGGCCTGCTCATTGCCGACCTCCTTCACCTTGCCGGAGGCCAGTAGCGAATTCACTCCCTGACTCGGGGAGGTGTTCTCCGGTGACCATGGTTCCCTCGACCTTCGCCGAGCTCGCCGCGCCGGTCTTCTTCTGCACGTCGAGCAGCGCGGCGATCGCGTTGGTCTTCACCACGCCGGTGCCGCGGCTCTCCGCCTCGCCCTTGCCCCGGGTCCCGCCTCGCCCTTGCCCCGGGTCCCGCCTCGCCCTTGCCCCGGGTCGTGCCGTCGTCGTCCGGTCCTCCGCAGGCCCCGACCGACGTCAGCGCCGCCGCCACAGCCACGACGCACGGCTCCGACAAGCCACTGATCCGTATATACGAGGACGGGCCCCGCACCTCGAAAGGTTGCGGGGCCCGTCCATGTCACACGTGACGCGGCGGTCGTACGAGCGCGGAGGCTCAGACGGACGCCGGGTCCTCCTCGACGAGGAGGTTACGGGTGCGGTTGGAGTCCAGCGGGATGCCGGGGCCCATCGTGGTGGCCAGCGTGGCCTTCTTGATGTAGCGGCCCTTGGCGGCGGACGGCTTCAGACGGAGGATCTCGTCCAGCGCCGCTGCGTAGTTCTCCACCAGCTTGGTCTCGTCGAACGAGGTCTTGCCGATGATGAAGTGCAGGTTCGAGTGCTTGTCGACGCGGAACTCGATCTTGCCGCCCTTGATGTCGTTGACAGCCTTCACGACATCGGGGGTGACGGTGCCGGTCTTCGGGTTCGGCATCAGACCACGCGGACCGAGCACGCGGCCGAGGCGGCCGACCTTGCCCATGAGGTCCGGGGTCGCGACGACGGCGTCGAAGTCCAGACGGCCCTTCGCCACCTCGTCGATGAGCTCGTCGGCGCCGACGATGTCGGCGCCCGCGGCTTCCGCGGCCGCAGCACGGTCACCGGTCGCGAAGACCAGGACCCGGGCGGTCTTGCCGGTGCCGTGCGGGAGGTTCACGGTGCCACGGACCATCTGGTCGGCCTTGCGAGGGTCAACACCCAGGGCAAACGCGACCTCGACGGTGCTGTCGAACTTCGTGGAGGCGGTGTCCTTGGCGATACGGACTGCCTCGAGGGGGGCGTAGTTACGCGCCCGGTCGATCTTGGCGTCCGCAGCGCGGAGGTTCTTGCTGCGCTTCACTTCTACTCCTGTGGTTTAAGAGTGTGGAGTCGTGGTGCGGACCAGCGCTTGGTCCTACCACTGAGGGGGTGGGGCTGAATCAGCCTTCGACCGTGATGCCCATGGAACGGGCGGTGCCGGCGATGATCTTCGACGCGGCGTCGAGGTCATTGGCGTTCAGGTCGGGGAGCTTCGTCGTGGCGATCTCGCGGACCTGGGCGGCCGTCAGCTTGGCAACCTTGGTCTTGTGCGGCTCGCCGGAGCCCTTGTCCACACCCGCGGCCTTGAGGATCAGCTTGGCGGCCGGCGGAGTCTTGGTGATGAAGGTGAAGGAGCGGTCGTCGTAGACCGTGATCTCCACCGGCACGACCATGCCACGCTGCGACTCGGTCGCGGCGTTGTAGGCCTTGCAGAACTCCATGATGTTGACGCCGTGCTGGCCCAGTGCGGGACCGACCGGCGGAGCCGGGTTCGCCGCACCGGCGTTGATCTGGAGCTTGATAAGCCCCGTGACCTTCTTCTTCTTGGGAGGCATGTGCTCTCTCCGGGTCCTAGTGAGAGTTTTCGCCGTCATCCGGTCATCCGGATGCAGGCATACCGCACAACGATAACGGGTATAGCTGCGCGACCAAAAACCGAGCAGGTCAGACCTGCTGTGACAGCCGGTCTGACCTGCTCGGTAGGCATGTGTCCAGAAGCTGGCGGGAAGCGCTAGTTCTTCTGGATCTGGTCGAAGCTGAGCTCGACCGGGGTCTCACGGCCGAAGATCTCGACGAGACCCTTGACCTTCTTCGAGTCGGCGTTGATCTCGTTGATCGTCGCCTGCAGCGTCGCGAACGGGCCGTCGGTGACGGTGACGGAGTCGCCGACCTCGAAGTCCAGCACCTGGACCTCGACCTTGCGGGACGGAGCCGGCTTGCCCTCGGCCTCGGCCGCCTCGCGGGCTGCCTTCTCCTCGGCCTCGGGGGCGAGCATCTTGACGATCTCGTCCAGGGTCAGCGGGTACGGGTCGTAGGCGTTGCCCACGAAGCCGGTGACGCCGGGCGTGTTGCGGACGACGCCCCAGGACTCGTTCGTCAGGTCCATGCGCACCAGGACGTAACCCGGGAGCTTGTTCTGCCGGACGTTCTTGCGCTCGCCGTTCTTGATCTGGACGATTTCCTCCTCAGGCACCTCGGCCTGATAGACGAACTCCTCCACGTTCAGCGAGACGGCACGCTGCTCCAGGTTGGCCTTCACGCGCTTCTCGTAACCGGCGTACGTGTGGATGACGTACCACTCGCCCGGGAGGGTGCGGAGCTCCTCGCGCAGGGCGGTGACGGCGTCGACGGGCTCGGCCGGCTCGGCCTCTTCCTCGTCGGCGGCCTCGTCAGCAGCCTCTTCGGCCTCGGGGCTCTCGTCCTCGTCGTCACCGGTTTCGGCCTCGACGGCCTCATCGGCTTCGTCGGACTCCTCGGTTTCCACGGCGGCCTGCTCGGCGGGCTCGCCCGCGGCGTCGTCGGCAGCTTCAGCCTGGTCCGGCTCCACAGCGTCCGCCGCCTCGACGATGTCGAGCTCGTCCTCGGCGGACTCGAAGGCGCCCGCCGTCGGCTCGACGGCGTCGTTCAGGTTCGGGTCAGACACGGTGGCTGCTTCTTCCTGGATACAAATGGGTGGAACATGCGAAAGGGGCGCCCATGAGGCGCCCTCCGCGGGATCAGCCGAAGACGTACTTGATGACCCGCTGGAATCCGAAGTCAATCACGGTAACAAGACCAATCATGACGACCACGAACACAATCACCACTGAGGTGTAGGTCGTCAGCTGATTGCGCGTGGGCCAGACGACCTTGCGGAGTTCCGCGACGATCTGGCGGTAGAACAGCGCGAGACGACCCAGAGGGCCCTTCTTGCCGCGCTTGCCGCCCTTCCGGGTCTTCTTCTTCGACTCGGGGACTTCATCCTCGGCATCAGGCATGTCGATGGAGCCCACGGCGTCCGTCACGCTTCTCACCTGATTCCGGGTCATGGCCGTGCCGCGCCCGGTGGAGCCGCACGGCGGTGCATTGAAGTACGTACATGCGCACACATCCTGGCGAAGGAGTGTGTAGCAGGGCCGGAGGGACTTGAACCCCCAACCGCTGGTTTTGGAGACCAGTGCTCTACCAATTGAGCTACGACCCTTTGTGGTGTCCACCAACCTACCGCATGTCCCGGGAGGCCCGGGTGCAGGAACGGTGCGGCTGGTGAAGGCCAACGACAGGTGAGTGTACGTGCTCAGCGGCCCGGCGTCGAACAGATAGCTCCCGACCGTTCTTGTCCGATGCTGCACGGCCGTCTGTCCGCATGCTGTCCGAGTGCTGTCCGGTCCCTGAAACCCCTGTGCCGACGGGGAATACGGTCTGGGAGCATGGGGGGCATGAGCGCTGCTACTTCTCCCTCCGAGCGCCGGGTCTCGGCCCGCATCGGTGCCATCTCCGAGTCCGCCACCCTCGCCGTCGACGCCAAGGCCAAGGCCCTCAAGGCCGCCGGCCGTCCGGTGATCGGCTTCGGCGCGGGCGAGCCCGACTTCCCGACCCCCGGCTACATCGTCGACGCCGCGGTCGAGGCCTGCCGCAACCCGAAGTACCACCGCTACACCCCTGCGGGCGGGCTCCCCGAGCTCAAGGCCGCCATCGCCGAGAAGACGCTGCGTGACTCCGGTTACGAGGTCGACGCCTCCCAGATCCTGGTGACCAACGGCGGCAAGCAGGCCATCTACGAGGCCTTCGCCGCGATCCTCGACCCGGGTGACGAGGTCATCGTCCCGGCGCCGTACTGGACCACCTACCCCGAGTCGATCCGCCTCGCCGGCGGCGTACCGGTGGAGGTCGTCGCCGACGAGACCACCGGCTACCGGGTCTCCGTGGAGCAGCTGGAGGCGGCGCGCACGGAGCGTACGAAGGTCGTCCTGTTCGTCTCCCCCTCGAACCCGACCGGTGCGGTCTACAGCGAGGCGGACGCGGAGGCGATCGGCAAGTGGGCCGTCGAGCACGGCCTGTGGGTGCTGACCGACGAGATCTACGAGCACCTGGTCTACGGCGACGCGACGTTCACCTCGCTGCCGGCGATCGTGCCCGAGCTGCGCGACAAGTGCATCGTGGTCAACGGCGTCGCCAAGACGTACGCCATGACCGGCTGGCGCGTCGGGTGGATCGTCGGCCCCAAGGACGTGGTGAAGGCGGCGACGAACCTGCAGTCGCACGCCACCTCCAACGTCTCCAACGTGGCCCAGGTCGCCGCGCTGGCCGCCGTCTCCGGGAACCTGGACGCGGTCGCCGAGATGCGCACCGCCTTCGACCGGCGCCGGAAGACCATCGTGCGGATGCTCAACGAGATCGACGGCGTGCTGTGCCCGGAGCCCGAGGGCGCGTTCTACGCGTACCCGTCGGTGAAGGAGCTGCTCGGCAAGGAGATCCGCGGCAAGCGCCCGGCCACCTCGGTCGAGCTGGCGGCGCTCATCCTGGACGAGGCCGAGGTCGCGGTCGTACCGGGCGAGGCCTTCGGCACCCCGGGCTACCTGCGCCTGTCCTACGCGCTGGGTGACGACGACCTCGTCGAGGGCGTCTCGCGGCTCCAGAAGCTGCTGGGCGAGGCCAAGGTCTAGTACCTCCCGGATTCTGCGATGGCGACCCTCGGTTCCGGCCGGGGGTCGCTTTCGTGTTCGCGCATTCGTTCGATTGGCAACTCGATGGGGAAACCGGCTACCGCGGCGCCCCGTCCGTGCGGCAAGATCCATGGATGGAGCGTGATGTACGGCTGTTGCCGAAGGCCCACCTGCACCTGCATTTCACCGGGTCGATGCGGCCCACGACGCTGCTCGAACTCGCCGACAAGTACGGCGTGCGGCTTCCCGAGGCGCTGACCAGCGGTGAGCCCCCCAAGCTGCGGGCGACGGACGAGCGCGGCTGGTTCCGCTTCCAGCGGCTCTACGACATCGCCCGGTCCTGTCTGCGGACCGCCGACGACATCCAGCGGCTGGTGCGCGAGGCCGCCGAGGAGGACGTGGCGGACGGTTCCGGCTGGCTGGAGATCCAGGTCGACCCCACGTCGTACGCGCCGCTGCTCGGCGGGCTCATTCCGGCGATCGAGATCATCCTGGACGCGGTGGACAGCGCCTCCCGCGAGACCCGGCTGCCGATCCGGGTGGTGATCGCCGCCAACCGGATGAAGCACCCGCTGGACGCCAGAACGCTGGCACGGCTCGCGGTGCGGTACGCGGACCGGGGCGTCGTCGGTTTCGGGCTCTCCAACGACGAGCGGCGCGGCATGGCCCGTGACTTCGACCGGGCCTTCGCCATCGCCCGGGAGGGCGGCCTGCTGGCGGCCCCGCACGGCGGTGAGCTGTCGGGCCCCTCCAGCGTCCGCGACTGCCTGGACGACCTCGACGCCTCGCGGGTCGGGCACGGGGTGCGCGCCGCCGAGGACCCGCGGCTGCTGCGCAGGCTCGCGGAGAGCGGGGTGACATGCGAGGTCTGCCCGGCGTCGAACGTGGCGCTCGGCGTCTACGAGAAGCCTTCCGACGTACCCCTGCGCACCCTGTTCGATGCCGGGGTGCCGATGGCGCTCGGCGCGGACGACCCGCTCCTCTTCGGGTCCCGCCTGGCCGCGCAGTACGACCTCGTACGGCACCATCACGCGTTCACCGACGAGGAACTGGCCGAACTGGCGCGCCAGTCGGTACGGGGTTCCGCGGCGCCCGACGCGGTGCGCACCAGGCTCCTGGCGGGCGTCGACGACTGGCTGGCCAAGCCGGCGGGCTGACGCGCCGCGCCGCTACCCCGCGAGCCCGCTCCACAGCATCCGGGCGATCGAGGCGGCGAAGGCATCGAGGGGCTGCGGCGGCCCGCCGGTCTCCGTGGCGTGGTAGGCGAAGGCCCGCTGAGCGCAGGCCCCGAGCAGCAGGGAGGCGGCGGCGTAGGTGTCGACTCCTGCCCGCACCCGGCCCGCGGCCTGTTCGGCGCGCAGATACGCGTCGACGCCGCGGATCGGCACGTGGGGACCGGTCCCCAACTCGCGCATCGCCGCGTCGTGGCGCTCCTTGAGTTTCGGCTCGGCATACAGGGACGCGGCGATCGGGAAGCTCTGCTCGTAGAAGAGGGTGGCCTCGCGGGCGATTTCGGTGAGGTTCTGCTCCACCGTGTGCTCCCCCTCCCCCGGGTCGGTCATCAGCCGCTTCAGAACTCCGCCGATCTCGGGCAGCCGCTCCTTCAGCACCGCGACGAAGAGCTCCTCCTTGCTCGCGAAGTGCTTGTAGAGCGCGGCCTCCGAGCAGCCGGCGGCCTTGGCGATCTCCTTGGTGGTGGCCCGGGCCAGTCCGATGGTCAACATCAGCCGGTGGGCGGCGTCGAGGATGCGGGCGCGGGCCGGCTTCTGCTCCATGTGCACTCCAATGAAGCTTGACGACGGGGTGAGTACCCACTCACTCTAGAGGGTGAGTGAACACTTACCCACCCTAGGAGGGTGCGCCCATGAAGCTCACAGTGTTCGGCGCGACAGGCGGCATCGGGCAGGAGATCGTCCGCCAGGCGGTGGCGGCGGGGCACGAGGTGACGGCGGTGGTCCGCGATCCCGCGCGGCTGCCGGTGCCGCTCTCCGGCCTCACCGTCCACACCGCGGCCCGGATCGACGACCCGGAGGCGTTGCGGGAGGCGGTCGCGGGCCGCGACGCGGTGCTCTCCGGCCTGGGCTCACGGGGCCGGAAGGCCGGCGGGATCGCCGAGCGGCTGACCCGGAGCGTACTGACGGCCATGGAGGCGGAGGGCACCCGGCGCCTGCTCGTGGTGAGCGCGGCCCCGGTCGCCCCAAAACCCGCGGACGACCCGCTGCTCGACCGGATGATGCTCGGGGCGATCGGCGCGATTCTGAAGGAGGTCTACGCCGACCTCACCGCCATGGAGGCCGCACTGGCCGCCTCCGCCACGGACTGGACGTCGGTACGTCCCCCGAAGCTCACGAACGGGCCGCTGACCGGCGTCTACCGGACGGTCATCGGCAGCAACCCGCGCAGCGGCCGCTCCATCTCCCGGGCCGACGTGGCGCACGCGATGCTCGCGCTGATCGACGACCCGGCGTCGGTGAAGCAGGGGGTGGGCGTGGCGTACTGACCCTTGCGTACTGCCCCTTACAGGCTCACGCCGACGGTCACCGGCTCGTTGACGAGCGTGACGCCGAAGGCGGCCTCGACCCCGGCGACGACCTCGCGGGCCAGGGCCAGCAGGTCCTCGGTGCTCGCCGCGCCCCGGTTGGTGAGGGCGAGGGTGTGCTTGGTGGAGATACGGGCCGGACCGGAGCCGTATCCCTTGGTGAAACCGGCCCGGTCGATGAGCCAGGCAGCCGAGGTCTTGGTGCGTCCCCCGCCCGCGGGGAAGGCGGGGGGCGTCACGTCCGGGCCGAGGCGTTCCGCCACCCGGGCGCGGAACTCCTCGAACTGTGCCGGGTCCAGGATCGGGTTGGTGAAGAAGGACCCGGCCGACCAGGTGTCGTGGTCCTCCGGGTCGAGCACCATGCCCTTGCCGGCCCGGAGCCGCAGGACGGTTTCGCGGGCGGCCGCGGCGGGAACGCGTTCGCCCTCCGCAACGCCCATGGCGCGTGCCGTTTCGGGGTACTTGAGGGGCGCGGACAGGCCACCCGCCTCTTCCAGCCCGAAGCGGACGCGCAGCACCACGAACCGGTCGGGTTCGGCCTTGAAACGGCTGTGCCGGTACGCGAAGGCGCACTCGGAGTTCGGGATGGTGACCGTTTCCCGGGTGTGCCGGTCGTAGGCGACGACCTCCGTGATGGTGGCCGACACCTCCTGTCCGTATGCCCCGACGTTCTGGATCGGCGTCGCTCCCGCGGAGCCGGGGATGCCGGCGAGGCATTCGAGGCCCGCCAGTCCGGCGTCCACACTGCGGCTGACGGCGTCCGTCCAGACCTCTCCGGCAGCCAGCTCGAGCGACGCCCCGTCCAGCACGAAGCCCTTGGTCGCGATGCGCAGGGCGGTGCCTTCGAAGCCCTTGTCGCCGATCACCAGATTGCTGCCGCCGCCGATGACCAGGAGCGGGGTGCCGCAGTCGTCGGCCTCGCGCACGGCCTCGACCACTTCGGCGTCGGTCGTCGCGGTGAGGAGGCGGGTGGCGGGGCCGCCGAGCCGGAAGGTGGTCAGGGGGGCGAGGGGCGCGTCGTGGAGTTCCTGCACGGGGACAAGAGTACGGTCCGCGCCTCCGCCCCCACGAGCGAGGAGCCCGGCCCCCGCGCCACGTGTAAGGGGCGTGGCCCCATGGACCACGCCCCTTACCCACCTGCCGGTGAAAGTCCTACGCACCTGCCGGTGAAAGTCAGCCGAGCTGCACCACGGCACGGGACATGCCCAGCACCTTCTTGCCGTCATTCATGGCCGTCAGGTCGACCCGCACGCGCCTGTCGTCCAGCAGTGCGGCCACCTTGCCGCTGACCTCGATCAGCGCGCCCTTGTCGTCGTTGGGCACGACGACGGGCTTGGTGAACCGCACCCCGTACTCGACGACCGAACCCGGATCGCCGGCCCAGTCCGTGACCACCCGGATCGCCTCGGCCATGGTGAACATGCCGTGGGCGATCACATCCTCCAGCCCGACCTCGCGCGCGAACTTCTCGTTCCAGTGGATCGGGTTGAAGTCGCCCGAGGCGCCCGCGTACTGCACCAGCATCGCGCGGGTGACCGGAAAGGTCTGCGGCGGCAGCTCCGTACCGACCTCGACCGAGTCGTAACTCACCTTCGCCGTCATCACGCCTCCTCGGCGCCGCGCGCCACCAGCTTCGTCCAGGCCGTCACGACATGCTCACCGGACTCGTCGTGGACCTCGCCACGGATGTCCACGATGTCGTTTCCCGCCATGGACTTGACCGCCTCGATCGTCGAGGTGACCGTCAGCCGGTCCCCCGCCCGCACCGGACGCACGTAGGCGAACTTCTGGTCACCGTGCACCACCCGGCTGTAGTCCAGACCCAGCTGCGGATCACGCACCACCTGCCCGGCGGCCTTGAAAGTGATCGAGAACACGAAGGTCGGGGGCGCGATCACATCGCTGTGACCGAGCGCCTTGGCCGCCTCGGGGTCGACGTAGGCGGGATTGGTGTCGCCCACCGCCTCGGCGAATTCTCGGATCTTCTCCCGGCCGACCTCGTACGCCGGGGTGGGCGGATAGGTCCGCCCCACGAAGGACTGGTCGAGCGCCATGAGCTCGCAACCTCCCTGATGAATGACGAAGGGGCCGCAGTGCAGTGGAGTTGCGGCCCGGTACATACAACGACACGAGGCCGCCCCCAATGGGGACGGCCTCGTGTACGAGCCTGATTCAGCGCGTTTCGCGGTGCGCAGTGTGCGAGTTGCAGCGCGGGCAATGCTTCTTCATCTCAAGTCGGTCCGGGTTGTTACGCCGGTTCTTCTTGGTGATGTAGTTCCGCTCCTTGCACTCCACGCAGGCCAGCGTGATCTTCGGGCGGACGTCGGTGGCAGCCACGTGAGTGCTCCTTGGACGGACGGTGGACGGATGAACGCAAAAAAAGAGTAGCCGATCGGAGGACCGACCCCACAATCGGCTACTGTTAGTAGCGGTGACCGGACTTGAACCGGTGACACAGCGATTATGAGCCGCTTGCTCTACCGACTGAGCTACACCGCTTTGATGACTGAGTCCCCCCGCCGAAGCGGGGTTTCCCGATCACCAGAGCCCCAATGCGGAATCGAACCGCAGACCTTCTCCTTACCATGGAGACGCTCTACCGACTGAGCTATTGGGGCGAGCGATGAAGACATTACACGCTCGGTCGCCGATCGCCCAAATCCGTTTCGAAGCCCCGCCCCGAGCCCTTGATCGGTACGGCTCCGAGCCCCCCGCCGGCCCCGCTCCAGCCCCTTGATCAGCCACTCCTCCATCCCCGGCCCCATGCGCAGGCCCCGGCCCCGCACGCACCACTGGACCGCACCGGTACGACTATTTCGCTCCTCCTCGAACCGGACCGGGCACAGCCCTAGGCTCGTCTCACTCTGCGTGATCTTGCCCCCCTTCCAGGAGCCGCGATGCCCGACAGTCAGCCGCGGCAGCCGGACGACCACGCGGCCGACGCCACAGGCGGCCCGGAGAGCTCCACGCTGACCCTCTGCGGCGCCCGCCTCGCCGACGGCCGCCTGGTCGACGTACGGCTCGGCGGCAGCCGCATCGAGGCCGTCGGCACCGCCGGCAGCCTCGTCGCACCCGGCGCCCGCGTGGACCTGCGCGGCTACCTCCTGCTCCCCGCCCCCGCCGAACCCCACGCCCACAGCGACACCGCGCTCACCGCGGACGGCACCGGAACCGACGCCCCCGGACCCGCCTCCCAGCACCCCGACGAAATCCAGCGCCGCGCCACCGAGGCCGCGTTGCTGCAACTCGGCCACGGCGCGACCGCCCTGCGCTCCCACGTACGCATCGGCGACATACAGGGCCTCGGCACCCTCGAAGCCGTCCTCCAGGCCCGCCGCTCGCTGCGCGGACTCGCCGACCTGTCCGCCGTCGCCGTCCCCCGGCTGCTCACCGGCGTCGCGGGCGCCGGCAACCTGGCGATGCTCCGCGACGCGCTGAAGATGGGCGCCGGGGCGGTCGGCGGCTGCCCGGACCTGGACCCCGACCCGGCGGGGTACGCGGAGGCCGTCCTGGAGGTCGCCGCCGAGCACGGCTGCCCCGTCGACCTGCACACGGACAGTGACGACCCGGCCCGGCTGGCCCGGTTCGCCGCGATGGCGGGCGGAATGCGGCAGGAGGTCTCCATCGGCCCCTGCGCCGGCCTCTCCCGCCTTCCCGACGAGGCCGCCGCCCGCGCCGCCGACCAGCTCGCCGCAGCCGGTGTGACCGTCGTCTGCCTCCCCCAGGGCGGCTGCTGCGGAGCCGAGCGCCGGGGCGCCGCCCCCGTACGCCTGCTGCGCGCGGCCGGGGTGCGGGTCGCGGCGGGCAGCGGGGCGCTGCGCGACCTCGCCAACCCGGTGGGGCGCGGCGACCCGCTGGAGGCCGCCTTCCTGCTGGCGTCACAGAGCGGGCTGCGGGCCGAGCACGCCTACGAGGCCGTCTCCACGGAGGCCAGACGGGCCATGGGCCTCCCCGAGGTACGCGTCGAGGCGGGCTTCCCCGCCGAACTGCTCGCCGTACGCGGGGAACGGCTGGCCGGGGTGCTCTCACTGGCGTACAGCCGCATCGTGGTCCACCGCGGCCGGGTCGTCGCCCGGACCAGCGCGGTACGCGAGTACTGCGACTCGGAGACGGGCGGCTCGTTCGGACTGCCGCGCCAGGGAAGACCGGATTCCGGGACAGGCGGCGGGCCTTGAGCGCGGCGCCGCCCCACGGCGTACCGTCGACTGCATGCGCATTGTCATCGCAGGTGGACATGGTCAGATCGCGCTGCGGCTGGAGCGGCTGCTCGCTGCGCGCGGGGACGAGGCGGTGGGCGTCATCCGCAATCCGCAGCAGAGCGAGGACCTCCGGGCCGCGGGCGCCGAACCCGTGGTCCTGGACCTCGAATCGGCCACGGTGGAGGAGGCCGCCGAGGTGCTGCGCGGCGCCGACGCGGCGGTCTTCGCGGCCGGAGCGGGCCCCAACAGCGGCACGGACCGCAAGGACACGGTGGACCGCGGCGCCGCGGTGCTCTTCGCGGACGCGGCACAGCGGGCGGGGGTGCGGCGTTACCTCGTGGTGTCGTCCATGGGCGCGGACCCGGACCACCCCGGCGACGAGGTGTTCGACGTCTACCTGCGGGCCAAGGGTGCGGCGGACGCGTACGTGCGCGCGCAGGCGGCCCTCGACTGGACGATCCTGCGCCCCGGAATGCTGACCAACGACGCGGGCACCGGCCAGGTCCTGCTCGCGGCGTCGACCGGCCGCGGCCCGGTCCCCCGCGACGACGTCGCGGCGGCGCTCGTGGAACTGCTGGACACCCCGGCGACGGCGGGCCTGACCCTGGAACTGATCTCGGGCAACGTCCCGGTGTCGGTGGCGGTGAAGGACATCGCGGGGAACTGACGCCGCGGCCGCGAGGGACCGCGGCCCGGTCAGTCGCCGGTCGCGGGGCGGACGGCGATACCGTGCCGCTCCAGCAGGGCGGCGGTGACCCCGTCGCCTCGCGCAGCGCGCCGGCGAACGTACCGTCATGAACCGTGCCGCGCCCGCCGGAAGGGCTGCGGGCCATGAGCAGTGCCTGGGTGCAGCCCGCCCCGTGCGCGGCCTCCAGCGCCCGCCTGGCGCCTTGCGCGAAAGCGTCGGTCACATCGCGTCCGGTGTTGTCCACGACAGGGGCCCGGCCGTCAGCACGTCGTGTCCGTCGCCGCCGACGATCTCGGCGGGGCGGCGGGGCGTGGGCAGTCCCGCGGCGACCTCGGGGCGGAAGGCGACGGGCGCCCGCCCGCCGAGGGTGGCGGTCATCTCCGCCGAAGCCCTGCCCCGCCCGTCGAACCGGCAGGGCACCCCCGCAGACATGCGCTGACCGGCACGGATTCCATGTTCGCGCCCCTCGTCACAGCACGGCGTCGCACAACAGAGAAGGCCCCCGTCCGAGGGACGGGGGCCTTGCTATGTGGCGGCGCCAGGGTTCGAACCTGGGTAGGCTGAGCCGGCAGATTTACAGTCTGCTCCCTTTGGCCACTCGGGCACACCGCCAAGGGATGTTGCCGTGAGACCCGCCTTGCGGCGGCGCTCTGTGGCAACGACGTAAACGATACCTGATGCGCAGGGGTGCTACGCCACTGGATTGACCCGCGTCCGGGACGGGCGCGGGTGGCTAGGCTTGGTGGGCGGTGTGGTGCCTGAAGGGCTCCGCGCCCGCCCGCGTAAGCAACCCCTTTCCAGCACCCCGATACAAGGAGCCACACGTCATGGCCGACTCCAGTTTCGACATCGTCTCGAAGGTCGAGCGGCAGGAGGTCGACAACGCCCTCAACCAGGCCGCCAAGGAGATCTCCCAGCGCTACGACTTCAAGGGCACCGGGGCGTCGATCTCCTGGTCCGGCGAGAAGATCCTGATGGAGGCGAACGGCGAGGAGCGGGTCAAGGCGATCCTCGACATCTTCCAGTCCAAGCTGATCAAGCGCGGCATCTCGCTGAAGTCGCTGGACGCGGGCGAGCCGCAGTTGTCCGGCAAGGAGTACAAGCTGTTCTGCACGATCGAGGAAGGCATCTCCCAGGAGAACGCCAAGAAGGTCGCGAAGATCATTCGTGACGAGGGTCCCAAGGGCGTCAAGGCGCAGGTCCAGGGCGATGAGCTGCGGGTCAGCTCGAAGAGCCGGGACGACCTGCAGGCCGTGCAGGCGCTGCTGAAGGGCCAGGACTTCGACTTCGACGTCCAGTTCGCGAACTACCGGTAGGACGCGGCGGTCCGGGCCGGGTGGAACGCGTCGCTCCGGGCCCGGACTGCATGTCCGAATACCGCCGGTCGCGGCGGTTCGGGCGGCACAGACTGGTCCGTGGCAGCCGGCGATCCGGTGGGCCGACGGACGAGGAGAGGGACGAGTCATGACCATGTACGCGACGGTCGACAGCCCGCTGGGCGCACTGCTGCTGGTCGGCGAGGAGGCCGCGGGAACGGCGGGGGTCGCGCTCGTCTCGCTCTCGCTGCCGGGCCAGAAGGGTGCTGCGGTCGTTCAGGAGGGCTGGCTGCACCGGCCTGCGGCCTTCGAAAGGGTCGCCGTACAGCTGCGGGAGTACTTCGAGGGGCGACGGACCCGCTTCGATGTCCTGTACGCCGACGGCCTGGGCACCGACTTCCAGCGCCGGGTATGGGCCGCGCTGGATGGTGTTCCGTACGGGGAGACGGTCTCGTACGGGCAGATCGCCGAGCGCGTCGGTTCCTCCGGGGCGGGGGTCCGGGCCGTGGGGACTGCGATCGGGCGCAATCCGCTTCTGGTCGTGCGGCCGTGCCACCGGGTGATCGGTGCGGACGGGGCGCTGCGGGGGTACGCGGGTGGCCTGGAGCGCAAGCAGCAGCTTCTGGGACTTGAGGGCGCCCTGGCGGCGGGCTGATGACCGGGCTGTTCCCGCGGCCGCGGGCCGCGGTAGCGCCGGGTGCCGTACATGTGCCTGAGTGGTTGCCGGCCGAGCGGCAGCGGGAGTTGGTGGCGGCGTGCCGTGCGTGGGCGCGCGGGCCCGTTCCGTTGCGGCATACGGCTCTGCCGGGTGGTGGGGTGATGTCGGTGCGGACCGTGTGCCTGGGGTGGCACTGGCAGCCGTACCGGTACACGCGCACCGCGGACGACGTGAACGGTGCACCGGTGCTGCCGTTCCCGGAGTGGCTGGCGGAGCTGGGGCGGGCGGCGGTTGCGGAGGCGTACGGAACGGAGAGTGCGGTGGCACGGGCGTACGCGCCGGACGCCGCGCTGGTCAACTTCTATGACGACGCGGCACGGATGGGCATGCACCAGGACAAGGAGGAACGGTCCGGCGCCCCCGTCGTGTCGCTCAGCATCGGTGACACCTGTGTCTTCCGGTTCGGCAACACGGAGGACCGGGGGCGGCCCTACACGGATGTGGAGTTGGCGTCCGGGGATCTGTTCGTCTTCGGCGGGCCGTCACGGTGCGCGTTCCACGGCGTGCCGCGGATCCGTCCCGGAACAGCGGTGCCGGGGACGGGCATGAGTGGTGGCCGGCTCAATCTGACGCTGCGCGAGACGGGGCTCGGCGCTCCGGGGGGCGGGTGAGGTCAGCGGCGTTCGCGGGAGTTTCCGAACAGCAGCCGGTAGGCGATCAGCAGGACGAGTGAACCGCCGATGGCCGAGACCCAGGTCGCCGGGTCGAAGAAGTCCTCGTTGTCGATCGTGCGGTCCAGGAAGCGTGTCGCTATCCAGCCGCCCAGGAAGGCGCCGACGATCCCGATGAGGGTGGTGCCCACGAGGCCGCCGGGGTCGCGTCCCGGCAGCAGGATCTTGGCGATGACGCCTGCGACGAGTCCCAGGATGATCCAGCCGATAATGGTCATGCGCGCCAACCTACCCGTCACTCGGTCCTGGAATCCAAGACGTCGGTGCCGGTCGGGTGGTTGCGGAGCACGGTGGTGAATTGTCTGTGCCCCGCTCGCCGTACGCGTGGGCTACCAGCCGGCGAACTGCTCGTCGGTGCGCACGATCTCCTTGCCGAAGGGCATCAGCGAGACCGGGATCAGCTTGAAGTTGGCGATGCCCAGGGGGATGCCGATGATCGTGAGGCACAGGGCGATGCCGGTGGTGATGTGGCCGAGCGCCAGCCACCAGCCGGCGAGGACCAGCCAGAGCACGTTGCCCACGCAGGAGGGGCCGCCCGCGTCCCGTCGGTCGACGACGCGGTAGCCGAAGGGCCACAGCGCGTAGACGCCGATGCGGAAGGCCGCAAGGCCGAACGGGATGCCGATGATCGTGATGCACAGCAGGAGTCCCGCGAGCATGTACCCGAGGAACATCCAGAAGCCGCACAGGATCAGCCAAATGACGTTCAGAATTGTCTTCACGGGCGATGACCAGCCATCTTCTCGAGTCGGGCGATGCGCTCCGCCATCGGCGGATGGGTCGAGAACATCTTGGACATGCCTTGCCCGGGGCGGAACGGGTTCGCGATCATCATGTGGCTCGCGGTCTCGATCCGGGGCTCGGGGGGCAGCGGAAGCTGTTTGGTGCCCGCCTCCAGCTTCCGCAGGGCACTGGCGAGGGCCAGTGGGTCGCCGGTCAGCTGGGCGCCCGAGGCGTCCGCCTCGTACTCCCGGGAGCGGCTGACGGCCAGTTGGATGACGGAGGCGGCGAGCGGGCCCAGGATCATGATCAGCAGCATGCCGAGGATGCCGGGGCCGTCGTCGTCATTGGAGCGGCCGACCGGGATCAGCCAGGCGAAGTTGACCAGGAACATGACGACGGAGGCGAGTGCTCCGGCGACGGACGAGATCAGGATGTCGCGGTTGTAGACATGGCTGAGCTCGTGGCCGAGGACGCCGCGCAGTTCCCGTTCGTCCAGGATCTTGAGGATGCCCTCGGTGCAGCAGACCGCGGCGTTGCGCGGGTTGCGGCCGGTCGCGAAGGCGTTGGGCGCCTGGGTCGGGGAGATGTAGAGGCGCGGCATGGGCTGGCGGGCGGCGGTGGAGAGTTCACGGACCATGCGGTAGAGCTGGGGCGCCTCGAACTCGCTCACCGGGCGGGCGCGCATGGCCCGCAGCGCCAGCTTGTCGCTGTTCCAGTACGCGTAGGCGTTGGTGCCGACGGCTACGAGGAGCGCGACGATCAGGCCCGTACGTCCGAAGAAGCTGCCGATGACGATGATGAGTGCGGACAGGCCGCCGAGGAGTACGGCGGTTCTCAGCCCGTTGTGCCGGCGGTGCACGGTACGCCCTCCAAGTGGTGCAGCAGGGGAACCCTTGCTCGGTGGTGCTCCACTCCTCAGTGGAGCCTCCCGTACTGGTCAACGCCAGGCGAGGAGAGCTAGTTCCCTTGTGCTCACGGCCGCAGGGCCCGGCCCGTCCGGGTGTTCGTGCCGGAGCGGGCCGTAGGCCGTACGGGTGGAGGGCGCCGCCGGGTCAGCGCTGGACGGGGAGTTTGGCGAGCGCCAGGGCCTCGGGGTCGGGCTCGACCTCGCTGGTGCAGTAGGCGCAGCGGGACGCTACGGCGGGGATCGCCGTGTAGCAGCGGGGGCAGTCGCGCAGGGCGGCCTTGATGTCGACCTTCTCCTGGTCCTTCTTGGTGGTGAAACGGTCCTGGACCCTGGCCATGGGGACGACGACGCAGAAGTAGAGGACCGCGGCGGTGATCAGGAAGGCGATGGCGGCGCTGACGAAGAGGCCGTAGGGGAACTTCACCCCGTCGACGCTGAAGGTGGCCTTGCTGAAGTCGCCGGTTCCGCGGGTGATGACGCCGATCAGCGGCACGATGAACGCGTTGCTGAACCCGGTGACGACCGCGGTGAACGCGGCTCCGACGGCGAGGCCGATCGCCATGGAGATCACGTTGCCGCGAAGGATGAAGTCCTTGAACCCGTTCAGCACTGCCTCTGGCTCCTCTGTTGCGATGGGAAGGTCGTATGCGCCGTGCGCGCGCATGACCCTGCCCTGTGCGGGGTGCCCGGGGCAAACCGATCTTGGGGTTATAGGCGGCCGGCGTCAGAACAGGTTGACGTCGGCGAACCTGAGGACGGTCTGCGGGGCGCCCGACAGGGCGATTCCGGCGACCGCGGTGAGGACGATCGCGACGGTGAGCGGTGCCGGGGTGCGGTGGCGGGTGACGGGCTGCTCCGCGGCGTCCTCGGCGGGGCTGCGGAAGAGGGCGGCGGTCCACCGCAGGTAGTAGTAGAGCGCGATCACGACGTTGACGGCCATGACGACGGCGAGCCAGCCGAGACCGGCGTCGACGGCCGAGGAGAAGACGGTGACCTTGGCGAAGAGTCCGATGATGCCCGGCGGCAGTCCGGCCAGGCAGAGCAGGAAGAAGCCCATGGCGAGGGCGGCGAGCGGGCGGGTGGCGTACAGGCCGCGGTAGTCGGCGACGCGGTTGCCGGGGTGGGTGCGGGCGACCAGTGCGGCGACGGCGAAGGCGCCGAGGTTCACGACGGCGTACATCAGCGCGTAGGCGACGGTGGAGCCGATCTGCCGGTCTCCGGCGTACGCGGCGGCGGCGATCGGTACCAGGAGGTAGCCGGCCTGGGCGACGGACGACCAGGCGAGCAGTCGTACGGCGCTGCGGGCGCGGGTGGCGCTCTGGCGCAGCGCGGCGACGTTGCCGACGGTCATGGTGAGCGCGGCGAGGACGGCGAGGGCGGGGCCCCAGACGTCGGCGTACGAGGGGAAGGCGACGACGGTGACGAGGATGAGGCCGGAGAAGCCGACCGCCTTGCCGACGACCGAGAGGTAGGCGGCGATCGGCAGGGGGGCGCCCACGTAGGTGTCGGGGACCCAGAAGTGGAAGGGCGCGGCGGCCGTCTTGAAGGCGAAGCCGACGAGGGTGAGGGCGACGCCCGCCTGGGCGAGGGTGGAGAGCTGTCCGGGGACGTCGTCGAGGCGGGCGGCGATCTCCGTGAGGTGGAGGGTGCCGGTCGCCGCGTACACGAAGCTGACGCCGAGGAGCATGACGGCGGTCGCGACGACGGAGGAGAGGAAGAACTTCAGGGCGGCCTCGGAGGAGCGCCGGTCGCCGCGCTTGATGCCGACGAGGGCGAAGGCGGGCAGCGAGGCGACTTCGAGGGCGACGACGAGGGTGGCGAGGTCGCGGGCGGCGGGCAGGAGCGCGGCGCCTGCGGCGGAGGACAGCAGCAGGAACCAGAATTCGCCGGCGGGCAGCTTGCGGGTGTCGCCGATGGAGAGCAGCGCGGTGAGCAGGGCGCCGCCGAGCACGAGGGCCTGGATGACCAGGGTGAAGTGGTCGGCTGTGTAGCTGCAGGCGCGGGTGCCGGTGGTGAGGCAGAAGGTGGAGCGGTCGCCGTCGTGCAGCGGGACGATGAGGGCGAGCGCGGCGACGAGTCCGGCGACGGCCCCGTAGCCGAGGAGCGGTTTGCGTGCTGCGGGGACGAAGAGGTCGGCGACCAGGACGGCGAGGGCGACGGCTGCGACGACGACCGGGGGCGCGATCGCGAGCCAGTCGACGGACTGGACGAGGCCGGTGGTGCTCTCGGCCGCCGACGCGAGGCCGGCGCTGGTTTCGGCCACCGACTGGGCGAGGCCGGCGGTTGCGGCCGCTGTGGTCACGACTTGCCTCCTGCGAGGAGCTTCTGCACGGCCGGATCGGTGAGGCCGAGGAGGACGGCGGGCCACAGGCCGGCGAGGACGGTGAGGGCCGCGAGGGGGGTCCAGGCGGCGAATTCGTAGCTCTGGACGTCGGCGATCGCGTGCGGTTCCTCGCGCTGGGCGCCCATGCAGACGCGGCGGACGACGATGAGGAGGTACCCGGCGGTGAGCAGGGTGCCGAACGCTGCGATGGACATGAAGGTCAGGAAGGCGGCGCGGTTCAGTCCCTCGGCGGGGTCGAAGGCGCCGAACAGGGCGAGCATCTCGCCCCAGAATCCGGCGAGGCCGGGCAGGCCGAGGGAGGCGACCGCGGCGAACGCGAGGAGGCCGCCGAGGCGGGGGGCGCGGCCGTAGAGGGCGGCGCCGGTGGCTCCGGCGAGGGTGTCGAGGTCGGCGGTGCCGTAGCGGTCCTTGACCGCACCGACCAGGAAGAACAGCAGGCCGGTGATGAGGCCGTGGGCGATGTTGGCGAAGAGCGCCCCGTTGACGCCGGTGGGGGTCATGCTCGCGATGCCGAGGAGGACGAAGCCCATGTGGCCGACGGAGGAGTACGCGATGAGCCGCTTCAGGTCGCCCTTGGCGCCGGGCCGGGCGAGGGCGAGGCAGGCGAGCGATCCGTAGATGATGCCGACGACGGCGAACGCGGCGAGGTAGGGCGCGAACGTGTGCATGCCGTCGGGGGCGATGGGGAGCAGGATGCGGACGAAGCCGTACGTGCCCATCTTCAGCATGACGCCGGCGAGGAGAACGGAGCCGACGGTCGGGGCGGCGGTGTGGGCGTCGGGGAGCCAGCTGTGGAGCGGCCACATCGGGGTCTTCACCGCGAGCCCGATGCCGATCGCCAGAACGGCGGTGACCTGCACGGACGAGGTGAGGCCGCGGCCGTTGTCAGTGGCGAGTGCCACCATGTCGAAGGTGCCGCTCTTCAGTCCGATGAGGAGCAGCCCCAGCAGCATGACGACCGAGCCGAGCAGTGTGTAGAGGATGAACTTCCAGGCAGCCGCCTGCTTCTGCGCACCGCCCCATCGGGCGATGAGGAAGTACATCGGGATGAGCACCATCTCGAAGGCCAGGAAGAACAGCAGCAGATCGAGGACGGCGAAGGTCGCGAGGGTGCCGGATTCGAGTACGAGGACGAGTGCGACGAAGGCCTTCGGGGAGGGGCCCGGGGGCATTTTGAAGTAGCTGTAGAGCGCGCAGAGGAAGGTCAGCAGCGCGGTCAGTACGAGAAGGGGGAGCGAGATGCCGTCGATGCCGAGGTGGATGCGGACATCCAGCGCCGGGATCCAGCTGATGTCGGTGGTGGCCTGCATCTTCGACGGGTGGTCGTGGTCGAAGCCGGCTGCCAGCACGATCGCCGCGATGAGGATCACGCCGGTCACGGTCACGCCGTGGCGGAGTACGGCCTGGTCGGGGTTCCTGCCCTTCATCCCGGGCGGGGCCGGGAGCAGGGCGGCGACGGCCCCGAGGAGCGGGGCGACGACGAGGAACGCCAGAAGGTACTGCATCACGGATGCGCTGATATCGATCACGGCTCACGACCCGGCGTTGACGTTGGCGAAGACGACGGCGGCGACCGCCAGGACCAGCGAACCGGCGAGCAGTGCGCTGAGGTAGGTCTGCACGTTGCCGGTCTGGGCGCGGCGGACGGCGGTGCCGAGCCAGCGTGCGCCGGTGGCTGAGCCGCGTACGTAGGTGTCGACGACCTCGCGGTCCAGGAAGCGGACGAGGCTCGCCGCGGCCTGGACGGGGCGGACGAACAGGGCCGCGTACAGGGCGTCGAGGTGGAAACCGGTGGCCGCGTGGCGGTGGAGGGGGCCGAGCAGCAGTCGGCCGGGGTCCGCGGGGTCGGGGGCGTCGCCGGCGGTTCCGTAGGCGGCGGTGCGGGCCTCGATGGCCTCGATCTCGACGAGGGCGGGTTCCGCGTCGGGGTGGGCGACGACCGAGCCCATGGGGGTGCGGGCGGCGAGTGCCGTGGTGTGGCGCCAGGCCCCGTAGGTGACGAGGCCGCCGACGAGTCCGACACCGGTGGACAGCACGGCGGTGGTCAGCGACGGGGTGAGGGCGTGGCCGTCGAACCAGTCGGTGATCACTCCCACGGTGAGTCCGAAGGCGATGGTGGGGACGGCCAGCACCCACAGGACCGAGGTCATGGCGACGGGCTGCCTGCCGTGGTCGGGGGCCTCGGCGCCGCGGCCGCGGAAGGCGAGGAGCCAGAGGCGGGTGGCGTACGCGGCGGTGAGCACGGCGGCCAGGAGGCCGGCGACGAGCACGGTCCAGCCGGCGGCGGCCGGGGCTACGTGCCGGTCGCCGAGGGCGGTGTGCTCGGCGGCGACGAGGACGGCTTCCTTGGAGAAGAAGCCGGCGAACGGCGGGATGGCGGCCAGCGCGAGGAGGGCGACCGTCATCGTCCAGTAGGCGTCGGGGACGCGCTTGGTCAGGCCTCCCATGCGGGACATGACGGCCAGTGAGTTGGTGCCGGCGGCGTGGATGACGACGCCGGCGGCGAGGAAGAGGACGGCTTTGAACGCACCGTGCGAGATGAGGTGGAAGACGGCGGCGCCGCGGTCGCCGACGGCGAGGGCGCCGGACATGTAGCCGAGCTGGCCGATGGTCGAGTACGCGAGCACGCGCTTGATGTCGTCCTGCGCGAGGGCGGCGAGTCCTGAGCCGATCATCGTGACGGCGGCCATCACGGCGAGGACGACGAGTGCGGCGCCGGATTCGGCGAAGACGGGGAGGAGCCGGGCCACGAAGTAGATACCGGCGGCGACCATAGTCGCCGCGTGGATCAGCGCGGAGACGGGGGTGGGGCCGGCCATGGCGTCGGGCAGCCAGGTGTGCAGCGGGAACTGTGCGGATTTGCCCGCGACACCGGCGAGGAGGAGCAGGGCGATCAGGGTGGGGTGATCGAGGCCGCCGTGGGCGACGGCGCCCAGGATGCCGGTGATGCGGAAGGTGCCGGTGTCGGCGGCGAGGGCGAACAGGCCGATGAGGAAGGGGACGTCGCCGAGCTTGGTGACCAGGAAGGCCTTGAGGGAGGCGGCGCGGGCCTCGGGCGTCTCCCAGTAGTGGCCGACCAGGAAGTACGAGCAGATGCCCATGATCTCCCAGCCGACGAGGAGCACCATCAGGTCGCCGGAGTAGACGACGAGCAGCATCGCGGAGGTGAAGAGGGAGACGAGGGCCGCGTACGAGGGGTAGCGGGGGTCGTCGCGGAGGTAGGCGATCGAGTAGATCTGCACGCAGGTCGCGACGAGGGCGACCAGGACGGCGACGAGGGCGGCGAAGCCGTCGAGGTGCAGCGCGAGGTCGATCGGGACCGAGCCGGTGGGGGTGAGCTGGGTCGCGGCGTCGATGGCCGGCCCGCCGCCCTGGCGGGCGGCGACGACGGCCGCGACGACGAGGGTGGCCAGGGCGGGCAGCACGGCGAGCGGCCGGACGAAGCCGGGTGCGCTGCGGCCGAGGAGGAGGCCGGCCGCCGCGCCCAGGAACGGGAGAAGGGGGACGAGGACGGCGAGGGTCGTGGTGGTCACGCGGTGGCCTCTGCCTTCTTTGCCTTCCCTGCCGGAGCAGTGGCCTGGTCTTCGGTGCCGTTGCCGGTGGGGTCGTCGCTGTCGCCGTCGGGGACCGTTTCGGCGTCGTCGGTCTCGGCGGTGTCGCGGAGGCGGTCGACGTCGGAGCTGCCGCGGTTGCGGTAGACGGCGAGGACGATCGCCAGGCCGATGCCGATCTCCGCCGCCGCGATGGCGATGGTGAAGAGGGTGAGGGCCTGGCCGGAGTGCAGGGCGTCGCGGAGCCAGACGTCGAACGCGACGAGGTTGAGGTTGACGGCGTTGAGCATCAGCTCGACGGACATCAGGACGAGGATGGCGTTGCGGCGGGCGAGGACTCCGTACAGCCCGGTGCAGAAGAGGAGGGCGGCGAGCACGGCGGGATAGGCGAGGTGCATCAGCTCTTGGCCTCTCGGCTCGTGCCTGGCCGGGCCTGGTCTGCCCGGCCCTTGTCGTCGCGGACCTGGTCTGCCCGGCCCTTGTCGTCGCGGCCCTTGCGGGAGAGGACGATCGCGCCGACCAGGGCAGCGAGCAGCAGGACGGAGAGGGCTTCGAAGGGCAGCACCCAGTGCCGGAAGAGGAAGGAGCCGGTGGCCTCGGTGGAGCCCTGGGCCGGTCCGTCCAGTGCTATCCAGGTGGTCCGGAAGGCGTCGGCGACGATCCAGACGAGGGTGCCGGCCGCGGCGACGGCCACCGCGAGGGCGGCCCACCGGTTCTCCGAATCGGCGTCCGGGGAACGGCCGATGGGGGCCCTGGTGAGCATCAGGCCGAACAGGAGGAGGACGACCACGGAACCGACGTAGATCAGTACCTGCACCCAGGCGATGAACTCCGCGGTGAGCAGGAGGTACTCGACGGCGAGACCACCGAGCGCCACGATCAGCCAGAGGGCGGCGTGCACCAGCTGTCTGGTCGTGACGGTGACGAGGGCTGCGCCGAGGGTGGCGATGCCGACGAGGACGAAGGCGATCTCGACCCCGGTCGGGGAGAGGAAGCCGGGGTGGCTCGCGGCGGCGGCGAGGGCGGAGCCGGTGGCGTGCCCGACGGCGGCGCCGGTGCCGGTGGCGGTGATCACTCCTGTCCCTCCTGATCCGTCGGGGTCGGCGGGGCGGGCGGGGCCTGAGGGGCGGGTGGTGCGGGCGGGGTCGCTTCGGCTGCCGCTCCGGTCGCTGCCGCTGCTGCCTCCTGTTCGCGCTGGGTGCGGAGTTTCTCCGCCGTCTTGCGGGCGGCGGCGACCTCCTTCGGCTCCTCGGCGGCCGGGTCGAGAGCCGGCGGTTCCGGGACCGTCCACATCCAGTCGCGCAGCTTGTCGCGCTCATGGGTGAGTTCGAGGATGTCCGTCTCCGCGTACTCGAACTCCGGGGACCAGAACAGCGCGTCGAACGGGCACACCTCGATACAGATGCCGCAGTACATGCACAGCGAGAAGTCGATCGCGAAGCGGTCCAGCACGTTGCGGCTGCGCTCGCGTCCGCCCGGAACCGCCGCGGGCACGGTCTCCTTGTGGGAGTCGATGTAGATGCACCAGTCCGGGCACTCGCGTGCGCAGAGCATGCAGACGGTGCAGTTCTCCTCGAACAGCGCGATGACGCCACGGGAACGGGGCGGCAGTTCGGGCTGCACGTCCGGGTACTGGGCGGTGACGGTCTTCTTCGTCATCGTCCGCAGGGTGACTGCGAGGCCCTTGGCCAGGCCTGCGCCGGGGATCGGGGGCACTAGTTGATCGCCACCTTCACGATGCCGGTGAGCGCGATCTGCGCGAGAGCGAGCGGAATGAGCGTGGTCCACGCGAGCTTCTGGAGCTGGTCCTCGCGGAGCCGGGGATAGCTCACGCGCAGCCAGATGACGACGAAGGCGAGGAGTCCGGTCTTCAGGAGCGTCCAGACCCAGCCGAGCCCGTCGGCGCCCAGTGGACCGTGCCAGCCGCCGAGGAAGAGGACGGTGGTGAGTCCGCACAGCACGACGATGCCCGCGTACTCGGCGAGCAGGAAGAGGGCGAAACGGAGGCCGGTGTACTCGGTGTACGCGCCGAAGATGATCTCCGAGTCGGCGACCGGCATGTCGAAGGGAGGGCGCTGCAGTTCGGCGAGCCCGGCCACGAAGAAGACCAGGGCGCCGACGATCTGCCAGGGCAGCCACCACCACTCGAAGGCGTTGAGGATGCCGGGGAGCGAGACGGTGCCGGCCGCCATCGCCACGGAGGCGGCGGCGAGCAGCATCGGCAGCTCGTACGCGAGTAGTTGCGCGGCGGTACGCAGGCCGCCGAGCAGGGAGAACTTGTTGGCGGACGCCCAGCCCGCCATGAGGGAGCCGAGCACGCCGACACCCATCACGGCGAGGACGAAGAAGATGCCCGCGTCGACGACCTGGCCGACCGCGCCCTCACCGGGTCCGATCGGGATCGCGACGAGGACGAGGAGGTACGGCAGCAGCGCGACGGCAGGCGCGATCTGGAAGACCCGTCGGTCGGCCTCGGCCGGGACGATGTCTTCCTTCTGCGCGAACTTCACGCCGTCCGCGACGAGCTGGGCCCAGCCGTGGAAGCCGCCGGCGTACATGGGGCCGAGGCGGCCCTGCATGTGGGCCATCACCTTGTGCTCGGCCTGGCCCACGAGGAGGGGGACGACCATGAACACGGCGAAGACGATGACTAGGCGGAGGGCGACGTCCAGTACGTCGTTCACGCTTCGCCTCCGGCGGGGGTGTCGGGGGCCGCCTTGGGGGCCTGGGGGGTCTGGGGGGCCTCGGGGGCCTGCTCAGTGGGTGGTTCAGTGGGTGGTTCGGGTGCGGGTTCGTCGGGGGTGCGGTCGGTGGGGGTGGCGCTGCGCGGGGCCTCTCCCCTGCCCGCCCCTTCCCGAACCGGGGGCTCCGCCCCCGGACCCGCGCTCCTCAATCGCCGGAGGGGCTGACCTTCACCGGGCTCGCCGGGTCCGCTGGACCGAGGGGATTCATCAGGCTCACCGCCTTCACCCGCTCCGCGCGATTCGCCCGACGGCTCGTCGAACGCCGGACGGGCGTCGTGCCACGGCGCATCGGAGGGGCGGCCCTCGCTCGGCGCCACCGGACCCGTCGTCGTGCCCGGACCCACGCCCGGACCCGCGCCCGGCGCCACCGGCCCCGCGGGCGCTGCCTGCTGGCTGGCCGAGCCCTGCGAGGCACTGCGGGTACGGCGCGCGGGCGTCGCTCCGGGCGCCGGTTCCGCGGCCGACGTGCCAGAGACGGCCGGCGTGCCCGAGACGGGCGGCGTCGTCCCGGGTCCCGGTTCCACCACCGGCGTCGCGGGGGTCACAGGGGTGGCCTCGGCCGCGCTCGGCGTGGCGTCGGTCGCTGTGCGGGTGCGGCGGGCCGGGCGGTCGCCCGTGGGGCGGGCCGCGCGGGCCGGGCGGGCGGGGGCCGGGGGGAGCTGGCCTTTCAGGGGGCCCCACTCGTTCGGGTCGGGCACGCCGGGCGGCAGCATCGTGCGGCGCTTCGGGCCGCCGTGCTCCGACTCGCCCGGTTCCTTCGCTCCCGGCCACGCCTTCGCGACGCGGGCCGCCAGGACGAAGTCCTTGCGCAGGGGGTGGCCCTCGAAGCCCTCGGGCAGCAGCAGCGGGACCAGGTGCGGGTGGCCGTCGAAGCCGATCCCGAACATCTCGTGCGTCTCGCGCTCGTGCCAGGCCGCGCCGGCGTACACACCGATCGCGGTGGGCAGCACGGCCTCCGCGTGCGGGACCGTCGTACGGATCAGCAGCCGGCGGACGCTGCCGCCCACCGCCGGGAGCGCGGCGACATGGGCACAGACCCGGAAGCCCGTGCCCGGTTCGTCCACGGCGCTCAGCCAGTCGAAGTAGGTGCAGCCGAGCCGGTCGCGCGCCGTTTCGAGCGCGGCGATCCAGGAGGCGGGAGGCACGTCGACGGTCAGCAGGTCGTACGCCTGCTCCGCCGTGGCGTCCTCGCCGAAGATCTCGGTGACGGCGTCGGGGAGGCGGTCGTAGTCCTCGGCTGCGCTCACTTCTCCTCCTCCTTCGAGGAGCCGGGCGCCGGCGGGCCCGCGACCAGGCCGCTGCGCAGCGCGGCCGTGGAGGGACGGCCGCCGGCAGCCGTGGCGTAGCGCTCGCCCAGCGACTCGCGGGCGATCTTCTCCTGGAGCTTGAGAATCCCCTGGAGCAGGGCCTCCGGCCTGGGCGGGCAGCCGGGTACGTAGACGTCGACCGGGATGATCTGGTCGACGCCCTTCGTCACGGAGTACGAGTCCCAGTACGGGCCGCCGCAGTTGGAGCAGGCGCCGAAGGAGATGACGTACTTGGGCTCGGGCATCTGCTCGTACAGCCGCTTCACCGCGGGCGCCATCTTGTCCGTCACCGTGCCGGAGACGATCATGAGGTCGGCCTGCCGGGGGCCCGGGGCGAAGGGGATGACGCCGAGCCGGATGAAGTCGTGGCGGGCCATGGAGGCGGCGATGAATTCGATGGCGCAGCAGGCGAGTCCGAAGTTGAAGACCCAGAGGCTGTAGCGGCGGCCCCAGTTGAGGACCACCTTCATCGGCTCGGGTGCCAGCCGGGAGAGCACGCCGAGGCGCTTCGGCTCCGGAAGGAACGTGGGTACGGGTACGGGTTCGGCACCCGCCTCCGGGCCGGGCTGCGGGTGGCCGGAGGACGACGGGCTCGTCACGTCCATTCGAGGACGCCCTTCTTCCATGCGTAGAGCAGTCCCACGGCCAGGAAACCGAGGAAGATGAACATTTCGACCAGCGTCGTCGCGCCGTATCCCGGCGCGGCGAAGACGGTCGCCCACGGGAACAGGAAGATCGAGTCGACAGCGAAGATCACGTAGAGGAAGGCGTACACGTAGTAGCGGACCTGGGTATGGGCCCAGCCCTCCCCCACCGGGTCCACGCCGCATTCATAGGTGAGGAGCTTCTCCGGCGTCGGTACCACGGGACGCAGCAGCCGGCCCGCTCCGAAGGCGACGGCGACGAACAGCACCCCGATCACCGCGAGCAGTCCGACCACCGAGTAGCTGTGGAAGTACTCCGACGCGAGCACGGATGACGCGGTCGGTTCGGCCGACGAAGCCGGTCCCGGCAGGTCCGTCAGGCTCGCCACGCCGGCCGTCACGTCCGTCACGTCCGCCCCCTCGCTCCCTCAGAACCTGTCCGACGATCTGTACGCACGGGAGTCTAGGCCCTGTAAAGGGACGGTAAGCAGTCGCGTCGGGCAACTGGTAGGGATATCCCTACTTCGCCCCCACCCACGAGCCCCATGGCGTCCGGGGGCCGCGCCCGGCAGGCTGGTCGCATGACCATGAGCCCCCAGGTACCCGACCACGACGGGCCGCCTCCTGTCCGCTTCGCCTTCGATCGGTGGACGTGGAAGGAGATCGCGCACCTTCTCGCCAATCTCCCGATGGCGGTGGCCGGATTCATCTATACGGTGCTGATGGTCACCGTCGGCGTGGGGCTGGCCGTCACCGTGGTCGGCCTGCCGCTGCTGGCGCTCGGACTCCAGGGAGCCCGGCTGCTGGGCCGGGCCGAGCGGGGCCGGGCGCGGGGGCTGCTCGGGCTGCGGATCGACGAGCCGAGCTCGATGGCCCGGGTCCGCCGGGAGGAGGGGTTCTTCGCCTGGCTGTGGTCGAGCCTGAAGGATCCGGTCGGCTGGCGTTCGGTGCTGTACTCCTTCATACGGCTGCCGTGGGGCGTGGTCACCTTCGCGGTGACGCTCGTGAGCCTGTTCGTCCTGTGGCCTGTGCTCCCGTACACCGCGCGGCTGCTGACCAACGCCGACCGCGGGATGGTCCGCGGTCTGCTTTCCCCCTCCGACGAGCTGGAGCGCCGGATCGCCGAGCTGGAGTCGGACCGGGGTGTGGTCGTCGATACGGCTGCCGCCGACCTGCGCCGGATCGAGCGGGACCTCCACGACGGCGCCCAGGCCCGCCTCGTCGCCCTCGCCATGGGACTCGGGCTGGCGAAGGAGAAGCTCACGGACGACCCCGAGGCCGCCGCCAAAATGGTCGACGAGGCCCACGGCGAAGTAAAGGTCGCCCTCCAGGAACTCCGCGACCTCGCCCGCGGCATCCACCCCGCCGTCCTCACCGACCGAGGACTCGACGCCGCCCTCTCCGCCATCGCCTCCCGCTGCACCGTCCCCGTCACCGTCGACGTCGACCTTCCCGGACGACCCGCCCAGGCCATCGAAGGCATCGCCTACTTCACCGTCTCCGAACTCCTCCAGAACGTCAGCAAACACAGCGGCGCCCGCAAAGCCACCGTCGACGTCTGGCGCTCCGCCGACCGCCTCATGCTCCAGGTCACCGACAACGGACACGGCGGGGCTTCGATGGACGGCGGTACGGGGATGTCGGGGCTCGCCGAGCGGCTGGACGCCGTCGACGGACTGTTCGTCCTCGAATCCCCGCCCGGCGGCCCGACGACCGTTACCGCGGAGCTGCCCTGGCGCGACCGGGAGAGCGAGAAGGCCGCCGCCGACGCCCGTACGGCCTGATCCCGGCGACCACCGGGAACCGGGGTGGGGAAAACCCCCGGTCGAAGAGGGATACCGCCCTCATGGTGTGCGCGCCCGCCGCCCAGCACCCTGGAAGCGGATACGCGGATACAACGAGCACCGCCCGCACAAGCACCGCCCACACGAGACGAAGAAACGGACGGAACCTCCATGGCCACGGCATACGGACCGGACACACGGGACCCCCAGCGGTCGGGTCACGGTCCCGGGGACCACTTCGCTGTCAGGCGATTTCTGCCGGCCGCTCTGCGGGCCCCCATCGAGGCCAGGACCTGGCGCGAGTTCGCCTATCTCATGCTGAGCTTCCCGATCAGCACGGTGCTGTTCGTCTTCGCGGTCACCATGACCTCGGTGAGCGCCGGGCTGCTCGTCACCTTCCTGGGCGTTCCGCTCCTGGCCGCCGGGCTGACGCTGTGCCGGGGGTTCGGCATGCTGGAGCGGGCCAGGGCGCGTGGTCTGCTGCGGCTGGAGGTGGCCGAGCCCGCCCCGGTGCGGGGCCGGACCGGGGGTCTGATGTCCTGGGTCGGGGCGGTCCTGAAGAGCGGGGTGTCCTGGCGGCACCTGCTCTACGCGCTGCTGCACTTCCCGTGGGCGGTCTTCGCGTTCTCCGTCTCGCTGTCCCTGTGGGCGTGGGGCTGGGCGGCCCTGACGTACCCGGTGTACGCCTGGATCTTCCCCGCCTACGCGGGGATCGACGGGGTGCAGCTGTACGGCGACGCCACGCACAACGTCTACCTCGACTCGCCCTTCGAACTCGCTCTGACCAGTGCCGCCGGGCTGCTGGTCGTCATGGCCACGGCGTGGGTCATCCGTGGCCTGGCCATGGTGGACCGGCTGATGGTGTCCGGACTGCTGGGCCCGTCGCGGCTGGCGACGCGGGTCACGGAGCTGGAGTCGGACCGGGGTGTGGTCGTCGATACGGCTGCCGCCGACCTGCGCCGGATCGAGCGGGACCTCCACGACGGCGCCCAGGCCCGCCTCGTCGCCCTCGCCATGGGACTCGGGCTGGCGAAGGAGAAGCTCACGGACGACCCCGAGGCCGCCGCCAAAATGGTCGACGAGGCCCACGGCGAAGTAAAGGTCGCCCTCCAGGAACTCCGCGACCTCGCCCGCGGCATCCACCCCGCCGTCCTCACCGACCGAGGACTCGACGCCGCCCTCTCCGCCATCGCCTCCCGCTGCACCGTCCCCGTCACCGTCGACGTCGACCTTCCCGGACGACCCGCCCAGGCCATCGAAGGCATCGCCTACTTCACCGTCTCCGAACTCCTCCAGAACGTCAGCAAACACAGCGGCGCCCGCAAAGCCACCGTCGACGTCTGGCGCTCCGCCGACCGCCTCATGCTCCAGGTCACCGACAACGGACACGGCGGGGCAGACCTCACGTCGGGCAGCGGCCTGGCCGGGCTGACCGAGCGGCTGGACGCGGTGGACGGAATCCTCGTCGTCGCCTCCCCCGTGGGCGGCCCGACAAGGGTCACGGCCGAACTTCCCTGGCGCGGCTGACCTCCCCGTGCCCCCGGTGCAACAGAAGCGGCAGCCACGCAACCCTGCGAAGACTCGCGACGTCACTGCCGTTACTGGGATGCTGGACGGCATACGGGTGGACAGCGGACAAGCGAGCAGTGGGGGAAATCAGCGTCGTGGTGGAAGACAGAGTGCGTGTGGTCATCGCCGAGGATTCGGTACTGCTCCGGGAGGGACTCACCCGGCTGCTGACCGATCTCGGGCATGACGTCGTGGCGGGGGTAGGTGACGCGGAGGCGCTGATCAAGACGGTGAGTGACCTCGCCGGGCAGGACGCGCTGCCCGATGTGGTGGTCGCCGATGTGCGGATGCCGCCGACGCACACGGACGAGGGTGTGCGGGCCGCGGTGCGGCTGCGCAAGGAGTATCCGGGGATCGGTGTGCTGGTCCTCTCGCAGTACGTCGAGGAGCAGTACGCCACCGAGCTGCTGGCCGGGTCCAGCCGGGGTGTGGGGTATCTGCTGAAGGACCGGGTCGCCGACGTCCGCGAGTTCGTCGATGCGGTGGTCCGGGTGGCCCGGGGCGGCACGGCGCTGGACCCCGAGGTGGTGGCTCAGCTGCTGGGCCGGAGCCGTAAGCAGGACGTCCTGGCCGGGCTCACTCCGCGTGAGCGGGAGGTGCTCGGCCTGATGGCTGAGGGGCGGACGAATTCGGCGGTGGCCAGGCAGCTCGTGGTGAGCGACGGCGCGGTGGAGAAGCACGTCAGCAACATCTTCCTGAAGCTGGGGCTGTCCCCCAGCGACGGTGATCACCGGCGGGTGCTCGCGGTGCTGACGTATCTCAATTCCTGAGCCGCATGCCGCGTTCCTGATGCCGCAACGCCTTTACTGACGCCCAGTCAGACCACTTTGACGGTGCTCTTTGCACCGCCCCGACCAGGCAAAGGGCGACGCGCCCCTCACCGACTCCGCCAAAGGTCCGCCGCGGAACCGGGTGCCTGATGAATCATGGCGGGACAGCACCGAAAAGCGTCTCAAAAGGCCGTCCACGATGTGATCGGCCCGAGGAAGGCGACCCTTACAGTCGTAGGGTGGGGCTCGGGACCGCCGGCGGGCCGGATGGTTCCGAGCCGCCGCGCCGAGGGAGGTCCAGTAAGTGACCAGCCAGGTCAGTAGCCCAGCCGAGCAGGCCGACGAGGCCAGTGAGGCACTCGTAGGGGGACAGCGTGCCCCCCAGTCCGCACCAGCAGGCGCCGACGGGAAAGAGATCCGTCGCCTGGACCGGGTGATCATCCGCTTCGCGGGTGACTCCGGAGATGGCATGCAGCTCACGGGTGACCGTTTCACCTCGGAGACCGCGTCCTTCGGGAACGACCTCTCCACGCTGCCGAACTTCCCCGCCGAGATCCGCGCCCCCGCAGGAACCCTGCCGGGCGTGTCCTCGTTCCAGCTCCACTTCGCCGACCACGACATCCTGACCCCGGGCGACGCCCCGAACGTGCTGGTCGCGATGAACCCGGCCGCGCTCAAGGCCAACATCGCCGACGTGCCCCGTGGCGCCGACATCATCGTCAACACCGACGAGTTCACCAAGCGGCCGATGGCGAAGGTGGGTTACGAGACCAGCCCGCTGGAGGACGGCTCACTGGAGGCGTATCAGGTCCATCCGGTGCCGCTGACCACGCTCACCATCGAGGCGCTGAAGGAGTTCGGGCTCTCCCGCAAGGAGGCCGAGCGCTCCAAGAACATGTTCGCGCTCGGGCTGCTGTCGTGGATGTACCACCGGCCCACCGAGAACACGGAGAAGTTCCTCCGGACGAAGTTCGCCAAGAAGCCGCAGATCGCCGAGGCGAACGTGGCGGCGTTCCGGGCCGGCTGGAACTTCGGGGAGACCACGGAGGACTTCGCGGTCAGCTACGAGGTGGCCCCGGCCACAGCTGCGTTCCCCACCGGCACGTACCGCAACATCTCGGGGAACCTGGCCCTGTCCTACGGCCTGATCGCCGCGGGCCGGCAGGCGGATCTGCCGTTGTACCTGGGCTCGTACCCCATCACCCCGGCCTCGGACATCCTGCACGAGCTGAGCAAGCACAAGAACTTCGGCGTACGCACCTTCCAGGCCGAGGACGAGATCGCCGGGATCGGCGCCGCGCTCGGCGCGGCCTTCGGCGGCAGCCTCGCGGTCACCACCACCTCCGGCCCGGGCGTGGCGCTCAAGTCCGAGACGATCGGCCTGGCCGTCTCCCTCGAACTCCCGCTTCTCATCATCGACATCCAGCGCGGCGGCCCGTCCACCGGACTGCCGACCAAGACCGAGCAGGCCGACCTCCTCCAGGCGATGTACGGGCGCAACGGCGAGGCCCCGGTGCCGATCGTGGCCCCGAGGACCCCGGCGGACTGCTTCGACGCGGCCCTCGACGCCGCCCGGATCGCCCTGACCTACCGGACCCCGGTCTTCCTGCTCTCCGACGGCTACCTCGCCAACGGCTCCGAGCCCTGGCGCATCCCGGACATCGACGAACTGCCGGATCTGCGCGTCCAGTTCGCCCAGGGCCCGAACCACGAGCTGGCCGACGGCACCGAGGTCTTCTGGCCGTACAAGCGCGATGCGCAGACCCTGGCCCGCCCCTGGGCCGTCCCCGGCACGCCGGGTCTCGAGCACCGCATCGGCGGCATCGAGAAGCAGGACGGCACCGGCAACATCTCCTACGACCCCGCGAACCACGACTTCATGGTCCGCACCCGCCAGGCCAAGATCGACGGCATCGAGGTCCCGGACCTGGAGGTCGACGACCCGGCGGAGGCGAAGACCCTCGTCCTCGGCTGGGGATCGACGTACGGCCCCATCACGGCCGCCGTCCGACGGCTCCGCGCCGCCGGGCAGCCCATCGCGCAGGCGCACCTGCGTCACCTCAATCCGTTCCCGCGGAATCTCGGCGAGGTGCTCAAGCGTTACGACAAGGTGGTCGTCCCCGAGATGAACCTCGGGCAGCTGGCCACGCTCATCCGGGCCAAGTACCTGGTGGACGCGCACAGTTACAACCAGGTCAACGGCATGCCGTTCAAGGCCGAGCAGCTTGCCGCGGCCCTCCAGGAGGCCATCGATGCCTGAGACCAACGAACTTCTCCAGCTGGTGCCGAAGACCGAGGCCAAGCAGTCCATGAAGGACTTCAAGTCCGACCAGGAAGTGCGCTGGTGCCCCGGCTGCGGTGACTACGCGGTCCTCGCCGCCGTGCAGGGCTTCATGCCCGAGCTCGGACTGGCGAAGGAGAACATCGTCTTCGTCTCCGGAATCGGCTGCTCCTCCCGTTTCCCGTACTACATGAACACGTACGGGATGCACTCCATCCACGGCCGCGCCCCGGCCATCGCCACCGGACTCGCCTCGTCCCGGCGGGACCTGAGCGTCTGGGTGGTCACCGGGGACGGGGACGCCCTGTCCATCGGCGGCAACCACCTCATCCACGCGCTCCGCCGCAACGTGAACCTCAAGATCCTCCTCTTCAACAACCGGATCTACGGGCTCACCAAGGGGCAGTACTCCCCCACCTCCGAGGTCGGCAAGATCACAAAGTCGACGCCGATGGGCTCGCTCGACGCCCCCTTCAACCCGGTGTCCCTGGCCATCGGCGCGGAGGCCTCGTTCGTCGCCCGTACCGTCGACTCCGACCGCAAGCACCTCACGAGCGTGCTGCGCGCGGCGGCCGACCACCCCGGTACGGCGCTGGTGGAGATCTACCAGAACTGCAACATCTTCAACGACGGCGCGTTCGAGGTCCTGAAGGACAAGGACCAGGCCCAGGAGGCGGTGATCCGCCTCGAACACGGGCAGCCGATCCTCTTCGGCACGGACGATTCCAAGGGCGTCGTCCGGGACTCGCTGACGGGTGATCTGAAGGTGGTCGCCGTCACGGAGGAGAACCGCTCGCAGATCCTCGTCCACGACGCGCACGCCGCGTCGCCGACCACCGCTTTCGCGCTCAGCAGGCTGGCCGACCCCGACACCCTGCACCACACCCCGATCGGGGTCCTGCGCAACGTCCAACGGCCGGTCTACGACACCCTCATGGCCGACCAGCTCGACACCGCCGTCGAGCAGCACGGCAAGGGCGACCTGGCCGCGCTGCTCGCGGGCAACGACAACTGGACCGTGGCCGGCTAGGACCCGGCACGCGCGAAGCGCCGGCCTTCCCCGTACCCACCGGGAGGGCCGGCGTTTCGTGTGTCACGCCGCCGGTTCGCGCCCCTGCTTGCGCGCGTCGTACGCCGTACGCGCCGCGTCCACCGCGTCCAGGCTCCGCTCCGACCAGCGCGCCAGGGCCCACACCTGCTCCGCCGCCTCCCGGCCAAGACCGGTGAGGCTGTAGTCCACCCGTGGCGGGATCACCGGCTTGGCGTCCCGGTCGACGAAGCCGTCGCGCTCCAGGGTCTGGAGGGTCTGGGCCAGCATCTTCTCGCTGACACCGCCGACCTCGCGGCGCAGCTCGCTGAAGCGGTACGAGCGCTCCAGCAGGGCGGCGAGCACCAGGACGCCCCAGCGGCTCGTGACGTGTTCGAGGACGAGGCGGGACGGGCACATCGGCTCCCGCACATCGGGCCCGGCAGGACGTCGTGCCTCGGGCCTTCGCTCCACGCTGCTTACGCTCATGCCGGTACCTTACTTCAAAGTGGGTACTTTCGTTTGGTTAGTGCTACCCCTAGGGTGAGGAGCAGAACACGCGAACAGGCACATGAGCACCTGAAGAGGAGAAACACCCCATGAGCATCGTCGTCACCGGAGCCACCGGAGCGCTCGGCCGTCTCGTCGTCGAGCAGCTGCTGACCACCGTCCCCGCCGACCGGATCGCCGCCGTCGTCCGCGACAAGGAGAAGGCCGCCGGCCTCGCCGCCCGCGGCGTGGAGCTCCGGATCGCCGACTACAGCCGTCCCGAGACGCTGGCCGACGCCTTCCGCGCCGGTGACCGGGCGCTGCTCGTCTCCGGCAACGAGGTCGGCAGCCGCGTCGCACAGCACACCGCGGTCATCGACGCGGCCAAGGCGGCCGGCGTGGCGCAGCTCGCGTACACCGGCATCCTGGGCGGACCCGACGCGGACTTCGAGCTGGCGGCGGAGCACAAGGTGACCGAGCAGCTGATCCTCGACTCGGGCCTGCCGTACACCTTCCTGCGCAACGGCTGGTACACGGAGAACTACACCGCGAACCTGGCCCCCGTCCTGGCCCACGGGGCCGTCGTGGCCAACGCGGGCGAGGGCAGGATCGCCTCCGCCACGCGCGCCGACTACGCGGCCGCGGCCGCGGCCGTCCTGACCGGCGAGGGCCACCTCGGCCGGGCCTACGAGCTGAGCGGGGACGTCGCCTGGTCGCTCGCGGAGTACGCCGCAGAGATCGCCAAGGCCTCCGGCGAGGAGATCGTCTACAAGGACGTCCCGGCCGCCGCGCACCAGGAGATCCTGGTCGGCGCCGGCCTGCCCGAGGGCTTCGCGGCGATCCTCGTCGACGTGGACGAGGCGATCCGGCGCGGGCGGCTGGCCCACACCGGCGGCGACCTGGCCCGGCTGATCGGCCGTCCGACCACGCCGCTCGCCGAGACCGTCGCCGCAGCGGTCGCCGCCCAGTAGGCGGCCTGCGGCAGGGCGCGTCCACACGACCCCCGGCCCGGTGTCATGACCGTCAGGCGATACGGCTATGACACGGGGCCGCCTCGGCGCTACCTTCGTCAGGTCGACGGAGCCGTCGACGGACACCTGCCAGGAGGGGCCCGTGAAGGGAAAGAACGAACAGCGGGCCGGATTCCTGTCCGGACTGGGGGCCTACGGTCTGTGGGGTGTCGTCCCGCTCTTCTGGCCCCTGCTGAAGCCGTCCGGCGCGATCGAGATCCTCGCCCACCGCATGGTCTGGTCCCTGGGCGTCGTCGGCATCGCCCTGCTCGTCCTGCGCCGCTGGGCCTGGATCGGCACTCTGCTCCGGCAGCCGAAGAAGCTGGGACTGATCACCGTCGCCGCGGCCGTGATCACCGTCAACTGGGGCCTGTACATCTGGTCCGTGAACCACGGACACGTCGTCGAGGCGTCCCTCGGCTACTTCATCAATCCGCTGGTCACCATCGCGATGGGCGTCCTGCTCCTCGGCGAGCGGCTGCGCCCGGTGCAGTGGGTGGCGGTCGGCACGGGCGCCGCGGCGGTGCTCGTCCTGGCGATCGGTTACGGGCAGCCCCCGTGGATCTCGCTGGTGCTGGCCTTCTCTTTCGCCACGTACGGACTGGTGAAGAAGAAGGTCGACATGGGCGGCCTGGAGTCGCTCACGGCCGAGACGGCGGTGCTGTTCGTGCCCGCGCTCGGCTACCTGATCTGGCTGGGCACGCGGGGCGAGTCGACGTTCGTCTCCGAGGGCGCCGGCCATGCGGCGCTGCTGGCGGCGACCGGCCTGGTGACCGCCGTTCCGCTGGTCCTGTTCGGGGCGGCCGCGATCCGCGTGCCGCTCTCGACGCTCGGCCTGCTGCAGTACCTGGCGCCGGTCTTCCAGTTCCTTCTCGAGATCGTGTACTTCCACGAGGCGATGCCGCCGGAACGCTGGGCGGGATTCGCGCTGGTCTGGCTCGCCCTCACGCTGCTGACCTGGGATGCGCTGCGGACGTCCCGGCGCACACGGGTGCGCGCCCAGGCCGCACGGCTGGCCGCGGCGCAACAGGGCGCCCCGGCGGTCACGGAGACCACGACCATCCCGTAAGTCATTACCTAGTTGCTTTTATTACTCGGTTGCGTTTTCCTTGACGCTGTCACGGACGCGCAACCGAGGAGTACGCATGCCCACATCCCCGACCACCGTGCTGATCGTCGGCGCCGGGCCGACCGGACTCACCCTGGCCATCGATCTCGCCCGGCGGGCCGTCGACGTGACGATCATCGACAAGTCCCCGCGGTTCCCGCGCAGCTCCCGGGCCAAGGGTCCCAATCCGCGCTCCCTGGAGGTCCTGGAGGACCTCGGTGTCGTCGAGGAGGTGATGGCCGCCGGGGCCGCGCCGCTGCCGATGCGCAAGTACCGGGACGCGGTGGCGATCGCCGACGCCACCCCCTTCGCCGACGCGCGCCCGACCCCGGACGCCCCCTACGACCGGGGCAGGCTGATCGCCCAGTGGCGGCTGGAGGAGATCCTCCGGGACCGGCTCGCGACCTACGGCGTACGCGTCGCACTCGGCCGCGAAGTCGTGGGCCTCGCCCAGGACGGCACGACCGTGACCGCCACGCTCGCCGACGGCGGGGAGATCGGGGCGCGGTACGCCGTCGGCTGCGACGGCGGCCACAGCGCGGTGCGCAAGCTGCTGGGCGTCCCGTTCGAGGGGAAGACGGACGAGACGCAGATGATGGTCTGCGGCGACGTCGAGGTGACGGGACCCGACCGCGGCGTCTGGCACCAGTGGTTCGACGAGGACGGCGCCGTGATGCTCTGCCCCATCCCCGGCACCCGTTCGGGCTGGTGGTTCCAGGCCGGCCCCGAGACCGACGCCGCGGGCGCCCCCGTACCCCCGTCCCTGGAGAGCTTCCAGCGACTGTTCGCCAAGCACACGGGGCTGCCGGGCGGCCTGCTGTCCGAGGCCGGTCCGCTCTCCACCTACCGGGTCAACGAACGCCTCGCGGAGCGCTACCGGGTGGGCCGGGTGTTCCTGGCGGGCGACGCCGCCCATGTCCACTCGATCGCGGGCGGGCTCGGCATGAACACCGGCATCCAGGACGCGTACAACCTCGGCTGGAAGCTCGCCCGGGTCGCCTCGGGACAGGCCGGCCCGGCCCTCCTCGACACGTACGAGGAGGAGCGGCTGCCCGTAGCGGCCGACGTCCTCGACCTCAGCGCGGAGCGGCTGCGGGCCACGCTGGAGGCGATCAAGAAGCCGGGCGGCGGCCTGGACACGGCGATCACCCCGCGCACCAACGGCCTGGGCGACGGCTACCGGTGGAGCTCACTGGCCCGCCTCGGCGCCACATCCCGGCTGCGCGCCGGCGACCGCGCCCCGGACGCCCCCTGTCGCGACGTGGCCACCGGGGCGCCCCGCCGGCTGTTCGAGGCCTTCGCCGGACCGCACTTCACCCTCCTCGGCTTCGGTACGGGCACGGCGGCCGCACTCCGGGAGGCGTCGGCGGCGCACAAGGGAGAACTGCTGGCGTACGGAGTGGACGTGGGCGGCCCCCAGGGCCTGGCCGATGATGACGGCCACGCCCGTTCGGCGTACGGCATCGGGCCCGGCGAGGACGTCCTGGTCCTGATCCGGCCGGACAACCACGTCGGGCTGATCGCCCCGGCCGGGGACGTGCGGGCGGTCGCGGAGTACCTGCGCGCTGCGGCATTGGAGCGAGCTTGAGCCTGTTACGGCGGGTCATACACCGCTGACGCAACGCTTATATTCTCCTCACACTTATGACCCGACCCTCGCGCACCTCCGGAACGTCCCGCACGCTCCTGCGCACCGCTACCACCACCGCCGCTGCGTCCGCCCTGACGCTCCTCGCCTGCGGAATCGCTCCCACCGCGGGCGCGGACGACACCGTGCGGACCGTCCACCCGTCGGGCCTCGGCCCGGCGGGTCCCTGGTTGCGGCTCCAGGAAACGACCCCCGACCGGGACCCCGGCATCCAAGAGGTCTCCCCGAAGCCCGACCCGGTCCATCTCAACGGCAGCCTGCGCCTCGCCATCGGCGCCGGTGAACAAGCGCAGGCCGCCCACTACTTCAACGCGACCTGGACCCCCGAGCCGATGCAGCCACTGCTGGACGCGGGCATCTCGTACTGGGCGTACACCGCGACCGAGGGCTCGAGCAACACCAGCATCGGCGCCAACCTGCAACTCCCTGCCTCCTGCGGGGGATTCACCACCCTGTCCTTCGAACCGGGCAGCAACACCGACGTCCAGGGCGCCGCTCTGAAGCCGGACACCTGGCAGAAGTACCGGTTCACCGGCGACTCGGTGATGCGCACCTCGCGCGCGGTGGCCGGCATCCCGGCGGGCGGAGACGCCCCGCTGTCGCACTTCGTCGCCGAGTGCGAGGGCGCGTACGGGGTCATCGCCAACATCGGCCGGCTCGGCGACGCGACGGGCACGCTCAACACCTACGTCGACAACATCACGGCTGACGGCACCACCTGGGACTTCGCCGTCACGGGCAAGGCGACGGCCGCGCTCACCGTCCCCGACGAGATCGAGGCGGGGGACGGCCCCCGCCCGGCCGACGCCTCCTACACCGACCCGGCGGACGGACCGCAGTACCCCGGCATCGGCACCCACCTGACCCTCAAGGGACCGGCCGGCCTCCGGGCGGACCAGCTGACCGTCATGTCCGAGGGCTCCGAGGTCGCCCTCACCCAGGGGCCGGACGGGACACTCACCGGCGCACTGCGGACCAACCTCCGCGCCGGCGGCACGCTGGAGCCCGGAGGGAAGGCAGGCGCCGCGTTCACCCTCGCGGCCGCCGAGGGCGCGCCCACGGGCCCGCTCGACGTGACGACCGAGCTGACGGTCACCCTGACCGGTGCCGACGGGCCGCAGCGCACCGGCGTCGCCGCGACGGACCGCACCCTGATCACCGCGCGTGACGTGGAGCCGAGCCCGTCACCCAGCCCCACCCACCCCCACCACCCCAGGCCCACCCCGTCCCACGGCCACGGCGGCGGTCACTGGGGAGGGGGCCACGGGAACGGTGGCGGCCACGGGAGCGGCCCCATGCCCGAAGGCCCGGTCGACGCGGGCGACGGATCCACCGCCCTGACCGGCTCCGGCCCGACCGGCCTCTCCGGTACGGGCCTGGCGGCCGGAGCGGCGGGGCTGCTGGCAGCGGCCGGTGCCGCCCTCGGCGGACTCCGCACTGTCCGGCGCCGGCGCGGTTGAGCACCCGGATCCCGCGGGAACGGCCCTCACGGCGGCCGTTCCCGCGCCCGATCGCGGCGGCCGGGCTGATCCCGGCCGCCGCGGCGGTGCTCGTCCTGCTCCTGGGCTCGCCCCTGACGGAGCCCAGCACGTCCGCCGCTCCCCGGCCCGGCGCCACGGCGACGGCGGGGCCGTCCGCCTCCCGCCCCGTCCGCGTCGGCATCCCCGCCCTCGGGGTCGACGCACCCCTGGTGGACCTGACCCTGGACAGCCGGGGCAGGCTCGGGGTGCCCGACCCGGCGGAGCGCAATCTGGCCGGCTGGTACCGGGACGGGGTGACCCCGGGCTCCCCCGGCACCGCCGTCGTCGTCGCCCACGTCGACACCCCGACCGGCCCGGCGGCCTTCGCCGGACTGGACACGCTGGCCCCCGGCGCGACGGTCGACGTGCGCCGCGCGGACCGGACGGTGGCGGCCTTCCGCATCTACGCGATCGAGGAGTTCGAGAAGCGCGACTTCCCGAGCGCCCGCGTCTACGGCGCGACCGAGGACGCCCAGCTGCGCCTGCTCACCTGCGGCGGTGCCTACGACCCCGCGGCGGGCGGCTACCAGGCGAACGTGGTGGCGTTCGCCCGCCTGGTCTCGATCCGCCCACCGGAATCCGCCGTTCCGGGCGAGAATGTCCCGCATGACTCTTGAGTGGAAAGTCGTCGTCGACGCCGCGGACCCGCACGCCCAGGCCGGGTTCTGGTCCGCGGCCCTCGGCTACGAGATCGAGGACAACAGCCCCCTGGTCGAACGCCTCCTGGGCCTCGGAGCCGTACCGGAGGCGATCACGACGACCGCGCACGGGCGGCGGGCCTGGCTGGACCTGGCGGCCGTACGGCACCCGGACGATCCGTACGAGCAGGAGAGCGGGACGGGGCTGGGGCGGCGGCTGCTGTTCCAGCGCGTGCCGGAGCCCAAGACGGTGAAGAACCGGCTCCACCTCGACCTGCACGCCGGACCGGAGCGCCGCGACGCGGAGGTGGCCCGCCTGGAGGGCCTGGGCGCGCAGGTGCTCCGCAAGGTGGCGGAGCCGGGCGGGACGTGGACGGTGCTCGCCGATCCGGAGGGCAACGAGTTCTGCGTGCAGTGAGCTACGCGCGGAGCTGACGGGGGTGTACCGATGGCTGCGCCTCACCGCCGCCCGCGCCATCACCGCCGTCCGTGCCGTCCGCGTCCAGCCCCGCGAGCAGTCGCAGCCCGTCCTCGGCGGGGCTGCCCGGGGCCGCCGACAGCACGAGCAGTTCCCGGCCGGCTTCGTCCGGCAGGGCGAAGTTCTCCTGGTGCAGCTCCAGCAGCCCGACCAGCGGATGCCGGAACGCCTTGCGGCCATGGGTCCGGGCACGCACATCCGCCCGGGCCCAGAGCCGGCGGAAACGCTCGCTGCCCATCGCCAGTTCGCCGATGAGCGAGGCCAGGCGGGGGTCCTCGGGATAACGGCCGGCCGCCAGGCGCAGGTGTCCGACCGCATCGAGTGTGCAGGTCTCCCAGTCCGCGTAGAGACCGCGCTCGCTCTCCTCCAGGAAGAGGTGGCGTGCGGTGTTCAGGCCCGGCATCGGCCGCCCGTAGAGCAGCCCGGCGAGGCGGTTCCCGGCAAGGACGTCGAGCCGGTGGTCCATGATCAGAGCGGGCGCGTCGACGACCAGGTCGAGGACCCGCAGCACCTCCGGCCTGACCCGCCCGCCCGGCGCCTTCGCGCGGCGGCGGCGCTGCCGGGCGAGCCGGTGGAGGTGCTCCCGCTCGGTCTCGTCGAGGCCGAGGACGCGGGCGAGCGCGTCGAGAACCTGCTCGGAGGGCTGGGTCGCCCGGCCCTGCTCCAGGCGTACGTAGTAGTCGACGCTCACTCCGGACAGGTGGGCCACCTCTTCACGGCGCAGCCCTTCGACCCGGCGGCGGCTGTCCGCGGGGATGCCGACGGCCGCCGGATCGACCCGGGAACGCCGGGTCCGCAGAAAGCCCGCGAGATCGTCCATGCGCTCCAGTATGACCACGGCCTGGCGCGTGAAGGTGGCCCTGCCGATACCAGGAAGTCCGGTCCGACGGAAGCGGCGCCCCTGAACGGCGGACGCCCGGGCGTCTTGAATCGGAGACATCCGAACCCGCCCGAAGGAGTCCTCATGAAGACCCTGATCGTCCACGCCCACCCCGAGCCGCAGTCGCTCAACAGCTCGCTGAAGGACCTCGCGGTATCCACCCTGGAGGCCGCCGGGCACGAGGTACGGGTGAGCGATCTGTACGCGATGAACTGGAAGGCGGTCGTGGACGCCGCGGACTACGGCCCCGACGCCTCGACCCCCCTGAGGGTCGCCCGCGACTCGGGCCGGGCCTTCGACGCCGGAACGCTCACCGAGGACGTCCGCGCCGAGCAGGAGAAGCTGCTGTGGGCGGACACGGTCATCTTCCAGTTCCCGCTGTGGTGGTACTCGATGCCCGCGATCCTGAAGGGCTGGGTGGACCGGGTGTTCACGTACCACTTCGCGTACGGCGTCGGGGAGCACAACGACACGAAGTACGGCGAGCGCTTCGGCGAAGGCACGCTCGCCGGCCGCAGGGCCCTGCTCTCGGTGACGGTCGGCGGCCAGGAGTCGCACTACGCCGCCCGCGGCATCAACGGCCCCATCGACGACCTGCTGTTCCCCATCCAGCACGGCATCCTCTACTACCCCGGCATCGAGGTGCTGCCGCCGTTCGTCCTGTACGGCACCGACCGGATGACCGGCGACGACTTCCCGGACGCGGCCAAGGCGTGGGAACAGCGCCTGCTCACCCTGGAGTCGACCGAACCGGTCGCGTTCCGGCGGCAGAACTTCGGCGACTACGAGATCCCGTCCCTGCACCTGAAGTCCGGCCTGGAGCCGGCGGGCCGCACGGGCTTCGGACTCCACGTACGCGGCTGACGGCCGCGTGCCCTCACGCCCGCGCCCCGTGCACCGCGGCCTGATGGCGCGCCCGCAGCACCCGGCAGTCGGTCTCCCGGCTCCCGTCCCGCTCACGCTTGGCGGCGGCTTCGGCCAGAACGAGCTCCTGGCACTCCTGGCACGCGTCGGGCGCCTCCGCCCGGCCGCTCACGCCACCTCACCCCGGCTCCGGGCGTTCTCCCTCGCGGTCCTGGCGGCGAGGGACTCGGCGGGCGTGGCCGGGCGGACGTGCTCGGGAAGCGCCTCCCACTCGGGACCGCCCCTGGCCGGCCGCAGCATCCAGTAGGGGCCCGCGACTCCGCGGAACTCCCCGACGCGGTCGCGATCACGGCCACGGTCACCACGGTTGGTGTCCACGACGAGGGTGCCGCGGGGCGGGGGCCGGTTCTCTTCGGACACGTTCGTGCCTCTCCGTAGTCGTTCCACTACCAAGCGGGTCGAGCGTGGCCTAGAGTCGCAGTGTCTTCAACTTGCGTCAGCCGCACGGAGAGTTGGGCGGAACACTGATGAACCGCAAAGAGCTGAGCCCCGAAAGCTCCCCCGTCGCAGCCTTCGGGGAGCGTCTTCGCACGTTACGGGACGAGCGTGGCTGGACGCAGGATGAACTGGGTGAGCGCACGGGGTACTCCGGAACTCATATCTCGGCTGTCGAAACCGGTCGCCGGTCCCCAACTCCCCGCTTCTCGAACAGCGTCGACAAGGCGTTCGGAACCGGCGATCAGTTCGAGCGCCAGGGTCGGGCCGCGCGCCACACGGCCCTGCTGGAAGGCTTCCCGGAGTATGTGGGTCAGGAGGCCCGAGCTGCGGAGATCCGGCTCTACGAGGTGGGCGTCATGCCCGGCCTGCTCCAGACCCCGGAGTACGCGACAGCCCTCGCCGAGAGCGCCGTGAAGCGCGGGGCGATCACGCCGGACCAGGCGCAGGAGCGGATCGACCTCGTCGCACAGCGGCAGGCGTCACTGACCCGCACGCCCACGCCCTTGGTGCTGGTCGTGCTCGACGAGAGCTGCATCCGCCGGCCGATCGGCGATCCGGCGGCTATGGACGCGCAGTTGACGCGTCTGCTCGAGTTCGCCGAGCTGCCGACCACCGTCCTGCAGATCGCCCCGTTCACGATGGGCGTCCGCCGCCCGTTCGACCTGCCCGTCTACGTACTGACGCTGCCGGACCGCTCGCTCATGTCCTACGCCGAGTCGGCCCAACAAGGCCATCTGGAACGCGAAAGCACTTTCGTACTGCCGCTGTTGACGGCCTACCATCAGCTACAGGCCGAGGCGCTCTCCCAGTCGGCGTCGATGGCCATGATCGAGCAGGCACGAAAGGGCACCCCGTGACGACCGAATCCCCCCGCTGGTACACCTCGTCCTACAGCAACAATGGCGGCGCCTGCATCGAGGTCGCCACCAACCTCGTAGCCCCGCGCGGCATCGTCCCCGTACGCGACTCCAAGAACCCGACCGGCCCGGTCCTGACGCTCCCCGTCGACGCCTTCGCCTCCTTCGTGGCGGGCGTCAAGCGGGGCGACCTCGGCAACGCCTGATCGCGTCAGCGAGCCGCGCACGCACGGAAGGCAAGCCGCCCGAGCTCCGTCTCGGGCCGGTCCGGCCCGCGGAACTCCTCGCCTCCCACCGAGATCCCTCCGTCGTCCTGCCGGCCGACATGGCGCGCGATCATGCCGTCCCCGCCCGACTGGAGGACCTGGAGCTCGGAGCGGCCGTCGTGGTCGGCGTCCGTGACCCACGCCCCGGACACGAACGCCGGGCTGCCTACGCGGATGGTGCCGGTCCGGTCACTGCTCAGGTCCCGGGCCAGAGGCCCGTAACGCACCTCGTGCACCAGCATGTTGTCGCGCGGGCTGTCGCCCTCGTCGTCCTGGCTGTAGAAGAGGGCCAGGTCGAGGTACCCGTCGCCGTCGAAGTCGCCGAATGCTCCCCGCGTCACCATGTCCTCCTTCAGCGCACCTCGCAGCTTCGGCCAGAACCCACGGGCATCGCCCGCACCGACGGTGGTGCGGTCTCCGTCTTTCCGAAAGACCACCGAACCGGACGCGTCGCGGTTCTGGTCGCGGATCTCGTCCAGGTGCCCGTCCGCATCCACGTCGGCGCGCAGGGTGGTGCTGTCGGCTGCGCATACAGGCAGGGGCGCATGGCCGCCCGGCTGCGGCCCGGCGCCCAGAAGAGGCCATAGGCCGCCGGCCAGCACGGCGAGACCGGCTCCGGCGCCCGTCGCGAGCCGACGCCGACGCGAGCGCCGCCGACGCTGCTGCCGCTCCCGCAGCGAAAGGATCTCTTCCCTGAGCGTGATTCTCCCCGGACCATCAAACGGAGGCATGTCCGCACTCTAGGTCCGGCCCGGATTTCCCCGCCTGCGCCCCAGCACCCTGGACCCAGCCGGTACGTTTCCTCCCGGTACGCCCCCACGTCCTACGGGCTGCCTCCCGACACCGGACCATCGCCGCAGGTCAGGGCCGTACAGCGGAATTCGCGGAACTTTACGCTTGCCCCATGCCTCTCCCGCCCGCATATGCCCTCATCGCCACGGACCTGGACGGCACCCTGCTGCGCCGCGACGACACCGTGAGTCCCCGCACCCGCGCCGCGCTTGCTCTCGCCGCCACCGCCGGAGCCCGGCACCTCGTGGTCACCGGGCGGCCGGTACCGGGGGTACGGGAGTTGCTCTCGGCTCTGGACTACCAGGGGCTCGCGGTCTGCGGCCAGGGAACGCAGCTGTACGACGCCGGGGCGGGGCGCATCGTCCACGCGGCCACCCTGGACCGGGAGTTGGCCGACGCCGCGCTCGGCAAGATCGAGGCGCAGGTGGGCCAGGTCTTTGCGGCGGTCGACCAGGACGGGGCCGACGGGCGGACCCTGATCGAGCCGGGCTACCGGATGCCGCACCCCGCACTGCCGGCCCAGCGGGCGACCCACCGGGACCAGTTGTGGGCCACGCCCCTCATCAAGGTGCTGATCCGCCACCCGGACCTGGACGACGACGCCCTGGCAGCCGCCGCCCACGCGGCCGTGGGCGACCTCGCCACGGTGACGCACTCGGGCCCGGGGACGGTCGAACTCCAGCCGTACGGCGTCGACAAGGGCACCGGCATCGCGGCGGCCGCCGAGCACCTGGGCCTGGACCCGGCGACCGCTATCGCCTTCGGGGACATGCCCAACGATCTGCCGATGTTCCGCAGTTGCGGCTACGGCGTGGCGATGGCGAACGCCCACCCGCTCCCGCGCGCGGCCGCGGACGAGATAACGCGCTCCCACGAGGAGGACGGCGTCGCCCTGGTCCTGGAACGCGTCTTCCCCTGACTGGAACGAGCTCCCGAAGTTGAGATCGAGGTGGAGGTTGTAGTGGTGGCCCGTTTCCAGGTCGTGATACTGGCCGGGGAAGCGGAGCGGGATGGGACCGGCCGCGCCAGGCCGCCTCGTCGTTCACCTGATTCAGCTGCCGCGTCCGTTCGACCACCCCCGTCCGCAGCGGCTCCAGCTTTTCGGGACGGGTACGGGGGTGGGCCGCCGCGTACAGCAGGGCGCGACGCTGCCGTGCGTACCCCAGCGCGATGAGCCAGGTCGCCGGGGGCTTCAGCAGAGCGAAGGCGAACAGCACCTGCGCGCTGCCGCGGCCCTGCCGCTCCCCATCGAGCCGGACGCCGCTCTCGCGCCGTACGCCGAGCCGGACGGCTCCAACGCTCCACCCCCAGGCGAGCGCCAGGCATCCCAGGATGATCCACAGGCCCCACGATCCGGTGAGTCGCTCCCGCCACTCCCCGCCATCTCGTTGTCCGGGAAGACGGCCGCGTAGTTGTGCACCCAGTGAACGGCTATCGCACCGGTGACCGGGAGTACGCCGCAGGCCCGCACCAGCCGGCCTGCCCCGCACAGCAGCAGCCCCACCCCGGCACCCGCCAGCACGCTGGCGAAGACGTGCATGTCGTACGGCATCCGCACCACCAGGCCGCCGGTCACCGCCAATCCGGTCGGCGCCGGGAACCAGTGCCCCAATACCTCGCCCGGGCCCGGGACGTAGACCTGGGACATCAGGCTCGCCGGAATCTGCCAGCCGCCGGATTCCCGGGGCACCGCCTTCGCCCCCGACCCGGCGTACATCAGCAGCTCTTCCAGCAGGCTGAAGCCCGCTCCCAGGGCCCCGCCCAGCACCGCGAAGTCGGCCAGCCCCCACCGCATACGGCCACGCAGTGCCCACCCCGCCAGCAGCAGCGGAGCGATCTTGATCAGCTCCTCCGCGACCGGGGCCGTCGTCCATGACACGGTGTCCAGCACGGCACTGACCGACTCGTGGCGCGAGGCGGCCAGTTGGCGTGCGGTCACCAGTTCCACCAGCATCGATGCACGACGCAGCCGTATGCCCCCACCCCGAAGGCCACGAACACCGTCGGCCAGCGCACCGTGCGCACCGGCCAGGTGAGCAGCAGCAACTGCAACACCGCCCACACCGACGCAGCCGCCATCCAGAACGCCATGCCCACCCCCCAGGCGCAATTTGCAAACGCGCATGCAAAAGCTAGAGCAAACGGGGTTGGCACACAAGGATGTTCCTGGGCCGGCTGTGCTCAAGCACAGGGAGCGAATGTGCCGAGGGGGTCGCCCCTCAGCTGCCCCCGGCCCCCAGCGACCGCAGCACGTGCCCGACCAGGGATGCCACCGTCTCCGGGTCCTGCATCGGCTTGCGCAGGACGTGGCGGTAGTAGACGGGGCCGTAGAGCATCTCCACCGCGAGGCGCAGATCGGCGCCGGGTGGGATCTGGCCCTGGTGCTGCGCGGATCGCAGGCGATCGACCGCTGCTTCGAAGCGGGGATCGATCAGTTGGGTGCGGACCGTTTCGGCCAGGGCGTCGTCGTGGTGGAGCTCGGAGAGTATGCCGGCGTACGCGGGGCCGAAGGGCGGCTCGGCGAGGAATCTCACCGCGCCCGTCACATGCGTGCGCAGGTCCGCGGCGATGTCACCGGTGTCGGCGAACGGGGTGGCGGTGACCAGGGCCTCCGTGAACGCCTCCAGCAGCACCGCGCTCTTCGACGGCCACCAGCGGTAGATCGTCTTCTTGCTGACCCCCGCCCGGGCCGCGATGGCCTCCACCGTGACGCGGCCGTACCCCTTCTCCGTACAGAGGTCGAGGGCGGCCTCCAGGGTCGCCCTGCGGGAGCTTTCGCTCCGGCGCAGTGAACTCGGCGATGTGATCATTCGGTGAGCATAGGTCCGTTCAAGCCAATCGTTGTTGACAGTCCGTCGCCAAAAGTCGAACAATGCCCAAGCGGGAAACGGAACGTGCCGTGTCGGCTCGTTCCTTGCCTTCGCACCGTTCGTGCCGTTCGTGCCGCGACGAGCCGATCGGGGGACGGCTCGCCGGCCGACGGTACGGGTGCCGGAGCCGCTCCGCTCAGGCGGTGATGTCCTTCGCCGTGAACCGCGCCCAGGCCGCCGAGCCGAACACCGCCGCGTACAGCGCCTGCAGCTCCAGGTTCTTCAGCACCTCGTCCCAGTAGAACGGCTCGCGCAGCAGGTCCGAGAAGGACAGCCAGTAGTGCGGGAAGAGATACGGGTGGATGCCGCTCAGCTGCGGGATGGCGTCCACGATCTGTACGGTGATCAGCACCCCGACCGTCGCCGCCATGGCCGCGATCCCGCTGTTGGTGAGGGTCGACACGAAGAGTCCGAGGGCCGCGAAGCCGATCAGGGACGCGCGACCGCCACCGCGACGAGCCCGGCCCTGAGCAGGCCCTCGCCGAAGCCGATCCGGGTGCCGGAGATCGTCGTGACGTCCTCGGTGGGGAAGAGCAGGGCTCCCACGGCCAGTGCGGAGGCCGCCACGACGAGCGTCGCGACCAGGCAGAACGCCAAGGTGGAGGCGTACTTGGCGAGCAGCAGCCGGGTCCGGCCGGCCGGTGCCACCAGGAGGTAGCGCAGCGTTCCCGCGTTGGCCTCGCCCGCGACGGCGTCGCCCGCGATGACGCCCACCGCCATCGGGAGGAAGACCGGCAGGGTCGCGGCGAGGGAGGCGAAGACCAGGAAGAGACCGTTGTTGGTCACCTGGGAGAGGAACGCGGGCCCGGCTCCACCCCCGCCGGGTCCGGCGGCCGAACCGTCGGACGTCTCGATGCGGACCGCGATCCCGATCAGTACGGGGACGGCCGCCAGTACGCCGAGCAGGGCGAGGGTGCGCCGGCGGCGCAGGGTGGTGGTCAGCTCGGACCGCAGGATGCCGAGCGTCCACAGCGGGTTGCGCCGGGCCGGGGCGTCCGGGGCGGTCCCGGCGAGTGCGCGGTCAGCCTGCGACATCGAATCCCTCTCCGGTGAGTGCGACGAACGCGTCCTCCAGCGAGGCCTTTTCGACGCCGAAAAACCGGACCCGGATCCCGCCGCGGACCAGGGCGGCGTTCAGGTCCGCGAGCTCGACGGAGCCGGCCGGTGTGTCGGCGCGCACCCGGTCGCCGTCGAGCGTGATGCCCGTGATGCCGTGCTCCTTCAGGACGCGGGCGGCGTCGGCCGGGTCCGGCGTGGTGACGGCGAGCCGGCCGAGGGCGCCCGCGGCGAGGTCGGCGACGGGTCCCTGGGTGATCAGCCGGCCCCGGGCCATGACGGCCGCGTGGGTGCAGATCTGCTCGATCTCGTCGAGGAGGTGGGAGGAGAGGAAGACCGTGGTGCCCTCGGCGGCGAGCTCCCGGACCAGGGTGCGGATCTCCCGCATGCCCTGCGGGTCCAGGCCGTTGGTCGGCTCGTCCAGGACGAGCAGCCGGCGGGGCCGGAGCAGGGCGGCGGCGAGTCCGAGCCGCTGCTTCATGCCCAGCGAGTAGGCCCGGGCCTTCTTGCCGGCCGCGGCGGCGAGACCGACCCGCTCCAGGGCGTGGCCGACGCGGGCGCTCCGGGTGCGCGGATCGGCGGTGGGGTCGGCGCAGTCGAAGCGCACGAGGTTGTCCCGGCCGCTCAGGAACCCGTACAGCGCGGGGCCCTCGATCAGCGCACCGACCTCCGGGAGCACGGTGCGGGCCGCGCCCGGCATCGGGCGGCCCAGGATGCTCGCGGTGCCGGAGGTCGGCTCGATCAGGCCCATCAGCATCCTGATGGTGGTGGTCTTCCCGGAGCCGTTGGGCCCGAGGAAGCCGAAGACGCTGCCGCCGGGGACGGTGAGGTCGAGCCCGTCGACGGCGAGCTGGCCGCCGCGGTAGCGCTTGGTGAGACCCCGCGTCTCGATCACGGGCGCGGTGTCGGCCCCTGTCATGTGTGCTCCCCAGATCGCGTCCGCGCCCGCCCCGCCGTACGGAGGCTACGGCGGGGCGGGCGGGCCGTGCGCGCGACGGCATACGACGGGCGGTTCAGCTCGCGTTGTCCGCGGCCTTCACCAGCGCGTCCTTGGTGACCGCGCCGACGTAGACCCGGCCGTCGTCCGTCATCAGAGCGTTGACCAGGCGGGTCTTGAAGACCGTGCCCGAGCCGAACTTTCCGGTGACCTTGTCGCCGAGGGCGTCCAGGAACCCCTGGGCCTCGGACGGTACGTCGCCCGATTCCGCCGACGGGAGGGCGCCCCCGCCGGGAGTCTTGATCTCGGCGATGGCGTTCCAGCCCTTGCCGATCACCTTCATGCCGTCCGCGCCCTCGAGGGCGCCCAGGCCGCCCGGACCGCCCAGGCCGCCCAGTTCGGCCAGGTCGCCCTTCGCCTTCTCGGCCTCGGCCTTCGCGTGGCCCTCGGCCTCGTCCGCCTCGGTGACCTCGGCGCCCTTGGGCGGGGTGAAGGAGAACGAGGAGGCGTCGGGCTTCTTGAAGTCGACCGAGGTGAACCCCGCGTCGATCACCGCCTTGCCGCCGCTGCTGGGCTGCAGGGTGAACTTGAGCGGTGTGCCGTTCTCCGCGTCCACCGCGATCGTGACCGAGCCGATCGTGGAGCCGCTCTGCTCGGGCTTGATGACCAGCCGGTACGCGTCGCGCCCGGCGACCTGCGCCGTGCCGCCCACCGTGACGGACGTCGTGCCGTCGGCGGCCTTCAGCACCTGATCGGCCAGGGCCTTCGGGGTGGTGGGCACGCCCTCGGGGGCGGCCTCGGGGGCGGCCTGTTCCTTGCCGCGGCCGGCCTCGTCCTTCGCGTGGTAGACCGCGTTCGACTTGCTGTCGTACGCCCAGACCTGGTCCCCGTTGTGGATCAGGCTGTACTCGGACGCGTCGTCCAGGATGGACACCCGCTGCTTGTCGGGGCCGTCGGCGGCCACCCTGAGGGTGTGCGTTCCGGAGGCCAGTTCCGTCAGCTTCGCCTGCGGGTCGGCGCTCGCCGAGCCCTTGTCGCCCGCGCCGTCCGAAAGGAAGGAGCCGGCCAGGCCGCCGATCGACGGGATGCCGAGGTCGGTGCTGATCTTCACCGTTCCGGAGAGCTGCTGCGTGTCCGAGGCGGCGATCTTCTCGATGAGTTCCTGTGCGGTGATCTTCGGCAGATCGGGGTCTCCCGAGCTCGCGAGCGCCGGGACCAGCCCGATCGTCGCGGCCGCCACCCCCGCCACCGCGACCGGGACGATGTAGCGCGCCGCCTTCCGGCGGACCGCGCCGGCGCCCGTGGTGCCGGGCGCCGCCGTGCCGTTGGTCCCTGCGCTGTCGTTCGGTGCCATGTGTGCCCTACCTCCGTGGTCGGCGGCTTCCGTCCGGATGCACTCGTCCACTCCCTGCCGCCATTCTCACCCGTTTTTTGGTTCAGGAGTGGTTGTTCTCCATCTGACCAAATCGGGCGGCTCCAGGCGTCAGCCCGCGGGAGCAACTCCGCGTACCTCTCCGGGATGACATCGGGGGACGGCAGCTCCGCCGTCCCGTAGGGGTCGGCGGTGACGGGAACTCAGCCCGCGCGGTGCACCACGGCGTCGCACATCTCTTCCAGGGCGTCCTTCGCGTAGCACGAGGGCAGCGGCTTCAGGGTGGCCCGCGCCTCCTGTGCGTACCGGATCGTGTCGCGTCGCGCCTGGTCGAGTGCCGGATGGGCGCGCAGCCGGCGCAGCGCCTCCTCCAGCCTGCCGGGGCCGTTCAGGTCACTGTCCAGCAGCTCGACGAGCTCCAGGTCGTCCGGCTTGCCGTCGGCCGCGGCCTGCGCCCTCAGGTGGAGGACGGGCAGGGTCGGGATGCCTTCGAGGAGATCGGTGCCGGGGGTCTTGCCGGACTCGTGGGAGTCGGAGGCGATGTCGAGGACGTCGTCGGCGAGCTGGAAGGCGACGCCGAGCCGTTCGCCGTACTGGGTGAGGATGTCGGTCGTCGACTCGTCGGCGCCGGACATCATCGCGCCGAACCGGCAGGCCACGGCGATCAGCGAGCCGGTCTTGCCGCGCATCACGTCGAGGTAGTGCTCGACCGGGTCGCGCCCGTCGCGCGGGCCCGCGGTCTCCAGGATCTGGCCGGTGACCAGGCGCTCGAACGCCTCGGCCTGGATGCGGACGGCCTCGGGGCCGAGGTCGGCCAGGATGTGCGAGGCGCGCGCGAACAGGAAGTCGCCGGTCAGCACGGCCACCGAGTTGCCCCAGCGGGAATTGGCGCTGTCGACTCCGCGTCGTACGTCGGCCTCGTCCATCACGTCGTCGTGGTACAGCGTCGCGAGGTGCGTCAGCTCGACGACCACGGCGGCGGGCACCACGCCCGGCGCGTCGGCGTCGCCGAACTGGGCGGCCAGCATCGCCAGCAGGGGCCGGAACCGCTTGCCGCCCGCGCGCACCAGGTGCTGCGCGGCCTCCGTGATGAAGGGCACCTCGCTCTTGGTGGCATCGAGCAGCCCCGACTCGACAGCAGCCAAACCGGCCTGGACACCGGCCTCAAGAGCCTGGTCCCGCACGCTCAGTCCGAACGGCCCGACGACGGTCACGAGGGGATCTCCTGTCTGCTGACGATCACACGGAATGTCGATGTGTCGCTGCCATCACTCAAGTCAGCGTATCCGGTCCCCTTTGGATCACCGTGGGCGGCTTCCCGCGACCGCCGGTATGTTCGGGATCAGCTCATACGATCAGGAGTTGCCCCTTTGTCCCACGCCGCCGCAGACACCGAAGCCGCCGTGCCCCCGCCGGGTGACGACCATGCCTTCCCGGGCCGGCCGCGGGGTCTGAGGACCGTGTCCGGCCTGGAGGTACGGAAGCGGTTCTCGTTCCTCGGCGTGCGGGCGATCCGGGTCCTCCGCTTCGCCGACACGGTCGCGCACGGCGGCACGGGGATGGAGGCCGGCACCGCCGCGTCCGTCGCCGCCGCGCACGGCACCCTCGTCCATCTCGCCCCGGTGGTCGCGGCCGTCCGGGCGAAGCCGGGGCCGCGCCGGCCGCACACGTCCGACAAGATTTCGGTGTCAATGGCGCTGTCGCGGTGGTGGCCCCTGCGGCCGTCATCGCCGCCGCACCCTGGCTCAGGTGCACCATGCACCCCGTCCGCTGAGGGACCCGTATGCACATCCGGACCGCGTTCCCGTACGAGACGACCCACGAGGACCTCTACATCCCGCTGCCCGGGGGCACCCAGCTGTACGCCCGGATCTGGCGGCCGGTCACCGACGAACCGGTGCCCGCGCTGCTGGAGTACCTGCCGTGCCGGCTGAGCGACTGGACCGCGCCGCGCGACTGGCAGCGCCATCCCTGGTACGCGGGCCACGGCTACGCCTCGGTCCGGGTCGACGTGCGCGGGCACGGCAACAGCGAGGGGATGCCGGGCGATGAGTACGACGCCGCGGAGCTCGCCGACGGGGTGGCCGTCATCCACTGGCTGGCCCAGCAGGAGTGGTGCTCGGGCCGGGTCGGCATGTTCGGTATCTCGTGGGGCGGCTCCAACTCGCTCCAGATCGCCGCACTGGCCCCTGAGCCGCTGAAGGCGGTCGTCACGGTGTGCTCGACCGACGACCGTTACGACAACGACGTCCACTACATGGGTGGCTCGGTCCTCGCCGTGGACATGCACGCCTGGGCGGCGGCCATGCTGGCCTTCGTCTGCCGGCCGCCCGACCCGGCGGACGTCGGCGACGACTGGCGGGAGATGTGGCTGGACCGGCTCGAAGCCGTGGACCCGTTCATCCACACCTGGCTGGCGCACCAGACGCGCGACGACTACTGGAAGCACGGCAGCGTCTGCGAGGACTACTCCGCGATCAGGGCCGGTGTCCTCGCGGTGGGCGGCTGGCACGACCCGTACCGCGACACCGTGCTCCGGCTCGTCGAGCACCTGGACCCGGCGAAGGTCCGCGGGATCATCGGGCCCTGGTCGCACCAGTACCCCGACCGCGGGCTCCCGCCGGGGCCCGGCATCGGCTTCCTCCAGGAGACGCTGCGCTGGTGGGACCAGCATCTGAAGGACAAGGACACCGGCGTCATGGCGGAGCCGCTGCTGCGGTCCTGGATCAGCGAGTCGCACCGGCCGGCCACGGTCTACGAGACCCTGCCGGGCCGCTGGGTCGGGGACGCCGGCTGGCCGTCGGAGAACGTCGCGCCCATCGCGTACGCCCTCCAGGGCGGGCCGCAGACCGTCGACTCGCCGCAGCAGACCGGGGTGGACGCCGGCCGGTTCCTCCCATTCGGCAGCGACGCCGACCTGCCGCCCGACCAGCGGGACGAGGACGCCAAGTCGGTGTGCTTCGAATTCCCGGTCGAGGACGCCCCGATCGAGATCCTTGGCCGCCCCCGGGTGAGGCTGCGGATCCGGATGGACGCTCCGCGCGGCCAGGCCGTCGCCCGGCTCTGCGACGTCGCCCCCGACGGCTCCTCGACCCTCGTCACCCGAGGCGTCCTCAACCTGGCCGCGCGCAACGGCCCGGACCGCGCGGAGGACTGGCCCGCCGGTGCGACGGAGGACGTCACCTTCGAGCTGAACGCCATCGGGCACGCCTTCCCGCCCGGCCACCGGATCAGGCTCGCGGTCTCCTCCGCGTACTGGCCGTGGATCTGGCCGCAGGCCGGCTCGAAGGGCTTCACCCTCGAGGCCGACGGCAGCCTCGTCGAACTCCCGGTGCGCCGGCACACCGAGGACCCCGCGATCCGCTTCGAGGAGCCCGAGCAGTCCGAACCGCTCGGCGTCGTCCTCCCCGTCACGCTCGACGAGCAGCGGCCCGAGCGGCTCGTCGTCCGTGACGTCGCCAAGGGCGAGTGGCGGATGGAGGTCGACCCGCGGTACGGCGGCACGCGTGTCTACCCCGACGGCCTGGAGTTCACCGAGGACACGGTGGAGACGTACACGATCCAGGAGCGCGATCCGCTCTCCGCGCGCACCCGCTCCGACTGGACGGTCCGGCTGCACCGGCCGGAGATGCCCTGGGACGTACTGATCGAGTCACGCTCCGAGATCGCCGCCGACGCGAGCGACTTCATCACCTCCAACGAGGTGATCTGCAAGGAGGGCGGCGAGGTCGTCTTCCACCGGACCTGGGAGAAGCGCATCCCGCGCACGGCGGGCTGAGTCCGGCCCGCGTTGCAGAGTACGCATACGATATTGCCCATGACGCAAGAGGACGGGCAGCTGGACAGTCTCGTACGCAAACGCATCCGCGCGCTGCGCGTCGCGCAGGGCTGGTCACTGGAGGAGCTGGCCACGCGCGCCCACCTCAGCCAGTCCTCGCTGAGCCGCATCGAGAACGGGCAACGCCGTCTCGCCCTCGACCAGCTCGTCACGCTCGCCCGCGCCCTGGACACCACCTTGGACCAGCTCGTGGAGAACGCCGCCGACGATGTCGTGATCAACCCGGTGATCGACGGCAAGCACGGACTGATGCGCTGGCCGGTCAAGGGCGATCCCGGTATGAGCGTCGTGCGCCAGAGGATGACGGAGCCGCCGCCGGACAACCCGGCTCGCATGCGGGCCCATCCCGGTCGTGAATGGCTCGTCGTGCTGTCCGGCACCGCAGTCCTCATGCTCGGCAACCGGCGCTTTCGCATCGAGACCAACCAGGCCGCCGAATTCCCCACGATGATGCCGCACGCCATCGGCGCCGAGGGCGGACCGTGCGAGATCATGGGCATCTTCGACCGCGACGCCCGCCGCGGCCATCAGAAGGACGTCGACGGCTCCGAAGCGGACTGCGGAGGCGTCCAGGATCTCCAGGGCCATTAGGCACGGGGGGGTGATGTTGCCTGCCGGGCAGCAAACCGCGCCACCTTCTTGCGTTGTACGCAAGTAGTCGTGCCACTGGCGCATGACGGGCTTACGGTGGCGCCATGACCCACACGCACCAGCACACCCCCCATCAGGGCGAAGGCCGCCACCCCGGCCACGGCCACGGCGATCACCACGAGCACGGCGACAGCGGGCAGGCGGAGATCCTCGATCTGGATGCCGAGGTGCTCGCCGAGCACATCGCGTCCCTCACCGCCTGGCTGCCGCTGAAGAGCGAGCCGGGCCAGATCGTGGACCTGGGCTGCGGCACCGGCGCGGGCACCTTCGCGCTCCTGGAACGCTTCCCCGACGCGCACGTCACCGCCGTCGACACGTCGGCCGGGCACCTGCAGCTCCTGCGCGAGAAGGCATGCGACCGCGGCGTCCAGGGGCGCGTGCGGACCGTGCAGGCCGACCTGGACAGCAGCCACTGGCCCGACCTCGGCACCCCGGATCTGGTGTGGGCCTCGGCCTCGATGCACCACATGGCCGACCCCGGCCACGCCCTCCGAAGCGTTCGCGACCTGCTGGCCCCCGATGGCCTGTTCGCCGTCGTCGAGCTCGCGGGCTTCCCCCGATTCCTGCCGGCCGGCGCCCCCGAGGGCCGGCCCGGTCTCGAGGAGCGCGCCCATGCCGCGACCGACAGCTTCCACGCCGAGCACGTTCCGCACCGCGGCGCCGACTGGGGGCCGATGCTGACAGCAGCCGGCTTCGCCGTCGAGGCCGAGCGCACCCTCGTCGTGAACATCGAGGGCGAGCGCAGCCCCGCCATCGGCCGCTACGCCCACGGCAGCCTCCAGCGCATCCGGGACGTGGCCGCCCCCGCACTCGACGCCGAGGACCTGGCCGCTCTCGACGTGCTCCTGGACACCGACGGCCCGCACAGCATCCTGCGCCGCGAGGATCTCGCCGTGCGCACCGAGCGCAGCGTCTGGGCCGCCCGCCGCGCCTGAGGCCCCGGCCTTGACTTTCCAGGGTCTTCCAGGGCTTTCCAGGGCATTGGGGGTGGTTGGGGTGCTGCGGCCTGGGGATGTCCCCCACGTAACGTGTCCCCCACAGCGACCTGGAAAGCGAGGCAGCAACAGATGCCCGAGCAGAGCAGCCCGCTCGACGTGGCCGAGGGCGATCCCTTCGGTCCGCACCACCTTCCGTACGGTGTCTTCTCCACCCCCGACCGGCCCGCCGAGCGGCGGGTCGGCGTCCGCATCGGTCACCATGTGCTGGACGCCGGGGCGGCCGCGCACGCGCTGGGTTCGCCCTATGCGCAACTGCTGGCCCAGCCCGACCTGATGGCCCTGCTCGCGGCGGGCCGCACCGCCTGGAGCGATGTGCGCCGGGCGCTGACCGCCTGGGTGACGGTGCCGGCCCACCGCGCGGACATCGAGCCGCTGCTCCACCCCGTCGACTCCGTGACGCTCCACCTTCCCTACCGGGTCGCGGACTACGTGGACTTCTACGCCAGCGAGCACCACGCCACCAACGTCGGCCGCATCTTCCGCCCGGACGGCGACGCGCTCACGCCCAACTGGAAGCACCTGCCGATCGGTTACCACGGCAGGGCGGGCACGGTCGTCGTCTCCGGTACGGACGTGGTGCGCCCGTCGGGGCAGCGCAAGGCCCCCGCCGACCCGGCGCCCGTCTTCGGCCCGTCCGTCAAGCTGGACATCGAGGCCGAGGTCGGATTCGTCGTCGGCGTCGGCTCCGAGCAGGGCCGGCCGGTACCGCTCGCCGACTTCCGCGAGCACGTCTTCGGCCTGTCGCTGCTCAACGACTGGTCGGCGCGCGACATCCAGGCCTGGGAGTACGTCCCGCTGGGCCCGTTCCTCGGCAAGTCCTTCGCCACCTCCGTATCGGCGTGGGTGACGCCGCTGGACGCCCTGGACGCCGCCCGGACCCCGCCGCCCGCGCGGGACTTCCCCCTGCTGCCCTACCTCGACGACGCGGACGAGGAGGAGCCCGGCGGCTTCGATCTGCGGCTCTCCGTCGCGATCAACGGGCAGGTCGTCTCGGAGCCGCCGTTCTCCACCATGTACTGGACGGCCGCCCAGCAGCTGGCACAGATGACGGTCAACGGTGCCTCGCTGCGCAGCGGTGACCTGTACGGCTCCGGCACCATCAGCGGCGCCGACCCGGCCCAGCGGGGCTCCCTGCTGGAGCTCACCTGGAACGGCCGCGACCCGCTGGAACTTGCGGAGGGCAAGCGCACGTTCCTGGAGGACGGCGACACGGTGACGCTGACGGCCTGGGCCCCTGGTCCGCACGGCACCCGCGTCGGGCTCGGCGAGGTGACCGGCCGGATCGTGCCCGCGTCATGACCCCGCTCCCCTCCCGGCGCTGCCCGAGGAACTGCTGCTGCTCGCGCTGGACCCGCAGCGCGGCACCCCGTACTGCCGCAACCGGATCCTCGAGTACGCGCTGGCCGGGGCGGCCCCGGCCGAACTGGAGCTGCAGGGACGGGTCACCGGGCAACGCGGCGAGATCCAGGTGGTCAACCCGCTGGAGCCGCCGGACCCGCTCGTGGCCGCGCTGATGCGCAGCCTGCCACCGCCGGGCAAGGGCCGCTCGGGCGTCGCGGCCCAGGGCTGGGTCCGGTGCGCCGGACAGCCGGCCGGGGACATGTATCTGGAGGCCGCGGTGCAGCGCGGTGTGCTGCTCCGGGAGACCCGCCGCTTCCTCGGCCTGGTGCCCTGCCACCGCCACCCGGCGGGACCGCGGAGCTACGCGGCCCACGTCCGGGATCGGTACGCGGCGGCCGAGCGCGCCGGCCTCCCGGACCACCGCAGCCGTGCACTGGCCGCGCTCGTGGCGGCGGCCGGCCTCGACCGGCAGGTACCCGGCGCCGGACTGACGTCCCGTTCGGTGATGCGGTCACTGGTCCATGAGCGGTGGCCCGCCTACGCGGTGTACCGCAACGTCCGCCGGGACGCACCGGAGCGGTCCGGGGCCGGCCGACCGGTTCACGATGGGGCAGGCGGGGCGTAACGCCGGGGTGACAGCATTGGCGCTTGACGCGTTGACACGTTTTGGCAGGCCTGAACCAGTTCCTTGCGGATGCACGGGAAGTTCGACTGCGACCGCCAGGCCCACGCCGACGAGGTCGGGGCACTCAACGTCCTACGGGCCGGGCTGGTCCGTCGCCACGCCAACACGGCATAGCGAGAAGCCCCGCCTCTCAGGGCGCGGAGGAGTCACGGGAGCACTGATGAGCGTGGGCGTGGAACACGAGGCATCCGAGCCGCAGTGGGCGGTTCCGCCCGAGGGCGGTTGGACCGCCGATGACCTGGACACGCTGCCGAATCTGCCTCCGCACACGGAGCTAATCGACAGCAGTCTGGTGTTCGCGTGCCCTCAGACCGTTTTCCATTCCCGGGCCGTCAGCCTCTTCAGTGGACAACTGTTGTCCTCGGCGCCGCCCGGTCTGGAGTCCGTGGCCCGTTTCACGATTGATATCGACCGGTCGAACCGGCCCGAGCCCGATGTGGTCGTCGTCCGCGCGGACACGGTCGAGAGTCTGCAGCAGACGCGATTCCCTGCGGAGCACGTGTTGCTGGCGATCGAGGTCGTGTCCGACGATTCCGTCACACGTGACCGGGAGACCAAGCCCGTGAAGTACGCGCGGGCGAGGATTCCGCACTACTGGCGGGTGGAGAACCAGGACGGCCGCGCGGTCGTCTACGTCTTCGAGCTGGAGCCTGCGACCGGGGCATACACCTCCACCGGCATCTTCCACGACCGGATGAAGGTCTCCGCGCCCTTCCCCGTCGACCTCGACCTCACCGCGATCGTCTCGCGGCGCCGGGCGGCGGACCCGCAGTAGATCCGCCGCACGCTCGCCCCCGCCTCACTCGAACTCCGGCGGCTCCTCGTCCCAGCCGAACTCCGCGTCGGCGGCCGGAGCCGCCACCCGGGCCGGGGTGGCGGGGGGCGAGGCCGGGGCCTGAGCCGCCTCCGCCGACGCCGCGGGTTCCGCCTCGTCCGGGAGCCCCGGGAGCCCCGCCAACACCTCCAGCACCCCCTCCCCGTACGTCGCCAGCTTCTTCTCGCCCAGGCCGCTGATCCCGCCCAGCTCGCCGAGCGACGACGGACGCACCGTCGCGATCTCGCGCAGCGTCGCGTCGTGGAAGATCACATACGCGGGCAGTCCCAGCTCCTTCGCCTGCGCGCCGCGCCAGGCGCGCAGCGCCTCGAAGACCGGGATGGCCGTCTCGGGGAGGTCGGCGGCCGCGGCCGCCGTGCCCTTGCGCTCGCTCCTCGACGAGGAGGAGCGGGACGCCGTGGGCTTCTTCGGCTCCTTGCGCAGCAGCACCTCGCGCTCCCGGCCGAGCACGGCACCGCTCTCCTCCGTCAGCGTCAGCGTGCCGTACTCGCCCTCCACGGCGATCAGGCTCTGGGCCAGAAGCTGCCGGACCACGCCCCGCCATTCCGCCTCGGCCAGCTCCTCGCCGATGCCGAACACCGAGAGCCGGTCGTGGTCGAACTGGATCACCTTCGCGGTCTTGCGGCCGAGCAGGATGTCGATGATCTGGCCGGCGCCGAACTTCTGCCCGCGCTCCCGCTGCAGCCGGACCACCGTCGACAGCAGCTTCTGCGAGACGACCGTGCCGTCCCAGGTCTCGGGCGGGCTCAGGCAGGTGTCGCAGTTGCCGCACGAGGACCGGGCGGGCTCCTGGCCGAAGTACGTGAGGAGCTGGGCGCGGCGGCACTGGACGGTCTCGCAGAGCGCCAGCATGGAGTCCAGGTGCGCGGCGGCACGCCGGCGGAAGGCCTCGTCGCCCTCTCCGCCCTGGATGAGCTTGCGCTGCTGGACGACGTCCTGGAGTCCGTAAGCCATCCAGGCCGTGGACGGGGCTCCGTCACGGCCGGCCCGGCCGGTCTCCTGGTAATAGCCCTCGACGGACTTCGGCAGGTCGAGGTGGGCGACGAAGCGCACGTCCGGCTTGTCGATGCCCATACCGAAGGCGATCGTCGCGACGACGACGAGGCCCTCCTCGCGCAGGAAGCGGGACTGATGGGCGGCACGGGTCCCGGCGTCCAGACCCGCGTGGTACGGCACGGCCTCGATCCCGTTGCGGCAGAGGTATTCGGCGGTCTTCTCCGTGGAGTTGCGGGACAGGCAGTAGACGATGCCCGCGTCCCCGGCGTGCTCCTCCTTGAGGAAGGTCAGCAGTTGCTTCTTCGGGTCGGACTTCCCCACGATGCGGTATTGGATGTTGGGCCGGTCGAAGCCGGCCACGAAGTGCTTGGCGTCGGGCATGCCGAGGCGCTGGGTGATCTCGCGGTGCGTGGCGCCGGTCGCCGTGGCCGTCAGGGCGATGCGCGGAATGTCGGGCCAGCGCTCGCCCAGCACGGACAGGGAGAGGTAGTCGGGCCGGAAGTCGTGGCCCCACTGGGCGACGCAGTGCGCTTCGTCGATCGCGAAGACGGAGATCTCGCCGCGCGAGAGCAGGCCGAGGGTGGAGTCCAGGCGGAGCCGCTCCGGGGCCAGGTACAGCAGGTCGAGCTCGCCCGCGAGGAACTGTGCCTCCATCGAGCGGCGCTCGTCGAAGTCCTGCGTGGAGTTGATGAACCCGGCCCGCACGCCCAGGGCCCGCAGCGCGTCCACCTGGTCCTGCATGAGGGCGATCAGCGGCGAGACGACGATGCCCGTGCCCCGTCTGACGAGGGCCGGGATCTGGTAGCAGAGGGACTTGCCGCCACCGGTCGGCATGAGCACGACGGCGTCCCCGCCCGCCACCACGTGGTCGACGACGGCTTCCTGCTCGCCGCGGAACGTCTCGTACCCGAAGATGCGGTGCAGCGTCTGCCGCGCCTCGCTCTCGGTCACGTCCATGGTCATGTCCGTGGTCATGTCCGTCACGCCTGTGCCGCCCGTCCTGCTCATTGCCCTGTTCCCCCGAACATCCGTCCCGTTCTGTCCCCGCGCTCTCCCCTGCCACGATAAGCGCCGCCTACGACAGCGCCGGACGGACTTGACTTCCAAGCCCGTCCGGCGCTGTCCAGCAGTGGTGCGTCCGTTACCTCACGAACACTCCCGCCTGGCTCGCCAGGTCCAGGAAGTACTGCGGGGCCAGGCCCAGCACCAGGGTGACCGCGACTCCGACCGCGATCGTGGTCATCGTGAGCGGGGAGGGGACGGCGACCGTGGGGCCGTCCGCCTTCGGCTCGCTGAAGAACATCAGCACGATGACGCGGATGTAGAAGAACGCGGCGATCGCCGAGGAGATCACACCGACGACCACCAGTCCGCTGGCACCGCCCTCGGCCGCGGCCTTGAACACCGCGAACTTCCCGGAGAAGCCCGAGGTGAGCGGGATACCGGCGAACGCCAGCAGGAACACCGCGAAGACCGCGGCGACCAGCGGGGAGCGCCGGCCGAGCCCGGCCCACTTCGACAGGTGCGTCGCCTCACCGCCCGCGTCGCGCACCAGGGTGACGACGGCGAAGGCACCGACTGTCACGAAGGAGTACGTGGCCAGGTAGAACAGGACCGAGGAGATGCCCTGCGGGGTGGCCGCGATCACACCGGCGAGGATGAATCCGGCGTGCGCGATCGAGGAGTAGGCCAGCAGCCGCTTGATGTCGGTCTGGGTGATGGCGACGACCGCGCCGCCCACCATCGTGACGATCGCGATGCCCCACATGACCGGGCGCAGGTCCCAGGTGAGGCCCGGCAGCACCACGTACAGCAGGCGCAGCAGCGCTCCGAACGCGGCGACCTTCGTGGCCGCGGCCATGAAGCCGGTGACCGGGGTCGGGGCGCCCTGGTAGACGTCCGGGGTCCACATGTGGAACGGGACGGCGCCGACCTTGAAGAGCAGACCGGTCAGGATCATCGCGCCGCCGATCAGCAGCAGCACGTCGTTGCCCATCGTGTCGGCGAGCGCCGGGTCGATCTGCTGGATGGACCCGTCGACGACGGTGGCGATCTGTGCGTACGAGACGGAGCCCGCGTATCCGTAGAGCAGGGCGATGCCGAAGAGCAGGAACGCCGAGGAGAAGGCGCCGAGCAGGAAGTACTTCACCGCGGCCTCCTGCGACATCAGCCGCTTGCGGCGGGCGACGGCGCACAGGAGGTAGAGCGGGAGCGAGAAGACTTCCAGGGCCACGAAGAGCGTCAGCAGGTCGTTGGCCGCCGGGAAGACCAGCATGCCCGCCACCGCGAAGAGGAGCAGCGGGAAGACCTCGGTGGTGGTGAATCCAGCCTTGACGGCGGCCTTCTCGCTGTCGCTGCCGGGGACCGAGGCGGCCTGCGCGGCGAACGAGTCGACGCGGCTGCCGTGCGATTCGGGATCGAGCCGCCGCTCGGCGAAGGTGAAGACGGCGACCAGGGACGTCAGCAGGATGACGCCCTGGAGGAACAGGGCGGGTCCGTCGACGGCGATGGCGCCCATGGCGGCGATGTGCGCCTTGGTCGTGCCGTACCCGGCCGCCGCCAGGCCGATGACCGCGGCGAACGCGGCGACCAGTGCGGCGACGGTCAGGAACACCTGCGTGTAGTAGCGGGCCCGACGCGGCACGAAGGCCTCGGCGAGCACGCCCAGAACGGCGACTCCGATCACGATCAGGACCGGCGTCAGCTGGGTGTACTCGATGACCGGCGCCTGGAACTTCTGCTCCGGGGCGGCCGATGTCACCCCGCCCGCCATGGTCCACAGGCTGTGGACAGCTGTTGCGCTCACTTGGCGGCCTCCACCTCGGGCTGGGGGTCCTTCTTCTGTACGTCCGACATGGTGTGCTGCACCGCCGGGTTGACGATCTCCGTCAGCGGCTTCGGGTAGACGCCCAGGAAGATCAGCAGAGCGATCAGCGGGACGACCACCACCAGCTCACGGACCTTGAGGTCCGCCATGCCCTGGACCTCGGCCTTGACCGGTCCGGTCATCGTCCGCTGGTAGAGGACGAGGACGTAGATCGCGGCGAGCACGATCCCGGTGGTGGCGATGATGCCGACCGCCGGATACGCGGCGAACGCGCCCACCAGGACGAGGAACTCACTGACGAACGGGGCGAGCCCCGGCAGCGACAGCGTGGCGAGGCCCCCGATCAGGAAGGTGCCGGCCAGGACCGGGGCCACCTTCTGCACTCCGCCGTAGTCGGCGATGAGCCGCGAACCGCGCCGGGTGATCAGGAAGCCCGCCACCAGCATCAGCGCGGCGGTCGAGATGCCGTGGTTGACCATGTAGAGCGTCGCGCCCGACTGTCCCTGGCTGGTCATCGCGAAGATGCCCAGGATGATGAAGCCGAAGTGCGAGATCGACGCGTAGGCGATCAGCCGCTTGATGTCACGCTGGCCGACGGCGAGCAGCGCCCCGTAGACGATGCTGATCAGCGCCAGCACGAGGACGACGGGCGTGGCCCACTTGCTGGCCTCCGGGAAGAGCTGGAGGCAGAAGCGCAGCATCGCGAAGGTGCCGACCTTGTCGACGACGGCGGTGATCAGCACGGCGACCGGGGTGGTCGCCTCGCCCATGGCGTTGGGCAGCCAGGTGTGCAGCGGCCACAGCGGGGCCTTCACCGCGAAGGCGAAGAAGAACCCGAGGAAGAGCCAGCGCTCGGTGTTCGTCGCCATGGTCAGCGAGCCGTCGGCCCGGGCCGCGGCGATCTCGGAGAGCGAGAACGTCCCCGTCACCACGTAGAGGCCGATGACGGCGGCCAGCATGATGAGGCCGCCGACCAGGTTGTAGAGGAGGAACTTGACGGCGGCGTAGGAGCGTTGGGCCGCCGCGTTCTCGTCGGTCCCGGAGTGGGCCCGGTCGCCGAAGCCGCCGATGAGGAAGTACATCGGGATGAGCATGGCTTCGAACAGGATGTAGAAGAGGAAGACGTCGGTGGCGACGAAGGACAGGACCACCATCGCTTCGACCATCAGGATCAGGGCGAAGAAGCCCTGGGTGGGCCGCCAGCGCGAGGAGTTCGTCTCCAGGGGGTCGGCGTCGTGCCAGCCGGCCAGGATGACGAAGGGGATCAGCAGGGCCGTGAGCGCCATGAGCGCGAGACCGATGCCGTCCACCCCCAGCTCGTACCGCACGCCGAAGTCCTTGATCCAGGCGTGCGATTCGGTGAGCTGGTAACGGTCGCCGCCGGGCTCGAAGCGGGCGAGAGCGATGCCCGCCAGCACGAGGGTGCCCAGCGAGAACGCGAGCGCCAGCCACTTGGCGGCGGTGCGCCGGGCCGCCGGGACGGCGGCGGTGGCGACCGCGCCGATCGCCGGGAGCGCCGCCGTCGCTGTCAGGAGGGGAAAGGACATGTGATCAGACCGCCCTCATCAGCAGGGTCGCGGCGATGAGAACCGCCGTACCGCCGAACATCGAGACCGCGTAGGAGCGGGCGTAGCCGTTCTGCAGTTTGCGCAGCCGGCCGGAGAGCCCGCCCATGGACGCGGCCGTGCCGTTGACGACGCCGTCGACCAGGGAGTGGTCGACGTAGACCAGGGAGCGGGTGAGGTGTTCGCCGCCGCGGACCAGGACCACGTGGTTGAAGTCGTCCTGGAGGAGGTCGCGGCGGGCCGCCCGGGTGAGCAGCGAGCCGCGCGGGGCGAGTGCCGGCACCGGCCTGCGTCCGTACATCGCCCAGGCGATCGCGACACCGATGACGAGCACCACCATGGTGGCGGCCGTGACGGTGGTCGCGCTGACCGGGGAGTCCCCGTGGCTGTGGCCGGTGACGGGCTCCAGCCAGTGCAGGAAGCGGTCGCCGATGGAGAAGAAGCCTCCGGCGAAGACGGAACCGAACGCCAGGATGATCATGGGGATCGTCATGGACTTCGGGGACTCGTGCGGATGCGGCACGGAGTACTCGCCGCGTGTCTCGGCGGCGGGCTCCACGTCCGGCTCGGCGGGCGACGGCGTGGGGGCGTTGCGCCAGCGCTCCTCGCCGAAGAACGTCATCAGCATCACGCGCGTCATGTAGAACGCGGTGATCGCGGCGCCCAGCAGGGTGACAGCTCCGAGGATCCAGCCCTCGGTGCCGCCCTTGGCGAACGCCGCCTCGATGATCTTGTCCTTGGAGAAGAAGCCGGACAGGCCGGGGAAGCCGATGATCGCGAGGTAGCCGAGGCCGAAGGTGATGAAGGTGACCGGCATGTACTTCCGCAGGCCGCCGTAGCGCCTCATGTCGACCTCGTCGTTCATGCCGTGCATGACCGAACCGGCGCCGAGGAAGAGCCCGGCCTTGAAGAAGCCGTGCGTCACCAGGTGCATGATCGCGAAGACGTAGCCGATCGGGCCGAGCCCGGCGGCCAGGATCATGTAGCCGATCTGCGACATCGTCGACCCGGCGAGGGCCTTCTTGATGTCGTCCTTCGCGCAACCGACGATCGCACCGAAGAGCAGCGTGACGGCTCCGACGACCACGACGACCAGTTGTGCGTCCGGTGCGCCGTTGAAGATCGCGCCGGAGCGGACGATGAGATAGACGCCCGCGGTCACCATGGTGGCGGCGTGGATCAGGGCCGAGACCGGGGTCGGGCCCTCCATCGCGTCACCGAGCCAGGACTGCAGCGGCACCTGGGCGGACTTGCCGCAGGCGGCGAGGAGGAGCATCAGGCCGATCGCCGTCAGCTTGCCCTCGCTCGTCTCGCCGGTGGCTTCCAGGACGGGGCCGAAGGCGAAGGTGCCGAAGGTGGTGAACATCAGCATGATCGCGATAGACAGGCCCATGTCGCCGACCCGGTTGACCAGGAACGCCTTCTTGGCGGCGGTGGCCGCGCTGGGCTTGTGCTGCCAGAAGCCGATGAGCAGGTACGACGCCAGACCGACGCCCTCCCACCCGACGTACAGCAGCAGGTAGTTGTCGGCGATGACCAGGATCAGCATCGCCGCGAGGAACAGGTTCAGATAGCCGAAGAAGCGGCGCCGGCGCTCGTCGTGCTCCATGTAGCCGATCGAGTAGATGTGGATCAGGGTGCCCACACCGGTGATCAGCAGCACGAAGGTCATCGACAGCTGGTCGAGCTGGAAGGCCACATCGGCCTGGAAGCCCTCGACCGGAATCCAGCTGAACAGCATCTGGTGCAGCGCGCGGTCGTCGGCGCTCCTGCCGAGCATGTCGGCGAAGAGCACCACCGCGACGACGAAGGAGGCGGCGGCGAACGCGGTGCCGAGCCAGTGGCCCACGCGGTCAAGCCGGCGGCCGCCGCAGAGCAGCACCGCCGCTCCGAGCAGGGGCGCCGCGACCAGCAGCGCAATCAGATTCTCCACAGTTCAAGCGCCCCTTACAGCTTCATCAGGCTGGCGTCGTCGACCGAGGCCGAGTGGCGGGAACGGAACAGCGACACGATGATCGCGAGCCCGACCACGACCTCCGCGGCGGCGACGACCATCGTGAAGAACGCGATGATCTGGCCGTCGAGATTGCCGTGCATCCGGGAGAAGGTGACGAACGCGAGGTTGCAGGCGTTGAGCATCAGCTCCACGCACATGAACACCACGATCGCGTTCCGCCTGATCAGGACCCCGGCCGCGCCGATGGTGAACAGCAGAGCGGCGAGATAGAGGTAGTTGACCGGATTCACTTGGCGACCTCCTCTTCTTCTGCGGTGTCCCGGCCGAGCCGCTCACCGGAGCGCTGCTCCAGTGCCTTGAGGTCGGCCAGCGACTCGTTGGACACATCGCGCATCTGGCCGCGCTTGCGCAGCGTCTGCATGACGGTGAGTTCGGACGGTGTGCCGTCCGGGAGGAGTCCGGCGATGTCCACGGCGTTGTGCCGGGCGTAGACACCGGGTGCGGGCAGCGGCGGCAGGTGGTTGCCGCGCACGCGCTCCTGGGACATCTCCCGCTGGTTCTTCGCCCGTTCGGTGCGCTCGCGGTGCGTGAGCACCATCGCGCCGACCGTGGCGGTGATCAGCAGCGCACCGGTGATCTCGAAGGCGAAGACGTACTTGGTGAAGATGAGGCTGGCGAGCCCCTCCACGTTTCCGCCGTGCGCGGCGTTGGCGGCGCCGAGCCCGTTGAAGCTGTTCAGCGAGGCGTTGCCGATGCCGGCGATCAGGAGGACGCCGAAGCCGAGCCCGCATCCGGCGGCCAGCCAGCGCTGGCCCTTGAGGGTCTCCTTCAGCGAGTCCGCCGCGGTGACGCCGACGAGCATGACCACGAAGAGGAACAGCATCATGATCGCGCCGGTGTAGACGACGACCTGGACGATGCCGAGGAAGTAGGCGCCGTTGGCGAGGTAGAACACCGCCAGGATGATCATGGTCCCGGCGAGGCTCAGCGCGCTGTGCACCGCCCGCTTCATCAGTACGGTGGACAGGGCGCCGATCACGGCGACCGTGCCGAGCACCCAGAACTGGAAGGCCTCGCCGGTCGACGTCTGGGAGGCCGCTGCGGCCAGGCCGGTCATGCGTCCACCTCCTGCGTGGCGCCGTTGCTCTCGCTGTCGTCCGGCTTCTCGCCCTTGGAGACGGCGACCTGGCGTTCCGTACCGGGGGCGGCCTCGGTCACCAGGCCCCGGTAGTAGTCCTGTTCGTCCGTGCCGGGGAAGATCGCGTGGGGGCTGTCGACCATGCCTTCCTCCAGGCCCGCGAGCAGCTCGTCCTTGGTGTAGATGAGGCTCTCGCGGGTGGTGTTGGCGAGCTCGAACTCGTTGGTCATCGTCAGCGCCCGGGTCGGGCAGGCCTCGATGCACAGTCCGCACAGGATGCAGCGCGCGTAGTTGATCTGGTAGACGCGGCCGTAGCGCTCCCCCGGGGAGTAGCGCTCCTCGTCGGTGTTGTCCGCGCCCTCGACGTAGATCGCGTCCGCCGGGCAGGCCCAGGCGCACAGCTCGCAGCCGATGCACTTCTCCAGCCCGTCCGGGTGGCGGTTGAGCTGGTGCCGGCCGTGGAAGCGCGGCGCCGTCACCTTCGGCGTCTCCGGATACTGCTCCGTCAGCCGCTTCTTGAACATGGCCTTGAAGGTCACGCCGAACCCGGCCACCGGATTCTGGAACTTGTCCTCCGACGAATCCGAGGACCGCGAAGATTCCGAAGATCCCGAGGACCGGGAAGCCTTCGTGGACTTGGCCGGCCTCTTGGACCCCGGCGACTCGGGCAGTTCAGACACCGCCGGCCTCCTTTCCGTCACTCGGATTTTCGTCACTCTGAGTATCCATGCCGCCACTGACAACGAGCTCCCGCTCGCGGCGCGGCCTGCGCCTCGGCACGGGCGGCAGGGTCTGTCCGGGCAGCGGCGGCACCGGGAATCCGCCCGCCATCGGGTCGAACGCCGGCTCCGGACCCGCGTCCTCCACGGCCGCCCGGCCCTTCTTGTCGCGGAAGATGTCGACCACGAAGGAGATCAGCAGGACCGCGATCACGGCCCCGGCCACGTAGAGCAGGATCCTCGAGAAGTCGTAGCCCTCGTTGCGCAGGGCCCGCACGGTCGCGACCATCATCAGCCAGACGACGGAGACCGGGATCAGGACCTTCCAGCCGAGTTTCATCAGCTGGTCGTAGCGGACGCGGGGCAGCGTGCCGCGCAGCCAGATGAAGAAGAACAGCAGCAGCTGGACCTTGATGACGAACCAGAGCATGGGCCACCAGCCGTGGTTCGCGCCCTCCCAGAAGGTGCTGACCGGCCACGGGGCCCGCCAGCCGCCCAGGAACAGGGTCACGGAGACCGCGGAGACGGTGACCATGTTGACGTACTCGGCGAGCATGAACATCGCGAACTTGATCGACGAGTACTCGGTGTTGAAGCCGCCGACGAGGTCGCCCTCGGACTCCGGCATGTCGAACGGGGCGCGGTTGGTCTCACCGACCATCGTGATGATGTAGATGATGAAGGAGACCGGCAGCAGGATGATGAACCAGCGGTCCTCCTGCGCCTCCACGATCTTCGAGGTCGACATCGACCCGGAGTAGAGGAAGACCGAGGCGAACGCGGCGCCCATCGCGATCTCGTAGGAGATCATCTGCGCGCACGAGCGGAGCCCGCCGAGCAGCGGGTACGTCGATCCGGAGGACCAGCCCGCCAGCACGATGCCGTAGATCCCGACCGAGGCGACCGCGAGGATGTACAGCATCGCGATCGGCAGGTCGGTGAGCTGCATCGCCGTACGGTGCCCGAAGATCGAGACCTCGTTGCCGGACGGCCCGAACGGGATGACCGCGATCGCCATGAACGCGGGGATCGCCGCGATGATCGGGGCCAGGACGTAGACGACCTTGTCCGCCCGCTTGACGATGACGTCTTCCTTCAGCATCAGCTTGATGCCGTCGGCGAGCGACTGGAGCATGCCCCAGGGACCGTGCCGGTTCGGGCCGATGCGCAACTGCATCCAGGCGACGACCTTGCGCTCCCACACGATGGAGAAGAGCACGGTCACCATCAGGAACGCGAAGCAGAAGACCGCCTTGATGACGACGAGCCACCACGGGTCGGTGCCGAACATCGACAGGTCCTCGGCGGCGAGCACGACGCCGTGCGGGCCCGCGGCCAGTTGAGCGAAGGCACTCACGCCCCCACCTCCGGTGTGACGTCGGAAATGCCGGGTGCGGCGGCACCGATCCGGACGAGGCCGCCCGGCTGGACGCCCGTGCCGGCCGGGACTCCGCGCCCGACGGAGTTCAGCGGCACCCAGACCACCCGGTCCGGCATGTCGGTGACCTGGAGCGGCAGTCGCACGGAGCCCGCCGGGCCGGAGACGGCCAGCAGATCGCCGTCCTTGACGCCGGTCTCGGCCGCGGTGACGGCGGAGAGCCGGGCGACCGCGGCGTGCCGCGTCCCGGCCAGCGCCGTATCGCCCTCCTGCAGCCGGCCCAGGTCGAGCAGCATCCGGTGGCCCGCGAGGACCGCCTCGCCGTCGCCGGGCCGGGGCAGCGGCTGGGAGGAGGCCCGCGGGTCCTCCGCGTGCGTGCCCTGCCACCCGCCGAGCCGGTCCAGTTCGCGGCGTACGGACTTCAGGTCCGGCAGCGCGAAGTGGACGCCCAACGCGTCGGCCAGCATGTGCAGCACCCGCGCATCACCCGGGGCCGGGGTCCGCGTCATCTGCTCGGGCTTCAGCGCGGCCTCGAACATCCTCGCCCTGCCCTCCCAGTTGAGGAAGGTGCCCGACTTCTCGGCGACCGCGGCCACCGGGAACACCACGTCGGCGCGGTCGGTGACCTCACTGGGGCGAAGCTCCAGCGAGACCAGGAATCCGACCTGGTCCAGGGCCTCCAGGGCCCGGGCCGGATCGGGCAGGTCGTCGGCCTCGACCCCGGCGACGAGCAGCGCGCCCAGTTCGCCGGAGGCCGCGGCCTCGACGATCTGGCCGGTGTCGCGGCCGAAGCGGGAAGGGAGTTCGGCGACGCCCCAGGCGGACGCCACCTCGTCCCGGGCCCGCGGGTCGGTGGCCGGGCGGCCGCCGGGCAGCAGCGACGGGAGCGCGCCCGCCTCCACCGCGCCGCGCTCGCCGGCCCGGCGCGGAATCCACACCAGGGTGGCCCCGGTCGCGGTCGCCGCCCGTACCGCGGCGGTCAGCCCGCCCGGCACACCGGCCAGCCGCTCACCCACCACGATCAGGGCGCCGTCGCCGCGCAGCGCCTCGGCCGCGGCGGCTCCGTCACCGTCGAGGCCGACACCGCCCGCGATCGCGTCCAGCCACTCGGTCTCGGTGCCGGGGGCGGCGGGCAGCAGCGTGCCGCCCGCCTTCGTGAGGCCGCGCGTCGCGTGCGAGGCGACGGCGAAGGTGCGCTGTCCGTGCTTGCGGTGGGCCTTGCGCAGCCGCAGGAAGACGCCGGGCGCCTCCTCCTCGGACTCGAACCCGGCCAGCAGCACGGCCGGGGCCTTCTCCAGCGAGGTGTACGTGACACCGCCGCCGTCCAGGTCCCGGCCGCGCCCGGCGACGCGCGAGGCCAGGAAGTCTGCCTCCTCGCCGCTGTGCACCCGGGCCCGGAAGTCGATGTCGTTGGTGTCCAGGGCGACCCGGGCGAACTTGCTGTACGCGTACGCGTCCTCGACGGTCAGCCGGCCGCCCGTGAGGACGCCGGTCCTGCCGCGTGCGGCGGAGAGTCCGGCGGCCGCGGCGGCCAGCGCCTCGGGCCAGCTCGCCGGTTCCAGCTCGCCGGCCTCGTTACGGACCAGCGGAGTGGTGAGCCGGTCGCGCTGCTGGGCGTAGCGGAAGCCGAAGCGGCCCTTGTCGCAGAGCCACTCCTCGTTGACCTCCGGGTCGTTGGAGGCGAGACGCCGCATGACCTTGCCGCGCCGGTGGTCGGTGCGGGTGGCGCAGCCGCCGGCGCAGTGCTCGCACACCGAGGGGGACGACACCAGGTCGAAGGGGCGGGAGCGGAACCGGTACGCCGCCGAGGTCAGTGCCCCGACCGGGCAGATCTGGATGGTGTTGCCGGAGAAGTACGACTGGAACGGGTCGCCCTCGCCGATGCCGACCTGCTGGAGCGCACCGCGCTCGATCAGCTCGATCATCGGGTCGCCCGCCACCTGGTTGGAGAACCGGGTGCAGCGCGCGCAGAGCACACACCGCTCACGGTCCAGCAGCACCTGGGTGGAGATCGGGACGGGCTTCTCGTACGTCCGCTTCTTCCCGTCGAAGCGGGAGGTCGCGTCTCCGTGCGACATCGCCTGGTTCTGCAGCGGACACTCGCCGCCCTTGTCGCAGACCGGACAGTCCAGCGGGTGGTTGATGAGCAGCAGCTCCATCACGCCGCGCTGCGCCTTGTCGGCGACCGGCGAGGTGATCTGCGACTTGACGACCATGCCGTCGGTGCAGGTGATGGTGCAGGACGCCATCGGCTTGCGCTGGCCCTCGACCTCGACGATGCACTGGCGGCAGGCGCCGGCCGGGTCGAGGAGCGGGTGGTCGCAGAAGCGCGGGATCTCGATGCCGAGGAGTTCGGCGGCCCGGATGACCAGGGTGCCCTTGGGCACGCTGATCTCGATGCCGTCGATGGTCAGCGTGACCAGGTCCTCGGGCGGGAGCGCCGCCTCGCCGCCCCCGGAGGGCGCACTCGTGGTGACTGTCATGCGTTCACCCCCTGGGGTGCGTTCTTGTCGTCGGCCCAGACGGTCGACCTGGCGGGATCGAAGGGGCAGCCCTTGCCGGTGATGTGCTGCTCGTACTCCTCGCGGAAGTACTTCAGCGAGGAGAAGATCGGCGAGGCGGCGCCGTCGCCGAGGGCGCAGAAGGACTTGCCGTTGATGTTGTCGGCGATGTCGTTCAGCTTGTCGATGTCGGCCATCTGTCCCTTGCCCGCTTCGATGTCGCGGAGCAGCTGGACGAGCCAGTACGTGCCCTCACGGCATGGCGTGCACTTGCCGCAGGACTCGTGGGCGTAGAACTCGGTCCAGCGGGTGACGGCCCGCACGACGCAGGTGGTCTCGTCGAAGCACTGGAGCGCCTTGGTGCCGAGCATGGATCCGGCGGCGCCGACGCCCTCGTAGTCGAGGGGCACGTCGAGGTGCTCCTCGGTGAACATGGGGGTGGAGGAGCCGCCCGGGGTCCAGAACTTCAGCCGGTGGCCGGGGCGCATGCCGCCGCTCATGTCGAGGAGCTGGCGCAGCGTGATGCCGAGCGGGGCCTCGTACTGGCCGGGTCCTGAGACGTGTCCGCTGAGCGAGTACAGCGTGAAGCCCGGGGACTTCTCGCTGCCCATGGACTTGAACCAGTCCTTGCCCTTGTTCAGGATCGCGGGAACCGAGGCGATGGACTCGACGTTGTTCACCACAGTGGGGCAGGCGTACAGACCGGCGACCGCGGGGAAGGGCGGGCGCAGCCGGGGCTGGCCGCGGCGCCCTTCGAGCGAGTCGAGGAGTGCCGTCTCCTCACCACAGATGTACGCACCGGCGCCCGCGTGCACGGTGAGTTCCAGATCGAGTCCGGAGCCCATGATGTTCGTACCGAGATAGCCCGCCTCGTACGCCTCGCGTACGGCTTCGTGCAACCGCCGCAGTACGGGGACGACTTCGCCGCGCAGGTAGATGAAGGCGTGCGTGGAGCGGATCGCGTAGCAGGCGATCACGATGCCTTCGATCAAGCTGTGCGGGTTGGCGAACAGGAGCGGGATGTCCTTGCAGGTCCCGGGCTCCGACTCGTCGGCGTTGACCACCAGGTAGTGCGGTTTGCCATCGCCCTGCGGGATGAACTGCCATTTCATCCCGGTGGGGAAGCCGGCGCCGCCGCGGCCGCGCAGACCGGAGTCCTTGACGTACGCGATGAGGTCGTCCGGGGACATGGCCAGCGCCTTGCGCAGCCCCTCGTACCCCTCGTGGCGGCGGTAGGTCTCCAGGGTCCAGGATTCCGGCTCGTCCCAGAAGGCGGACAGGACCGGGGCGAGAAGCTTCTCGGGACTGGTCCCGTTCTTGTCGATTTCGGCGGCCAACGTCATCACTCCCCCTCCTCGGCGACGGGACCGGCCGGGTGGGCCGGGTCGGAGGCCGAGGTCTGCTGTGGCGCGTCATGGGAGCTGAGGTGTTCGGCGCCCTTCTGCGGTTCGTCGCGCGGTGCCTGGCCGCGTGGGCCCACCACGCGGGGCTGGGGGCCGGCCTCGCCCTTGGCCAGCTTCAGGCCGATGAGCGAGGCGTGTCCCGCTCCGCCGGAGGCGGCGACGGCGCCGGGGCGCTCGTCGGGGAAGCCGGCCAGGATGCGGGCGGTCTCCTTGTACGAGCAGAGCGGCGCGCCGCGGGTCGGCTCGACGGTGCGGCCGGCGATCAGGTCGTCGACGAGCCGCGTCGCGCTCTCGGGCGTCTGGTTGTCGAAGAACTCCCAGTTGACCATCACGACGGGCGCGAAGTCGCAGGCCGCGTTGCACTCGATGTGCTCGAGGGTGACCTTGCCGTCCTCGGTCGTCTCGTCGTTGCCGACGCCGAGGTGGTCCTTGAGCCGGTCGAAGATCGCGTCGCCGCCCATCACCGCGCAGAGCGTGTTGGTGCAGACGCCGACCTGGTAGTCGCCGCTGGGCTTCCGCCGGTACATCGTGTAGAAGGTGGCGACCGCGGTGACCTCGGCGGTGGTGAGGCCGAGCACGTCGGCGCAGAACGCCATGCCCGTACGCGAGACGTACCCCTCCTGCGACTGCACGAGGTGCAGCAGCGGCAGCAGCGCGGAGCGGCTGTCGGGGTAGCGGGCGATCACCTCCTTCGCATCCGCTTCGAGCCTGGCGCGCACATCGGCCGGGTAGGCGGGGGCGGGGAGCTGCGGCATCCCCAGACTGACTTCGCTGCGTGCTTCGGTCACCGGTCGACGCCTCCCATCACGGGGTCGATGGATGCGACGGCGACGATGACGTCGGCGACCTGGCCGCCCTCGCACATCGCCGCCATGGCCTGGAGGTTGGTGAAGGACGGGTCGCGGAAGTGGACCCGGTAGGGGCGGGTGCCCCCGTCGGAGACGACGTGCACGCCGAGTTCGCCCTTGGGCGACTCGACGGCGGTGTACGCCTGTCCGGCCGGGACCCGGAAGCCCTCGGTCACCAGCTTGAAGTGGTGGATCAGGGCCTCCATGGAGGTGCCCATGATCTTCTTGATGTGGTCGAGCGAGTTGCCGAGTCCGTCGGGTCCGAGCGCGAGCTGCGCGGGCCAGGCGATCTTCTTGTCGGCGACCATGACCGGGCCCGGTGCGAGCCGGTCGATGCACTGCTCGACGATCCGCAGCGACTGGCGCATCTCTTCCAGGCGGATGAGGAAGCGGCCGTAGGAGTCGCAGCTGTCGGCGGTGGGGACGTCGAACTCGTAGTTCTCGTATCCGCAGTAGGGGTCGGTCTTGCGCAGGTCGTGCGGCAGTCCGGCGGAGCGCAGGATGGGGCCGGTGGCGCCGAGCGCCATGCAGCCGGTGAGGTCGAGGTAGCCGACGTCCTGCATGCGGGCCTTGAAGATGGGGTTGCCGGTGGCGAGCTTGTCGTACTCCGGCAGGTTCTTCTTCATGGTCTTCACGAACTCGCGCAGCTGGTCGACCGCGCCCGGGGGCAGGTCCTGGGCGAGTCCGCCGGGGCGGACGAACGCGTGGTTCATGCGCAGGCCGGTGATCAGCTCGAAGAGGTCGAGAACGAGTTCACGATCGCGGAAGCCGTAGATCATGATCGTCGTGGCGCCGAGCTCCATGCCGCCGGTGGCGATGCACACCAGGTGGGAGGAGATCCGGTTGAGCTCCATCAGGAGCACGCGCAGGACGGTGGCCCGGTCGGGGATCTGGTCCTCGATGCCGAGGAGCTTCTCGACACCCAGGCAGTACGCCGTCTCGTTGAAGAACGGCGTCAGGTAGTCCATGCGCGTGACGAAGGTGGTGCCCTGCGTCCAGTTCCGGAATTCGAGATTCTTCTCGATGCCGGTGTGGAGGTAGCCGATGCCGCAGCGGGCCTCGGTGACGGTCTCGCCGTCGATCTCCAGGATCAGCCGGAGCACTCCGTGCGTGGACGGGTGCTGGGGGCCCATGTTGACGATGATGCGCTCGTCGTCGGACTTGACCGCCGACTCGACGACCTCGTCCCAGTCGCCGCCGGTGACTGTATATACAGTCCCCTCGGTCGTGGCCCTGGGTGTTGCGTGGGGAGTGGTCATCAGGAGTACGACCTCCGCTGGTCCGGAGCCGGGATCTGGGCGCCCTTGTACTCGACGGCGATGCCGCCGAGCGGGTAGTCCTTGCGCTGCGGGAAGCCCTGCCAGTCGTCCGGCATCATGATCCGGGTGAGGGCGGGGTGCCCGTCGAAGACGAGCCCGAAGAAGTCGTACGTCTCGCGCTCGTGCCAGTCGTTGGTCGGGTAGACCGGGACGAGCGAGGGGACGTGCCGGTCGTCGTCCGGCGCGGACACCTCCAGCCGGATGAGCCGGCCGTGGGTGATCGAGCGCAGGTGGTAGACGGCGTGCAGCTCGCGTCCCTTGTCACCGGGGAAGTGGACGCCGCTCACCCCCGTACAGAGTTCGAAGCGCAGGGCCGGGTCGTCGCGCAGGGTCCTGGCGACGGTGGGCAGGTGTTCGCGGGCGATGTGGAAGGTGAGTTCGCCGCGGTCCACGACGGTCTTCTCGATGGCGTTCTCGGGGAGCAGTCCCTGTTCCTCGAGGGCCCCTTCGAGCTCGTCGGCCACCTCGTCGAACCAGCCGCCGTACGGACGCGAGGTGGCGCCGGGCAGGGCGATGGTGCGGACGAGCCCGCCGTAGCCGGAGGTGTCGCCGCCGTTCTCGGCGCCGAACATGCCCTTGCGTACGCCGATGACCTCGCCGTGCTCGTCGCGCGGGGCGGGAACGTTGCCGTTGCCGTTGCCGTTGCCGTTCTCGCTCACCGGAGCAGCCCCTTCATCTCGATGAGGGGCAGTGCCTTCAGCGCCGCTTCCTCCGCCTCGCGGGCGGCCTCCTCGGCGTTGACCCCGAGCTTGGAGCCCTGGATCTTCTGGTGCAGCTTGAGAATCGCGTCCATCAGCATCTCGGGCCGCGGTGGGCAACCCGGCAAATAGATATCAACCGGGACAATATGATCAACACCTTGAACAATGGCGTAATTGTTGAACATTCCGCCGGATGACGCGCAAACCCCCATGGAGATGACCCACTTGGGATTCGGCATCTGGTCGTAGACCTGCCGCAGGACGGGCGCCATCTTCTGACTGACCCGCCCCGCCACGATCATCAGGTCCGCCTGCCGCGGCGATCCGCGGAAGACCTCCATGCCGAACCGGGCCAGGTCGTAGCGCCCGGCCCCGGTCGTCATCATCTCGATGGCGCAGCAGGCGAGGCCGAAGGTGGCCGGGAAGACGGAGGACTTCCGTACCCAGCCGGCGGCCTGCTCGACAGTGGTCAGCACGAAGCCGCTGGGCAGCTTCTCTTCGAGTCCCATATGTGCCCCTCAGCCCCTCAGTCCCATTCCAGGCCGCCGCGACGCCATACATACGCGTAGGCGACGAAGACGGTGAGCACGAAGATCAGCATCTCGACGAGCCCGAAGATCCCGAGGGCGTCGAAGGTGACGGCCCAGGGATAGAGGAAGACGATCTCGATGTCGAAGACGATGAAGAGCATCGCCGTCAGGTAGTACTTGATGGGAAAACGGCCGCCTCCGGCTGGAGTCGGGGTGGGTTCGATACCGCACTCGTACGCTTCGAGCTTCGCCCGGTTGTACCGCTTGGGGCCGATAAGCGTGGCACTGACCACGGAGAAGATCGCAAACCCTGCCCCGAGGGCGCCGAGCACGAGGATGGGCGCGTAGGCATTCACGCTCCTCGCTCCTTCCAGTCGTCCTTGACCGTTGGACCGCATCGGGCGACCTTGCTCGCCACCTCACCAAGATCGTGCACATGTGAGGCAGTTCACAAGCCCGACTGCCCCGCATCCTATGCCTGCCACCCTGTGATCTGTGACACGGGGTGGGACAACGTCTTTGTGATCTCCACCACCTGACGAACGATCATGAAGTCGGATGAGCGGTGATCTTCGTACACGAAGCGGCCGAGTGATCACGAGACGTGACATCTCCTGTCGTTACCGCTGGTCAAGCGGGTGTCGCCCTATCAAGCGGTGGCGCCTCGCGCCAAATTGGCGATGGACGCGAACCGGTGATAAAGGGCCCCGCCCCCTCGGAGCCGGGCCGGGGTCACCCGCGCGGGGGGTCCACGTGGAACGAAGTGGACGCATCGCAACATCGGCCCCCTATCGGGCGAATGGCCCGCCCCGGGCGGCCGGTTCCCCGCCGACGGGGCGCTCCGGGCGCAGGGCCCTCGTATGCCCGTCACCGCGAGACCATGCTGTGACCTGCGTCACTCATCCGGAGTCGCCAGAGAAGCGGGCTTGGCCAACAGTGTGAACGGATGGTAAGTGGCGGGCAATTCGGGCGTATTGCCGATAACCAGTGATCACAGGGGTAATGGAGCATGCCCGGTTTGCCCGTTACGGCGTCAATAAAGGGCCCCAGAAAGCGGATTCACAGATTCCGAACGTAACTGTGTCGCAACACACGTTTCTTGATGGGACCCCTGAGGCCCTGATAGCGCTAGTACCCATGTCCCACACCGCTCTCATACCCAGCCACCGGAAGCCCCGCCGAAACGCCTCGAAGTCGGCGCTGCGGGCCGGAGTTGCCGGTGGCGTCCTCAGCACCATCGCCGTCGCAGGCGCTGCAGGCCCGGCCCAGGCCGAGCCGGTGACCCAGACCATTGAGATGCCCACCATCACCGCCGGGCTCTCCCCCGCCGTCGCGGCGTCCGCCGAGGCCACGCAGCAGGTCGCCCTGGACCTGGAGACGCAGGCCCACGAGGAGGCAGCGGCCACGGCCGCCGCCAAGGACGCCAAGAAGGCCAAGGCCGAGGCGGTCCGCAAGGCCGAGGCCAGGAAGAAGGCCGAAGCCAAGGCGAAGGCCGAGGCCCAGGCCAAGGCGGAGGCCGCCGAGCGCGCCTCCCGCGCCGCCGCGCGCACGACGCTGAGCACCTCCTCCACCGGCTCGTCCTCGTCCGGCTCCACGGCCTCCGAGACGCCCTCGTACACCTCCACCGCCACGGGCTCCGCCGCCGCCGTCGTCGCGTTCGCGCAGGCGCAGATCGGTGACGCGTACGTGTCCGGCGGTACCGGCCCCAACTCCTGGGACTGCTCCGGCCTCGTCCAGGCCGCGTTCCGCTCGGTGGGCGTCGACCTGCCCCGCGTCTCGCAGAGCCAGTCGACCGCGGGCACCCAGGTCTCCCTGAGCAACCTCCAGCCGGGCGACATCCTGTACTGGGGCGGCGCGGGCAGCGCGTACCACGTCGGGATCTACGTGGGCGGCGGCCAGTTCGTCGGGGCGCAGAACTCCTCCACCGGTGTGGTGCAGAAGTCCCTGGACTACGACCCGCCGTCGGGCGCGGTCCGCGTCCTCTGAGCCCACGGATTCACAAGGTTCACGGATTCACAAGCGCCTCAGCGCACATCGAAGGGCCGCAGGTCCCCCGCTCGGGATCCGCGGCCCTTCGGCGTTCCCGGCAGGTTCCCGACACCACCCTCAGCGGCCACGGGTGACGTCGGGAACCTGCCGGACTCCGTACCCGGGGGCTTGTGAACTGGAGCGAACAGCTCCCGCGCCACCGAACACAGGACGGCCCCGCCATGTCCACCACCACCGCCCCCCGCGCCGACGTCGCGTCTCCCACGCCCTTGCGCGGCCGGCTGGCCGTGCTCTCCGTGACGCTGGGCATCTTCGCCGTCGTCACCACCGAGATCCTGCCGATCGGTCTGCTGACGCCGATCGGCGCCGACTTCGCCGTCGCGGACGGCACGGCGGGCCTCATGATGACGATGCCGGGCCTCCTCGCCGCCGTCGCCGCCCCGGTGGTGACCCTGGCGACGGCCCGCGCCGACCGGCGGCTGATGCTCGCCGCCTTCGTCCTGCTCCTCGCGGTGGCCAACTTCCTCACCGCCGCCGCGACCGCCTACTGGGTCGTGCTCGTCGCCCGGGTCCTGGTCGGCATCACCATCGGCGGATTCTGGTCGGTCGGCGCCGGCCTGACCGGCCGGCTGGTCCCCGCCCCGTCCGCCGCACGGGCGACCGCGGTCGTCTTCGCCGCCGTCCCCCTCGGATCCGTGCTCGGTGTCCCCGCCGGAACCCTCATCGGCGATCTGGCGGGCTGGCGAACCGCGTTCGTCACGATGGGGCTGCTGTCCACGGGCGTGCTGGCCCTGCTGCTCCTGACCCTGCCCGCGCTGCCGCCGGAGCGGGCCACCCGCCCCGCCGTGCTCCGCGCCCTGCTGCACCGCCCGGACACCCGGTCCGCCCTGCTGATGACGTTCCTCGTCGTACTGGCACATTTCGGCACGTACACGTACGTGACACCGCTGCTGCGCGAGACCACCCATGCCGGCCCGGGCCTGATCACCGGCTTCCTGCTCGTCTACGGTGCGGCCGGCGTCGCCGGCAACTTCCTCGGGGCCGCCCTGGTGACGCGCCGCCCGCACACCGCCTTCGGGGCCGCCGCCGCCACGATCGCCGCGGCGACGGCGCTCCTGCCCGCCCTCGGCCGGTCCGAAGGGGGCGCGCTCGCACTCCTCGTCCTGTGGGGGCTCGGCTACGGCGCGGTCCCGGTCTGCTCACAGACCTGGTTCGCCCGCGCGGCGCCCCGCGCCCCCGAGGCGGCCTCGGTCCTGTTCACCGCCTCGTTCCAGGCGACGATCGCCGCCGGCGCACTGGCGGGCGGCTACGTCGTCGACCATGCCTCACTCGACACGGTCATGTGGCTCGGAGCCGCGACGGCCGCTCTCGGGGTGCTCGCGGCCCCGGTCCACTTCGTACGGACGAGGGACCGCCCTTAGGCGCGCGGCGCGACCTTCGTCAGGCCGTTGATGATGCGGTCCATCGCGTCACCGCCCGTCGGGTCGGTGAGGTTGGCGAGCATCTTCAGGGTGAACTTCATCAGCAGCGGGTGCGTGAGACCGCGCTGGGCGGCGATCTTCATGACCCTCGGGTTGCCGATCAGCTTCACGAAGGCGCGGCCCATCGTGTAGTAACCGCCGTAGGTCTCCTTGAGCACCTTCGGGTAGTTGTTCAGCGCCAGTTCGCGCTGGGCCGGGGTCGCTCGGGCGTGCGCCTGGACGATGACGTCCGCGGCGATCTGGCCCGACTCCATGGCGTACGCGATGCCTTCACCGTTGAACGGGTTGACCATGCCGCCCGCGTCACCGACGAGCAGCAGGCCCTTGGTGTAGTGCGGCTGGCGGTTGAAGGCCATCGGCAGTGCGGCGCCCCGGATCGGCATCGTCATGTTCTCGGGGGTGTAGCCCCAGTCCTCCGGCATGGAGGCGCACCAGGCCTTGAGGACCTCGCGCCAGTCCAGCTCCTTGAAGGCGGAGGAGGAGTTGAGGATGCCGAGGCCGACGTTGGACGTGCCGTCGCCCATGCCGAAGATCCAGCCGTAGCCGGGCAGCAGCCGGTCCTCGGTCCCGCGCCGGTCCCAGAGCTCCAGCCAGGACTCCAGGTAGTCGTCGTCGTGGCGGGGCGAGGTGAAGTACGTACGGACCGCGACACCCATCGGGCGGTCCTCGCGGCGGTGCAGGCCCATCGCGACGGAGAGCCGCGTCGAGTTGCCGTCGGCGGCGACGACGAGGGGGGCGTGGAAGGTGACCGGGGTCTTCTCCTCGCCGAGCTTCGCCTCCACGCCGGTGATCCGGCCGGTGCGCTCGTCCTTGATGGGCGCGCCGACGTTGCAGCGCTCGTACAGCCGCGCGCCGGCCTTCTGCGCCTGGCGGGCCAGCTGCTCGTCGAAGTCGTCGCGCTTGCGGACGAGTCCGTAGTCCGGGTACGAGGCGAGGTCCGGCCAGTCCAGCTGGAGCCGGACGCCGCCGCCGATGATGCGCAGGCCCTTGTTGCGCAGCCAGCCGGCCTCTTCGGAGATGTCGATGCCCATGGAGACGAGCTGCTTGGTGGCGCGCGGCGTGAGGCCGTCGCCGCAGACCTTCTCGCGCGGGAAGGCGGTCTTCTCCAGGAGGAGGACGTCGAGTCCGGCCTTGGCGAGGTAGTACGCGGTGGTGGAGCCGGCTGGGCCTGCCCCGACGACGATCACGTCCGCGCTGTGTTCGGACAGGGGCTCGGTCACGGTCGGATCTCCCGAAGACTCGAAATCGCGTGCCGCGCGGCACATGTCCCGTGCAGTCTATGGGGGCCTGCTGATCAACCGTCCGAAGGGCTCCCCGATGTCGCTCGCACCTCCCGCACTCCCCGTCGTGACTCTGCGCGTACCCACCGACGAGGACGCCGTGGCCTGGCACCGCGTCTTCGACGACCCGGAGGTGATGGAGTTCTTCGGCGGTACGTCCGACGAGCTGTCCATGTACGAGGAGTGGACGGCCCGCCAGCGCCGCCACGACGCGGAACTCGGCTACTGCCTGTGGACCGTGCTCGACGGCAACGGCGAGGTGCTCGGCTTCACGGGGGCGCAGCCGTGGCCGCACGACACGTACGGCCCCGTGGGCGAGACCGAGATCGGCTGGCGGCTGGCCCGGCCGGCCTGGGGCCGTGGTTACGCGACCGCGGCCGCGCGCCTCACGCTGGAGCGGCTGCGCGCGGCCGGGGTCGAGCGGGTGGTGGCGACGATCGACGCGCGCAACGAACGGTCGATCGCCGTGGCCGGCCGCCTCGGCATGGAGCGTGCGGAGAGCTTCACGACGCCGCGGGCGGGCCAGGAGGCGTGGTGCTTCCGCCTGGAGCTCGACGGGTGACGCCGCCGGCCGGTCGGGGGTGACGGGTCAACCCGGCTGTTCGGCCCCGGATTCACCGGCCGGGCGCTCCCGCCGAGGCCGTACCCCCGGCCTCAGGCGCGTACGCCCCGGTGCAGCGCGACCACGCCGCCCGTGAGGTTGCGCCAGGCGACCTTCGACCAGCCGGCCCGCTGGAGCCTGGCCGCGAGCCCGGCCTGGTCGGGCCAGGCGCGGATCGACTCGGCGAGGTAGACGTACGCGTCGGGGTTGGACGACACCGCACGCGCGACCGGCGGCAGCGCCCGCATCAGGTACTCGGTGTAGACGGTCCGGAACGGCGCCCAGACCGGCTGGGAGAACTCGCAGATGACGACCCGGCCGCCCGGCTTGGTCACCCGGTAAAGCTCGCGCAGGGCCGCGTCCGTGTCCTGGACGTTGCGCAGCCCGAAGGAGATGGTGACCGCGTCGAACGTCTCGTCCCGGAACGGCAGCTTCGTGGCGTCGCCCGCGGTGAACGGCAGCCAGGAGTTGCGCTTCTTGCCCTCGCGCAGCATGCCGATGGAGAAGTCGCACGGCACGACGTACGCCCCGGTCGCGGCGAACGGCAATGAGGACGTCGCCGTCCCGGCGGCCAGGTCCAGGACCTTCTCCGCGGGCCGGGCGTGCACCGCGGCGGCGACCTCCTTGCGCCACAGCCGTGCCTGGCCGAGCGAGAGCACGTCGTTGGTGAGGTCGTAGTTCGCCGCCACGTCGTCGAACATCGAGGCGACTTCGTGCGGCTGCTTGTCCAGGGAGGCTCGGGTCACCCGCCCATTCAAGCAGCCCGGCCGAACCGCCCCGGGCCGGGCCCGCTGTGGCGGGACCCCGCGCCGCCGATCAGCGGCGCAGCGCCTCGGCCGGCTGGATGCGGGATGCCGCCCGCCGCGCCCCCCGCGTCCCCGCATCGGGGACCGATACGGAACCGGCTTCAACCTTTTCGGCCCGTCGGCACTCAGTAACAGGCGTAGTGACCACCGACAGACCGCACAGGAGGCCGGATGACCGCCGGACGCAGACCGGACGCCGCCGGCTTCGAGGAATTCGCCCGCGCGAGCCAGCGACGGCTGTACCGCACCGCGTATCTGCTGTGCGGGGATGCCGACGCCGCCCGCGATCTCACCCAGACCACGCTGGCGAAGCTGTTCCAGCACTGGGGCCGGGCGAGCGCGGCCGATCATCCGGACGCCTACGCGCGAACCGTGCTGACCCGTACCTATATCGCCGAGCGCCGGCGCCGGCTGCGTGACTTCCGTGCCCATACGCCGATTGCCGCGCCGCCGCCCGCGGTGGGGCCCGAGCTGACGGTCACGCTGCTGGCCGCGCTCGCCGAACTACCCGCCCGCGCCCGGGCGATGGTCGTCCTGCGGTACTGGGAGGACCTGAGCGTGGAGACGGTCGCCGAGCTGCTGCGCTGCACCCCGTCCACCGTGAAGAGCCAGTGCTCGCGCTCGCTCGCCACCCTGCGCACCCGCCTGGGCGACGCGCATCTCTACACCACCCGAAGCTGAGGAGACCGCCGTGGACATGTTTACCGACCGTTCCCCCGGCCGGGGCCCGGACCCCGAGGCCGAGAGCCTGCTGATCAGAGCGGCCATGGAGCAGGCCGCCGAAGGCGCGCCGGCGCTGCCCGATCTGGTGCCCGTCGCCCTGGCCCAGGGCCGCAGGCGCCGCACCCGCGCCCGGGCGGCCATCGGGGCGGGGGTGACCGGCGTGGTGGCCCTGGGGGTGTTCGGCGCGGTGCTCCCGATGTGGAGCTCGGGAGGGGGTACGCAGCCTGCGCAGACCTGGTCCGCGGCCTCGCAGACCACGACCACGACCGTCACCCCGCCGCCGTCCCCGGCCGCCACCGCCCGGCCCGTGCCCACGCCCGTGCACATCGAGCCGACCGAGGGTGAGACGAGCATGGCCGACCTCCCCCCGGCCGAACGGATCCGGCGGGAGCAGTTCCAGCAGCAGGCCGCGGCGCTGTTCGACGAGCTGCTTCCCCGGCAGCTCGGCCCGGTCCGGCCGGTCGATCTGGCCGTCTCCCGCTACCAGGGCGGGCGGAACGGCAACACGTTCCCGGTCATCTTCTCCGTACGCCCCCAGGGCGACCCGGGCGACGCCCCCGCCGATCCGCCGTGCCGCGACACCCCGTTGAAGGGGCTCGAGTGCAGGACGGCGATGCTGCCGGGCGGCATCAAGGCCCGTCTCATGACCGCGGAGGGCAACTCGAGGGGGACGCAGACCATCACCGGCGTCAACCTCGCTTTCGCCTACGGCGACAGCAGGGTCCGGATCTCGGTCGACGGGGACGACACCTCGATGGTGTCGGCGCCCGTCACCGCGGAGCAACTGCTCGCCGTTGCGGAGGACCCCAGGTTCCTGGAGCTCGTGGCGTACGCGGACGGACGACCGATGGAGGAGAAGGAGCACACGGTTCGTGGCGGCTGAGACAGGACGACAGCGAGGACGACACCAAGGAGGGCGGCAAGGAAGGCGACGGGAGCGCCGGCGTCGCAGCCGGATACGGGTACTGGCCGCGGTGCTCGTCCCGACGGCGCTGATCTGCGTCGCGGTGATCGCCGCGCCCCGATGGGCGGGCGGGGACGACCTGTCGGCCGCGGCGGCCGCGCCGGAGTCCCCGGGCCCCCGACGGGGCCCGGGCCCGGCCCGCACGTCGCCCTCCCCCGCCGCGAAGCCGAAGAAGACCACCGTGAAGCCCTCCGCCACCCACCGGCCCCCGCACATCCCCGCGTCCGGACCCGGCACGTTCACCGTCGCCCGCGCGGGCGCCTCGTCCGGGAACGGGAACGCCTACCGGGTCGAGGTGGAGGACGGTTCCGGCGTCGATCCTGACGCGGCGGCCGCCCAGGTCGCCGGCATCCTGGCAGCGCCGCGCGGCTGGGCGCACGCCGGGGCGCACTCGTTCCACCAGGTCGCCGACGGTCCCGCCGGGCTGGTCATCCGGATCGCCACCCCGGGGACCACCGACCGCGTCTGCGCGACGGGCAACATGAACACCCACGGCGAGGTCAACTGCCGGCTGTCCGAGGTGGTGATGGTGAACCTGAAGCGCTGGCAGCAGGGTTCGCCGGAGTTCCACGGCCCGCTGGCCGACTACCGCGCCCTCATCGTCAACCACGAGGTCGGCCACTGGCTCGGACACGGCCACGAGACCTGCCCCGGCAAGGGACAGCCCGCCCCCGCGATGATGCAGCAGATATACGGCCTCAAGGGATGCGTCTCCAACGCCTGGCCCTACGACACCAAGGGGCACTACCTCGGCGGCCCCGCCGTACCGTGACGTAGAAGTGCCGCCCCTTTTGCTTGCGCACTGAACCAATCAGCCTCGACAGCGGTCCTTACAGCGGGAGTGGAATACACCGAGGACTGGGGAGGGGCGCGATGTCCGCAGGGAATGTGCGCCGGAGCGGGCAGCGGGAACGCGGCCCCAACCGGCTGTTCGTCAAGGCCGTCGTGCCCGTGCTGGTGCTCGCGGCGGCCGTCGTGGGCATCCGGTGGAACGGTGAGCACGACGCGAAGGCGTCCTCCGCGTCCGGCACCTTCACGGTCGCCCGCAAGGGCGTCTCGCAGAACGGCAGGGGCGACGCCTACCGGGTCGAGGTGGAGAACGGCTCCGGTCTGGACGCGGACCGGGCCGCCGCCGAGGTCGCCCGCATCCTGGCCGCGCCCCGGGGCTGGTCGCACCACGGCGAGCACGCCTTCCGCCAGATCGCCGAGGGCCCCGCGGGCCTCGTCATCCGCATCGCCACACCCGGGACCACCGACCGCATCTGCGGGAAGGGGGGCCTCGACACGCACGGCGAGGTCAACTGCCGCGTCGGCGCCGACGTCATGGTCAACCTGAAGCGCTGGCAGCAGGGTTCGCCGGAGTTCCACGGCCCGCTGGCCGACTACCGCGCCCTCATCGTCAACCACGAGGTCGGCCACTGGCTCGGCCACGGCCACGAGACCTGCCCCGGCAAGGGACAGCCCGCCCCCGCGATGATGCAGCAGATATACGGCCTCAAGGGATGCGTCTCCAACGCCTGGCCCTACGACACCAAGGGGCACTACCTCGGCGGCCCCGCCGTTCCCTGACGTACGGGCACGGCCTTACCGGCCCCGGTACACCAGGCGCCCGGCCGCCACCGTCGCCACGCAGCTTGCCCCGCCCGCCGCGAGCAGCGCGGCCTCGTCCGGCGCGTCGAAGGCGGCGAGGTCGGCCCGTCCCCCGGCCGTGAGCGGCGCCGCGATCGCGGTGTCCACCGCCGCGGCCCCTGCCAGCGGATCGAGCACCGGCTCCCCGGCACGCGCGGATCCGGGTACGACCAGCAGCCCGGACCTGCGCATGGCCGTGATCAGTGCGGGTGGTGCGGTGGGGCCCGCCGCCACCGCGGTCGTCCCGTGACGGAGCATCCGGTGCAGCCCGCGCCGCACGCTTCCGGCCCGCCAGGTGTCGTCGGGCCCGAGCGCGTCGAGCGCCTCGCCGGTCAGCGGCGCCGTGCCCAGGGTGTCCGCCTCGCGCGGATCGGGGAAGTAGGACTCCTCCAGCAGCCGGACCGCGTCCCACTGCAGAAGCCCCGGGGTCAGGACGCCGGGCCAGCGCCGGATGCGGGCGGCGGGGTGGGCGGCGGCCAGTTCCCCGTACGGTCCGAAGTCCGCGATCACCGCGTCCTGCACGGCGACCGCCCCGCCGGGCACGGGTGCACGGCCGCCGCCCGGCAGGAGCAGGGCGGCGGCGTGAATCGTCAGCAAGGCTTCAAGGCCCTAGTTGGCGTTGAGGAGCTTGAGCTCGGGATGGGCCGTGCCGCCCTCGATCGCGGTGGACGAGATGTGCGAGACGACGCGCGCGTCGACCGGGTCGTTCGCCGGGTCGTCGTGGACGACCAGGTGCTCGTAGGTGGTGGCGCGCTGGGCGGGAACCCGGTCCGCCTTGCGGATCAGGTCGATGATCTCCAGGCGGTTGGAGCGGTGCTTGGCACCGGCGGAGGAGACGACGTTCTCCTCCAGCATGATCGAGCCGAGGTCGTCCGCGCCGTAGTGCAGCGACAGCTGGCCGACCTCCTTCCCGGTGGTGAGCCAGGAGCCCTGGATGTGGGCGACGTTGTCCAGGAAGAGCCGGGCGATGGCGATCATCCGCAGGTACTCGAAGAGCGTGGCCTGCGTCTGCCCCTTCAGCTTGTTGTTCTCCGGCTGGTACGTGTACGGGATGAAGGCGCGGAAGCCACCGGTGCGGTCCTGCACATCACGGATCATGCTCAGGTGCTCGATGCGCTCGGCGTTCGTCTCGCCGGTGCCCATCAGCATGGTGGAGGTGGACTCGACACCGAGGCCGTGGGCGATCTCCATGATCTCCAGCCAGCGCTCGCCGGACTCCTTGAGCGGGGCGATCGCGGTGCGCGGCCGGGCCGGGAGCAGCTCGGCGCCCGCGCCGGCGAAGGAGTCGAGACCGGCGGCGTGGATGCGGCTGATGGCCTCCTCGGCGGAGACCTTGGAGATCCGCGCCATGTGCTCGATCTCTGAGGCGCCGAGCGAGTGGATGACCAGCTGCGGGAACGCCTTCTTGATCGCGGCGAAGTGCTCCTCGTAGTACTCCACGCCGTAGTCGGGGTGGTGTCCGCCCTGGAACATGATCTGCGTGCCGCCGAGTTCGACCGTCTCCGCGCAGCGGCGCAGGATGTCGTCGAGGTCGCGGGACCAGCCCTTGGCGGTGTCCTTGGGCGCGGCGTAGAACGCGCAGAACTTGCAGGCGGTGACGCAGACGTTCGTGTAGTTGATGTTGCGCTCGATGATGTACGTCGCGATGTGCTCCGTACCGGCGTACCGCCGCCGGCGCGCGGCGTCGGCGGCCGCGCCCAGGGCGTGCAGGGGCGCCGACCGGTAGAGGTCGAGGGCCTCCGCCGGAGTGATCCGGCCGCCTTCGGCGGCTCGGTCGAGGATGGGCTGGAGGTCGGCCTTCTCGGTCACCGGGCTGTCACCTTTCGGCGGTTTTTCAACGGATCTACGGACCGGTTCAGCGTACGCCAGCGCCCGCACGGGTCAGCGGGCGGACCGGGCCGGTGTGCTGCACGGGGTTGCTGCACGGTTGTGCCGTACGGGTGTGCCCGGCCCTTACGGGTCAGCCGCCGGACCGGGTCAGCGTTCCGTACGGGAGTCCGGCGCCGCGCTCGTCGGACCGGAACCGCAGGCCGCCGTCGCCGGTGCGCGTGAAGTGGACGTCGGCGGTCGTGGTGGTGCACACGCCCACGGCGCTGGGGCGGTCGGGGTCGGCGCGTTCCCGCAGCTTCAGCTCCTTGTCGGTGCCGGAGGTGAGGGTGGCGACGCTGTAGCAGCTGAGTTCCACGCCGAGGCCCGTGATGGTGGTCATCATGTGGACGACGTCGTCGCCCTTCTTCCCCTTCTCGAACACCGCGGTGAGCGTGCCGTGCGGGGCTCCGGTCGTCTTCTCGGTGAGCGGCCCCCGCCAGGTGCCGACGAAGGCCGTGGGGAGCTCGGCGATCCGGCCCGGCGAGCCGGTGGCGGACGCCGGCGGCCTGCCGGACGAGGTGGCGCCCGGGGACGTGGCCGACGGGTCCGCGGTTCCGTGCCCGGCGCTGTCGGCGTCACCCCCTCCCGGCATCAGGTCGAAGAGGAACGCGCTGCCCACGGTGACCGCTGCGAGCGCACCGGCCACCGCGAGGGCGACGGTGCAGCTGAGCCTGCGCCCCCGCTGCTCGCCCGGCCCGGAACCGGCGCTCATGGTCAGGCCGAACCGGGGATCGGGGGTGCGCTGCCCGGGCACCCCGTCCGTCCCGCCGAAGGGCTCCCGCGGCGGCGAGGTCGGTCCGGCGGCCGGCGGCGGCTCGACCGGCGGACCGAAGACGCCGAGGGACCCGCCCGCAACGCCTGGGGCGCCGGGGCCGCCCGGGCCACCCGCGTCGCCTGGGTTGAACGCCCCACCGGGCCCACCGGAACCGCCCTCCCCACCGGCACCGCCCGCCCCACCCGCACCGCCCGCACCGAACGAGGCGTTGGTGAAGGGCACCGGCCCCGACTGCACCGGCGCCTCCTGCGGTTCCAGGTCAAGCAGGGCGACCGCCGAGGCGCTGACCTCGCGCACCAGCGGACCGGGCAGCCACCCCACCGCCACCGCGGCCGACGCACCGTCGGGCGCCAGCTGACGGGCGAGCTCGGCGGGGGTGGGCCGGCCGGCCGGGTCCTTCGCGAGGCAGGAGGCGACGATGTCGCGCAGGCCGCCCTCCAGCTCGCCCAGTTCGGGCTCCTCGTGCACCACCTTGTAGAGGAGTACGGCGGAGGAGTCGCCGAGGAAGGGCGCGGACCCGGTCGCCGCGTAGGCCAGCACCGCGCCCAGCGAGAAGATGTCGGCCGCGCCGGAGATGTCCTGGCCGCGGATCTGCTCGGGCGCCATGTAGCCGGGTGAGCCGACGGAGACGCCGGTGGAGGTGAGCGAGGCGGTGGCGTCGATGGCCCGGGCGATGCCGAAGTCGATCAGCCGGGGGCCGTCGAGGGCGAGCAGCACGTTGGACGGCTTCACGTCCCGGTGGATCAGGCCCTGTCCGTGGACCGCGGCCAGGGCCTCGGCGAGACCGGCGCCCAGGGTGCGTACCGCCTGCTCGGGCAGCGGGCCGTGTTCGGTGACCGCGGCGGAGAGCGGCGGCCCGGCCACGTAGCCGTGGGCGACCCACGGAACGGGGGCGTCCGGGTCGGCGTCCAGGACGGGGGCGGTCCACTGCCCGCCGATCCGCCGCGCCGCCTCCACCTCGCGCCGGAACCGGGCCCGGAACTGCTCGTCGAGCGCGAAGTGCGGGTGGACGACCTTGACCGCGACGGTCCGGCCGCCCGCGCTGCGGCCCAGGTACACGCGGCCCATGCCGCCCGCCCCGAGTCGGCCGAGCAGCCGGTAGGCACCGATGCTCAGCGGTTCGCCGGCTTCGAGCGGCTGCATATACGGACTCCCCTTGTGGACCTGGCCGGACCTCCGACCGAAGCCTATGGGCGAAGGTCATCGGGTCGCAGGGGAAACCATCCGCCGATTTCGACCCCAAGGGAACGAACGACGTCATTCGCCCCAACAAAAGGCGTGAATGTGCCGTTCCCCGGGTGATTGCGGGGCGATTACGGGAGGGGTCGGGGGGCGTACTCCCGGACCTCTCGCCCAACGGCCATTCCGCGCGAATTCACCCGAATCGATATCCGTACATCTGCACGGGCCACCCCTGCTCGGGCCACCTGGGCGCGGCCGCGTACAAGGGAACGGCCGGAGTCGCGGGAATGGCCGGGCATTCCCGCCGGGGACGGCCGTAGCGCACCCGGCGGGAGAGCCGTGGAACGTCAGCCGCCGAGCAGCTCGACCTTCACGTCGGCCGGGAATCCCGTGGTCGGACCGGTCCGGCGGGCGAACTCCGTGACCCCGGCGAGCTGTGCGGGTCCGAAGCGGAAGTCGAGGGTCGTGAAGTAGCGCTCCAGGACCTCCGCGTCGAAGGCCTCCCAGCGCGCGGCCTGCTCCGCGACCTTGGTGACCTCCTCCAGGGACAGGTCCCGCGAGGCCAGGAACGCCTCGTGCACCTTCTTGACCGCGAGGGGCTCGGCCGCCAGGTAGTCCTTGCGCGCGGCCCAGACCGCGAAGACGAACGGCAGCCCCGTCCACTCCTTCCACATGGCGCCCAGGTCGTGGACCTGGAGCCCCAGCCGGGGGGCGTCGTGCAGGTTGGCGCGCAGCGCGGCGTCACCGATGAGGACGGCGGCGTCCGCCTCCTGCATCATCAGGCCGAGGTCCGGCGGGCAGGTGTAGTAGTCGGGGGTGACGCCGAACCGCTCGGAGAGCAGCAGCTGCGCCAGCCGTACGGAGGTGCGGGAGGTCGAACCGAGGGCCACCCGGGCCCGGTCGAGGTCCTCCAGGGGGCGCTGCGACACGATCACGCACGACATGACGGGCCCGTCGCACCCGACGGCGATGTCCGGGAAGGCGACCAGGTCGTCGGCGTTGCGCAGGTACTCCACGAGGGTGACGGGGCCGATGTCCAGATCGCCTCTGATCAACTGCTCGCTGAGCTTCTCCGGGGTGTCCTTCGAGAGCTCCAGGTCGAGCAGGGTTCCGGTCCGTGCGAGCCCCCAGTAGAGGGGCAGGCAGTTGAGGAACTGGATGTGGCCGACGCGCGGCCGGCTGCGACGGTCGTCGCCTGCGACGGTTGAGACGGTTGAATTGTCCACATCGCGAGGCTAGACCCGCGCCGGGCGGACGGCCTCACCGGGGGCGCGCGCCGTAGCGCCGGCCCCTCTTCCGGTCCACCGGAAAGGCCGCGGAAGGGCCCCCTCCTGCGCCCCTCGGAAGGGTCGCCGAAGGTCACTCGGGAGAGGTCCGGGAGTCACCCGGATGGCCGATGCGGAGCACCCCTGTGCAGGGCTGTCAAACATCCAGGTGGAGTGATCTTTCCCTCTACCCTTCCTCACATGCTGCGTGCTAGGCTCGTCGCCAAGTTGCAGTTTGGTTTCCCTTGCAGTACAGAGCCTGCGGAGCATGTAACCCGCAGGCTTTTGTAGTTTTCAGACTTCTTTGCAGGTTCTGGAGCAGGGCAACCCTTTGGCCCAAGGAGGGCTTATGGCTACCGGAACCGTCAAGTGGTTCAACGCTGAAAAGGGCTTCGGCTTCATCGCCCAGGACGGCGGCGGCCCGGATGTCTTCGTCCACTACTCCGCGATCAACGCGTCCGGGTTCCGCTCCCTCGAGGAGAACCAGGTCGTGAACTTCGACGTCACTCAGGGACCCAAGGGTCCGCAGGCTGAGAACGTCACCCCGGCCTAGGGTCTTTCGTTCGGATCAGGCCGGATCAGGGAGCGGGGTCCGGTGCCGTGCATCGCAAGGCGGAGGAGGGAGTCATGGCGGAGCCATGGCGACCGACGACAACGCGGCGAGGTGCGGCACCGGGGCACGCGAGCCCGGCATGATCCGAACGAGAGGCCCGGGGTTGCCCGGGTCGGCCGATCGCGGCCGGTATAGCAGTACCCAAGGAGCCCTCTCCCCCGCCCCGGCGGGGGAGAGGGCTCCTGCCTTTTGTACGGGCGTTCGCAGGACGCTTGACCTTCACACCGTGTCAGGCCGTGCACTCGGAGACATCATGTTCACCATCGGAGACTTCGCCAGGTACGGACGGGTGTCGGCCCGCATGCTGCGTCACTACGACGCGACAGGACTGCTGCCCCCCGACCGCACCGACCCGGCCACCGGCTACCGCTACTACGGCGCCGCCCAGCTCGCCCGGCTCAACCGGATCATCGCCCTCAAGGACCTCGGCTTCACGCTCCAGCAGGTGCGGGCCGTCCTGGACGAGGAGGTGGGTCCGGAGGAGCTGCGCGGAATGCTGCGGCTGCGGCGGGCGGAGCTGGAGGCTTCCATGGCCGCGGCGGCGGCGCGCATGGCCCAGGTCGAGGCGAGGCTCCGGTCGATCGAGAGCGAGGGACACATGTCCGTTGACGATGTCGTGATCAAGAGCGTTCCGGCGGTACGGGTCGCGGAGCTGACCGCAGTGGCTGCGGGGTACGACCCGCAGGACATCACCCCGGTGATCGGCCCGCTGTACGAGCGGCTTTTCCCCCTGCTGGGCGAGGCGGGGATCACCCCGACCGGCCCCGGCATCGCACGGTACGAGGACGCCCCGGAAGGCGGCGGCGCGATCGTCGTCCACGCCGGGGTGACGGTCTCCGCCCCAGTGGGGCCGGTGGGTGACACCGGGGTCACGGTGGTCGAGCTGCCCCCGTTCGAGGCGGCGACCATCGTCCACCGGGGCTCGATGGACGGCATCCTGCCGACGGCCCAGGCCCTGGCCCGGGGCATCGACGCGGGCGGCTACCGGTCGGCGGGATACGCGCGTGAGGTCAATCTGGAGTGCCCCGACGACCGGGACAAGTGGGTGACGGAGCTCCAGGAACCGGTGACCCGGGCCTGACGGCCGACCGGGGAGGGGCCGGGGCGGCTCGTATACGGAGCACCCCCGGCCCCCTCCCCGTTCACGCCCCCGCCCACAGCCCGTCGGCCGTGAGCCCGAGCAGATCGATCGCGTTACGGCGCACGATGCGGTCCACGACGTCCGCGTCCAGGTGTCCCATCTGGGCCTCGCCGACCTCGCGGGACCTGGGCCAGGTCGAGTCGGAGTGCGGGTAGTCCGTCTCGTACAGGACGTTCCCCACCCCGATCGCGTCCAGGTTCTTCAGCCCGAAGGCGTCGTCGAAGAAGCAGCCGTACACATGCTCGGTGAACAGCTCCGACGGCGGCCGGTGGACCTTGTCGGCCACCCCGCCCCAGGCGCGGTTCTCCTCCCAGACGACGTCGGCGCGTTCCAGGATGTAGGGGATCCAGCCGATCTGGCCCTCCGCGTACATGATCCGCAGGTTCGGGAAGCGTTCGAACTTGCCGCTCATCAGCCAGTCGACCATCGAGAAGCAGCAGTTGGCGAAGGTGATGGTGGAGCCGACGGCCGGCGGGGCGTCGGCGGAGGTGGACGGCATCTTCGAGGACGAGCCGATGTGCATGGCGATCACCGTCCCCGTCTCGTCGCAGGCCCGCAGGAACGGGTCCCACTCGTCCGTGTGGATGGACGGCAGTCCGAGGTGGGGCGGTATCTCGGAGAACGCCACGGCCCGCACCCCGCGCGCGGCGTTGCGCCGCACCTCGTCGGCGGCCAGTCGCGCGTCCCAGAGCGGGACGAGGGTGAGCGGGATGAGCCGGCCGTGCGCGTCGGGCCCGCACCACTCCTCGACCATCCAGTCGTTGTATGCGCGCACGGCGAGCAGCCCGAGTTCGCGGTCCTTCGCCTCGGTGAACGTCTGTCCGCAGAAGCGGGGGAACGTCGGGAAGCAGAGGGCGGACTGGACGTGGTTGACGTCCATGTCGGCGAGCCGCTCGGGCACCGAGAACGAGCCGGGGCGCATCTGCTCGTACGTGATGACTTCGAGCTTGATCTCGTCCCGGTCGTAGCCGACGGCGGTGTCGAGCCGGGTGAGCGGGCGGTGCAGGTCCTCGTACACCCACCAGTCGCCGATCGGCCCGTCGTCCCCCTTGGCCCCCATCACGGGCGCGAATCTGCCGCCCATGAAGGTCATTTCCTTGAGCGGCGCGCGGACGATGCGCGGTCCGGAGTCCGCGTACCTGGACGGGAGCCGGTCCCGCCAGACATGAGCGGGCTCCACCGTGTGGTCGTCCACCGAGATGATCTTCGGGAAGGTCTCCATGTATGCCACCGTAGCGCTGATCTGACGAACCGTCAGCTCTCTGCGAGGGGCCCCGTTCCACAATCGTTGTCGAGGGCTTGTGCAGAGAGTCACCCACTGCTGACGAGGCCGCCCTTCACAAGGCAGACTGTTGACGGCGATACCAACGGTATGGAGCAATCCGGATGGCCCACACGGAATCCGGACATGTGCGACCGTGCCGGGCAGCGCATCGAGCAGGACGGGAGGAACCAATGGGCCGTGACGACGGGCCGCGCGTACGTGTTCCGGAACAACGCTCCCCGGAGCAGGGGCCGGTGGAGGACACCGGTCTGCACTTCTGTGTGCTCGGTCCGGTACGGGCCCGGCGGGGCGGCGAGACGCTGCCGTCCGGCTCGCCCCAGCAGCGTGCCCTGCTGACCGCTCTGCTGCTCCGCGGTGGGCGCACCGCCACCGCCGCCGAACTCATCGACGCCATCTGGGGCGAGGACCCGCCCTCCCAGGCGCTGGCGGCTGTGCGCACGTACGCCTCCCGGCTCCGAAAGACCCTGGGCCCGCTCACCCTGGCGAGCGATTCCGGCGGGTACGCGATGCGGATCGGGCCCGAGGCGCTCGATCTGAGCGTGGCTCAGGACCGGGCGGCCGAAGCGGAGAAGGCCCGGGCATCCGGCGACCGCGGCCGCGCCCGGACCCTGCTGAACGAGGCGCTGGCCCTCTGGGACGGCGAGGCGCTGGCCTCGGTGCCCGGCCCGTACGCGGACTACCAGCGCAACCGGCTGGAGGAGTGGCGGCTCCAGCTCACCGAGACCCGTCTCGACCTGGACCTGGAGGTCGGCTGCCACGCGGAGGCGGTCTCCGAACTGACCGCCCTCACCGCCGCGCACCCGCTGCGCGAACGGCTGCGCGAGCTCCTGATGGTGGCCCTGTACCGCAGCGGCCGCCAGGCCGAGGCGCTGGCCGTGTACGCCGACACGCGGCGGCTGCTCTCGGAGGAGCTGGGCGTCGACCCGCGCCCCGAACTCTCCGCGCTCCAGCAGCGGATCCTGCGGGCGGACGAGGAACTGGCCCGCCCGGCCGACGAGCCCGCGCCCGCCGCGGCTCCGGTCCGCCCCGCCCAGCTCCCCGCCACCGTCCCCGACTTCACGGGCCGTGCCGCCTTCGTCCGCGAACTGGGCGACCGCCTCGCCACGGCCGAGGGGTCCGTCATGGCCGTCTCCGCACTCGCCGGCATCGGCGGCGTCGGCAAGACGACCCTCGCCGTGCACGTCGCGCACCAGGCCCGCCGGCACTTCCCGGACGGCCAGCTCTACGTCGACCTTCAGGGCGCGGGCGCCCGCGCCGCCGAGCCGGAGACGGTCCTCGGCGCGTTCCTGCGCGCCCTGGGCACGGCGGACTCGGCGATCCCCGACTCCCTGGACGAGCGCGCCGCGCTCTACCGCTCCACCCTCGACGGCCGCCGCATCCTGGTCCTCCTGGACAACGCCCACGACGCGGCCCAGATCCGCCCCCTGCTCCCGGGCACGGCGGGCTGCGCGGCGCTGGTCACCAGCCGGGTCCGGATGGTCGACCTGGCGGGCGCGCACCTGGTCGACCTGGACGTGATGTCGCCCGAGGAGGCGCTCCAGCTCTTCACCCGGATCGTGGGCCAGGAGCGCATCAACTCCGAGCGCGAGGCGGCCCTCGACGTGGTGGCCGCCTGCGGCTTCCTCCCCCTCGCCATCCGCATCGCCGCCTCCCGCCTGGCGGCCCGCCGCACCTGGACGGTCTCGGTCCTGGCCGCGAAACTCGCGGACGAACGCCGCCGGCTGGACGAGCTCCAGGCGGGCGACCTCGCGGTGAAGGCCACGTTCGAACTCGGCTACGGCCAGCTGGAACCGGCCCAGGCCCGCGCCTTCCGCCTCCTGGGCCTCGCGGACGGCCCGGACATCTCCCTGGCAGCCGCGGCGGCCCTCCTCGACCTGGAGACCCACACGGCGGAGGACCTCCTGGAGGCCCTGGTCGACACGTCCCTCGTGGAGTCGGCGGCGCCGGGCCGCTACCGCTACCACGACCTGGTGCGCCTCTACGCGCGTTCGTGCGCGGAGCGGGACGAGGAGGCTCCGGAGGAGCGGGAGTCGGCGTTGTCGCGGCTGCTGGACTTCTATCTGGCGACGGCTGCGGGGGTGTACGCGCTGGAGCGGCCGGGGGACCGGTTGGTGGATCACCTGGAGCCGACGGAGCATGCGGGGTTGTCGTTCGCCAACAGGCATGCCGCCCTGGACTGGCTGTACGCGGAGGCCACCAACCTGCTCGCGTGCGTCTGCCAGGCATCGCCCCCTGCCACGCTGCGTCGAGCCGTCGACCTTCTCTACGCTGCTCTCGATCTGGGCGAATCAGGGGCGAACTCCAAGCAGTACGAAGCTGCCGCCCTTGCGGTGCGAGAGGCTTCCCATGACTGCGGCGATCCACGGGCCGAGGGCCGCGCTGTCATGTCCCTCGCCAACGTGCACCAACTCGCGGGGCGCTTCGACCACGCTGACCGCGAGGCTGAAGAGGCCATGCGACTGGCGAACACGGTCGAGGATCTGCTGCCCGTCTGCTGGGCTGCCAACGCCAGGGGCATCATCGCGCTCTACCAGAACCGCCATGCCGATGGCGAGGCGTTCCTGACGCAGGCCATCGAGGCGTTCCGGAGCGACGGAAACCGCCCCGGTGAGGCGAGCGCCTTGTGCAACCTCTCGCGCATCCATCTGGCCACCGGCCGCACCGCGAGCGCAATCACGCTCGCCCGGTCGGGCATCGAGATCTACGACTCCCTGGGCCACGCACTACGCGGCGCCAACGGGCGCTACGCCCTCGGGCTCGCTCTGACACAGAACATGAACCTTTCCGCTGCCACGGACCAGTTGAACGAGGCCCTGACAGTGTTCCGCGACAGCCGACAGCGGCTGTGGGAAGGCATGACGCTGTTCCGCCTGGCCGAAGTCGATCTCGCCGCAGGTCACTTCGCTCAGGCGGCCCAGTATTCAGAGCTGGCGCTCACAGTCCTGCGGGGAATCGGTGGAGAGTGGCGACGGGGAAATGTACTGACCGCGCTGGGACGGGCGCTTGACGGCATCGGGCAGACCGGGCGCGCCCAGGTCTGCTGGCATGAGGCCCTCGGCATCTACCAAGAACTCGGCTCCCAGGAGGCGCAAGTCGTCCGGACTTTGCTGGCTCCTGCCACGGCAACCTGAAGAACGGCGCGTTCATCGTTCGTTTATCGCCACCCGCCATTGTCGTACCTGTCGATCCGTCGCGTCGGGGGGCAGACGGGGGCGACAGCGGCCGCACCATTAATGTGAGCGGCCCGAGAGGCCCGTCCGGCAGTCCACGGGGGAACAGCCGGACGGGCCTCGTCCACCCAGCGCGCAGTGCACGCAGAGAAGGAGAGCTGACAATCATGGCCGACGCCAAGAAGCAGGACCCGATCCTCAAGCCGGCTGACCAGCACGCCACCGGCGAGCCGGAGACCCCGGTGACGACGCAGGACCAGCACGCGACGGGCGAAGAGGTCACCACTCTCGACCAGCACGCCACGTCGGAGCCGTTCAAGCCGGCCATCTAGAGCTGCAATTCGACGGGGTACGGGGGAGCGGCCGCGGCGGCGCGGAGGGGGAGCCGTCGCGGCCGCTGCATGTCCCGGGCCTGTTGAGGCGATCGCGCCAACGTTCAGCTGTTTCCCGCCAGAGGGGTTCCGCCATCGCCCCCCTGTCACTAGCGTCACTTCGCGTCCGGAAACTCGCTCCCATCACAGGAGTTGGAATGACCCGCACGAAGAAGACGCTCGTCGCCGCTGCGTTCGCCGTGGCCCTCGGCATCGGCGGCGCGTCGCCTGCATTGGCGGACATGCACGCGACCGGGGAAACTCCTGTCACCACGCAGGACATGCACGCAACCTCGGTGACGACCCAGGACATGCACGCAACCTGAGCGGGACCTCGCAGTGGGGCCCGAGCCACCCGGCTCGGGCCCCACTGCCGTACCCCTACAACCCCCGGACCTGAACCCCAGCCCCGCACAGCTTCCCCATGTCGTCCTCGTCCGAGGTGAAGACGACCACTCGCCCCCGCTGCCGCCCGGCGATCACCGCGAGCGCCGCGTCGATGGCGTACTTGTGGCCGTGAAGGCCGGTGGACCTGAGCAAGCGAATCGCCTCGTCGGCGACATTCTGGGTGACGTGCTCGACCACGACGCCCGACATCGCCCAGTCCCAGACCGGCTTTCTGATCTTGCTGTGGTAAGCCTCGACCAAGGTCATCGCGCTGGTCACCACACGAATGCCCGAACGGTGGGCGTCCTTGAGGATGGCCTTCATCGCAGGATCTCCGAGTGCGGCACGGGAGAGCCCCTCGCAGTCCAGTACGTACGAGAGGTCCGACATCAGGCCGCCTTCCGGTCCGGCGCCGCGCCCGCTTCCTGTTCCTCGAACCACCGCTCGATCTCACGCCGCTCGGCCTCGGCCGCCGCCAGATCGGCATCCGTCACCGGGCCGTACTCGCCCTCCAGCCGCTCCACCAGCTCCCCCAGCCGGTCGTGCTCGCGCTGACGCTCTATGGCGCGGGTGACATACGCACTGAACGCCCCGGGGCCCACCTCGCTCCGGATCTCCTCCGCAAGCTCCTCCGGCAGGGTGACGGTGTACTTCTTGGTTGCCATACCCATCACCATACCGAGGCCGAAAGGGGCCCGCCAGCAGCTTCACCCCATGAGGTGACAGCACCCCGCGGCCATTGACGTACAACCATCACTACCTGCCGCCGGCCGCCCTGGCCCACTCGTCAGATTACGCACAGTAACTATAGCATTTCCAATGCTATAGTTACTCCATGAATGAGAGCTCCGGCTTCCCACTCGGCGACGGGCCCAGCAGCGGGATCTCCGTCACCCTCACCGCCGGAACGCTCCAGGCGATCCGCGAGCGGGTTGGCAAGCGTGGCGTCTCCGCCTATTTGGAAATGGCCGCACAGCGCCAGATCGAACGCGACAACCTCAATGAGCTCCTCGCCGACTTCGAGAAGATCAACGGACCGGCCGATCCTCGTGCGGTGAGCGACAAACGAACCCGGCTCACGGGCAACAGCACACCCGAGTCGGGTACAGCCGCGTGAGCGGGACCCTGGTCCTCGACAGCGAAGGACTGGCGCAAGCGGTTCTACGCGGCCGGGTAGTCCAGGAGTGGCTGGAGGCGGCACGCGAAGCGGATATTCCCGTCATCACCTCGGCTGTCGTCCTTGTCGAGGTGATCCACCCACGAATCAACCGCGCCGCACTCGACTGGACACTCTCCCGCCTGCGGGTCGAACCACTCAGCCACTCCATCGCAAACTCCGCCGCAGCACTGCTCCAGAACGCCGGGCTGCACGGTCACAAGTACGCCATCGACGCAATGCTTTGCGCGACCGCGCTGGCACGCCCGGGTCGGGTCACGATTCTGACCTCCGACGTGGAGGACCTCGGGATACTCACCGCAGATCATCCCCGCGTGGTGGCGGAGAAGGTCTGACCGGCCAAGCGTTACCAACCCGCATCCCTACCCCCGCCCCCGCAGCTCCCCCTTCACCACCTTGCCGCTCGCGTTGCGCGGGAGCTCGCTGACGAACTCCACCGCCCTCGGCACCTTGTAGTTCGCCATCTCCCGCCGCGACCACGCGATCAGGTCGTCCGCCGTCACCGTCGCGCCCGGCCGGCGCACCGCGTACGCCTTGCCGACCTCGCCGAGGCGGGGGTCGGAGACACCGATCACCGCGACGTCGGCCACGTCCGGGTGCAGGCCCAGGAGCTGTTCGATCTCCGCGGGGTAGGCGTTGAAGCCGCCGACGATGAACATGTCCTTGATCCGGTCCGTGATCCGCAGGTTCCCGTCCTCGTCGAGGACGCCCACGTCACCGGTGTGCAGCCAGCCGTCCGCGGTGATCGTGGCGGCCGTCGTCTCCGGGTCCTCGAAGTAGCCGCTCATGACATTGAAGCCGCGGACCAGGATCTCGCCGGGGCTGCCGGGCGGGGCCAGTACGCGGACCTCCGTGCAGGGGATCGCCCGGCCCGAGGTGGCGGCGATCACCTCCGCCGGGTCGCCCCGTCGGCACATGGTGACGATGCCGCTCGCCTCGGAGAGGCCGTACGCGGTCAGAACCGTGGCGATGTTCAGTTCGGTGCGGAGGCGTTCGACCAGCTGGAGCGGGACCACCGCGGCTCCCGTCACCACCAGGCGCAGGGCCGACAGGTCGTGGGACGCGCGGGCGGGGTGGTCCAGGAGGGACTGGTGGAGGGTGGGCGGGCCGGGGAGGACCGAGATGCGTTCGGCGGCGATGTTGGCGAGGACCGTGTCCACGTTGAAGACCGGCTGCGGGATCATCGTCGCGCCCCGCATCAGGCACGCGATGATGCCCGCCTTGTAGCCGAAGGTGTGGAAGAACGGGTTCACGATCAGATAGCGGTCGCCCTCGCGCAGACCCGCCAGTTCGCTCCATATCGCGTAGCAGCGCAGCGTCTGGGCGTGGCTGATGACGGCGCCCTTCGGCCGGCCCGTGGTGCCCGAGGTGTAGATGATGTCGGAGGGGGACGAAGCCGGGACGGCCTCGGCCCGTGCCCGTACCTGCTCCGCGGATATCCGCTCACCCGAGGCCAGGAAGTCCTTCCAGGTGACGTAGTCGTCGGCGTCGGGCGCGGAGTCGGCTAGCACCACGATCCGTTGCAGGTGCGGGAGTTCGGCCTCGGACCGGCGCAGGGACGCCACGTACGACGTACCGAGGAAGGTGCCCGTGACGAAGAGCAGCTTCGCGCGGCTCCGCTCCAGGACGTACGCCGCCTCCGCGCCCTTGAAGCGGGTGTTGAGCGGGACGAGGACCGCGCCCGCGGTCACCGCTCCCAGTGCGGAGACGATCCAGTCGAGGGTGTTGGGCGCCCAGACCGCGACCCGGTCGCCCTGCTCGACGCCCGAGGCCATGCACGCGGCGGCGGCCCGCTCCACGCGTTCGCCGAGTTCCGTGTACGTGATCCTGGTGCGGCCCTCGACCACCGCCTCCCGGTTGCCGTACCGTCCGGCCGCCGCCCGTACCAGGTCCGGGACGGTGGACCATTCCTCGTCGCCGCGCATCTCGTACCCTCCCGTCGAACCGGAAACGGCCGCAGCCGCTCCGTAGCTGACTATCCGTCAGATTAGCTGTAGCCTGCTGCGCTGTCAGCAGTCATGACGGCCTCGGAGGTGGCGGGTGGCGACGCTCAAGGACAAGGCGGCGATAGCCGGGATCGGGCAGACACAGTTCGCGAAGCACCTGCCCGATTCCGAGAAGACCCTGGCCTGCCGGGCCATCCTCGCGGCGCTCGACGACGCGGGCATCGTCGCGTCGGAGGTGGACGCGTTCGCCTCGTACACGATGGAGGAGACCGACGAGGTCGAGATCGCCAAGGCGATCGGGGCCGGTGACGTCACCTTCTTCAGCAAGGTGGGGTACGGGGGCGGCGGCTCCTGCGCGACGCTCGCGCACCTGGCGGCAGCCATCGCCACCGGTCAGGCGAGCGTCGGTGTCGCCTGGCGGTCGCGGAAGCGGGGTTCCGGGCCGCGGCCCTGGAAGAACACCGCCGTGCAGCTGCCCACCCCCGCCCAGTGGACGCGCCCGTACGGACTGCTGCGGCCCGCCGACGAGATCGGGATGCTGGCCCGGCGGTACATGCACGAGTACGGCGCGACCCGCGATCACCTCTTCAACGTCGCGCTCGCCTGCCGCAACCGCGCCAACCAGAACCCGGCCGCGGTGATGTACGAACGGCCGCTGACCCGCGAGATGTACATGACCTCGCGCTGGATCAGCGAACCGCTCTGCCTCTTCGACAACTGCCTGGAGACGGACGGGGCGCTGGCCTGCGTCATCGTCTCCGCCGAACGGGCCCGCGACTGCCGGCAGAAGCCCGTCTACCTCCACTCCGCCGCCCAGGGCCTGCCCGCCCAGCACCACGGGATGGTCAACTACTGGAACGACGACCCGCTCACCGGACCCGCCTGGACGGCGGCCCGACAGCTGTGGAAGCAGGCCGACTTCGTCCCGGAAGACGTCGATGTGGCCCAGATCTACGACGCGTTCACGCCGCTCATCCCGCTCTCCCTGGAGGGGTACGGATTCTGCGGACGGGGCGAGGGCGCCGCGTTCACCGAGGGCGGGGCGCTGGAGAGCGGTGGGCGGCTGCCGCTCAACACCGGCGGCGGCGGGCTCAGCGAGGGGTACGTGCACGGCTTCAACCTCATCAACGAGGGCGTGAAGCAGTTGCGCGGCACCTCCACCGCCCAGGTGCCGGGCGCCTCGACCTGCCTGGTCACCGCCGGCGAGGGTGTCCCCACGTCCGCCGTCCTGCTGAGGAATTGAGGAGCTGACAGACATGGATGGACTGCTGCTGCCCGTCGTCGACGAGGACGGCGCGCCCTTCTGGGAGTACGCGGCCCGCGGCGAACTGCGCGTCCAGGCGTGCGCCGCCCCCGACTGCGGCCGGCTCCGCTTCCCGCCCCGGCCGTGCTGCCCGCACTGCCAGTCGTTCGCGAGCGAGTGGCGGGAGATGAGCGGGCGCGGCCGCATCTGGTCGTACGTGCTGCCGCATCCGCCACTGCTGCCCGCGTACGCCGACCAGGCCCCGTACAACGCCGTGATCGTCGAGCTGGCCGACGCCCCGGAGATCCGGCTGGTCGGCAATGTGGTCAGCGGGCCCGGCGCACCGTTGAACTCCGTCGACCCGGCGCGGCTGAGAATCGGGGCGGCGGTGAAGGCGGTCTTCTGCCCCGTCTCCCCCGACGCGCCGCCCCTCGTCCGCTGGCTGCTGGAGCGGTGACCGCGGATGGCGCTGCGCACGGAGACGGACAAGGACACCGGGGTGGCGCTCCTCACCCTGGACCGGCCCGAGAAGCACAACGCGATCGACCTCGCGACGGCCGCCGAACTGACCGCCGCCTGGCGGGGGTTGCGGTACGACGACGAGGTGCGGGCCGTCGTGATCACCGGGGCGGGAGGACGGGCGTTCTGCACCGGGATCGACCGGGGCGTGGACGTCCCGCAGCCCTCGTCCCCGTACACGATCGACGATCCGCTGCTCACGATCGGGCCGAAGGCCAACGACCTGTGGAAGCCGGTGATCGCGGCCGTGGAGGGGATGGCGTGCGGCGGGGCGTTCTATCTGCTGGGCGAGGCGGAGTTCGTCATCGCGTCCGACGAGGCGACGTTCTTCGACCCGCACACCGCGTACGGCATGGTCAGCGCCTATGAGGCGATCGCCATGGCGCAGCGGATGCCGTTCGGCGAGGTGGCCCGGATGGCCCTGATGGGAACGGCGGAGCGGGTCACGGCCCGTCGTGCGTACGAGACCGGGCTGGTCAGCGAGGTGACGCCGCCCGGCGGCGCGGTGGCGGCGGCGCTGCGGGCGGCTGCGGTCATGGCCTCGTACCCGACCGGGGCGGTTCAGGGGACGGTGCGGGCGCTCTGGTCCGCGAAGGAGGCTGCCCGGGCCCAGGCCTTCGCCCACGCCCCGCACCTGATCGCGCTCGGGAACCTGCCGCCGGAGCAGCAGGCGGAGCTGTTCGGGGGCCGGGGCGGGGGTGGCGGATTCCGGCTGCGGTGACGGGTGGCGCGGGTCAGTAGCTGAGCTCGGCCGTGACCGTGCACTTCTTCACGCGGGAGACCGTGCGCGGGCTGTCCATCCGGACGGAGACGGTCTTCGTCTCGCCGCCGTCGGCCTCCACGGTGGCCTCACCGGTGTCGACGGTGTTGCCGACCGCGTCGAGGAAGGTCACGTCGACCTCGTAGGTGTGGCTGCCGACCGCGTTGGCGGTGAGCCGCACGGTGGAGGTGGTGACGGCCTTGCGCTTGCCCTTGCGGGGGGTCGCGCAGCGGAAGACGTACGCCTGCGGGGCATCGGTCGCGGTGGCGGTGGGGGTCGGAGTGCCGTACGTGGAACCGGAGCTGCTGCTCGACGAGCTGTAGTCGTCGTAGTCGTTGTCGGAGTCGGTGTCGTGGTAGGTGCCGTTGCTCTTCTTGGAGCTGGAGCACCCGCCGCCGCCACCGCTGCTCGACTTGCTCTTGCCGCTCCGGCTCTTGCTGCCGCCCTTGCCTCCGCTGCTGGAGGTGGAGAAGCCGGTGAGCGCGAGCACTACCGCGACCAGGACCACGGTGAGTTTCACGTGTTGCCGCACCATCGTTACGTCCCCCTTGGGTTGTTCGTCGTGTGTGCTGCCTTCCGGCCCGACGGCCGGACGGCCGCGCGACACCGTAGCGCACAGCTTGGCGGGCGCTGTCCGGCGGCCCGGTCATGGCCCTGTCACGGTCTCGTCATCATCTGCCTGGTGGCGGGGGTCATGGTGCCGGCGTAGCGTCGAGTCGAGAGCGGTGGGGATCCGCGTCGTCGGCCGACGGTGCGCGTCGCCCGCGCCCGCGGGAGGTCGGACATGATCCGTAGCGTCCTCGGCCCGGTCCTCGCTCTCCTAGGAGCGGCGGCCGCCGTGCTGAGCCCCTTCCGTGACTGGTACGACGGCCGCCTCGGGCGGCACTACGGCATCGACGACCTCGTCACCGGCATCACAGGGGCACACCCCGGCGTGCTCGGTTCGGTCCTGCTGCCCTTTCTCTTCGCCGCGGTCCTGGCGGTCGTGGGCGTCGTACTCCGTTTCCGGCCGATGGTCGCGGTGGCGGGTGTGCTGGTGCTCGGGTTCACGGTGCTGTGGATGGTGCGCCAGGGGCAGGCGGACGGCAGCCTGACGGTCGCGGGCGACGGTTCGGGACTGCGGGTGGGGGTGGCGGGCGCGGTGGGCGGTGGCGTGCTGCTTCTGCTGGGGGCGGCGCTGATGCGGGGGCGCGGGGGCGGGGCGGGGCGCCGCGTTCGCCGCCGCGACGCGCCGTACGCGGCGCCCGGGTCGGCGGACCCGGACACGTGGCCGCCTACGCGGGAGCCCGGGCCGTCGGTCCAGACGAGCCCTTGGCCGGAACCGGAGGTGGACCCGTACGTGGGTCCTCCGGACGGGCCGAGCAATTCAAGACCGTCCGGCCCTTGAGGACGGAAGCGGCTATCGGCCCCCGGGCCCTCTGTGCACCGCCCACCACCGCCACGGTTCCGTCCTCAAACTCCCCCTGACCTCGTCCGGGGGGACCCCCAACGGGCTGAAGGTGGGCGGCAAGCCAAGCGCCGGGCAGCCCGGGCCGGAGGCCTACGTGCGGGGGCGGGTGCCCGTGCCTGTGCCCTTCAGGGCGTCCAGCGCGTACACGCAGCGGTCCTTGCTGCACGCGTAGACCACCCCGCCCTGTGCCACCGGCGAGCCCGTGATCTCGCCGCCCGTCGCGAGCTTCCAGCGGAGCTGGCCGCCCGCCGCGTCCAGCGTGTACAGCACGTGGTCCGCGGAGCCGAAGTGGACGCGGCCGTCGGCGACGACCGGCGCGCCGACCACCTCGCCGCCCGCGGCGAACCGCCACTTCGGAGTGCCCGTGACCGCGTCCAGCGTGTACAGCGCGCTGCCGCTGCCCACGTGCACGTTGCCCGCCACCACCAGCACCGGCTCGATCGACTGGCGGGACTCCGTGGCGATGCGCCAGCGGTCCTTGCCCGTCGAGGCGTCGAGGGCGTACACCGTGCCGAGGTAGTCCGCGAGGTACACCCCTCCGCCGGTGACGGCCGGGCCGGGGGCGAAGGCGGGCGGCGAGAGGAAGACCGCGGGCGACTCGAAGTGCCAACGCACCCGGCCGGAGGCGATGTCCACGGCGAGGACCCGGGTCCCTGCCGCGACGTACACGTAACCGTCCGGCGCCGTGGTCACCCGGACCGGCACCCCGCCGCAGGAGGCGGCGTCGCCGACCGGGTAGGACCAGCGCTCGGTGCCCGTACGGGCGTCGACGGCCCGCAGCCGGGCGTCCTGCCAGAGGTAGACCGTGCCGTCGTGGAGCGCCGGTCCGGCCTCCGCCGTCTCGAAGTCCGTCTGGGCGCCGTGGATCTCCCAGAGTCTCTCGCCCGTGGACGCCTCCCACGCCTGGACGCCGCCGCCCCGCGTGCCGGTGACGATCGTGCCGCGCTCGGCCTTCAGGGAGTACACCCACGCGTCGGACTGCAGCCGCCACCGCTCCGCGCCGGTCGCCGCGTCCAGGGCGTAGAGCGAGGGGCCGTCGGAGGCGAGGATGCTGCCGCCGTCCACGGCCATCGCCCACGCCACGTCACGGGTCTTGAACTGGCGCCGCCCGTTGCCGGTGTCCAGCGCGTGCACCTCGAAGGAGGTGACGTAGAGGAGGTCACCGACGACGACCGGGGTCCCCCACACGTCGTTCGACATCCGGAACCGCCAGGGCCGCCAGCGCCCCGGCCCGTCGGGTGCGGCCTCGGGCGCGTGCGCCGGAGCGGGTACGGGCGCGGTCGGGGCGGTGACCGACGCGGCCACCCCGGCGGGCGGGCGCACCCAGCCGGTCGCCGGACCGGCTTCGGCGGCGGCCGACTGCGCGCGCCCGCCCTGGGCGCGCGGGCCGGGACCGATCGGCACCTGCGCGCCGGACAGCCGCACCGGACCGCCGTCGGGCGACTGCGCGGGCGAGTGCCCTCCGGCGCCGCTGTGCCAGGCCGCCGGTGCGTGGTCCCGGTCGGCCTCCGGCTGCCGCGGGGGCGGCGCCACGGGCGCGGGCGGGACGGGCGGCGCGGCGGCGACGGAACGCCCGCCGCCGCGGCGCTTCTCGATCATCTCGGTGGCGACGGCGGGCAGCCAGGCCGAGGCCGTGCCGCTGTCGTCGCTGCCGGAGGCGAAGAGGTGCGGGGAGAGCTGGGCCTGCAGCTCGGCGGGGGTGGGCCGCAGCGACGCGTCCATCTGCATGCACGACTCGATCAGCGGCCGCAGGTCGTCGGGCAGCCCGCTCACGTCGGGGCCCTCGCGCAGCAGCATGAAGACCGTCTCGACCGGGTTGGCCCCGTGGAAGGGGGCGTGGCCGGTCGCGGCGAAGACGAGGGTCGAGCCGAGCGAGAAGATGTCGCTGGCCCCGGTGACGCTGCGCGAGTCCCGCGCCTGCTCGGGCGACATGTACGCGGGCGTGCCCACGGCGACGTTCGTCATGGTGAGCCGGGTGTTGGAGACCCCGGACGCGATCCCGAAGTCGATCACCCGGGGGCCGTCCTCGACGACGAGCACGTTGGACGGCTTCATATCGCGGTGGACGAGCTTCGCCCCGTGGATGGACTGCAGGGCCTCCGCGATGCCCGCCGCCAGCCAGCGCACGGCCTGGGTCGGCATGGGCCCGCACTCATTCACTATCTCCTCGAGGGAGGGCGCGGGCACGTAGGCGGTCGCGAGCCACGGCACCGCGGCCCGCGGGTCGGCGTCGACCACGGCGGCCGTGTAGAAACCGCTGACGGCGCGGGCGGCCTCCACCTCACGCGTGAAGCGGACCCGGAACAGCTGGTCCTCGGCCAGTTCCGTACGGACCGTCTTGATCGCCACGCGCCGGCCGGACGCCGACCGGGCGAGATAGACCAGCCCCATGCCGCCGGCCCCGAGCCGTCCCAGCACCTCGAAAGGACCGATCCGCCTCGGGTCGTGCTGCGTCAGCTGCTCCACCACTTGCCTGCCACCTCCCCGTACGGACCTCTGTGAGGAGAGGTCCGCGAAAAACCCGCCGTGTGCAGCGTCTCATCAGTGGGCACCACCCGGCGGTGCGCACCCCGATTGTTCCTGGCCGGGGCGCCGGTTGCGAACCCGGGGGCGGATACGGGTGTCCCGTCCCACTCCGTGCCGTATCAGGACACCGGTGGCTGAAGTACGCCGAACACGGCACCCTGGTCGTCCTGGAGGACCGCCATCCGCCCGTAGGGGATGTCGAAGGGCGGCGCGGAGATCCGGCCGCCGAGCCGCTTGACGGTCTCGGCCGACGCGTCGCAGTCCGCCACGGCGAAGTAGCTGAGGAAGTAGCTGGGCATCTCGGCGGGGAAGGCGTCCGTGATGACGCTGCGCCCGCCGACCGCGGTGTCGGGGCCCGGTTCGGTGCCGGCCGGGGACCACATGCGGAAGTCGACGCCGGGTTCCGCGGTGCCGGGATCACCGGTTGCGGTGTCGTCGAGCGCGGCGGAGCGGAAGCCGAAGACCTCCTCGTAGAAGGCGTCGACCTTGTCCTTCTGCCGGGTGTAGACCTCGGTCCAGCAGAAGGATCCCGGCTCGTTCTGCTTCTGGAAGCCCTTGCGTTCACCGGCCTGCCAGAGGCCGAACACCGCACCGCCGGGGTCGGCGGCCTGGGCGAGCACCCCGGAGCGGCCGGCCCGGACGGGGTCGGTGATCACCTGGCCGCCGTGTTCGCGGATCCGGGCGACGGATGCGGTGATGTCGTCGGTGGCGAAATAGACGCCCCAGGCGGTCGGCATCCGGCCGTCCTGCTTGGCGGCGAGGGCGGCGACGAGGGCGCCGTCGCTGAGCGCGTCGGCGTACGGCCCCTCACCCGCCCGGAAGGTCCAGCCGAAGAGCTCCCCGTAGAAGCGCTTGCCCGCTTCGAGGTCGGGAAGCTGCACATCCACCCAGCACGGCGCGGACTGCGCGAATGCGGCCATGGGCCCGGATCCTTCCGTCGTGGTGCTCTTCAACCGTGGTGACGCTCGTCACACCCAACGTAACCGCGCCCCGGTCCGTCCGCGCCCCCGCCTCTCCGATGCGAACGCATTTTCGATACACACACCACCGCGCGCCCCCGTCACGGAAAGTTATCCACCGAAGTTGTCCACAGGCTGTTGATAACACTAATCAAGCTGTGGGAACCGGTGGGCCGCCCCTGGGGCGCATCCCCCGAAAACCGCCCACTCCCCCCACCGCCGCTGCCCCACTCCCCATTTGCAGTCGGCCGAATCGCGCTCCGATCACCCGTCGGTAAGCTGACGGCATGACAGGACAAGTACGCACCGTCGACGGCCGCGTGGCCGGTCGACGCGGACAGGCGACGCGGCAGAAGCTGCTCGACTGCCTCAGCGAGATGCTCAGCTCCTCGCCGTACCGGGACGTCAAAGTCATCGACGTCGCCCGGAAGGCGGGGACTTCACCCGCGACCTTCTACCAGTACTTCCCCGACGTCGAGGGCGCCGTCCTCGAAATCGCCGAAGAGATGGCCAAGGAGGGTGCCGGGCTGACCGAACTGGTCGCCGGACGCTCCTGGGTCGGCAAGTCGGGCTGGCAGACAGCCGAAGAACTCGTCGAGGGATTCCTCGACTTCTGGCGGCGCAACGACGCCATCCTGCGCGTCGTCGACCTCGGCGCGGCCGAGGGCGACAAGCGGTTCTACAAGATCCGCATGAAGATCCTGAACTCCGTCACCAACTCCCTTACGGACTCGGTGAAGGAACTCCAGGCCAAGGGCAAGGTCGACAAGGACATCAGCCCCGCGGCGATGGCGGGCTCCCTCGTCGCGATGCTGGCGGCCGTCGCCTCGCACCAGAAGGGCTTCACCACCTGGGGCGTCAAGCAGGCCGAACTCAAGCCGAATCTGGCCCTGTTGGTACACCTGGGCATCACCGGCAAGAAGCCGACGAAGTAGCGCCCGCGCCGCAGTCCCGTACTGGGTGACGCACGGTGATCCCGGGCGCCCCCAGGTCCTGTCTCACCGACGGCGGACCACGCCTGTGGTCCGCCGTCGGCGTACCCGGACGGTTCGGTTCCCGGCCCTCGCTCCCGTCACGTAGACGGCTAGCGCCTCTCCAGCCGGAACAGCCGGATCTCCCGGTCGATCCGCGCCTGGTAAGCGGCATAGGGCGGCCAGAACGTCAGCGCCGTCTCCCACACCCCGGCCCGCTCCTCCCCCGCCAGCAGCCTCGCGCGTACGGGAATGTCGGCGCCCTTCCAGTTGATGACGGCCGCATCCGGATGCGCCAGCAGATTGGCCGTCCAGGCGGGATGACCCGGGCGGCCGAAGTTGCTGCCGATCAGGACCCAGCTCCCCGGCCCGCCGTCACCCGGTTGCGGCATGCACGCCAGCGGGGTGGCCCTGAGCTGCCCGCTGCGCGCCCCCGGCACCGTCAGCACCACCCCCGGCAGCATCTGCGCGCTGAGCAGCACCCGGCCGCGCGTCAGCCGGTGCACGGTGCGGTCCATGGCGGGCACGACGTGCGGGGCGATGCGCGCGAAGACGCGGGTCGACGACACCTTCTGGACGAGCCGGACGCCTGGTGCCGCTCCCGGCCGCATCAGACGGCCACCCGTCCGGCCGGCCCGTGCCCGGCGGAACCGGCCTCCGCCCGCCCGAACAGCCCGGCCCGCTGCGCCGCGTGGTCGCGCAGCCGGTGGACGGGGCCGAGGAGCAGTTCGTCGGACGCGGCCCGGTTGAAGTACAGCCGCGCCTCGTCCTCCCCCGTGGAACCGGAGCCGTCGTGCAGCTGCACAGCCTCCGCGGTGGTGACCCGCAGCGCCTCCAGCGCCTGGGCGAGCGCGAGAGCGCCGGACTCCGGGTCCCGGACGGCGTAGTACGCGGCGGAACGGGCCGACCGCACGCGTACGTACAGGTCCGCCAGCCGGAGTCTCACGGTCTGGAACGAACCGGCCGCGCGGCCGGACCGCTCGCACTCCCCGACGTGGCCGAGCGTCCGCTCCAGCGCGCTCGCCGCCGCCCCGGCCGCCTCGGCGGCGAGCGCGACGGCCGCCGTGCGCCCGGTGGCCGCGAGCGCGGCCGTCACGTCCACGGTGTCGTCCGCGCCGAGGAGTTCGGCCTCGGTGTCGCGCAGCTGGATGCGGGCGAGCGGCCGGGTGACGTCGAGCGAGGCCTGCCGGGTACGGGCGAGTCCGGCGGGCGGTTGCGGCCCCTCCGCCCGGACCAGGAAGAGGAGAGTGCGGCTGCGCGGGAAGCCGCCGGTGTGCGCGGCGACCAGGAGCAGCCCTGAGCCGTGCCCGTCGAGCACCCGGGCAGCCTCCCCGTACAGCCGCCACCCGCCGTCGCCTCCCGCCGGCCGGGCCTGCACGCCGCCCGCCCGGCCGCCGCCCGCCCAGGCGCCCCCGGTGAGATCGCCGGTGAGGCCGAGCGCGGTGGAGAGCGAGCCGCCCGGGACGGCCAGCGCCGCGGTGAGCTCGCCCGCCGCGAGGGCCGGCAGCAGGGCGGCGCGCTGCTCCTCGGTGCCGAGGGCGAGGATCAGGGGGGCGGCGAGTACGGCGGTGGCGAGCAGCGGGGACGGCAGCAGGGCGCGGCCGGCCTCCTCCAGAGCGACGGCAAGCTCGGTGGGGCCGTGCCCTTTGCCTCCGTACTCCTTCGGGAGGGCGAGTCCGGGCAGCCCGAGGTCCTGGGCGAGCCGGCGCCACAGGGCGGCGTCATATCCGTCCGGCGCGCCCGCGGCGTTCCCGGCCCCGGCCCCGTCAAGCAGTTCGCGCAAGGTGCGGCGGATCTCGTCCTGTTCCGCGGTGAAGGCGGCATCCATCGTCGGACTCCTTCCCCTCGGAGGCCGAGACGGCCTCCGATCTGACGGCACGTCATGCTAGGGGCGGGGCGGCGAGATTCCCAGAGTCGCGCAGGCGGCATGCGCGCCGCATGACCTCCGAGGCGGTCCACTCCCCCCTTATCTGATGTACCGTCAGATTCATGCCTTCTTCCCACCGCCGCAAGGTCGCTGTCGTCGGCATATCCCTCGCCGACTGCGGACGCGTCGACACGGCCACGCCATACGCCCTGCACGCCCAGGCCGCCCGCCGGGCCCTCACCGACTCGGGCCTGGACCGCTCGGTCGTCGACGGCTTCGCCTCCGCCGGGCTCGGCACGCTCGCCCCGGTCGAGGTCGCCGAGTACCTGGGGCTGAAGCCCACCTGGGTGGACTCCACCTCGGTCGGCGGATCGACCTGGGAGGTCATGGCGGCCCACGCGGCGGACGCCATCGCGGCGGGCCGCGCCAACGCCGTACTGCTGGTGTACGGATCGACCGCCCGGGCGGACATCAAGGCGGGCCGCCGCACGGCCAACCTCTCCTTCGGGGCGCGGGGCCCGCTCCAGTTCGAGGTGCCGTACGGCCACTCGCTGATCGCCAAGTACGCGATGGCCGCCCGCCGCCACATGCACGAGTACGGCACCACCCTGGAACAGCTCGCCGAGGTGGCGGTCCAGGCCCGGACGAACGCGGCGGCCAACCCCGACGCCATGTTCCGCACCCCCGTCACGGTCGACGAGGTGCTGTCCGGCCCGATGATCGCCGACCCGTTCACGAAGCTGCACTGCTGCATCCGCAGCGACGGCGGCTGCGCGGTGCTGCTGGCGGCCGAGGAGTACGTACCGGACACGGCGAAGGCTCCCGTCTGGATCCTCGGCACCGGCGAGCACGTCTCGCACTCCGCGATGTCGGAGTGGGACGACTTCACACTCTCCCCTGCGGCCGTGTCCGGCCGCCTCGCGTTCGAGCGGGCGGGGGTACGGCCCGCGGACATCGACCTGGCGGAGCTCTACGACGCGTTCACCTATATGACGCTGGTGACGCTGGAGGACCTGGGTTTCTGCGCGAAGGGCGAGGGCGGCGCGTTCGTCGAGAAGGGCCGCACGGGCCTCACCGGCGAGCTCCCGGTCAACACGGACGGCGGCGGCCTGTCCGCCTGCCACCCCGGGATGCGCGGGTTGTTCCTGCTGGTGGAGGCGGTACGCCAACTACGCGGCGAGGCGGGCACCCGGCAGGTGCGCAAGGCGGGCGGCCGGCTGCCGGAGCTGGCGGTGGCATCGGGGACGGGCGGCTGGTTCTGCTCGTCGGGGACGGTGGTGCTGGGGCGGGGGTGAGACTGCGCCCCGGCGCGGGCTCACACGGCCACGACGGTGAGGACGTCCTCCAGCCCTTTGAAGTCGTCCGCGTTGCGGGTGAAGAGCGGCAGTCCCCTGACCGAGGCGATGGAAGCGATCATCAGGTCCATGCGCCGAGGCCGAGGGTTGCGGCCCGCCGCAACGACAAGGGACACCATGCTTCCGTATCGAGCAGCGGCGTCCCCGTCGAAGGGAAGCGGTTCGAAATCAGCCACGGCGGCTCCCAGCTTCTCCATGCGCGCCGCCCTCCCGGCTGGATCCGCGGCCATCGCCACGCCTTGCTGCAGTTCAGCCATCGTCACAACGGTGAGCGCCGGGAAGGCGGGCAGGTCCTCGGCGCGCAACAGGTCGAGGTCGATGTACGCACAGGTGTCGAGGACCCCCGCACGATAGCGCTCAGCCACGCGTACGCTCCCATGGATCGTCATCCCCGACTCGGTCCTCGTCACCGAACAGCTCGTGCGCCTCGCGACGCATCAGCGCCCCGTCCACGCGGGGAAGCCGCCGGTGCCGGGCCACCAGTTCCTCCGCGCTCAGGCTCCGCTTGCGAGTGAGGGGCCGAAGTTCCGCGACCTCTATCCCGTTACGCGTGATGTGGAAGATCTCCCCCTCCTCCACTGCATTCATGATGTCTGCGGACCGATTCCGGAATTCCCGCTGCGTGATGGTCTTCATACGCCCAACGTAGCCCCCCGTGTCTCATGGTGCTACCGCTTCTCCACCGGACGCGATCCTTCGATCGGAGTGGCGCGTGATGCGGGCGCTCGCCCACGCATCCGGCCCTGCCCCCGGCCGTCTGCGCCGCGCCCACTTCGCTCTCGACTCCCCCACCGGCTGGAATGGACGCATGACTGATGGATCGAACCCCGCCGGACAGCCCGCCTTTCTCGACCTGCTCCACGCCCAGCGCGTCTGGGACATCGAGCTCCCCGCCTTCGACCCGGCCGCAGCACCCCCCACACCCCTCCCCCTCTTCCACGCCTGGTTCGCCGAGGCGGTCGCCGCCGGGCAGGCCGAGGCGCACACGATGACGCTGGCGACCGTGGACGCGGAGGGGCTGCCGGACGTGCGCACGCTGATGCTGCACGACGCCGACGAGCGCGGCTGGCACTTCGCATCGCATGCCTCCAGCGCGAAGGGCCGCCAGCTCGCCGCCCGTCCGTACGCCGCGCTCGGCTTCTACTGGCCCGCGCAGGGACGGCAGGTACGGGTCCGGGGCCCGGTGACCGCCTGCTCACCCGCCGAGAGCCGCGCCGATCTGCACGCCCGCTCGACCGGGGCCCTCGCCTCGGCCCTGGTGGGGCGGCAGAGCGAGGTGCTGGGCTCGACCGGGGAACTCGACCGGGCCTCGGACGCCGCGTGGCAGCGGGCGGAGGAGGAGCCGGACGCTGAGGTGGCGAGCTGGACGCGGTACGTGGTCGAGCCGCGCGAGGTCGAGTTCTTCCAGGGCGATGCCCGGCGACGGCATGTACGGCTGCGCTACCGCCGGGGGGACGGGTACGGGGGCGGAGCCTGGGAGCGGGAGCTGCTCTGGCCCTGACCGGCCCGGCTCCCCATGTCGATGTACCGCCTTATCCGCTTTACCGCTTCAAACGGCCAAGGAGCACCATGGGAGGCAGGTGAGGAGCTGGAGGCTGGAGGTCACCCATGACCCGCACCCGTAGCCGGTACGCCCCCGACCGCGGTCTGACCACGCGCATGGTCACCACCATGTTTCTGATCGGTCTGCTGTACGTGGTCCTGGTCGGCGTCCTGCTGGCCGCCCTGCGCGGCGCCTGGCCGGTCATCCTGATCATCACCGGGGGCCTGTTCGTCGCCCAGTTCTGGTTCAGCGACCGCATCGCGGCCTTCAGCATGGGAGCCCGCGAGGTCACCCCCGAGCAGGCGCCGGAGCTGCACGGCGCGATCGACCGGATCTGCGCGCTCGCCGACATGCCCAAGCCACGGGTCGCCGTCGCCGAGAGCGACGTACCGAACGCCTTCGCGACCGGCCGCAGCGAGCGGACCGCCCTGGTCTGCGCCACGACGGGGCTGCTGCGAAGACTGGAGCCGGAGGAGCTGGAGGGCGTCCTCGCCCACGAGATGTCGCACGTCGCGCACCGCGATGTGGCCGTCATGACGATCGCCTCGTTCCTCGGCGTGCTCGCGGGCATCATCACCCGCGTCGCGCTCTGGGGCGGCTTCTCCCGCAACAGCCGCAGCAACGACCCACTGGGCATCGCGATCATGCTGATCCCCCTGGTCAGCGCGGTTGTCTACGCCCTCAGCTTCCTCCTGACCCGCCTGCTGTCGCGCTACCGGGAGCTGTCCGCAGACCGCACGGCCGCCCTGCTCACCGGCCGCCCCTCGGCCCTCGCCTCCGCGCTCACCAAGGTCAGCGGGCAGATGGCCCGGATTCCGACACAGGACCTGCGCAAGGCTGAGCCGTACAACGCCTTCTACTTCGTCCCGGCCTTCTCCTCCAGGGAGAGCCTGAGCCGACTGGTCTCCTCGCATCCGACGCTGGAGCAGCGGCTGGACCAGCTCGCCCGCATCTCCGCCGACCTGTCCCGCCCGTAAGGAACGTAAGGAACACAAGGAACGTAAGGAGCCCCCGTGGGTCTGCTCGACACCATCCTGGGCCGCAGCAAGCCGGTCCGCCCCGACCTCGACCAGCTCTTCGCCGTCCCGTCCGCCGCCCTCACCCTCCAGGCGGCGACCGGCTTCACGCCGACCGGGCGGGGCTCGGTGTGCTTCGCGGGCGTCGAGGGCGGTGCCTTCGCCCGTATCCAGCAGGACGTACGGGAGCTGCTGGACGCGGACACGGGGCGCGGTGGCGTCCCGGTGGAGTTCAGCCGGGACGCGTACGGCTACACCTGGCTGCTCGCCCGCCAGCCACCAGAGGACACCGCCGCCCTCGTCAACGACCTGCACGCGGTCAACACGCTGCTCCAGGACGGCGGCTTCGGCCCGCAGCTGCTCTGCTCGCTGATCGGCTTCCGGGACGGGGAGGGGCGCTCCCTGGCGCTGGTCTACCTGTACAAGCGCGGCACGTTCTACCCGTTCGCCCCGGTGCCGGGAGGCGGCGAGAAGCGCGACAGCCAGCGGGAGTTGCAGGTCCGGGCCGCCCTCGGGGACGACCTGCGCGTGGAGAAGGACCTGGCGCGGTGGTTCCCGGTGTGGGGGGCGCCGGGGTTGTGAGGCGGGGCCGGCTGCCGTACGTCACTTCTCCGGCCGCGGACGGAACAACGCGTCGTCGTAGTCCGGGAAGATGCACGGCATGTTCCGCCGGAAGCCGGCGACTTCCGCGCTGTCCTCGTATCCGGCACACAGCGTTTTAGGCCAGTACCAGTACCCGCGTGAGGCGATCAGGAGATCGATGTACTCGGCAAAGGTGCGGTTCGTGGAGGCCAGCTCCTCGCCGAAGTAGTGATAGCTGAGCGCCTCCTTGAAGACGCCGTCGTCCCCCCGCTCGAATGCCACGCACGCTTCCGGGGTGAAGAAGTCGAAGGGCACGACCGGGCGGAATTCCTCCTCGCCCCCCGGGAACCAGGTCACCCCGCTCCAGTCTCCGAGCACTTCATCGAGGGGCAGGATGCTGACCAGGCCGTGATCGGACCTGTCCCCTTCCTGGATTTCAGGGACGGTGCACCGCCAGTCGAGCCTGAACGACCCCACCTGACGATAGAACTCCTCCACTCCGTCGGGAAGCCGGGCCCCCGACTCCTCGATGAGGCGGGAGATCCGGTCGGCCGGGAGGGACTCGGTCAGGGCGTGATCCAGCAGCTCGACGCGGGGGTTCTCTCGGAGGCCGGCGACCAGCCCGTCGAGTCGGCGCCTTGGATCGTTCATGAATACGTTTCCCTTCGGGGGTTGAATCAGCGTGCCGCCATCACTTCAAGTTGTTGTTTTCGATCTCCCATGAGTCCCAGCCCACTTCCTTGCCCTTGGCGTCGTACAAGGTATATTCTGCCGAAATTTTCCCCGGAATGCCGAATCGATAGATGGTGTCGAAGGCTACGGCTTCCGGAGACCCTGGCGTCATTTTCATATCGGCCGATGTCGGGTGGAAGCTGAAATCAGCCGTCACATGGTAGCGGGCCGTGTGTCCCGACTGGAGAATGGCACCCTTGAGTTTCTTCTCGACCTTCGCGTGATGCTGGCTGTTGGCCTGCCTTACCAGTGGAGTCAGATTCTCCAGGTTCTTTCCCGAACCACCCAGGTTGTGGTTCAGAAGGTGCCCTTGCACCATGTAGTTCTTGAACCAGTCCCCGATCGGGGTGCCGCTGGGCGGCCACCAGGCGGGTTGCACCGTGGGCGCCTGCCCCGTGCCGAGCTGGCCGGCGAAGAGTTCCCCCTTCATCTCCACCCCCACGTCGCCCGCTGTGCCATTGACCGTGACGGTGTGGGCTCCCTGCGGGTAGTCGACCCGCTTGTTGTAGCCCGGGAGCGGAGCGCGCTGCACGACGGGCAGCGGCACGCGCTGGAGCGTGGCGCCCGAGGAAACGGAACGCTGGGCGTTGAGGTCGTCCTCGCGCCGGCCCGGTGCGGGTGCCCGCATGACCCGCGTGGCGTTGGCCTCCGCTTCCCGTTCGAACCGGTCGGAGGGGTCGGAGACGCTCAGTCCTGAACCGTTGTCGGTGCCGGCGACCGGCCCTTGGCGCTGCTGGATGACGTGGGTGAGCTCGTGGGCGAGCGTGTGCCGGTCGGCTCCGCCGTCGCCGATGACGACATGGTGGCCGGAGGTGTAGGCGCGGGCGCCGACCTCGGCGGCGGAGGCCCTGGCGGCCGCGTCGTTGTGGATGCGGACATCGGAGAAGTCCGCCCCGAGCCGGGACTCCATGTCGGAACGGACCGTGCTGTCCAGCGGCCGCCCCGCGCTGCGCAGTACGTCCCTGACGGCCGAGCGCTGCACCGAGGGCCGGTCCTCCGCCTGCTCGTGTCCGCAGCCGGCCCCGTGGCGGTGCCTGTCCTGGGCGGACGGGTGCCCGGCGGCCCGCAGCATCTGGACGACGGCCGCGTTCCCGATAGTGCCCTGCAGGGCGAGGCGCCCGGCGAGCGGTGCGCCGGGCGCGGGCTTGCGGGCCTGGGCGGGACCGTGAGCCGCACCGGTCTTCTCAGCACCGTCCTGGCTGCGCATGGAGACCTCTTCCTGCTAGGAGAATGACTCTCCCTGCATACCGTGCGACGCGGCTCCGGTTCCAGGTCCCCCGGGGCACAGTTGATTGGCCCGGGCGGACGTCAACTCCCTGGAGGAAGCGGCGAATCGCGCCCTTCCGGAGACCGCGACCGTCTACCTGGCCGGACTCTACGTCGCCGGGATCTTTCTTTGGTCTGCCAGGCCAACCACTCGCTGCCTCCTCGGCCAGCCCCACTCGGGAAGTAAGGCAAGCCTCGCAAGATCCGAACGAAATGGCCTAGCTGAAGCCGTTCAGGCCCCACCAGTCGCCGTTGGTCTGCTCGCCGGACGCCAGGGAGCCGTTGCTCAGGCCTCTGTAGGTGAGGAGCCAGCCCGGGTTGCCCCGGTAACCGTTGATGGCGTACGTAGTGTTGGTCACGGTGGCGAGGTCGGGACGGCCGTCGCCGGTGGAGTCGCCGACGGCGATGAAGTTCGCCATGGCGTTCCAGCCGCCGGTGCCGATGAGCTTGCGCCCACCGAGCTTGCCGGTCGACGTGCCCGGGTAGAGCCAGAGCTTGCCGGTGGATGCCTCGCGGGCGTAGAGGTCGGGGCGGCCGTCGCCGTTCACGTCGCCGGCGCCGGCGAGCGCGCTCATGGCGTTCCAGCCGCCGGTGCCGATGAGCTTGCGACCTCCGAGCTTGCCGGTCGACGTGCCCGGGTACAGGTAGAGCCTGCCCGTGGACACCTCGCGCGCGATCAGGTCGGAGCGGCCGTCGCCCGTCAGGTCACCGAAGGCGGTGATGTTGCTCATGCCGTTCCAGCCACCCGTACCGATCAGCTTGCGTGCGCCGAGGGAGCCGGTGCCTGTGCCCGGGTACAGCCAGAGCTTGCCGGTGGACGCCTCGCGGGCGATGAGGTCCTCGCGGGCGTCGCGACTGAAGTCCCCGTGCCGGGTGAGGGCGTTCATGGCGTTCCAGCCGCCCGTGCCGACGAGGCGGGCGGTCCCGTTGCCCGAGGTGAACCAGAGCCGTCCCACCTTGTCGCGGGCCAGCACGTCGGCCCTGCGGTCACCGTTCATGTCACCGAAGCCCAGGGCCTTGGGAGACGTCTCGGAGTACCAGTAGGGAGCGGCTGTCCATCCGCACTCACGCTCCGTACGGACGAACTTGATCGAGCTGATCGTCGGAGGGAAGTCCGCACTGTACGCAAGGCTGGAACCGGCGGGATCCTCGGCGAAGTAGCCTCCCCCCGCAGCGTAGTTCTTCGCGTCATAGGTGCAGGCGATGACGTTCGTGCGGTTGACGTGCGACCGGACCTTGTTGTCCCAGCTCCCCAGGTCCGCGACGTTCTTCTTCGTCATGTACCGCGTCCCGGTGCCGTCCGCGCGCGACCATCCGCACCAGTAGCCCACCGTGCAGCCGTACACGTCCTCGGCAGCGGCCGACTCCGCGCTCGCCGCGTTCAGGCCGGTACACATAAGCGTGAGACCGGCGAGCGTCGCCAGGCCCCGCACGAGATGCTTGCGCATGTGTGGTGTTCCCCTCCCCATGGATGTGCGCCGATGTCCCTCGGCCCTCAGCGCACCGGGTCCTCCGGTTTGCTGGTGCGGCTGCTCGTCGGCGCAGGCACACACTGCCATGAAGGGATCCTGGACCAGGACAGCGGGGGCTCTCGTGAGCAGGACCGGGACAGGCGGCTTCGCCGGCCGCCCCACGGGATGGCGGCACGCGCTGCTCAGCTGTTCGCGGCGTGACCCAGGAAGGCGGTCCAGGCGGCGGGGGCGACGGCGAAGGTGGGGCCGTCGGTGAGCTTGGAGTCACGGACGTGGACGGTGTGGGGGCAGGTGGCTACTTCTACGCAGGCTTCGCCCTCGTTGCCGCTGTAGCTGGACTTGTGCCAGGCGTAGGCGACTTCGATGCAGGCCGCTCCCTCGTTGCCGCTGTAGCTGGACTTGAACCAGGTCAGCCGGGGTCCGTGGATCACAGTTGCCTCACCTTCGTCTCGATGATCTCCGCGGACTTCCAGGGGTTGAGCGCCTGCGCCCGCAGGATGCCGAAAAGGTCGAGCTGATCGCTCACTTGCTCCGGCTTCGAGATCAACCTACCGCCGCCCTGTGCCTCCACATACATCAGATTGCGGCCTTCCGCCGTGGACATCAACTGCATGGGACCCATCAACCCCGCATGCGTGTGCTGAGCCGACGGCATCACCTGCACCGTCAGGTGATTGCACCTCTCCACACAGTCGAGCACATGCCGCAGTTGCTCCTTGAGCACCTCGGGGCCTCCGAGCGTCCGGTCCAGGACCGACTCCTCGATGACATACCCGGCACGCGGTGGTGGCGTGCGCGACAGCACCGTCTGCCGCTCCAGCCTCGCTCCGACGTGCCGGAGAATCTCGTCCTCCGTGTACGCCGGTACGCGCGACCGGTACAGCGCGTGCACGTACGCCTCCGTCTGGAGCAGACCGGGGATCAGCATCGTCTCGTAGGCGCTGATGACCCGCGCGTTCCGTTCCAGCTTTGCCCAGTCCAGGAACTTCGGCGGGTACTTCTCCTCGTCCACCAGCTCGCAGCACGCCTTCAGCGCCCCGCCCGCCCCGCACACCCGGTCCGCGTCGATCAGCAGGTCGCGCGACGGAATGCGCTCCGCCCGCTCTACCGCACCCATCAGCGACTCCGAGATCAGCAGTTGCTCCGCCGCCTCCTTCTGCGTGAGCCCGGCCCGCACCCGGTGGATGCGGATGAGCTCCCCCACCAGCCGCCGCCCGTGTGTCGTCTCGCTACTCGTCCCCACAGCCCTCACCACCCTCCCCACATCGCCCCGATGTGGATCGTGCCCTCCTGGTCACGCTACGCATCCATCGGAATGCTCATAGCCATGACGCAGAAGAAGCACCCCGAATGGGTACCCGCCTCGGGCCTCCAACTCCACCTCACCGGAGTCCACTTCGACGCCATCCGGCTGCGCGGCGTACGCGGCGAGGCGGTGCTGCATCACCTGGCGACCCTCACCGACGGCGATCCGGGGCCCGTCGTGCGGGAGGTCGCGGGCGGGCGGTGGACGTACTTCCTGCTCGCGCCCGGTGTGAGCCGGCACTTCGACTGGCCGCCCGGCGCGAAGTGCTTCGGGCCGGCGGCCCGCGACCAGTACGTGGGAGTCCCGGCCGCCCACGGCAACACGTACCCGCTGAGCTGGCGGTGCGGGCCGCCCGAGGTCGGGGACTTCGTGGACGCGGAGCTGCTGCACGGGGTGGTGACGGCGCAGCTCGTGGCCGAGGAGTGACCGGGCGGGAATCAGGGCTTGGGCGTACTACTCAACTCGCATGGCTGGGCGAATCGATCGTAACTCCGGGGACGCCCTGTTCGGTGAAATACAATCGTGGCGCGCGGAATTCCAGCCACATCTGTGACGGAATTCTGGCCAGGTAAAGCCCCGTTGAGGATTTCGCCATCCCCGAGATTCGGGCTACTGCTCCTGCGCCTGACGTGAACCGGCGACCAGGTTGCATCAAGGCACCGACCATCCATTACCTGACTTACCGTCCATAGAGGCGTGATGTCGCCCTTCGTCGCCGACCTCGCATCAACTGACCCTTTAATGGACCTATCGGGCATGTCATTGACAAGCCAGGTGAGCGCGTTATTGCATTCGCCCTGCTGTGCGCTGTCAAGAAATCGGGCATCGGGGGTGCGGGCGCGCAGGTTCTCTCAAGGGGTGGGGTTGTGAAACGAAGATTCGGCATGTCCGGAATAGCCGCTGTGACAGGGTTGCTGGTGGCGGCGACGGGTTTGACACTCGCGGGCGCCGTACCGGCCGCGGCGGCGGTTTGCGCGGGCGTCAGCTCGGACTACAACGGGGACGGACTAGTCGACAACGTCGTCACGGATCCGCAGGCGACCGTGAACGGAGTCGAGGGCGCCGGGTTGATTCGGGTGCTGTACGCCGGTAACGCCGGGGTCGGAGAGCTCACGCAGTCGACTCCGGGGCTGGGGGTCGCGCCGGAGCGCGGCGATCAGTTCGGTTCGGCCATAGCCTGGACCGACTTCAACGGTGACGGCTGCTCCGACCTCGCCGTGGGCACCCCGTACGAGGACACCGGCGACGGCGGCTCCGCTATCAGGGATGCCGGCATTCTGCACATCATCTACGGATCGCCTGCAGGGCTCGGCGCCGGCCAGGCATCAGTTCTCTACGGCCAGGCGTCCTTCTCTCCCGGCACCAACGAAGCCGGGGATCTGTTCGGATATGCCCTGCAGGCGGGTACCACCGGGTCGGGTCAGCCGTACCTCGCCGTCGGTGTTCCGGGTGAGGGCGTCGTCGTGGACGACGTCAATCACCCGAACGCCGGCGGCATCGCCTACATGCAGGGCGGCGACACGGTCACGATCACCCAGGACAGCGCTGGGGTGCCCGGCGGAGTGGAAAGCGACGACCAGTTCGGGGCCACGCTCGCGGGAACGAGTCGATACTTCGCCGCCGGTGAACCTGGAGAGACCCTGGACGACGCCGCGGCTGCGGGCGGGGTGACTGTCTTCAGCCACACGCTGACAGCCGGCATGCCCACTCCGCTCGCCTGGGTCGACCAGGGTGAAGGGATCACCGGTGGCACCGAATCCGGTGACCGGTTCGGGGCCGCGCTGTCGATGACCGTCTACCGTCCGGCGAGCGCGACCTACAACTCGGATGCTCTGCTCGCCATTGGCGCCCCGGGCGAAGCGATCGGATCCGTTCCCGGCGCAGGTAGCGCCGTAGTGGTGCGCATCGAACCCTCGGGCGCGTTCACCGAGATCAAGGGCGTGGACGCGGCCGTCCCGAACGTGGAAGGCGAGCCTGTCGCGGGAGACTACTTCGGCCAGAGGGTGGCCATCACCAACACCGACGCCAGTGTCGTCAGCAGCGCGTCCACCATTCGACTGGCTGTGGGTGTCCCGGGCCGGGATGTCGACGGGGTCAGGGACGCCGGAGTCATCCATGTCTTCAACCCGCTCGACACCGATTCGGGGAGCGCTGACAAGATCATCAAGCGGGGATCAGCAGTGCTGCCAGGTGCACCCCGCGCCCGTGACTACGCCGGCATCGCACTTCGATCCGGTGCCAGCGTCCTGTACGTAGGCATCCCCTACAGCAAGGACCCTGCGACGTCCAAGGGTGTGCTCTACACGATGCCGTGGACCGACATCGACGGCACGACGAACGTGGGAACCAAGACGTTCCAGCCGGGAGTCGGCGGTCTCTCCGGCATCGGCACTGCTTTCGCGAGCGTCGGATGACCGGCGTGGAACGCGGGCGACGGCACAGTGACGAGACCAAGAGAGAGCAGAAGGCGCAAGTGAAGAGACACGCCGGCAGAGGACGGCCGCGCAGCCGCGGCCCCCTTGTCGCGGTGACACTGACGGCTCTCCTCGCCGGGGGACTCGGCATGCCCTCGCTGTCAGGTGGCATCCCGGCAGCTGTAGCAGCGCCCGTCGAGGGCCGGACCGCAACCGGGACGGAAGCTGCGCAGCAGGAGGCCGCGGAGACCGACGCGCCTGTCGAGGTGCTGAACCTGCGCGACGAACACAACACCACGGTGGCCAATCCCGACGGTACGTTCACCACCACAACCGCAGTGCAGCCCGTGCGCACCCGCAAGGACGGGGAGTGGACGGACATCGACACCACCCTCGTCAAGCAGGCGGACGGATCGTACGCGCCGAAAGCCGCCGTGACTGCCATGTCGTTCTCCGGTGGCGGCGGAACCACGTTCGGCACGATCCAGAAAGACGGCCGTGTGCTGTCTCTGGACTGGCCCGGGAAGCTCCCCGAGCCCACGGTCGACGGCTCCACTGCGACCTATGCGGAGGTCTTGCCTGGTGTCGACCTGAAGGTGTCCGCAAGCGCCGAGGGCTTCTCGCACCTGATCGTCGTCAAGAACGCCCAAGCGGCAGACAACCCGGAGTTGGCTCAGCTGAAACTGCCGGTCAGGGCCACTGGGGTCGGCGTCCAGGAGTCCGCGGACGGAGGTCTGACCGCGACGGATGCGTCCGGTGGAACGGTCTTCGAGGCCCCCGCTCCGCTGATGTGGGACAGCCGCGAGGGCAAGGCGGCCGAGACCGGCGGGCCCGCGGCGAGGGTTGCGCAGGCCTCCAGTGACGACCTGGCGGTCGCGCCGCCGGACGGCACGCAAGTAGCAGATGTGGACGTGCAGGTCAGTCCGGACACGATGACCCTGACTCCGGACAGCTCGCTGCTGACGGGTAACGACACTGTGTACCCGGTGTACATCGACCCGGTGTTCAAGACAGCCAGCCGAAGCACCTGGACCATGGTGTCGTCGTACTACTCGTCGGCGGAGTTCTGGAAGTTCAGTGACCACGAAGGCGTGGGCCGCTGTCCCTCCGATGTGTCATACCAGTGCGCCAGCTCAAGTGACACGAAGCGACAATTCTTCGCCATTCCGACCGCGGTCTTCGAGGGCAAGGACATCATCAAGGCCGAGTTCGCCGTGACGATGGTCCACACGTACAGCACTGCTGCCAAGAGCGTGCAGCTCAGCCGGGTCAACTCCACCGGGGCGAGTGCGATCAGCTCCTCCACCAACTGGGGCAACCAGCCGTCGTGGAAGGCGGACATTGACAGCAAGTCGCCAACCAATCCCGCTGGTTCGTGCACATCGACCAACCAGAACGTGCGATTCGACGCGAAATCCACCGTCCAGCTCGCGGCCGACGAAGGCTGGGATACCACCACCTTCCGGCTGCGTGCAGGTGTCGAGGGGGAGTACTCGTACTGGAAGCGCTTCTGCGGGAATGCCCAGCTCGAAGTGACCTACAACCGACCGCCGTTGGCACCGGACATGGGGGATCTCACCATGTCGCCCGGCGGCAAGTGCGAGTACGGGAAGGCCGACGAGCACTACACCTCCTCGCTCCCGGTCCTCAACGCCACCATCAAGGACTACGACCACAACGACATCGCCGGCAAGTCGGAGAGCCTGAAAGCCAGGTTCCACGTCTTCTGGATGAACGGCACGACGCAGGTCGACCACTACGCCACGACCGCCAGCCACTCGACGACCGGAACCGGCCAGACGGGCTCGGCCTCGTTCAAGTACACAGTCGGCTCCAACCTCAGTACGGACTCGGACGCCGGGTTCAGCCTCCCGGCCAACCCCGCGACCACGATCGGCTGGGAGGTCCAGGGTTCTGACGGAACAGCGTGGGGGCCGTGGAGTTCCACCGGCAGCGCCACTCGGTGCGAGTTCAAGTACGACGCCACCGCACCGGCCGCTCCTGTGATCACCTCCGCGCAGTACCCGGACGACGACGTCTGGCATGCGGGAATCGGTGACTACGGCAGCTTCACGTTCGACTCGCCCTCGACCGACGTCAAGCAGTACCTGTACCGGTTCAAGGGCAGTAGTGCGTGGTCGACCGTGAACACGGCCACCCCCGGCGGACCCGCGACCGTGAAGTTCATGCCGCCCTCCGAGGGCACGTGGACCTTGGACGCCAAGGCGGTCGACGCCGCAGGCAACGCGCAGAAGACGCCCATGGGGTATCAGTTCCTCGTCAGCGACGGCCGGGCCCCGATCGGCGGCTGGACCCTCGGCGATGTCAAGGGAGCCACCTCGGCGGCCGGCACCGGCTCTTCGCTCCCCGCCACACCCGGCACCGGTGTCGCCTTCGGGGCCAAGCCCGGCCCCCTCGGCGCGGCCGACACCTATGCGGCGCTCGACGGCACGGAGAACGCCTACCTGGACACCGGCCGGCACATCGTGAACACCGACTCCGGGTTCGCGGTGAGCGCCTGGGTCAACCTGCCCGAGGTGCCGAACCGCGACCAGACGGTGATCAGCCAGGACGGGACCGGTCTGTCGGGCTTTGACCTGGGCTATGACGGTGACACCCGAAGCTGGGTCTTCCGCATGCCGTTCAACGACATGGAGTCCTTGAGTGACTGGCAGGTCACCGGAGGCCGGGTCGTACCTGGCTCCTGGACGCACCTCGTCGGCTCCTACGACGGCGTCTCCGGCCTGATGCGGCTCTACGTGAACGGGGTAGCGATCACCACCACTGTGAAGCGGACGACTCCGTGGAACGCGACGGGCACGGTTCAGATCGGACGCAGGCTCGCTCCGGACGGCTACACCAGCCACCTCAAGGGTGGCATCGCAGATGTTCAGGTCTACGACCGCGTCGTGACCGGGCCTGAAAGTGCGGAGCTCGGTGGCATCGTGGCCCAGCAGCTCGCCTACTGGGACGTCGACACCGCACCGGGCGGCATCGCCCCGGAGGCGTACGGCGGCACCGGTCTCACCCTCGGCGGTGGGGCCTCCATCTACGTCCCGGCGCCGGGCTGTGACCCGGAAGCGGATCCGGAATGCGTGGAGACCGCTCCCGAGAACCCCATGTGGGGTGACGGCCATCTGGTCCTGAACGGCACCGACGCCTACGCGACCCGGAACGCCGGCCTGCTGTCGAAGCAGGACAGCTTCGCCATCACCGCACGTGCCCGGCTTTCCTCCGTGTCACCGACGAAGAACCAGACCGTGCTGGCGCTCTCCGGTGGCCGGGGCAGTGCGATCACGGTGGGCTACTCCGCAGCCGACAGCCGCTGGGTCCTTACGGCCACCGACGCGGACACGGCCACTCCGGTGACCACCACCGCGAAGGCTACGGGCTTCCTGCCCAGCACCGGGAACAACGGCGACCACCTCGCCCTCGTGTACTCGGCGGTCTTCGGTGACGTGGTGCTGTACGTCAACGGCACTGAGGGCGCACGCGTGCCCTGGGACAACACCTGGGACTTCACCACTGCCTCGGTCCAGGTGGGGCGCAAGCTCGACGGGCCCACGCCCAGCTCGTTCCTGTCCGGTTCGGTCGACGAAGTGCGGCTGTTCCAGGGCGCCCTGGACGCCAGCCTCGTCAACGTCGTCACCGGCCTCGCCGATGACTCCAGCATCGAGGCGACCCTTTCCTGATCCGATCACCGCGGCCGGGGCCGGACCACAGGGTCCGGCCCCGGCCGCGCCCCGTCCTCAGAACACTGATCCCTTCATTACCTGACGGAGTTCTCATGCGAGCCTCGCCCTTCGGAAGACCATTTATCCGCATATCAGCCCGCTCGGTGCGTGGTGTTGTACTAACGGCGACTGTCGCCTTGTCACTGGGCCTGCTGCCCCAGTACGCCCCGCAAGCGGCCGCGCGTGACGGTGTCACGCGGCCCGAGACCCAGAGCAATCTGGACGATCCGGTCACCGGCAGGAACGGCACGGTCCGGAAGCAGTCAAAGACCGACCCGGCCACCCGTGCCAAGGTCACGAAGGCCGCGGTCACACGCTGGCCCAAGGCAACCGCCGACGAAGTGACCGTAGGTGCCAAGGGGTCCAAGGGCACCCAGGCCGAAGGTCTCCCGCTGAAGGCCGCGGCGACCGGCAGCACGAGCCCTCGATCCGTCCGGCTGGCTGTCCTGGACCGAAAGAAGGCCACGGCGGCCGGTGCCGACGGCCCCCTGATGACAGTGGCCCGGACCGATGGCACAGCCAGCAGCGGACCGGTCAAGGTCTCCCTCGACTATGGAGACTTCGCCGAGGCATACGGAGGCGGCTACGGCTCGCGGCTGCGCCTGGTGACCTATCCGGAGTGCGTGCTCACCACGCCCGACCGTCCGGAGTGCGCCACAGCGACTCCTCTGGTCACCACCAATGACACGAACACCACCACGCTCAGCGCGAAGGTCTCCGCCGTTCCGGCCTCGACGGCAGTGAGCGCCGCGGGCAGCGCCCGTTCCATGCCCTCGGTGACGGTGCTGGCCGCGACGGCCGGGGCCGCAGGCGACCAGGGTGACTTCGGCGCCACCTCACTCCAGCCCTCGTCGCAGTGGAGCGTCTCCAACTCCTCCGGCGCCTTCAACTGGTCCTACCCGATCACTGCACCGCCGGTGCCCGGGGGGCTGGCTCCGGGCGTCTCCCTCTCCTACACCTCGCAGTCGGTGGACGGGCAGACCGCCACCACCAACAACCAGGGATCGTGGATCGGCGAGGGCTTCAGCTATGAACCCGGTTTCATCGAACGCCGTTACAAGCCCTGCGCCGAGGACGGCCATGACGACACCAACAGCGACCAGTGCTGGGGTTACGACAACGCCACGATCTCCCTGGCCGGCGGCACCTCGGGTGAGCTGATCAAGGACGACACCACGGGCGAGTGGCACGTCAGCTCCGACGACCTCTCCAAGGTGGAGAGGGTCACCGGCACCACGAATGTGGACAATGACGGCGAGTACTGGAAGGTCACGTCCGCAGACGGCACCCAGTACTTCTTCGGCCGCAACCAGCTTCCGGGCTACGTATCCGGCAACGAGGCCACCAACTCGGCCTGGACGGTTCCGGTCTACGGCGACGATGCCGGTGAGCCGTGCTACAAGGCCACCTTCGCGGACGCCTACTGCAACCAGGCATGGCGCTGGAACCTCGACTACGTCGTGGACCCGCACGGAAACACCATGTCGTACTTCTACGGCACGGAGACGAACTACTACACACAGGGTCTGAAGACCACCGAGAATGGCAAGCCGTACATCCGCGGCGGGTACCTCAAGCGCATCGACTACGGGCAGCGCGAGGGTAAGACATACTCGACCAAGGCCGCAGGCCGCGTGGTGTTCAGCACCCTCGAGCGCTGCGTGGGTGACCTCACAGACTGCTCGCCCGCCGCGCTGAACGACGGCACGGCAAGCGACTGGCCGGACGTGCCGTGGGACCGCAACTGCAAGGCCGGAACCAAGTGCCCCGGTCAGAACTCCCCGACCTTCTGGACACGTCAGAAGCTCACCGAGATCACCACGCAGATCCGCAACGGTGACGACACCTACGAGGACGTCGACCGATGGAAGCTCGACCACTCGTACGTGGACAACGGTGACGGGTCGAAGTCCCTCTGGCTCAAGACCATCGACCACACCGGCCTGGTAGGGACCGATAAGCCCGTCCCCTCCATCCGGCTGTACGGCAACCAGCTCCCCAACCGCGTCGATGTCCCGAACGACAACATCCAGTCCTTCAACCGCTTCCGCCTGAGCGGTGTGGAGAGCGAGTCCGGCAGTGTACTGACGGCCAACTACTCCGCCCCGCAGTGCACATCCTCCAGTCTGCCCACTCCTGGCAAGTCGACGGTCCGCTGCTACCCCGTCAAATGGAACCCGCCGGGGGTCACCGACCCGATCACCGACTGGTTCAACAAATACGTGGTCACCTCGGTGATCGATACGGACCTGGTCGGCGAGAGCCCCGACCAGATCACCACGTACACATACCTCGGTGACGCGGGCTGGCGAAAGGGCAAGCCCGACGGCCTGTCCAAGACCGACTACCTGACCTGGAGCGACTGGCGGGGCTACGGCAAGGTCCGGGTAGAAACCTCCGACGGCAGCATCACGCCGTCCAACACGAAGACTGAGCACGTCTTCTTCCGCGGTCTGGACGGAGACGCCGACCCCGACGGAGGCACACGGTCGGTCAGCGTGACCGGGACCAACGGCACCACGTACGACGACTCCGACTGGAAGTCCGGTACGGAACTGGAGACGACGACCTACAACGGCGACAAGGTCGTTTCCAAGTCGATCAACACCCCTTGGACCAAGGTCACCGCGACCCGGGTCAAGGACTGGGGCACGTCCTACGCCCGCTTCGTGCGGGCCGGCAGGTCCGACACCTACGAGGCTCTGGAAGGCGGCACGTGGCGGCAGACCGCCTCCACCACGTCGTACGACGCCAAGGGCCGGGCCGTCCAGGTCGCGGACTACGGCGAAACGAACGTCGCGGACAACCAGTGCACACGCACGGAGTATGCCGACAACTCTGGCAAGCACCTTTACAGCTACGTATCGCGCGTCGAGACCCTGTCCGTCGACTGCGCCACGACCGCCCCCGACCGCTCCAAGGTCGTCGTGTCCGACGAGCTGACCTTCTACGACAGCTCGACGACGCTCGCAGCGGCGCCGACCAAAGGTGAGCCGACGCTGGTGAAGCGCCTGGCATCGCACAACGGCACCACGGCCACCTACCAAGAGGTATCTACCGCCACGTTCGACGCCTACGGCCGACCGCTGGTCGTCACGGACGCGGCGAAGACGCCCACGACCACGGTCTACAAGGAGAACGCCTACGGCTTGGCGGTATCCAAGACCGAGACGAACACGATCGGCTGGGTCTCGACCACGGAGTACGCGCCCGAGTGGGGCACGCTCTCGTCGCAGACCGACATGAACGGCAAGCGCACCGATCTGGAGTACGACGCCCTTGGACGTGTCGTCTCCGTCTGGATGCCGGACCGCGCCAAGGGGAGCTTCACCCCCAGCATCAAATACGAGTACGGCATCCGGAACACCGGACCGAGCTACCTGCACACGCAGAAGATCGAGAAGGACGGAGCGTCGTACGGCCACGAGTACACCCTGTACGACGGCCTGCTCCGGCCCCGCCAGGTCCAGACCGAGGGTCAGGGCGGCGGACGCCTGCTCGCGGACACCTATTACGACGGCTCTGGTCGCGTGGTGAAGACGAACGACACCTACTACGCCACCGGCGCCCCGTCGGCCACGCTGTTCGTCCCCCGCAACGCGGACATCGACGCGCAGACCGTGACCGAGTTCGACGGAGCCGGCCGTACAACGGCCACGGTCCTCAATGTCGCGGGCACCGAGAAGAACCGCACCACCTACACCTACGGTGGCGACCGGGTCACCATTGATCCCCCGAACGGCCGGACGCCCACCACGACCATCACGGACGCGCGAGACCGCACCGTCGAGTTGCGCCAGTACAAGGGTGACAAGCCGGTCCTGCCGGGTACCGCGAACGACTACGTCGCGACCAAGTACGCGTACACCCCGGCCGGACAGCTGTCGAAGGTAACCGACAACAAGGCCAACGCCTGGACGTACACCTACGACCAGCGCGGCCGTAAGCACACCGCGACCGATCCGGACGCCGGCTCCTCGACCTACGAGTACGACGACCTGGACCGGCTGATCTCGACCACGGATTCCCGGTCCAACGCCACGGCGACGGTCTACGACAAGATCGGCCGCGTCACGGAGACATGGCAGGGTGCCCCGGCCACCGGGACCAAGCTGTCCGTTTCCAAGTACGACACGGTGGCGAAGGGAGAGTTGTACGGCACGTACACGTACAAGGACGGCGCCGTCCTCTCGTCGGTGACCTACCCGGCCCTGAGCGACGACCTCGAACCGACCACCACCAAGTACTACCTGTCGAAGACGGCCGAGCCGGAGCTGGGCGGCACCTACCAGTTCGACACCCAGTACAACCAGGACGGCACGGTCAGGACACAGAACTCCCCGGCCGCAGGCGGTCTCCCGGCAGAGACGCTGGGCTACCAGTACGACGACCTTCAGCGCCCGACCGCACTGGACACCTCGCTCGGTGGGATGAGCTACGTCTCCAAGGTGGCTTACTCGCCAACCAACAACGTCGAGCAGCTGGAACTGACCACCGGCGAGACGGGTGCGAAGAAGACCTGGCTGTCCTACTCATACGAACAGGGCACTTCGCGCCTCATCAACGCGCGGGTCGATGTGGAGAACGCCACCTCGGTGGCGTACGACGCCCGCTACACCTACGACGCCGGCGGCAACGTCCAGTCCATCGCGGACACCCCGACCGGCGGCACCGCGGATGTGCAGTGCTTCCGGTACGACGGCCTGCGGCAGATGACAGATGCCTGGACGTCGAAAGTCGCCCCGAACAAGGCGGTCGGCACCGGCTCGACCGATGCCGCATGCGCGTCCGCGCCCTCGGCGACGACGGTGGGCGGGAAGGCTCCGTACTGGTCGAAGTACGGGTTCGACACGCTGGGCAACCGGACGTCGAAGACCGACTACGGCGTGAACGGTTCGGCGACCTCGACGAAGTCGTACGTCTACGGCGAGAACGGCGAGGGCCCGCACCAGCTGACCACCGAGGTCGTGGACACCACCGCCACTTCGACCACACCCGCGGTCAAGCTGTCCAACACCTACTCCTACGACAACACCGGCAACACCGGGCAGCGAGTCCTCAACGGCGATACACAGAAGTTCCTCTGGGACAAGCAGGGCGAGCTGACCAAGGTCACCAACGCGGACGGTGCGACCACCGACTACGTCTATGACGCAGCCGGCAGCCGGATGCTGAGCAAGACGGCGGCGGAGACGACGTTCTACCTGCCCGGCATGGAGCTGCACCTGAACAAGTCCACCGGTGCGGTGACGGCCTCCCGCTACTACGGCCTGGGCGGCGAGACCGTCGCAGTCCGGGACAACAGCGGCGTCACCTTCCTCGCCTCCGACCACCACGGCACCGCACAACTCGCCGTGAACGCGGCCACCGGCGCCACCCAGCGCCGCCGCATGGACCCGTTCGGTGCCGAACGCGAGCGGTCCTCGACGGACTGGGTCGACGACAAGGGCTTCGTGGGCGGAACAGTTCAGGAGGTCACAGGCCTCACAACACTCGGAGCACGCGAGTACGACAACTCGACGGGCCGGTTCATCTCCGCCGACCCGATCATCGACTACACCGACCCGCAGCAGATCAACGGCTACGCCTACAGCCTCAACAACCCGGTCACGTTCTCCGACCCGGACGGCTTGATGCCAGCCGACTGCATCGAGGTTGGGATCACCTGTAAACCGACCGGCAACGGTGGCTGGGACGTCAAGGCCACCCAGCAGTACTACACCTTCTACGGCGTCCAGGCTCCGAAGGAGACGACGGCGACGTACAAGGCCCGCAGAGCCCAGACCTCGGCCGACATCGCGAAGCAACGCGCGATCGCCGCGGCCAAGGAACTGGCCAAGATCGCGGCCGACGAACTCGGTATCACCGACGCCCTGGACTGCTTCACCACAGGCTCGCTCGGGGCGTGCGGGGCGACCGCCGTCAACGTCATCTCCAGCGCGGTCGGCGGAATCGTCGGCAAACTGGCCAAGAAATACGGCCTCCCCTGGAAGTGGAAGAAGGCCGCGGACCTCGGCAAGCGCCTCTGGAAGCTCGGCGACAAGCTGATCAGCGGAATCAAGGACTGGTACAGCAAGTCGAAGCTGGCCAGGAAGCTCGGCGAAGGCGGTTCCTGTTCTCTCCCGGGCAACAGCTTCACCCCGGGCACCAGAGTCTTGATGGCCGACGGCACCTCGAAACCGATCGAGAAGGTCAAGATCGGTGACAAGGTCCTGGCCACAGATCCCGAAACGGGAAAGACCAAGGCTCAAAAGGTCACGGCTGAAATCAAGGGCCAAGGCCTCAAGCACCTCGTCAAGGTCTCCATCGACACGGACGGCGGCAAGGGGAACCACACCGCATCTGTCACCGCAACAGACGGCCACCCCTTCTGGGTGACCGAACTGGGCGCCTGGGTCGATGCCACCGACCTCAAGGCAGGGAAACGTCTCCGTACGAGCAGTGGTGCCCAGGTAAAGATCGACGAGGTCCAGCGCTGGACGCAAGCTTCGGCAACAGTCCATAACCTGACTGTCAGCGACCTCCACACGTACTATGTGCTGGCGGGGGCTACGCCGGTCTTGGTTCACAATTGCAACAAGAATCAAGGCGTCTATATATTCGACGATAAGTCGAAGCCTGGCCACGTGTATATCGGCAAGACCAACAACTTTAACGTTCGACTGAACAAGCATGCAGACTTGGGCAGGCGAGACAAGGATGGGCCTGTCATTTGCATCCATGTGTGCGGAGATGACACGGCTCTCAGAATCCGAGAGCACATCATGAAGGTTCAGTTCGAAAAAATGGGCTTTAAGCTCAGTAGCGGCATTGAGGGGTTTGGTCGAAACCTCTACAACAAGCGCCAGGCGACTCAGCCTGAGCTCCCGTTCGAGTAGGGCGATATGGGGAAATGGGGATACGGGCCATTCGATAACGATGGCGCGGCGGACTTTGCTGGCGATTTGGATGCCACTCCGCTCTCTAGGCGGATTCAGGCGATCCGAGCTGCCCTCGCCTCGGTGGCGGGCGACGACAGCCCGCATATCGATGGTGGTAGAGCAGAGCTGGCACTCGCTGCCGCTGCGTTGACAGTCCGAGGGGTTGAGGGCGGCGATGAATTTCAATCTGCGACGTGGGGGCCGAATGGTGAGATTCCGCAGATCCCGAAAGAGCTGGTACCCCTGGCGCTCGAAGCGATTTCTCGCCTACTCGCCACAAGCAATGACTTGCGGGACGACTGGAGCGTGGAGGAGGAAGGCGCTGAATGGCTTGCAATGCTCCGAAGGCTGAAAGCAGTGCTTGACAGAGAAAGTGCTGCAGGGGTTCCCCTCTCCGCTCCAGGCGCCGAAGGTCAAAAGCAAGGGCCACAGAGGGCTAGACGAGCTGCGCATGAGGATGAATCCATCCAGGAAGGTCTTTGGTAATGCCTTCAAGGTGGCTATCTGAATCAACTGAATGAAGGGTCATGAAGGCGTGAGCCGTGACTTCGTCACGTCATCTGATCATGGAGAATTCGGTAGCCCGGCAAATGCGAGGGCCCCCTCCGCGCTTCAGCGCGGAGGGGGCCCTCGGGTCGTTTGACGGCAACGGTGACGGCAACGTCAGCGGACGACGGCTGTGGCGGGTGGGTCGTCGGGGTCGTTGCCGGTGGGGCTGAGCGCGTTGCTGAGTGTGTCGATGGCTTGGCGTTGGAGGCGGAGTCGGACGTGGGCATAGACGCCGGCGGTGACGCCGATGTGGGCGTGCCCGAGGAGTTCCTTGATGACGACGAGGTCGACGCCTTGCTCCAGGAGCAGGGTGGCGGTCGAGTGCCGTAGGTCGTGGAAGCGGATGCGGCGGAGACCGGCCCGGTTGAGGAAGTTGCGGAATCGGCGGGTGAGGTTGGCTGGGTCGAGCGGTCTGCCGGTCGGGGTGGTGAAGACGAGGCCGCTGTCCTTCCATCCCACCCCGGCCTCTCCCTGCTCCCTGCTCCCTGTTCTGCTGTTCCTGGTGCTTCTTGAGGGAGTGGAGGCATTCCGTCGGGAGGGCGATGCGGCGTTCGGACGCTCGGGTCTTGATGGGAAGGTGGGTGAGGCCGCCGGTTCGGGTGCGCTGCAATGTGCGGCGGACGGCAGCGGCGCCCCGGTCGAGGTCGAGGTCTTCCCAGCGGAGGCCGAGGAGTTCGCCTTTGCGGAGTCCGGTGTGGAGCGCGAGTTCGAACAGGGCATGGAGCCGGTGTCCGCGCGTAACTGTGAGGAACTGGCGGGCTTCGTCTGCGGTAAGGGGTTCGAAGCGTCGGGGCCGGGGTGTGCCGGTGCGGACGTTACGGGCCACGTTGCGCGGGATTTCCTCCTCGCGCACGGCGTGCTCCAGGGCGGACTTGAGCACGGAGTGGATGTAGGCCAGCGTCAGCGGAGAGAGCCGCTTGGAGCAGCACGATCCGACGGCGCAGCAACGAGGACTATGTGCTTGCTGGAGACAGCCCGGTACTCGTCCACAATGCCCAACAGTGTGGACCTGGGACTCGGCCATACAAGGCCTTCACACGTAAGGGAAAGAAGGACGTATGGGAGGAAAACGAGGACAACTACGGAACGCCGACCTGCGACACTCGGAACGGTGAAGGCTGTGGGGAGCCCGTAATAAAGCCTCAGCAGCAGAGTAAAAAGGTGTAACACCCCCTCAGGATGAAGGTCATGTCGACCACGCGATCCGGAGAGAGGATGGAGGGTCCGGAACTCCGGAAAATGGGCAACTGCTTTACAGGGAATGTAACGTAGTGCACAAGCATTAGAAGTTATACGTCCGGCGCGGTATCACTGCCGCGCCGGACGCATGCCTCAATTGGAGTCAGAAGTGTCCGACTTGATTCACAACGCTCCATTCCCGTTCGAATTCGACCGATTTCCCCCTGAACTCGGCGCAATGGTTCAGCGTTCGGTAGCGAATGGGAAAAGCCAGCGCTTGCAGTGATCCACGATGATGAGAATGGCTGGCTCGTCTCGGATGGCATCAGTGACCCAAATGGCGATTCGGTACTGTTTCATATCGCCCACCTTGCTGACCAAGATCCAGCGATTGCAGAACTCACTTCCCTTCCGATTGGGCATGTTGCATTCAGACCTTCCGTGGGTGAACCATGACAAATCGATCGGTTTGAATATGGTGAAGAATGAAGATGGTGATCGGGGTTGATAACGAACTACGTGCTGCGGGAAGAGATCGCCCGCGAGGCGTGCGCAGCCGCCACGGAGTTCGCCGACCTGAGCGACGAGGAGCCGCTGGCGCGGGAAGCAGGGCTGGACCAGCGATGGGACGTAGTGGCAGCAGCATCAGGGACTCTTCAGCAAGCGCAGGAAGGTCAAGCGAGAGAAGAGCCGGAGCGGCCTGTTCCTGCCACCCCCGAGCGAGAAGCTCAACACCGCACTGGCCGAATCGAAGAAGGGTAGGAAACAGCGGCCCTGACCATTCGCCGGGCAGCTTGACCAGCGGGTGAGCTGTTCAGAGTTTCTTTACTTGTTCAAGGCGGCCCGCTGGCGCGGCCCGCGCGTGCCCGGCCCGGCGGGGCTGCCGCCGCCCGCTCCAGGATCACGCGCGCCGAAGGTGCGTCCTGCCTCTCCACCGAAGCGAGCAGAGCCGCCACTTCCCGAGGGCGTGTCCCCATGGTGACGATGACGACTCCGATACGCGGCAAAGGCATGGCGGTGAACTCCAGCGGTCGGTGGAGCCCCGAGGCTAGTACGTTGGCCCGAACCGGCCGCCCCCTCTCCTCACGTCCGCTTGAAGTACTCGATCTCCCCCAGGGCGATCGGCCGGCCGGTCTCCTGTCCTGCCGCCTCCCGCACGATGAGGCGGATGGATACGACGTCGCTGATGCCCGTCCGTATCGTCTGCTCGCCCGGCTTGTCGGTGAGGGTCCAGGCCTTGTCGTGGATCGTGCCGTCCTTCGTCGTGATGCGGAGGTCCGCCCGTGTCGGCCTGGCGCCCTTCCGGAACGCCTCGGCCTTCGTCGACACGCCCGTGTGGACCGTCACGCCGACCAGCCGGAACGGCTTCTCGAACTCCGCGGTCAGCGAGGCGCCCGTCTTCGGGGTGCCCCAGTACGTGTTCGTCAGCCCGTCCGTGGCCAGCTTCGCCGGGTGTCCGGGGGCGGCCGCGCTCGCGGAGACGTCGGTGGGGCTGATCTCGCCCGTTCCGCCGAGCTTGTCCCGTACGTCCTCTACGACATAGCGCCCCGCCGGTACGAGCAGGAAGCCCGCGACCAGGAGGCCGACGATCACCAGGGCCAGCACGCTCGCCCGCAGCAGCCGTCCCGACCCTGCCCGGACCTTGCGGTCGAAGGGCCATCTGGTACGCCACCAGGGCAGCGGTTCAGCCTGCTCGCCCGGCCTCAGGGGCGCCGCGCAGCTGCGGCAGAAGCGGCGTTCCGGCCGGTTGGACGCCCCGCACGACGGGCACGGCACACCGCCCGGCTCGGCGCTCGCCGCGACCGGCCTGACGACGGGGCGCGCGGCGACCGGCACGCCGGGCTGCACCGCCACCACTGGCTCGCCCTCGGCCGGCGGTCCGGGGCGGACGGGGGCCGGCGGGGTCGGGGGGGTCGGCCGTATGGCAGCTGGGGGTACGGGAGTTGATGCGGGCGTGGGTGCGGGCGTCGGCGGGGGTGTGTCATCCGCCTCGGGCTCCGGCGCGGGCGCTGCGGGCTCCGCGGTCGGGGCCGGAACCGGGGTCGGGGCCGGAACCGGGGTCGGAACCGGGGCTGGAGCGTGAGTGGGAGCCGGCGCCGGGGTCTCCGGGTCCGGCGCGGCCGGTTCCGGGCGGGCGGGGCGGGCGCGGCTGGACGACCAGCCCAGGTACGTACCGCAGCTTCCGCAGAAGTCCTCGTCCTCGCCGTTGGCGGTGCCGCACGCCGGGCACGAGCGCGTCACGTCAGTCTCCCGTCTCGTCCGGTGTGCCGGGCAGGATCTCCACCCGGCAGGTGAGGTGCGCCGGGCACGAGGCCTCGACGACGCGCAGGACGCGGGCCGCGTCCACCGGGCCCCCGTCGGCCGCCCGGACGCGTACCAGCAGTTCCCCGGTCGGCGGCGGGGGCAGTTCCGCTCCCGGCTCCCGGGACCAGGTGGCGCCGCCGCCGTCGTGGACGTACGCCTCCACGCCGAAGCACAGCCGCAGGTGTTCCGTGAGGCCGCGGCGGGTTCCGCGCCACCGGTGGAGTTCGACGGCGCGTGCGACGACGGCCCGGCGCAGCTCTTCCGGCCATGCGGGGTCGAGGTCGGCGCCGACCCAGGAGGAGAGCCAGGGCAGGAAGTCGTCCGGGGTCAGTGCCGGGTCGAAGTAGGCCGGGAGGTTGTCGAGCGTGGACAGGACGGGGGCCAGGACCGTGTCGAGGCCCGCCGTGAACCGCTGGGCGAGGTCGTCGTCCGCGTACAGGGCGGGCAGCAGGCCGCCGATCGGGTAGCGGCTGGGGAGCCCGGGGACCGCGGCCCTGGTCATGAGCGCTCACCGACCCCGCCCGCGGTGACGACGACCTGGTGCTGGTGGGAGAAGACGAGGGCGTTCGCGGCGACGTCGATCCGTTCCGCCGCCGCTCCCCGGCGTCCCGTGAGCGGGTCGGCGGGGAACAGCCGTACCGCGTCGACCAGGCGGACCCCGGGCACGTTCTGCAGGACGGCGAAGATCTCGCCGTACTGCACGGGCCTGCCGAAGGCCCAGCCGGCGCCGTCCGCGCCGCCCCGCAGCGGGTCGATGTGACGGAACAGCGCCTCGAGCGCCTCGGCGCGGACGCGGTCCACGTCGCCGTCGGCCGCGACCAGTTCGGCGACGACGGTGACGCCCTGGTAGGCGGGGGGTTCCACGACCAGCCGGGTGCCGACGAGGCGCCGTTCGTCGAGCCGCCCGGCGACCGCCGACAGCACCGAGTCCGGCGGGATCAGCTGCTCGAACCGCAGCCGGCCGCCCTCGTCCGGCACCGCGTCGGGCACCACCAGGACGCGCACCGCGCCGGCCTCGCCCGTGACGGCGGGCAGGCAGCGGACCCTGCGCAGCGAGGGCGCCGTCTCGCGCGCGATGACCTCGTAGTCCTCGGCCGTGACCGCCCGCTCCTGGACCCGCAGGATCTGGGGCGCGCGCACCTTCGCGTTCTCCACGGTCTCGCCGTCGACCCCGCCCCGGGCCGCCTCGCGGTTGTCGACCCCGGCGACGTACGGCACCGAGCTGCGCAGCACACGGATGGCGCCTCGGGCCACGTTCCCGGCCGCCCCGCCGCCCGTGCGGTAGCGGGGAACGCGGAGTCGGGCGCCCTTTGGGGGCACCGCCCCGTACACGCGCATCGTGCCGTCCGCCTCGCGTACCTCGGGCGGGAAGGCGAACACGCCGTTGACGGCGTCGATCCGCACATGCCGGTCGTCCGGCGACGAGGCGCCGAAGTGCTCCACCGGTGTCCACACGTGCCAGCCGTCGGCGGAGGACACCTGGACGACGGGCGGCTCCCCGTCCAGCAGGAGCGGCACCCTGGGCACGGTGAAGGTCTGGCCGGCGACGCCCTCGGAGACGCCGAGCGGCACGTCGAGGACGGCCTCCGCGTGTTCGACACCGGTGGTGCCACCGACGGTGAACACCTCGGCCTCGCGGATCGTCGGCGACTCCGAATAGAACGGCTGCCCCTGTTCGGGCGCGGTGACCCGGCAGCGCAGCCATCCGGCCCGGATTCCGGCCGTCACGGAGGCCGTGTGCCCAGCGGGCACGAACACGGTGATCTCGCCGGGCTTGTTGAGCCCGCCGGTGCTGTCGGTCCCCGTCTCGCAGGTCACCCAGCGGGCGCCGTCCCACGCCTCCCACACCAGCGGGGGCTGCCGGGGGTCGACGCCGACGCCCTCCACCCGGCTGTCGAGACGTACGGCGACGATGCAGCGGGGTACGGCGGTGGGCAGCCCGAAGAGCAGGGCGTCGCCCGGCTCCGGACGGGACTGGAAGCAGGGGATGTCCTTGCCCGCGCCGAGCGGCGCGGTGCGGTCCGTCTGGTCCCCGGACACGGGCGCGGTGACGAGCCTGACCAGGGAACTCGGGACGATCGCCAGGTCCTCTGCGGTCGTGAAGACCACCGCCTCCTCGGTCTCACCGCGCGCGGTGGCGACCTCCGTGCCGGCCGGCAGCCGCACGGTGTCCGGCTGCGGGGCGGACAGCCAGAAGTCGACATCCGCGCGGGCGACCGTCGGCGGGAAGAGTTGCACACCGAGCAGGTCGAGGAAGGCCGAGTAGTTCCGGTCGGGCACCCGGTTCAGCCGGTACAGCAGCTGGTCGACCATGTACGCGAACGTCTCGATGAGCGTGACCCCGGGGTCCGACACGTTGTGGTCGGTCCATTCGGGAGAGCGCTGCTGGACGTACCGCTTGGCCTCGTCGACGAGTTGCTGGAAGCGCCGGTCGTCCAGGTTGGGTGAGGGCAGGGACATCAGGCCGCTCCCGCTTCGGGACTCTCGGGACTCTCGGGACTCTCGGAGGACGGGATCGTGTAGAAGGGGAAGACGAGGTTGCGCAGGTCGTTGGTGGACCGCACGGTGTAGTGCACGTCGATGTAGAGGGTTCCCTCGTCGACGGTGTCGAAGGCGACCACCACGTCCCGCACCTCGATGCGGGGTTCCCAGCGCTCCAGTGACGTACGCACCTCATGGCCGATGCGGCCGGCGGTGGCGCCGTCGCCGGGCGCGAAGACGTAGTCGTGGATGCCGCAGCCGAACTCGGGCCGCATCGGCCGCTCCCCCGGCGCGGTGCCGAGCACCAGGCCGATGGCCTCCTCGATCTCCTGGTCGCGCTCGACCATGCCGATGCCGCCCGTGGCGCCGACCCGCAGCGGGAAGCCCCAGCCGCGCCCGATGAATCCGTTCCCGCTCATACGGGGCCTCCGATGAGGACGTTCGGCGCACCCATGATGATCTTGGCACCGCAGCTGGTGGTGTCCCCCATGCGGGCGGCCGGCAGTCCGCCGATCAGGACCATGCCGCCGACCGCGGCGGCCGGGTTCGGCATGATGACGTTGCCCGGTCCGAGCAGGGCGTGCGGCGGGATGACGCACACGTGCAGGCTGCCGGTGACGGCGGCCGGCCTGCCGCCGATCAGCACGGTGGCGACGGCCACCGCACCCGGTGGCGGGGTGCCGACGACGCCTCCGTGGACGGTGGGGTCGCCTGTGCGGGCTGCGGGGGGCATGGCTGCTGTTCTCCTTGCTGAATCGGGGCTTCGGGTGATGCCGGAGCGGGCGCGGGGGTCAGTTGATCCGGATGAGCCTGGCCTTGAGCACGGCGAGCAGTCCGCCGTCCACGGTGACTCCGGTCTTGCCGTTGATGGTCACCGAGGCTCCCTTCACCTCGACCTTTCCCGTACCGGCGTCGAGCGTGATCCCCGACCGGCCGAGGGAGAGGGAGCTCAGCACGCGGGAGGTGCCGCGGGCGAACACCTTCAGCGCGATCTCGCCCTTCCGCTCGTCCAGGGTGACCTCCAACTGCTTGTCGCCGGTGGCCAGTCGCACGCCGGACGGGCCGCGCGGCGCGTCGAGCAGCTCGATGCGGTTGCCCGAACGGGACACCAGGGACCGGCGGTTGACCTTGCCGCTGGTCGGGTCGACGAGCGGCACGTCGTGGGGAGACGGTTTGTCGACGCCGTTGTAGAGGCCGCCCAGCACGTACGGGCTGTCCAGCAGGCCCTGTTCGAAGCCGACCAGCACCTCGTCGTTGACCTCGGGGCTGAACACCCCGCCGCCGCCCTGGCCGCCCCACTGCACCGTACGGACCCAGTCGGACACGTAGGTGTCGTCGAGCCAGGGGAACTTGAGGCGGACCGAGCCGCGTTCGCCCTTGCCCTTCCCCTCCCGGATGTCGGTGACCACTCCGATCGCGAGGCCCGGGATGCGGGGGCCGTGCGAGGACGGGGCGCCGCCGCCGGTGAGGCCGCTCAGGGAGCGGTCGGGGGAGGTGCTGACGAGCACGGTCGTGCGGTAGCCGCCGTGCGGGTCGAGGACGTGGTGGGCCGCCGTCGCCGTGTAGCGGCCGGCGAACGCGGGTCCGACGTTGCCGAGGGCGACGGGTTCACCGGCCCGCAGCCGGGGGTTGCCCTCGGCGACCGCCTCGATCTCCCCGAAGCCCGCGCTGACCTGCGCGGCCACCGATCCCGCGGCCGCGACGGCTTCGGCCTGGGTCCGGTACGGGGTGTCGGCGACCGTCATCCGGGCGTTCGGGCCGAACGCCCCGGCCGCGGCGGACGGGCTCATGCCCGGGACCACGGTGGTGCTGCGGACGGACTGCTGGCGTGCCACCAGCCGCGTCTTGGTGTCCACGTTCCAGCCGCGCACCTCGACGCTGTCCGCCCCGTCCGCGCCGGTGAGCACCGCGCGCAGGGCCAGCAGATTGCGCCCGTACTCCAGCACCATCGGATTGCGGGTGGCGGAGGTGGAAGGGGAGGGCGCCGAGGCGGCGGGCTTCGGCTTCACGAACTGCAGCAGACCCTTCTCGTCCACTCGTACGTGCGCGCCGCTCTCGGCCGCGAGGTACTGGAGGAAGTCCCAGTCCGAGATGTTGGGCTGGGTGAGCTGCTTGTACATGACGGGGGCCGCCTCGACCTTCCCGCAGCTCAGCCCGGCCCCGGCGGCGACCTTACGGACGATGTCGGTGGCCTTCATGTTGCGGAAGGCCACCACCTTCCGCCCGCGCTGGAGCCGGTGCGCCTTGGAGAAGGCGCGGACGACGGTGAACGAGCCGGTGGTGTCGCTGTCGAGTTCCAGCGCGGTGACCTCACCGGTGAACAGCCGCTCGCGGGCCCGCTCCTGGACGGTGACCACCGAGATCTTGAGCGGGGTGCCGATCGTGATCCCGGTGGCGGTGAGCAGCGTGTGGTAGGGGTCGCGGTACGTCAGCACGGCGGTGTCGGGCAGGCCGACGTTCTCGTCGACCGCGCAGCTCACCAGCTGGGACGCCCAGGCCTGAGGGAGCTCGGCGGGGGCTTCGACGATCGGGTCGGCGGCGAAGGAACGGGCGGGTGCGCTCACCGGGCGGCCTCCGAGGCGTGGTCCTCCAGCGCGGGCACGAGGAGTTCCGTGCCCGGGGTCAGCCGCATGGGGTCGTCGATGTCGTTGGCCTCGGCGATCGTGCGCCATGCGGTGGCATCGCCGTACTCGCGCCAGGCGAGCAGCGGCAGGCTGTCACCGGCGACGACCCGGTGGGTTCGGCGCGCCTCCTTCGATCCGGACGTGGGGTTCTGCCCGGCCGGATCGACGCTCGCCTCCTCGATCGAGAGGGAGCAGGTGGCGCGCAGCGGCTTCCCGTCGACGTCGAACAGCGTGTACGAGACGGAGAGGCTGGAGAGCACCCCGTCGAACGACGTCGTCTTCGACGTCCCCCAGTCGAAGCGCACCCAGGGGCTCGACGGCTTCTTGCGGCCGAGGCTGCTCGGGGTGGGCACACAGGCGGTCATCAGCTGCTCGACCGCCCTCTCCACCGAGTTGTCGTGGGTGGCGGTGGCGTCGAGGAAGACATCGAGGGACAGAGAGCGGGGCCCGCTGCCGACGAACTCGGGCAGCGCGGACTCGCCCGCCGTACGGGAGGGAGTCCGCCGCCACTCGGTGCTCTTGGTCAGGGAGAGCGTCGCCGGATTGAACTGGAGGGTGAGCCGGGCGAGGGTGCCGGACGGCTTGCCGCCCACGTCCGCGGGCGGCTCCATGATGGTCAGCTGGGCACGGGCACGGCTCGTGCGGGCGGCTGCGGCCACGGTGTTCCTCCTTCCTGCGCGTCTGTGTCGCCAACTCGGTTGAGGGTGCGGGCCATCAGGACGGCACCAGGCCCTCGTGCGCGATCTCCAGCGTCTCGATCGCCGCCTCGGAACTGGACGGGTCGAACGACGGCCCCTGCCAGCGCACCGGCACGATGCCCTGGATCTGCCAGCTGATGATCCGGGTCAGGTTCGGCCGGAGGGCGACGATCTCGCCGTCCTTGCGCTCCACCCGCTGGGTCGTCTCGTTCAGCCATCGCGCGATCTTCAGCGTGTCGGTGGTGACGGGACGGGTCAGCGTGATGTTGGTCCAGGTGATCCGCCCGGGCAGCTGCCAGGTGAAGCCGTTGTTGCCGCCCTCGGCGTACTGCTCCAGCTCCACCTCGGCACCCAGACCCGAACAGGTGTGGAACGCCCCGAGATCGCTTCCCCCGATGGCGAGCTTGAAGAACACGCTCGTCGCGAAGATGTTGTCCGTCATGTGCGTCTCTTCTTCTCTGCTGTCCGTGGGTGGCGGGGCGGTCGGTGCGCGGGTTTCAGCGGCGGCCGTCGTACGGCCGTCCGGAGCGTTCCCGCCCTCTGCGCAGGTCCGCCCGGATCAGCCTGCTGACCGGGTCGAGCAGCCGCCGGGCGAGCTCCTCGATGTCCAGGCCGGGGACCTCGTTCGTCGGGGGCTTGGCGGCGGTGTCCGGTGCGGCTGCGGCAGGGGTACGGGCGGTCTTCGCCTGCACCACTCGTACGGGGACTCCGGCGAGCCCCGCCTCGTCCACGGCCCGCTGGATCGCCTGTTCCCGGGAGCCCGGGGCGGACTTGCCGTGGGCGGGGCTCCGGGGCGCGGGGGCTCCCTGGGCCGTGGTGGGCAGGGCAGGTGCGGGGCGGGATGCGCGCACGGTGAGCTCGCGCGGTGCGGCGTACGGGGCGTCGCCCGCCGGTGCCGGTCCCGCGGCGGGGAGGCCGGTCTCCGGAGCCACCGGCATCGAGAGGCGCTGCACCGGGACGGGGGCGGTGTGCCCGGTCGGCGTGGACCCGGGGGGATGCGGGCGCACCACGGGGACGGCGGACGGGGCGGATCGGGCAGGCGGCACGGATCGGGTGGGCGGGGCGGGCTGCGGGGCTTCGGTGGGGCGCGCCGTGGGGTTCCCGGCCGGCTTCCGGGCGGGCGAGGGGGTGCCTGCCGAGGCCGGCGCGGATGGGGTGGCGCCGCGCGCCGAGCGCTGGACCAGCCGTACGAGGGAGCCACCCACGGAGGGCCGGCCGGACCGGACGGTGGCGGTGCGACTGCGACCGGCACGCCGGTCTTCCCTGCTGCTCCCGGCTTCCGGGCGGGCGTCCGGTGCGCTTCCTCGCGGGGCGGTACGGGGGGTCATCCGGGCTCTGGCGGCGGGCTCGTGGGCCTGCGGGAGGCCGCTCGAGGGGGTGGCGGGTGCGGATACGGATCGCTGGACCGCTTGGGGCGCTTGGCGCGGCGGGGCGGGGGTGGCGGCGGCGCCCCGCCGGACGGCGGAGCGGTCGGCCGGGGTGACTCGGGGGCCCGACCGGCCCTCCGCACGAGCGTCGCGGGTGCCCGGCTGCCCATCCGAGCCCAGGCGAGGGGCGTCCCGCCGCCAGGTCGCCGCCACGACGTGCCGGCTGGTGGCAGCCGTCACCGGCGCGGTGAAGCCCTCGGCGGCACCCGTACTCACGGAGAGCGTCCGCTCGGTGAGCAGCGCGCGTGACCGCTGAACCACCGCCGGCACGGGGGTCGTTCCCGTCTCCCGGACGGGCGCCTGCACCTGCCCGCCGGGGCCGCGCGGGGCAATCCGCCGGACACGTACCGGGGCGGACGGGGTGGACGGGGTGGACGGCTCAGTGGGGACCGCCGCGCGCTGGACGGCCGCCGGCTGCGGGGGGCCGGACACGGGCCCGGCCTCGGAGCGGGCTCCCGAACGCAGCGGCATGGCGGGCGCGGCGGCCTGGGCGGGCGCGGAGGCCTGGGCGGGCGCGGACGTCGGCGGCTCGCCCGTCAGTGGGCCGGCCGGGAACGGACCGGCCAGCAGCGGGCCCGTCTTTCCCGGCCGCGCCCGACGGGCGTCGCCCAGCAGCGGGGCGTCGCCCGGGGCCCCGGCGGTCGGCGGCAGCGCGGAGAGAGGCGCGCCGAGTCCACCCCGGGTACGCGCCCGGGAGTCCGGTCCGCCGGGCGCGGAGAGGGGCGACGGGGGCGCGGAAGCGGGGCCGTCGTCGGGTGCGGAGGTTGCCGTGCGGCGCGTCGGGGATACGGGTGCGGATGCGCGCTGGACGGACGGCGGGGAGCCTGGTGCGTCGGCCCGGGTGGCGGCAGATCCGGGTACGGGACGCTGCCGCTCCGGCCGGGCGCGCTCGGCCTCCGGCCGCCCCTGAGGCCGGCCCGCCGAGGTCTGCGCGGCCGGGCTCTGTCCCTGCTGCCGGGCGCGCCCCGGTGACGGGGTCACCTGAGCGGAGGGGGCCGCAGCGGGAGCGGCCGCGTCCGGCGTCTGCCGCTGGACCACGGGCAGCGCCGGGCCCTGCGGCTCGGACGAACCCGCGCGTGCGACGCCGTCCCCGCCGGGCAGGCCGCCGAAGGGCGCCGCCCCGGGCGGCATTTCCCGCAACGGCTTGCCCAGACCGGGACGTACAGGAGGAGCGGCGGGCAGTCCCGGGTCCTGCGGCGCGGAGACGCCCGCACCCGCACCGCCGGAACCCGCCGGGCCCTCAACGCTCCCCGCAGGCACCGTGGCCCGCAGCTTCCGCAGGCCCGCCACCGGCCGCCGGGCGACGGTCAGGGGCGGTGCGGTCCGACGAGGACGGACAGCGACCGGCCGCACGGCCGCAGCGGCTCCCGTGTCCGCCGACGCGCGGGCCTCCGGGGCGACGGACGGCCGCGCGTCGGCCGGGGCGTCCACGCCGGGCTGCCCAACGGGTCGCCGACCCGCCTGTCCACCTCGCGCACGCTGGACAACGGCAAGAGTCCGTGGCCTGCCGGTCACACGAGCCGGGGCTACGGACGACGCAGGCTGCTGCGCGGGAGCGGCGGACGGCGCGGGCCGTACCGGAGCATCGGACGGCGCACGTTGCACCGTGGCCCCCGACGTCGCAGGCTGCCCCGGCTCCTCCCGCCCCCCGACCGCACGCAGAAGAAGGGGCGGTCCTGCGGCGGCAGCGGGGCGGGCTACGCCCGGCCGCGCCACCGCGTGGATGAGGCCCACAGGTGCGGACGGCAGCACGGCGTGGCCGAGCTCGCCTCCGTACGAGACGTTCTGCCACGACGCGAGCCCGGAGCGGAAGCGCAGTCCGTCGCTCACCCCGATCGAGGACCTGGCGACGGTCACGGTGGGCGGCGCGACCCGCCGCCAGCCGCCGTCCCAGTCGGCGTCCGGACGACGCCCGGGCCGGGCGTCGTCCGGAACGGGCGCCGGCTCCGGGGCCTGAGCCTCCGCCGAGGTCACGCCCGGGGCGGGGGTGCCGGCCTGCCGCCGGCTCCCCGTACGGAACCAGTTGCTGAACTCCACGCCCTCACCCGCTCTCGTTGACGCGGGTGTTGATCCGCGCTATCTCCCTCACCCACTCCTGCCGCTCACCATGGGTGAGGTCGAGGATGTCCTCACGCTGCCAGTGGAAGTGGTAGGCGATGTACGCGAGCTCCTCCCGCAGCCGGGAAGGCGCGTACGTCACGATTCCCCCAGGCGTTCACCCGAGAGGTCCACCTCGAACGACCCGTGGCACAGCGGGCACGTCACCGCGGCGTGGGTGTGGCCCTCGCTGTTGATGCGGCGGTAGAAGTCCTGGAGGAACGCCACGTCGGTGGCGTACATCCGCTCCACCACCCCGGCGTGCACATCGGTGACGGTGCCGAGCCGGGTGATCACCTGGCTGAGCAGCACCACGCTCAGGTACGCGGGGTTCTCCTTGACCCTCAGGTCGATCTGCGGGCGCAGCTCGTCCCGGGCCGTGGCGAGCCGCATCGACCCGCTCCGGTGGACCTGGCCCTCGTCGTCGACGTACCCGCGCGGGAGCTCGAACTCGAACTCCGTACGCAGGTCCTGGCGTTCCCTCTCCCGGGCGGGAGGAGGGGTCGGGGCCGCCTCCTCGCGCGGGGCGGGCGCGGCGGCGGCGAGGCTGTCGAGGACCTCGTCGAGGCCGCCGCCGGAAACGGTCCTGCGCCTCATTCGACGACGATCTCCTCGAAGGTGATGGTGACCGTCTCGGTGGCCGCGCTGGACTCGCCGGCCTTCAGCGAGGGGCCCTCCCACTTGCTGGCCCAGCCCTGCATCAGCTGGATGCGGCGGACGGTCTCACCCTTCGAGTCCTTGATCTCGATGGTGAGGTTCTGCCGCGCGGTGTCGACGGCTCCGTTGTTGAGCGTCTCCTTGATCCACTTGGTGAACTCGCTGCTCTTGTCGAGCCCGCGGGTGATCGTCACCTCGCCGGCCTGCCGCGCGCCGGGCTGCTTGCGGATGATCTGCTTGCCCTCGGCGGTCACCTGACGGACCTCGACGACTTCCTCCTCGACGGTCAGCCCGCTGATCTCCTGGATCGACTCCACGAGATAGCCGCCGAGCTGCACGCCGAAGACGTGGGTGGAAAGAGCATCGCCCTCTGCCATGACTACTGGTCACCTGTTCCGTTCGTTGCCTGGGGGGCCTGTGCGGCCTGCGGGGTCACTCCTCGACGAGGAAGGGTCACTCGTCGACGAGGCTGGTGCTGTCGGAGAACTGCGAGAGGCGGAAGATGACGAACTCCGCGGGCTTCACCGGGGCGACGCCGATCTCGCACACGACCTGGCCGAGGTCGATGGACTCCTGCGGGTTGTTGTCCCGGTCGCACTTGACGTAGAACGCCTCTTCCGCCGTCCGGCCGAAGAGCGCTCCCCGGCGCCATTCCTCGGTGAGGAACGCGGTGACGTTGCGCCGGATGCTCGACCAGAGCCGGTCGTCGTTCGGCTCGAAGACCACCCACTGGGTGCCCAGGAGGATGGACTCCTCCAGGTAGTTGAAGAGCCGGCGCACGTTGAGGTAGCGCCAGGCCGGGTCGGACGAGAGGGTCCGTGCGCCCCAGATGCGGATGCCGCGGCCGGGGAAGGCGCGGACGCAGTTGACGCCGATCGGGTTGAGCAGGTCCTGCTCGCCCTTGCTCAGGCGGAGTTCCAGGTCCAGCGCGCCACGGATGACCTCGTTGGCGGGTGCCTTGTGCACCCCGCGCTCGGCGTCGCTGCGCGCCCAGACGCCGGCGACGTGGCCGCTCGGCGGGATGAGGGTCGGGCGGCCGGTCGCCGGGTCGAGGACGTTGAGCCACGGGTAGTACACGGTCGCGTAGCGCGAGTCGTAGCCGGCGTCCTCGTTGCGCCAGGTGCGGACGCGCTGGGCGTTCATGCCCGGCGGGGTGTCCAGGACGGCGACCCGGTCGCCCATCTGCTCGCAGTGCGCGATGACGGCCAGCTGCACGGCGCGTACGCCCTCGGCGTCGATGTCTCCGCGCCGGTGGGCGCTCATCAGGTCCGGGACGGCGACCATGGTGATCTCGTCGATCGCCTCGAGGGCCGCGATGCCCGTACGGGCCGAGGCGTCGCCCACGTACTCGCTCGGTCCTGAGCGGGCGGCGCCGCCCGCGTCCGGGGCGGCGGGCGCGAGGGAGACGCTCTGCTTCTCGGGGCGGGTCTGCGCCGCACCGGGCTGCTCGGTGACCTCGATGAACTTGGACTGACGGGCCTGGGTGACGAGGTAGCCCTTGACGTTCTTGCGTACGGAGGTGTCGTACGTCTCCACCACCTTGCCGCCCTGACGCACCAGCAACCGGAACCGGTCCTCCGGAGGGTTCTCGCCCTCGGGGTCGGCGGCCTCGACGGACAGGCCGTCACCGGCGCCCGGACGTGCGGAGATCAGGAAGCCGCCGAGGGCGACGGGCGGGGCCGCCGCGACTGCGGGGCTCTGTGCCGCGTCCTCGGCCGGGCCGCCGATGCGCACGATGTACGCGGCGCCGCCGCCGTTGCTGAAGTACCCGTGGACGGCCAGCGTCAGGTAGGTGTCGGGGGTGAACGTGCCGAAGGTCTGGACGTACTGGTCCCAGCTGGTCACCAGCGTCGGCCGGTGGAAGGGGCCAGTCTCCGCGAACCCGACGAAGGCGGCGACCGCGGTGCCGACTCCCTCGATGGGACGTGCTCCGGACTGCACCTCCTCCACGTAAACACCTGGGGTGAGGTACGACGGCATGCTCGCTCCTTCGGGTGGTCAGTCGTTCGCGTGTTCAGTCTTGCCCGGAGATGTCTGCGGGCAGTAGGCCTCAAAGTCCCGGCCCCGGGGCAGGGCCGCTGCCTTCCCGGGGCACCCCGTGGCCGCCCGGGACCGGCTCCCCGCCCGTGGCGCCGCCGGCCTGACGGCACGGCAGCAGGGCGCCCAGGCACGCCACGAGGGATTAATTTGAGCCAGAAACTACCGGGGCCGCCGGGCCGCAGCGGCCGGAATTCCATGGTCCGCACCCCGTACCGAAACATTTCGGTCCGTTCCGGCCGCCGGAACGCCAGCAGTTCGAAGCGGTGACCTCCGCCCGCGAAAGCCCGAGTTCACCCCCGAAAGACCGGTATTCGCCCGCGCGAGTGCCCTGTTCAAGATTTCGTTCCCGATTCCGGCCGGTGTGTGAAGAACCACACCCAGGTGAACGAGCGGTTGGACGTTTCCGCTGGCAGGGACCCCGTTTGTTCACACCGGCGGAACGGACGGGCAGGAAACCGGGGCTATCGTTTCTACGGTGCGATATCGCTCAGCACACCACTGACATTGAGTACTTGGTGGCACCCGGAGGCCTGCGTCCCGGTCGCCGGCGTCCCAGGTTTGGAACAGGTCACGGAAGCGGTGACCGTGGCATTCTCCTGAATACGAATGGGGGTGACCCAGTGATAGTCCTGGTTGCGGAACGTCTCCAGCGCGATCGTGGTGATCTTCCGCTCGCCGAAGGAGATCGTCAGCACCCCTTCGTCACCCTGGAAGTTCGCCACCACGATGTCGGTGACGCCGAAGACCTTCCCCTTCGGAACCCGGTACGTCCCGTCCTTCTTGGCTCCGGCGCCGGTCTCCACGTCGATGGTCTCCGAACTCTGCTGGGAGTTCGCCGCGCCGACGCCGCCGGTCGCACCGGAGCCGCCCGTGCCGGCGCCGCCGGCTCCGTCCGTCCCCGTCCCGGTCGCCTTGCCCTGTTCCTGTCCCTGCCCGCCGGCCGGGTCGCCTCCCGTGGTGCCGCCGGTCGCGGCACCGCCCTGCGGCCGCTCCCGGTTCTCCTCCTGCGCCGCCTTGGCCCCCGCCTCCTTCGCGGTGCTGCGGACAGCGGGCCGTACCAGGGCGAACCACGCCACGAGCAGCGCGAGCAGCGCCGCCAGGACGATCAGCAGCCACTTGGGCAGCAGCGGCAGCTGTGCGAACTCGCCTGGCAGCGGCTCCGGACGGCCGGGCTGCCCGGCCTCGGTGTCCGCGCCCTCGCTCTCCGCGGCACGGACCTCGAACGGCCAGGTGGCCGGGGCGCCGAACCAGATCAGCTTCCGGGCCCGCACGCGCAGGCCCACCTCCGCGGACTCGCCCGGCTGCAGGCTCCGGCGCTCCGGCGTGAACGCGAGGCGGAGTTCCTCGCCCTCCTGCTTCCCGGTGAACACGACGTCGACGGGGGTGTTCCCCCGGTTCTGCACCGAGGTACGGAACCGGGCGCCCAGCCAGCCCCTGCGCCGGCCCGGCTCCAGCTTCGCGCGGAGCTCGTGGAAGGGCTCCACGACCACCGTCGTCTCGGGAACGGCCACCGACTCGGGGTGCTCCGTCGGCAGTACGCGTACGCCCAGGGGGACTTCGCCGGCCTTGACCTCGTGGGACCGGGGCGGCGCGAGCCGCACCATGACGGTCTCGGAGGTGCCGGGGTAGAGGGAGACCCGTGCCGGTTCCACCGTCGCCCATGCCGCACAGTCACCGACCACGTCGAGGGCGTACGCCTCGACGATGTCGCCGTCGTTGCGCACGGTCAGCGTGGTCGTCGCTTCGGCGCCCGGCGACACCGTCACCGTGGGTATGTCGAATTCGGCAGATGTGGTCACGCTGCGACGTTAGGCCGCGCGCCGGTCCCGGCAGCAGAGGCGGGAGGGCAACGTGCGGGCAGGGCCGGTGCCCTGGCGGCACACCCGCGGCGTCACCCCGCCCCCCGGCCCAGGGCCAGGTCTCCTTGCCCGGGGCGGAACGAGTGCGCGCGGGACGAGGGGCTTACGGGGTATCGGCGGAAGTAGCTGAGAAGGACGAGCACATGACCATGACCACGACGGATATGACGAAGACGAGGGCGGCGGCCGACCACGGCCGCAGGCCTTCCATACCCGAGCAGCCCACGGCGCGGCACCCGCATGCGCCCCGGGGAGGCCGGGTCTCCGTAGCGGTGTACGCGGAGGACCTGATCCTGCAGACCGGCATGGCGCAGCAGTTGCGCCTGCGGCCGGAGATAGAACTGATACCGGAGGAGGAGGCGGACCGCGCCCAGGTCTCCCTGGTCGTGGTGGACCTGGTGAACGAGGCCACCGTCCAGCTCCTGCACCGCCTCCAGCGCAACACCTCCACCCGCGTCGGCCTCGTCGTCGGCTCCTTCGAGGCGAGCGCGCTCCAGACTCTGATCGAGTACGGCGTCGCCGCCGTGCTGAGGCGCGGGGAGGCCGACCAGAACCGTCTCGTCCACCTCGTCACCGCGATCGCGAAGGGCGAGGGGGTGCTGCCGGGCGACCTCCTGGGCAAGCTCCTCGACCACGTCAGCAGCCTCCACCGCACGGTGCTGGACCCGCGCGGGCTCTCGCTCTCCACCCTCACGGCACGGGAGGCGGAGATGATCAGGCTGGTGTCGGAGGGGTACGGCACCGCGGAGATCGCGCAGAAGACGTCGTACTCCGAACGGACCGTCAAGAACGTGCTGCACGAGGTGGCGACGCGCCTCGACCTGCGCAACCGGGCCCATGCGGTGGGCTATGCCATGCGGCACGGGCTCATCTGAGGTGCCGCCTCGGCTCACTTGGCGCGGTGGCCCGTGGGGGCAACGGGCGTTGCCCCCGCGGCTCGCCGGGGTCCCGTGGCGGGCCGCCCGGTCCCCCGCTTCGGGCGGCGGACCGGCGCGGGGGTGACCGGGCGGGAGGTCCCGCACGCCGCGGGAAGGCGCCCGGGGGCCGCAAAGGGCACCATGTCTTCCCCCGCTCCGGGTACTTGGGCCTCTGCCCGCACTCCCCTCGTACGCACGATGCTGAGGGTGGAGAACCATCGACCAGACTGTGAGGTGGACCGTGGGCGGTCCTGCTGGCCCGGAACGCCGTACCCGGTTGCGCCGGCTGATCGGTGTCGCGGTGCTGCTGACACCGCTGCTGGTGGCGGGTTCCGTATCCGCTCCGCTGGGCGCGACGGAAGCGGTCGCCGCGTCCGAAGCGGCGCCGGCGGACGCCGGACGGATCGCCTTCGCCGGTACGGGGCATCGCAGCCTCGCGCAGGTTCCGTACGGAACGGGGGCCGCCCAGGACCTGTTCGGCGACGGTCCCGCGCATTACGACCAGGACGCCTTCGGGCGCGGTGACACGCTGGTCTTCACCAGCCTCCGTGACGAGGCGCGGCCACAGGTCTATGTGCGCGACGCGGACGGCGACGTACGCAAGCTCACCACCGGCCGTGACGCCGCGCACCCCGAACTCTCCGTGGACGGCCGGACCGTGGTCTTCGACTCGGCCGAACCGGGCGCCGGGGCCGGGGGGTCCACCCAGCGCGACCTCTGGTCGGTCGGCGTCGACGGCTCCGGTCGTCCGCAGCGGCTGACGAACACGCCGTCCGCCGACGAGACCCACCCGACGCTCTCCCCGGACGGCGAGCGGATCGCGTACGCGAGTGACGGAGGCCCCGAGCCGGGCACGCAGATCTACGCGCGGGACCTGTCCGGCGGAGCGGTCACTTGCATCAGCAACCCGGCGGAGGGCGACGCGCGGGAGCCGGAGTGGAACCCGGTGAACGACGACGACCACGGCAAGCGCGTCGTCTACACCCTGCACCAGACCCCCGAATCGGAGACGGACACCGGGGACCGGCTGCGGATCAGCGAAGGACGGGGAACCGCCCGCCCCCTGATCACCGGCACGTTCGCCGGCTGGGGCACCCGCTCGGCCGCCTGGCTCCCGGGCGGCGACGACCTGGTCTTCCTCAGCCCCAACACGGACTGCGGCTGCTCCGTCTATGACCACGTGTACCGGGCCGGCTCCCTGGAGAACCAGAAGCCGGCGATGGTGCTGTCCGAGGACCGTCAGGTGGAGACACCGGCCGTGCTCGGACCGGTGGACGTCTGGTCGGTGGTCGTCAGCCGCAGGACCACCAAGGACGCCGACCTGGTCACGCTCCAGGACATGCGGCAGGACGGTTCGGACCCCCGGGACCTCCGGCTCGACGTACTGCGTGAGGACCCGAAGGCCCGGACGAACACGAGTGACGATCCCGCCAAGGACCCGCTGTTCCACCCGTCCACCGGCTACGACCCCTGGACCGAGCGGCAGACCTACACGCCGAACGGCCGGAACATCGCCGTGACCCGCTTCGAGACCGTGGACGGCGTACGGATCCAGCGGATCTGGCTGGCCGACACCAACGGAACGAACGAGAAGGTCATGGACCTGGAGGGACGGGGCGCCCAGGACTGGGACACCGACCCCTCCTTCTCCCCGGACGGCACCAGACTGGCGTTCACCCGGACGTCTCCCGCCGGCGGCGACGGTGCGGCGCGGACGAGCCGGGTGCTCGTCGCCGACGTCGCCACGAAGAAGGTCATCGGCGAAGTGGTCCCGCCCACGGGAGAGCTGGTGGGCGGCGACGCCCAGCCCGCCTGGTCCCCGGACGGCACCACGCTCGCCTTCACCCGCAACCAGGTGGTCCGGGGCCTCGGCGGGATCAAGCACGTGTGGACCGCCCCGGTGAAAGCCCTCACTCAGCAGCGAGACCTCAGCACCACCGGTTGCCCCGTCGATTGCAAGGTCATCGACGACAGTCCCGCCTTCTCCCCCGAGGGCACGGCGATCGCCTTCAACCGCAAGGACCGCGCCGACCAGATCAACCAGCGGGCGAGCATCGTCGTCACCTCGCCGGACGGCGAGAACTGCCGGGTCGTCCTGCCGTCCGACCGGCGCGGCGATCCCGAGGCGTGCGCGGCGCAGATCCCGGACGTGTCGGCGACCGGCCCCTACCAGCCACGCGACGTGGCCTGGTCGCCGGACGCCGCCCGGCTGGTGCTCAGCCACCGCCGGGACCGTGCACCGAACTCCCCCGAGCAGCTGTCCGAACTCGACCTCGCCACGGGCACCCTGACCTCCCTGACCGCGAAGCTGCCGGGCCGGCAGAAGGAACCTGCCTTCCAGCCGCAGGCCGACCTGACGGTGACCGCGCCGCCCGTCGGCCCGTCGGTGGAGGCCGGGTCCTCCACCGCGGTGACGGTCACCGTCACCAACCGCGGACCCGCCCCCTCCCCGGACACCACGCTCATCGCCGTCACCCCGCCGGGCGTACGCCTGGAGGAGCTCACCACCGAAGCCGGCTCCTGCGGCGCCGGTTCGCCGAGCTGCGGCCTGGGCATCCTGCGACCGGGCGACGAGGTGGAGGTCACCGCACGGCTGACCGGTGTCACGGCGGGGCCCTGGCAGATCGCCTGGTCGGTCACCGGAGCCGTCATCGACCCGGCCCTTGACAACAACGACACCGGGACGGCCGTCCGGGTCCGCGCCACCCCCGAGCTGCCCGACCCGACGCCTTCCGCGCCCAGCCCCTCCGCGCCGCACACCTCTTCCCCGCCGCCCGCTCCGGCACCGCCCGCTCCGGCACCGCCGGCGCAGCCGCCCGCCCCGCTGCCGCCCGCGCCCGAGGCAGGCCCCGCCGTCGTCGTGCAAGCCCAGCCCAGCCCCGGGTACGTCGGCGGCCGGGTCGTCGTGACGTACACCGTGCGCAACGGGAAGAACGCGCTCGCCACCGGCCTGCGGCTCCGGCTCGGGCTGCCCGCCGGCATCCCGGTGGACACCCTCCCGCCGGGCTGTGCAGCCGGGGTGTGCGAGCTGCCCGACCTCGCGCCGGGAACCGCCTCGGTCCTGCGCGTCGTCCTCGCCCCGGACCGGGCGCTGAGGACGTCCGTCACCGGGAAGCTGTCCACGACCGGCACCGACGCCGACCGCGGTGACAACGTCTCCCGGATCCCGCTGCGCATCCTCCAGCCCCGCATCGTCTCGGTGCCCGCGGTCGGCAAGCCCGGCTTCGTCACCTCGGTGCGCGGCAAGGACTTCCCGCCCGGCGTTCCGGTCAAGCTCACGTGGAAGCCCGGCATCACCGCGACCGCGGCGCCCACCCGCCCGGGCGCCGACGGCACCTTCATCGCCCAGCTGCTGATCCTGGTGAAGGACCGGACGGGCCCGCGCACCATCTCCGCGTCGGGGCCCGGGTTCAGCCCGGTGACCACCCCGTTCCTCGTGGTCAGCGGCACCATCGTCCCGCCGGACGAGGTGGGCCGCAGGTGATCCACGAAGTCGACGAAGGGCTGCGGCTGCTGCTCGTCGACGCCGGCCTCGAGGAGAGCGGCGTCGACCTGGTCTTCGACGCCCCGACCCGGGACTGGTCCGCGCGGCGCAACGCTCCCACGGTCAGCGTCTTCCTGTACGGCATCCGCGAGGACGCCACCCGCCGCCGCAGCGGCACGACCGACGAGTACGACGCCGAGGGCGTGGTCACCGGGCGGCGGACACCGCCGCGCTGGTTCGAACTGACCTATCTGCTGACCGCGTGGACCAACCGCCCGCAGGACGAACACCGCCTGTTGTCCGAGGTGTTGCGCTGCCTGATCCACACGGACGTCCTTCCCGCCCGGATGCTCACCGGCAGCCTGGCCGAGCTCGGGATGACGGTGGAGATGGAGGCGGCGTCCGCGGGTTCCGGGGACCGCCCGTCCACCGTGGACGTGTGGTCCGCGCTCGGCGGCGAGCTGAAGGCCGCGATCGACCTGCGGGTGTGGGCCCCGCTGGCCGGCGAGCTGACGCCCGCCGGACCGCCGGTCACCGAGGGCCTGCTGGTGCGGACGGCCCCCGGACGGGCCGGCGAGTCCCCGGAACCGGGCCGTCGGCTGCGGTACGACGGGGCCTCGGAGGTCCGCGGGGAGGGCTTCGCCGCGGAGCGCGAACGGCAACTGCCGCCGGGGCAGCGACTGCGGTACGACGGGGCGTCGGAGGCCGGCGGGCTGCCGCCGGGCAGGCGCAGGCGTGGAGGTCCGGCGCGGTGACCACGGTGCACGAGAGGCCGACCGGCTTCCGCGAGCCGGCCGGCGCCCCGTCGACGGACGTCGAGGACCTCTGGGAACGGCTGGGCCACATCGAGCGGCGGGTACGGCACGCGGTCGCGCTGCGCCAGGAGACCGACCCGGACCTCAACGACCCGTACCGGGGGCAGTACCTCACCCCGGCCGCGGCCGAGCTGATCCTGGACTCCCGCGACGCGTTCCGGCCCGTTCCGGCGTACGGGGCCGACGCGCCGTACGACTCCGACGCCCTGGCGGGATCCCCGGCCGCGGGCCGCATCGCCGCGCTCGCGGAGCGGTTCGGGCTGGTCGCGCCGGACGTCGATCTCCTGCTCGTCGCGATGGCCCCGGACATCGACGCACGGTTCGAGCGGCTGTACGGCTACCTCAACGACGACCTCACCCGGCGCAGAGCCACGATCGGCCTGGCCCTCGAACTGTGCGGGCTGCCCGCCGCCGGCCCCGGCCGCTTCCGCTTCTCGCCGTCCGCCCCGCTGGTCGCGGCCGGTCTCGTCGAGGTGCTGGAGGCCGACCGTCCGCTGCTCTCCCGGGTGTTGCGCGTGCCGGACCGGGTCACCGCCCATCTGCTCGGCGACGACGGCGTGGACGGGAGGCTGCACGGTCTCCTCCGGGGGGTGGCCGGGTCCGAGGAGGAACACGACCCGTGCCCGACGACGCTGCGGGTCGCGGCGGCGCTGGGCACCGGCAGCGGCCTGGTGCATCTGCTGGACCGGGGCGGCGACCCGGGCCGCCTCGCGGCCGACGCGCTCCTCGCGGCGGGGCGTCGCCCGCTGGTGGTGGACGTCGCGGCACTGGCCGCCGCCCCGGAGCCGGTTCGGACCGCGCGGATCCTGGCCACCGAGGCACGGCTGACCGGCGGCGGTCTCGTCGTCGGCCCGCTGGAAGCGCTCGTCCCCGAGCAGGTCAAGGGCGCCCGACTGATCGACGGGCTCTGCGAGGCGGTCGGCGGCGGCTCCCCGCTGGTCATGTACGGGAAGAAGCACTGGGACCCGTTGTGGGCGGGCGAGAGCCCGGTGACGGTCCACGTCCTGCCCGCGGACCCGGCGGACACGGCACGGCGATGGCGCCGAGCACTCATCGGGGCGGGTGCTGCGGAGGGCCTGCCCGCCGGTGCTGCGGAAGGCCTCGCCGCGGGTGCTGCGGAAGGCGTCGCCGCGGGTGCTGCGGAAGGCGTCGCCGCCGGTGCGCATGAGGGCCTGGCCGCCGGCGCCCCGGAAGGCCTCGCCGCCGGGACCGCGGGGGCCGACGCGCGGCTCGCCGACGCCATCCGCGCCTACCGGCTCGACTCCGGCCAGATCCGCCGGGCCGCCGCCGTCGCCACCCGGCTGGCCGGGCTCGAGGGGCGCCCGGTGGAGGCCCAGGACCTGCGGACCGCTGTCCGGGCCCAGAACGGGGCGGGCCTGGCACGGCTCGCCCGCCGCATCGAGCCCGCCGTCGGCTGGGACGACCTCGTGCTGCCCCCGTCGACCCATCAGCAGCTCTCCGACCTGGCCCTGCGCGCCCGCCACCGGGAGCAGGTACTCGGACGGTGGCGGATGCGGCCGGGCGGCGGCCGGGGCCGGGGCATCGTCGCGCTGTTCGCCGGGGAGTCCGGCACCGGGAAGACCATGTCGGCGGAGGTCGTCGCGGCCGACCTCGGCATGGAGCTGTACGTCGTGGACCTGTCCTCCGTGGTGGACAAGTACATCGGGGAGACCGAGAAGAACCTGGAGAGGATCTTCGTCGAGGCCTCCGACGTCAACGCGGTGCTGCTCTTCGACGAGGCGGACGCCGTCTTCGGGAAGCGCTCGCAGGTCAAGGACGCGCAGGACCGGCACGCCAACGTGGAGTCGGCCTATCTCCTCCAGCGGATCGAGTCCTTCGACGGCATCGCCGTCCTCACCACCAATCTGCGGGCCAACCTCGACGAGGCCTTCACCCGCCGCCTCGACGTGGTCGCCGACTTCCCCGTACCGGACGCGGAGCAGCGGCTGGCCCTGTGGGAGCGCTGCCTGGGCACGGAGATCCCCCGCGCGCCCGGCCTCGATCTGCGGACCTGCGCGGAGCGGTTCGAGCTGACGGGAGGGTCCATCCGCGCCTGCACGGTCACCGCCGCGTACCAGGCGGCGGAGTCGGGCCGCCCGCTGGACACGGAGCAGCTCGTCGCGGCCGTCCTCGCCGAGTACCGCAAGCTCGGACGGCTGGTCCTGGACAGCGAGTTCGGGCCGTGGCTGGAGCGGTCCCGGCGCGGCGGCTGACCGGACGGGCCGGGGCGCACAAGCCCTGGCCCCGCGTCGCGGCGTCCGTATCATCTGACGCATGACTGCAGAGCCCACGCGATCCGCCGGCCGTATGCGCGCCTCCGACGCCGACCGCGAGGCGGTCGTGGAACAGTTGCGGGAGGCGGCGGCCGAGGGCCGCATCGATCTCGAAGAGCTGGACGAGCGCCTGGAGCAGGCGCTCACGGCCAAGACCCACGCCGAACTCGCGCCGCTCACCGAGGACCTGGGCCCGGCCGTCATCGACTCCGGTGAGCCGCTGACCCTGAAGGGCGGCATCCACGGCGCCCAGCGAACGGGCCGCTGGAAGGTGCCGCCGCGCATTGTCGCGTACGGCGGAATGGGCGGCGTACGCCTCGACTTCACGCAGGCCGAGTGCCGGCTGCGCGAGATCGAGGTGGAGGTCGACGCGCAGATGGCCGGGGTGGTCTTCGTGCTCCCGGCGGGCTGGCGGGCGGACACGGACGCGCTGGATCTCGGCTTCGGCGGCCTCAAGGACAAGACCTCGGGCGAACGCCTGCCGGGCACACCGGTGCTCCGGGTGACAGGATCGTGCGGCGCGGGCGGCGTGGTCATCCGCTACGCGAACCTCCGGGAACGCCGAAAGCAGCGCAAGGAGTTGTCACGCTGATCGTGGCGCGGGCGGGGTCGTCAGCGCCGCACGGCCGGGGCGGACGGGACGGAGAGCCTGGGCGGGCGGGACGGAGACGGGGCACCAGCCCGTGCGCGGTGAGGCCGGCCCCCGGGCGCCTTCGATACAAGGCGGCCGGAAAGAGACGCCCGAGCCGGCGCCTCCATGGAAAAGCGAGCCCGTGAGGGACTTCCGGCTCGCGAAGGGCATCCTCCCCGATCTCCGCAGCATGCCGTCGGGATGGTCCCTGTCCGAACAGGCCGACACCCGGGAGATGACTCCGGACAACTGCGACGACGACTGCGGCGGGCTGCTCAGCGAGGGCGAGGTGACGTACGCGGCCTCCGGAACGTCCGACCTGGCGTCGATCCTGTTCGAGGCGTACGAGTCGGCCGACGCGGCGACCACGGGCTGGCGCGCCCGCAACACGGGCTCGGGGGACGGTGTCTCGTCGATGTCCCTGGACCGGATCGGCGACGTGAGCGCCGCGTTCTCCCGGGAGGAGTACACCGGCTCAACGTACAAGTACTCGATGGCCTCGGTCGTCCGTGTCGGAACCGTGGTGATCCGGGTCGCTTACGGTGGCGGCTACGAAGAGCTCGAGCCGTCGGTCCTCTACGGCATCGCCGACATGGTCACCATACGTGCCCGGCAGGCCCAGAACGGGGAGGAGCCGTCCGCCGTCTTCGCCGAGGCGCCCTGATCGTTCGTAAGCGGCCGGGCGGTGGCCGGCGGCCGGGCGGCGGTGGAGTCCCCGCCGCGCCCGTTCAGGGCCGGAACACCGCGACGGCCTCCCAGCCTTCTTCCCGCCGGAACGTCACCTCCAGCTCCATACCGACAGCGAGCGCGCTCTCCTCGCACTCCACGACCTCCGTCATCATTCGCGGTCCCTCCGCCAGGTCGACGACCGCTGCGACGTACGGAACGCGGGCGCCGAACGGCGGCAGGTCGTTGCGGTGGACGACGGACCAGGTGTACAGCGTGGCCCGGCCGCTCGCCCGCTCCCAGTCGACGTCCTCGCTCCAGCAGTGCGGGCAGAACTCGCGCGGATAGTGGTGCGCCCGGTCGCAGGCCCGGCAGCGGCGCAGCAGCAGGTGTCCCTCGGCGGCGGCGTCCCAGTAGGGGCGGGTGAACGCATCGGGCTCGGGGAGGTCGTAGCGGGGGGATGGAGCGGGGGTGGGGGCCGGTGTGGCGGGGCGCGGGGTCGTCACAGGAACAGTCCGATCGCGTGGTCGAGGGACCAGGTCTGCCAGGACATCGCGAACAGGGCGACGAGCGAGATGAGCGCCATCATCGCGTTCTGCCCCTGCTCGGCCCAGTCGTGGATCATCAGGACCAGGTAGAGCAGATTGAGCAGGAGTCCGGCCACTAGCGCGACCGGGGTCAGGAATCCCGACACCAGGCCGAGGCCGAGGGCGAGTTCCGCGTACACGACGACGTAGGCCATGGCCTTCGGGCGCGGGGCGACGATCGTCCGGAAGCCGGCCCCGATCACCGGCCAGCGGTGCTTGCCGGCCACGTCCGCCGCCCAAGCGATGCCTGTGCCGCGTTCGAACCAGCCCTTCTTGTCCTTGTGGCGCCAGCTCTCCAGCCACCACAGGCCGAGGCCTATGCGGAGCACGGCGAGCCACTGCGCTCCGTCGAGCCAGATCGTTCGCATGGGGCCCCTCCTCCTGTCACGGAAACTGACGGTACGTCAGTTCACCCGATGGCGACAGGCTGCGCAAGGGGCGTGCACCCGTGATCATTTCGCAATCGATTCCGGTCTTGACCGAGACCCATCAAGGGTGTGCGCGATTACGCTCCGAACCATGTCCGACAGCACGTCTACCTCCGGTAGCTCCAACACCCCGGCCCCCACCGACATCACCGAGGACCGCCCCGTCTACGTCATCGGCGGCGGCCCCGGCGGGCTCGCCGCCGCCGCGGCCCTGCGCGAGCAGGGGGTCCGCGCCGTCGTCCTGGAGAAGTCCGGGGACGTCGGCGCGTCCTGGCGGCGCCACTACGACCGGCTGCATCTGCACACCACCCGGCGCTGGTCCGCTCTCCCCGGGCTGCCCATGCCCCGCCGGTTCGGCCGCTGGGTCTCCCGGGACGACGTGGTGCGCTACCTGGAGAAGTACGTCGAGCACCACGGGCTGGAAGTGGTGACGGGCGTCGAGGTCTCCCGCATCGACCCGGCGGCGGACGGCACGGGGTGGCGGCTGACCGCCACCGGCGGGCGTGAACTGACCGGCCGCGCCGTCGTCGTGGCCACCGGCTACAACCACACCCCGCGCATCCCCGACTGGCCCGGGCGCGACACCTTCACCGGCGAACTGCTGCACGCCTCCGACTACCGCAACCCGGCCCCGTACGCGGGCAAGGACGTCCTCGTCGTGGGCATCGGCAACACGGGCGCGGAGATCGCCGTCGACCTGGTGGAGGGCGGGGCATCCCGCGTACGGCTCGCCATACGCACCGTTCCCCACATCGTGCGCCGCTCCACTGCGGGCTGGCCCGCGCAGGCGACCGGCATCCTGGTGCGCCGGCTGCCCGTCGCGCTCGTCGACCGGGCCGGCGGCCTGATGGCCCGCGTCGCCGTGCCCGACCTCTCCGGACACGGTCTGCCCCGGCCGGACACGGGCCTGTACTCCCGGGTCAAGGACGGGGCGATCCCGGTCCAGGACGTGGGGCTGATCGACGCGGTGAAGGGCGGCCGGGTGGCGCCGGTGGCAGCCGTCGCGTCGTTCGACGAGGACGCGGTGGTGCTGGCGGACGGGACCCGGGTCACCCCGGACGCGGTGATCGCCGCGACCGGCTACGTCCGGGCCCTGGAGCCGCTGGTCGGCCACCTGGGGGTGCTGGACGCGCGGGGCCGGCCGGTGGTGCACGGCGGGCGTACGCCGAAGCAGGCGCCCGGGCTGTACTTCACCGGGTTCACGAACCCGATCAGCGGGATGCTCCGGGAGATGGCGCTGGACGCGCGGAGGATCGCAAAGCGGGTGGCCGGGACGGCGTGAGTGGGGGTCACCGGGTGCGGGGCCACCCGGTGCGGGCCGCGGTGGTGCGGGTCGGCTCGGGTGCGGGGCCACCCGGTGCGGGCCGCGGTGGTGCAGGGACACCCGGTGCGGGCCGCGGTGGTGCAGGGACACCCGGTGCGGGCCGCGGTGGTGCAGGGACACCCGGTGCGGGCCGCCCTCAATCGCCGGGCGGGCTTGAAAGGGTGGCCCGGCCCCGTGTGCGCACCCGTGGGGGGTAGCCCGGGGCCCCCCGGGGCGTCTCCTCGGTCGCCGAACGTTCCGCCGGTACGCGAAGAACCCGGGTACTTGTTCGGCGCCCTGCGGGGACTCTCCTGCACGCCCCCGGGCCGGCCGTCATGCGTCGTACGGGGCCGCTCCGGCGTGGGGTAGACCGGATTCGGGGGCGCCGTGCGGGGCAGCCTTTGCTTGCACGGTTATTCCTGACGGGGCGTCAGTTCAGTAACCTGACAGAGCGTCAGGTTCGCTGCGGACGCCGGCCGGGCACCCCGCGTGCCGACGGATTTTCGAGCAGGAGTGGGCGGAACGATGCTTGGATCGACTCACGGCACCCTCACTACCGACTTCCGCGCCCGGGTGGTGGCCTGCGGCGAGGAGCCTCATGCCGCCGTCCACAGCATGGCGGCCGCCGCCGCGGAGGGCGACCTCGATGTCAGCGGGCGTCCGCTGCACGCGCCCGTGCCGGATCTGGACCGGTTCTTCCGGCCGGAGTCCGTCGCCGTCATCGGCGCCTCCGACACCGAGGGGCGGCCCAACACGGGGATCACCCGTCAGCTGGTCGCCTGGGCCGAGCGGGTCGGGGCGCGGCTGTATCCGGTGCACCCCACGCGGGAATCCGTCTTCGGGCGGCCGTGCTCTCCTTCCGTCGCCGCGCTGCCGGAACAGGTGGACCTGGCGGTGCTGCTGGTCGGCGACCCGCTCCCCGTCATCGAGGAGCTCGCGCAGGCCAAGGTGAAGTTCGCCGTCGCGTTCGCCTCGGGCTTCGCGGAGACCGGTGCGGAGGGCGCGGCCGCGCAGGCCCGGCTGGCCGCCGCCGTGGAGCGGTCGGGGCTGCGGCTGCTCGGCCCGAACACCAACCTCAACGCCTTCGAGGAGTTCCGCGACGACCTGGACGGGCCGGCGATCGCGCTGATCACCCAGTCCGGCCACCAGGGGCGCCCCGTCTACACGCTCCAGGAGCTGGGCGTGCGGCTCTCGCACTGGGCTCCCACGGGCAACGAGGCGGATCTGGAGACCGCCGACTTCATCGCGTACTTCTCCCAGCGCCCCGAGGTCGGGGCCATCGCCTGCTACGTCGAAGGGCTCAAGGACGGGCGCTCCTTCCTGCTCGCCGCGGACCGGGCCGCCCGCGCCGGTGTCCCGGTGGTGGCGGTGAAGGTGGGGCGTACGGAGACGGGGGCCAGGATGGCCGCGTCACACACCGGCAAGCTGACCGGCGCCGACCAGGTCGTCGACGCGGCGATGCGGCAGTTCGGCGTGATCCGGGTGGACGGCCTCGACGAACTCCAGGACACCGCCGCCCTCCTGGCCCGGGCCCGCAAGCCGCTGGCCGACGGCGTCGTGGTGTATTCGATCTCGGGTGGCACGGGCGCGCACTTCTCGGACCTGGCGACCGCGGCGGGGCTCTGCCTGCCGGTGCTGTCCGAGGAGAAGCAGGCCGAGCTGCACACCTGGATCCCCGGCTATCTGAACGTGGCCAACCCGGTCGACAACGGCGGCCACCCGGTCGGCGACTGGCGCGGCCGGAAGATCATCGACGCCATCCTCGCCGACCCGGAGGTGGGGGTGCTGATCTGTCCGATCACCGGCCCCTTCCCGCCGATGAGCGACAGGCTCGCGCAGGACCTGGTGGACGCGGCGGAGGCCACGGACAAGCTGGTGTGCGTGGTCTGGGGGTCGCCGGTCGGCACCGAGGACGCCTACCGTACGACGCTTCTCGGCTCGTCCCGCGTCGCCACCTTCCGTACGTTCGGCAACTGCATCACCGCGGTGAAGGCCTATCTGGACCACCACCGGTTCGCCGCCTCCTACCGCTCCCCGTTCGACGAGGCGCCGCGCACCCCTTCCCCCTCGTTCCGCAAGGCGCAGGCACTGATGCGCCCGGGACACCAGCTGAGCGAGCACGCGGCGAAGCAGCTCCTGCGGGCGTACGGAATCCGGGTGGCGCGTGAGCAGTTGGTGACCAGCGCCGCGGCGTCCGTCCGGGCGGCGGGGCTCGTCGGCTACCCCGTCGTCATGAAGGCGTCCGGGTCGCGGCTGGCGCACAAGACGGAGCTGGGGCTGGTCAAGGTCGGGCTCACCTCGGCCAGCCAGGTGCGGGACGCCTATCGGGAGCTCACCGACATCGCGCGCTACGAGAGCGTCGAGCTGGACGGCATCCTGGTCTGCCAGATGGTGGAACGAGGCGTCGAGATGATGGTCGGCGTCACGCAGGACGCCCTGTTCGGGCCGACGGTGACGGTCGGGCTCGGTGGCGTACTCGTCGAGGTGCTGCACGATGCGGCGGTGCGGGTGCCGCCGTTCGGCGAGGACGAGGCGCGGGCGATGCTCGGCGAACTCCGCGGCCGGGCCCTGCTGGAAGGGGTGCGGGGCGGCCTGCCGGTGGACGTGGACGCGCTCGTCGAAGTCGTCCTGCGGGTGCAGCGGATGGCCCTGGAACTCGGGGACGACCTGTGCGAACTCGACATCAACCCGCTGATGGTGCTGAGCCGCGGACAGGGCGCGGTGGCCCTGGACGCGCTCGCCGTCTGCCGCTGACCCGCCACCCCGTCGCCGCGCCCGCCATCGCGCCTGCCACCTGCCCAGGAGCTGCCTCATGCCGTCCTCCCCCGAAGACATCGCCGACCCGTCCGGATCGCCTGAATCATTGATACTCCACGCCACTGACAACGGGGTCTCCTGGATCACGCTCAACCGCCCCGGCGCGATGAACGCGGTCACCCGGGACCAGCGCGAACGCATCATCGCGCTGCTCGGCGAGGCATCCGCCGACCCCGCCGTCCGGGCCGTCGTCCTCACCGCCACCGGCCGCGGCTTCTGCGCCGGAGCCGACCTGCGCGGCGCCCCGGCGACCGGCGACCGGGTGCCGGGCGATGTGGCCCGGACGATCCGGCTCGGCGCGCAGCGTCTGATCGCCGCGGTCCTGGACTGCGAGAAGCCCGTCCTGGCCGCGGTCAACGGCACGGCGGCCGGGATCGGCGCACACCTCGCGTTCGCGTGCGATCTGGTGCTGGCGGCCCAGTCGGCGAAGTTCATCGAGGTCTTCGTGCGCCGCGGGCTCGTACCGGACGGGGGCGGCGCCTACCTGCTGCCGCGCCTGATCGGTCCGCAACGCGCCAAGGAGTTGATGTTCTTCGGCGACGCGCTGTCTGCGGCGGACGCGGAACGCCTGGGCCTGGTCAACCGGACGGTCCCGGACGAGGAGCTGGCACGGACGGCACGGGCCTGGGCCCAGCGCCTGGCCGAGGGGCCGACCCGCGCGATCGCCCTGACGAAGCAGCTCGTCAACGCGTCGATGGACGCGGACCGGGTCGCGGCGTTCGCCGCCGAGGCCATGGCCCAGGAGATCAACATGACGACGCAGGACGCCAACGAGGGCGTGGCGAGCTTCGTGGAACGGCGGGTGCCGGAGTACCGGGGGGTGTGAGGGGAGAGCTCAGGCGGGTGACAGCCCGCCGGTGTCCAGGTCCAGGCCGAACGGGTCCGGCAGCCGCAGAACCACGCCGAACGGGTGCGGGCCGTCCGCACGGGTGTAGCCGAGGTCGCCGGGCTCGGAGAACAGGGTCACGCTGCCTTCGATCCGGTCGACCAGGAGGTAGAGAGGGGCTCGGTACTCGGCGTACCGGCGGCGTTTCACGACCCGGCCGGTTTCCGCGTTCGACTCGGACGTGACTTCCACGACGAGAAGTGTCTGGTCCGGGAGCAGGGCGCCGCCGCCCTTGGCGAGCGCCTCGGGCACGACCGCGATGTCGGGCACGTACCAGTTCGACGAGCCGGGAAGGTCCAGGTTTCCCGAGCCCTCGACGCACCCGATCTCGTCGACCCGGTCCTCGATCTGCCGACGGATCAGCCGGGCGGCGCGTTCGTGGTCCCAGGTGGGTGACACGGGCTCGATGATCCCCTCGATGATCTGGGCGCGATCGCCACGGATACGCTGCACGGCGAACTTCAGGGCACGTTCGGAGTCGATGCCCTGCCCGTAGTCGGGTGCGCTGGGCATCTCGCGTCTCCCCTCGCTCCACCACCTGTGACGACTCAGAGTATCCGCCGTAGCACTTGGTGTCGCCGGAAAGCGGGGAGCCCTCCACCCCTGCAGCGTCCGCATCCCTGACTTTCGGCAGTGCCGGTGCGGCGCCGCGGTGCGTACCGTCGACCGGGTGGAGAGAACGTTGATCAGTGGCGCGGTCCGGCGGGCCGTCGCGCCGGGGAACCTGCTGGCCGTGGCCGCCGCCGCGTGTGCCGCGCTGAGCACGGTCAGTCTGTGGTGGGCGCTGCCCGCCGCGGTGACCGCCTTCCTCGCCGGCCGGGAGCCGGGCAGGACCGGGCCCACCCTCCTCGTGCTCGTCGCGGTCGTGGCCGGTGGGGTGGTGGCGGTGGCGCTGGTGCCCTGGTGGCTGCTGCTCGCGGGGCGGTTCGTCGCGGTGGTCGTGGTGGCCGCGATGCTGCCGTGGTTCGCGGGGCGCTTCTGGCGTCAGTACCAGGAGCTCGTACGGGCCGGCTGGGAGCGGGCGGGGCGGCTGGAGCGGGAGCAGCAGCTCGTCGCGGAGCAGGCCCGCTCCCGCGAACGGGCCCGGATCGCGCAGGACATGCACGACCTCCTCGGGCACGACCTCAGCCTCATCGCCCTGTCGGCGGGCGCCCTCAAGCTCGCCCCCGGCCTGGACGAGGCGCACCGGGCCGCGGCCGGGGAGATCAGGGCCCGGGCGGCGGCCTCCGTCGAGCGGCTCGGGGAGGTGATCGGCCTCCTGCGCGAGGAGGCCGACGACGCGCCGCCCGGACCGCCGGGTACCGGAATCCCGCGGCTCGTCGCGGAGGCCGCAGCCGCCGGTCTCCCCGTCGCCCTCCACGTGGAGGGCGATGCCGGCGCGATGCCCCCGCCGGCCGCGCGGGCCGCCCACCGCGTCGTCCAGGAGTCCCTGACCAACGCGGCCAAGCACGCCCCGCACGCCCGGGTGGACGTGCGGCTGGCGCACACGGACGGGGTGACGACGGTCCGGGTCGAGAACGGGCCGGCGTCCGTACCGGCGGGCCGGCCGGACGCCCCCGGCACCGGCACCGGCACCGGCACCGGCACCGGACTGGGGCTGATCGGGCTGGACGAACGCGTACGACTGGCGGGCGGCACCTTCGCCCATGGCCCGTACGACGACGGCTTCGCGGTCGTCGCGCGTCTCCCGCACACCCCGCCCGACCGCCTCCCGGCCGCCGCTCCCCGGCTCGTCCGTGAGGCCCTGCCGCCGGAGCACCGGCGCGCCCGCGGCCGTGTCCGTCAGGCCCTGATCCTGGCCGTGGTGATCCCGCTGGTGGCGTGGGCGGTACTGAGCGCCGCGCTCATGGGCTGGGACATCCACTCGGCCCGGCAGTCGGTCCTGCACCCCGGCGACTTCGCCCGGCTGCGGGTGGGCCAGGACCGGGGCTCGGTCGAGCGCACGCTGCCCGAGCGCGAGACCACGCAGCGGCCGGTGGCGGGCGCACCCGAGGGGGCGGGCATCACGTGTGCGTACTACGCGATGACGGCGGACCGCTTCGACGACCGGTCCGGGGACGCGTACCGGCTCTGCTTCCGGGACGGCCGGCTGATGTCGAAGGAGGCGCTCACCCCGTGAACGCCCGCTGCCTGTCCAGGACCAAGAAGGAGTGCTCCTCATGATCAGGGTCCTCGTGGCCGACGACGAGCCGATGATCCGCGCCGGGGTGCGCGCGGTGCTGTCCACCGACCCGGGCATCGAGATCGTCGCCGAGGCGGGCGACGGGCACGAAGCGGTGGAACTGGTGCACCGCCACCGTCCGGACGTGGCCGTGCTCGACATCCGCATGCCCGGCGCCAACGGCATCGAGGCGGCCGTCGAGATCCGGCGCACCGTGCCGGCGACCGGCGTCGTGATGCTGACGACCTTCGGCGAGGACGACTACATCCTCCAGGCGCTCGGAGGCGGCGCCGCCGGGTTCCTGATCAAGTCGGGCGAGCCCGAGGAGCTGATCGCGGGGGTCCGCGCGGTGGCCGACGGCGCCGCCTACCTGTCACCGAAGGTCGCTGCCCGGGTCGTCGCCCACCTCTCGGCCACGGGCGCGGGCGCCCTGGCCGGCCGTCGTACCGCCGCCCGGGAACGGGTCCGCATGCTCACCGCCCGGGAACGCGACGTGCTGGCCTTCCTCGGCAGCGGGCTGTCCAACGGGCAGATCGCGCGCCGGCTCCACCTGGTCGAGGGGACGGTCAAGGCCCACGTGAGCTCGATCCTGGCCCGGCTGGCCGTGGACAACCGGGCCGCCGCTGCGGTCGTCGCCCACGAGGCCGGAATCGTCGCCCCGGCGGATCCACCTGCCGTCTGACTGCCCCTCAGGGCCGAGCGTGCCGGCGTCGGCTTGTGGCCCGGACCAAGGCCGGCGGCCGGGACCGGCTCCACCTCACGCCGCCGGCGAAGCCGCAGGCGGCGCCTTCCTCCGACTCGCCGCCTGCCGCATCACCGAACGACACGGTCCCGCGTTGTCAGGTCCTCCTAGGATGGTGACGATGCCGTGGGCCGCCGCTCGCACGAGGTGATGCGCCCTCGGGCGACAGTGTGACGGGAGACCTTGATGGGCTCGTTCGACGTGCCGTTGGACGACGAACGCACACAGCTCGACGCGTTCGTGACGGAGTATCGGAGCGCCATCGAGGCAGCCCTCGACGGCCTCACCGAGGAGCAGGCCCGCCGTCGGCTCGTCCCGTCGGCGACTACGCTGCTCGGGCTGCTGAAGCACGTCACCTGGATGCAGCGTGTCTGGTTCGAGGAGTGCGTCGGCGGCACACCCCGGCGTGATCTCGGCTTGGTCCAGAGCCCTGACGCGTCCTTCCGGCTGACCGACGACGACACCGTCGCCTCCGTCACGGCAGCCCACCGGGACGCCTGCGCAACGGCCCGGACAGTGGTGACCGGACTGCCACTGGACACCGTCGTGACCGGCCACCGGGCCGGACCGCGCACGCTGCGCTGGGTGTACTTGCAGGTCCTGCGCGAGCTGGCCCACCACTGCGGGCACGCCGACATCCTGCGCGAGCAGCTGCTCGCGGCCGGCTGAGTACGGAGGGCGGCCCCGCGGCGGATCCACTGGGTGAACCGGCGGCCGGTGTTCCAGGTCACCGGAAGCAGGCCGTCACCCCCTCCGGACGAACCCGGGAACGGTTCCCCCGGATCCTGCGTCCGCTCCTTTGTTGCCGACTGTTATTGAGGGGCCGGGATGCGAGTTCGGACGCTGGTGGGCATGGCGGTATCGACGTGCGTGGTGCTGGGGGCGAGCGCGTGCGGTCCGGAGAAGCCGGGAGAAGACACGTCCCCGGCCGCGAAGCCTTCGCAATCGTCCCAGCGGCCGCGGTCCGAAGAACCGTCCGCGTCACCGCGGACCGAGAAGCCGTCAGCCGAGCCGACCGGTAACGGGTCCGCGCCCAAGACGAAGGAGGGCGCGATCCAGAGGTACGAGCAGTACCTCCAAGCTGTGGGGCGTGAGGACATCGCCACGGTCTGCGAAGTGGCCGGGCCGGCGGCGAAGCAGGCCGAGGACCAGGGGTTCGGACCATGCACGTCGACGTTCGTCGTCACGTTTCAGATGATCTCACCCGCACAGAAGAAGGCCCTGCGAACCGCGACGGTCGACCCACAGCGCGTCGATGAGCCGACCCCCGCGAAGGTCGAGATTCCGACCGCCGCGATCAGGGCCTCCGTCACGTTCTCCGAGAGCGAGCTCGGCAACAGCACTCTGGAATACCTCAAGGACAATTGGTACGTCACCGACTGAGTCCGTCGTCAACTGTCCGGCCCTCTTCTCCGAGCATCGGCTGTTCCCTCAGCTCAGGGAGCGTCGGGCAGATCAGCGCTCCGCGTTTCACAAGTCGGTGAGAGCGCTGACACCGCCGCCCTGGCAAGGGACAGGAACGCGAGCAGCAGAGCGGCGACGACCGACCCGCCGAGCACCGCTCCGGCCAGCACGTCGTGCGGATAGTGCGCGCCCACCACCACCCGCAGCAGCGCCTCCGCCCCGGCCAGCGGCAGCGCGACGGCGGCGAGGCGCGGCCTCAGCAGGGCCAGGCCCACACCCAGGCCCGCCGCGAGGGTGGCGTGGTTGCTCGGGAAGGACCAGTCGCCGGGCGGCGGGCAGGGGGCGAGCGTCGCGGCACTGCGGAGCAGGACCCGGCAAGGGCGTTCCTCGTCGATGACGAGTTTCACGGCCTCGCTGGCCGCGTAGGCGAGCGCGGTGCCGATCCCGGTGAGCACGGCCCCGGCCGAGACCCGGGTGTCCGCCCGGCGTACGGCGCTCCACCAGACCCACACCAGCAGCATCCCGAGGACCACCAGCGCCCCGTCACAGGCCGCCTCCAGCAGCGAGCCCGCCCAGGAGGGCGCGTCGGCCACCGTCCCGGTCACCGAGCGGTAGGCGGACGCCGACGGGCCGTCCGTCACCTCCACGGCGTGTTTCGTCCCCAGGCCCCCCGGGGCGAGGCCTGCGACGGCGGCCGCGCCCGTACCCAGGACGACGCAGGCAAGCAGGGGCCGCGCGGTTCGGGTTACGCCTCCGGTTCCGCTTCCGGTTTCGTTTTGGGTCTCGTTTCTCATGGAAGCCGAATCTAGGAGCGGCGGAGGCGAAGGTCCCGGACCGAATGGCAGGAGCGACCCCTGACGAAGGTCGGGGGTCGCCTCGCCCCCGCCCTTCCAATCTGACGCAGCGTCAGTTCTAATCGAAGGGTGATGGGACACGCAGGCATGGCCGCAACCGCCGTCCGCTACCTCAGGTCCGTCGGCGCTCCGACGGCCACCGGCCCGGTGCCGGTCGACTCCATGCCGCGCCCCGCCCTGCGGGCCGTCGCCGACGACGAGCGACTGCCACTCGGCCGGGGCGAGTTCCGCCGCGTGCTGGGGCACTTCGCGAGTGGTGTCACCGTCGTCACCGCACACGCGTCAGACAGCGAAGGCGGCCCGGCCGGCTTCGCATGCCAGTCGTTCGCCTCACTCTCGCTGGATCCGCCGCTGGTCACCTTCATGGTCGCCCGTACGTCGACGACCTGGCCGCGCATCGCCCGAGCCGGGGTCTTCTGCGTCAACATCCTGGGCGCGGACCAGGGTGCGCTGTGCCGGGGCTTCGCCGTCAGCGGCGCCGACAAGTTCGCCGGGGTGGCCCACTCCCCCGCCCCCGCCACCGGTTCGCCCCTGCTGGACGGCGTGCCGGCCTGGGTCGACTGCCGCGTCCAGGCCGTCCACACGGGCGGCGACCATCTGATCGTGGTCGGCCGGGTGGAGGCGCTGGGCGCGACCGCCGAAGGGGACGGGCCCGGCCCCCTGCTCTTCCACCGAGGAGTGTTCGGCCGCTTCAGCGGCTGAACGGCTCACTTCACGACGGCGTCCACCGGCTCCCCGGCCCGGCGGATCATCAGGGCCATCAGCGCCGCCATCGCGCACAGCGCCCCGGCGGCGTACCAGACCATGTCGTACGAACCGAAGTGGTCGCGCGCCACCCCGCCGAGGAACGCCACCAGGGCCGCACCCACCTGGTGGGAGGCGAGGACCCAGCCGAAGACGATCGCGCTGTCGTCGCCGTACTGCTCCCGGCACAGGGCCAGTGTCGGCGGGACGGTGGCGACCCAGTCGAGTCCGTAGAACACGATGAAGAAGACCATCGGCGGGTGCACCGACGGCGCCATCAGGACAGGCAGGAACAGCAGCGAGACCCCGCGGAGCGCGTAGTACGCGGCCAGCAGGCGGCGGGCGTCGAAGCGGTCGGTGAGCCAGCCCGAGAAGACCGTGCCGATGATGTCGAAGATCCCGATGACGGCGAGCAGTGAGGCCGCGGCGGTGATGGGCATGTGGTGGTCGTGCGCCGAGGGCACGAAGTGGGTGCGGATCAGGCCGTTGGTCGAGGCGCCGCAGATCGCGAACGACCCGGCGAGCAGCCAGAACGGTCCGGTGCGGGCCGCGTCGAAGAGGACGCGTACGGTCCGGCTCGCCGCCCCACGCGCGGGCGCGGGCTTGTCCACGTACTCCCCGCCGTACGGGGAGAGGCCCACGTCGGCGGGGTGGTCGCGCATCAGGAACCAGACGAACGGCACGACGGCCAGGGCCGCCAGGGCGACGGTCACCGAGGCGGGCCGCCAGCCGTGCCGGTCGACGATCCAGGCGCACAGGGGCAGGAAGACGAGCTGCCCCGAGGCGCCGGCCGCGGTGAGGATGCCGGTGACCAGGCCGCGGCGGGCGACGAACCAGCGGTTGGTGACCGTCGCGGAGAACGACATCGCCATCGCGCCGGTACCGAGGCCGACGAGCAGCCCCCAATAGATCATCAGCTGCCAGGCGGCGGTCATCCAGACGCTGGCCAGCGCACCGGCCGCGACCGCGCTGAGGGCCACGACCACCACCCGGCGGATGCCGAACCGGTCCATCAGCGCCGCGGCGAACGGCGCGGTGAGCCCGTACAGCGCCATGTCGATGGAGACGGCGAGGCCGATCTCCCCGCGTGACCAGTGGAACTCCGCGTGGAGGGGGTCGATCAGGAGTCCGGGCAGGGCGTTGAAGGCCGCGCCGCCGATGATCGTCACGAAGGTGACGGCGGCGACGATCCAGGCACGGTGGACGCGGCGGCGGGGCGCCTCGGGGCCGTTGCGCGGGCTGTGGTCGCGAGCGGCGGGTTCGGTTGTCTGGGTCACGTCACTCAGCATCCCGTCCGGCGCCCTCACCCACGAGTGGCCCGGGGGACATGGTTCGCAAGGATCGGGCCACGCCTGCGATGAGGCCCCGGAGCCGCGATCCGTATGCACGTACGATTTGCATCGATCGGCGAGTGTCCGCGTACGCGCCCACGCCGCTTCTTTTCCAGTCACCGGGGGCTTCTCGTGCAGTGGGTCGAACGCCAGCACTTCCATCCCTGCGAAGACCAGGGATGTGTCTGCACCAGCTAGTGCGAAGGGAAGTCCGTACCGTGCCGCACCGGGTCGTCGTGCTCGCCCTCGATGGGCTGCTCCCCTTCGAACTGGGTATACCGCAAAGGATCTTCGGCCGCTCGATCGGCTCCGAGCCGCTCAACCGGGGCCGGAAACTGTACGAAGTCGTGACCTGCTCGATCCGCCCGCCGGGCCCGGTCAGCACCGACGCGGACTTCACGATCACCGTCGAGAACGGCCCGGAGGCCCTCGCCACGGCCGACACCGTGGTGATCCCGGCCAGCTACGAGCTCGGCCCCGTCTACACCGAGGGCCGGCTGACCGACGAACTCGCCGCCGCATTCGCGTACATCCGGCCGGGCACGCGCATGGTCTCCATCTGCACCGGCAGTTACGTCCTCGCCGCGGCCGGATATCTCGACGGGCGCCCGGCCACCACCCACTGGTCCTCGGCCGACCACTTCCAGCAGCTGTTCCCCGCCGTCCGGGTCGACCCCGACGTGCTGTTCATCGACGACGGCGACGTCCTGACGTCCGCAGGGGTGGCCGCCGGCATCGACCTCTGTCTGCACATCGTGCGCCGCGATCACGGGGCCGCCGTCGCCAACGACGTCGCGCGGCGCACGGTCGTACCGCCGCACCGCGACGGCGGCCAGGCGCAGTACATCCAGCGCCCGGTCCCCGACGCGGGCTCCTCGGCCACGACCACCGCCCGCGCCTGGGCGCTCGCGCGGCTGGAGTCGCCGATCCTGCTGCGCGACATGGCGCAGCAGGAGTCGATGAGCGTGCGGACGTTCACCCGACGGTTCCGCGAGGAGGCGGGGATCAGCCCGGTCCAGTGGCTGACGCAGCAGCGGGTGGAGCTGGCCCGCCGGCTGCTGGAGTCCACCGACCTGTCGGTCGACCGCATCGCACGGGACGCCGGCTTCGGCACCGCCACATCGCTCCGGCAGCATCTTCAGGCGGCGCTGGGGGTGTCGCCGACGGCGTACCGGCGGACGTTCCGGTCGACGCCGGCCGGGGCCCCGGGACGCTAGAAGACCAGCACCCCGCGGGCCACCCGCCCGTGGTGCGCGTCGTCCGCCGCCTTGGCGAAGTCCTCCACCGGGTAGGTCTCGGTGACCAGTTCGTCCAGCAGCAGCCGGCCCTCCCGGTACAGGTCGGCGTACAACGCGATGTCGCGCTGCGGGCGGGAGGAGCCGTAGCGGCAGCCGAGGATCGACTTGTCCAGGTACATCGACGAGACGAGGAACGACGCCTCGGCCGTCGCCGCCGGCACACCCAGAAGGATCGCCTGTCCGTGCCGGTCGAGCAGGTCGATCGCGGTACGGATCAGTTCGGTGCGGCCGACGCATTCGAAGGCGTGGTCGGCGCCCGTCGGCAGGATCTCCTTGACCCCCTCCGCCGAGGTCAGAAAGTGCGTCGCGCCGAACTGCCGGGCCACGGCTTCCTTGCCGGGATTGGAGTCGACCGCGACGATCGTCAGCGCACCGGCGATCCGCGCGCCCTGGATGACGTTGAGCCCGATGCCGCCGGTGCCGATCACGACAACGCTCTCGCCGCGGTCGACCTTGGCCCGGTTCAGTACGGCTCCGACTCCCGTCAGCACTCCGCAGCCGATCAGGGCCGCGGAGGTCAGGGGGAGGTCGGCAGGGATCTTCACCGCCTGCACGGCCTTGACGAGGGTCCGTTCGGCGAAGGCCGAGTTGGACGCGAACTGGTACAGCGGGGCGCCGCCGCGCGAGAACGGCTGGCCGGGCATCCCGATCGCCTTCCGGCACATGGTGGGCCTGCCCCGGTCGCACTGTGCGCAGGCGCCGCAGCTGGCGAGCGTGGACAGGGCCACGTGGTCGCCCGGCGCGACATGGCTCACGCCGGCGCCGACTGCCTCCACGATGCCGGCGCCCTCGTGGCCGAGCACGACCGGCAGGGGGAAGGGGATCGTCCCGTCGATCACCGACAGATCGCTGTGACAGAGCCCGGCGGCGGTGACGGCGACCAGCACCTCGCCGGGGCCGGGGTCGCGTATCTCCAGGTCGTCGACGACCTCGGTCCGTTTGCCGTCGAAGACGACGCCTCTCATGGGGGCTCCTTCGGTAGGCCGAGCGGTGCGCTCGGCGGTGGTGTTCCGTGATCCCAGGGCCCCGGCCCACTCAAGCCGTCCGGCGATTGAGGACCGGGGTCCGCGGCGGCGCCCCGGCGACGCGCCCGCACCCTGCAACCGGGGCTCGGCCCCACCCGGGGGCTCCGAGTTGGCGCACCCCACCCCGCGGCCGCGGGCTACGCGTTCGGCCGCGCCGCCGCCTTCGCCGCCGCCGCCATCTCCTCCAGTCGCGCCAGCATCGGCATCGGGTCCGTGCCCACCGTCCCCGGCAGGAAGTCCGCGATGCGTTCCGGTGTCCACGCCGCCCCCTCCGCGTACCCCGCGCGCAATTCCCTCGGCTGGGCCCAGACCGCGATCTTCGGGCCCGCGATCGTGTAGACCTGGCCGGTGATCTTCTCCTCGCGGGCCCGCTCGCTGAGCAGGTAGACGACGAGCGCGGCCACGTCCTCCGGCTCGCCGATCTCCTTGAGTTCCATGGGGACGTTCGCGGACATCCGGGTACGCGCCACCGGCGCGACCGCGTTCGCCGTGACGCCGTACTTGTGGAGGCCGAGCGCCGCGCTGCGGACCAGCGAGATGATGCCGCCCTTGGCCGCGCTGTAGTTCGCCTGGGCGACGCTGCCCTGGTGATTGCCGCTCGTGAAGCCGATCAGCGTGCCGGCGCCCTCCTGCTTGCGCATGACCGCCGAGGCCGCCCGGAAGACGGTGAACGTGCCCTTGAGGTGGGTGGCGACCACGGGGTCCCACTCCGCCTCGGACATGTTGAAGAGCATCCGTTCCCGCAGGATGCCGGCCACGCAGACGACACCGTCGATCCGGCCGAACTCCGCGAGTGCGGTGTCCACGACCCGCTGCCCTCCGGCCATGGTGGAGATGTCGTCCGCCACCGCGACCGCCTCGCCGCCCGCCGCCACGATCTCCTTGACGACGGACTCGGCTATCCCACTGGCGGGTTCGCCGCCCTCGACGGAGACGCCGTAGTCGTTGACGACGACCCGCGCCCCCTCGGCCGCCGCGGCGAGTGCGACGGCACGCCCGATGCCGCGTCCGGCACCCGTCACGGCCACCACCTTGCCTGCCAAGAAGTTCCCCATGCCCGGCCCCTTCCCGCGGTTTCTGACGGTCCGTTAGATTCTATGGGCCATCAGGTCCACCGGCACAAGCCCCAGGAGGCGCCATGTCTTTGCCGGACGCGTTCCACGACCTCGCCAAGCGCGTGAACAACTGGGGCCGCTGGGGCGCCGACGACGAGATCGGGACGCTCAACCTCATCACCGACGAGGTCGTCCGCGAGGCCGCGGCCACGGTCCGATCCGGCCTGCGCGTCCCCCTCGCGCTCCCGCTGCAGCAGGACGGCGTACAGAACGGGCTGATCCCGGGGCGGGTCAATCCGCTGCACACCATGGTCCAGATCAACCAGGAGCTCTTCGGCCCCGGCACCGTCGCCACCAGCGACGACAGCGTGGTCATGAGCCTGCAGACCGCCACCCACTGGGACGCGCTCACCCACGCCTCGCACTCGGGGAAGATCTACAACGGCCGGCCCGCCGCCACCATCACCGCCCACGGCGGCGCGCAGTTCAGCGGCATCGAGAAGGCGCCGCACATCGTCTCGCGCGGGGTCCTGCTGGATGTGGCCCGCGCCCACGGCGTGGACCGGCTGCCGGGCGGCCACGCGGTCACCCCCGAGGACCTGGAGGCGGCCGAGGAGCTGGCCGGGGTCCGGGTGCGGTCCGGGGACATCCTTCTCGTACGGACAGGGCAGGTGCAGGTGTATCTCTCCGGGGACAAGAACGCCTACGGGTATCCGTCACCGGGTCTGTCGATCCGCACGCCGGAGTGGTTCCGGGCCCGCGACGCGGCCGCGGTCGCCAATGACACGCTGACCTTCGAGATCTTCCCGCCGGAGATCGAGGACCTCTGGCTGGGCGTCCACGCGCTCGATCTCGTCGAGATGGGCATGCTCCAGGGCCAGAACTGGAACCTGGAGGGCTTGTCCACAGCCTGTGCGGACGCGGGGCGTTACGCGTTCCTGCTCTCGGCCATGCCGGAACCCTTCACCGGCGCGACCGGCACACCGGTCGCCCCGGTCGCCATCCTCTGAGCACCCACCTGAGCCCCCGCCGCGCGCCGGGGGCCCGTCGCCCGACGGGCGCCCCCGTGCGCGGCTGCGGCGCTACGCGCGCGGGGTGCCCGCGACGACGCCCGCGCCGTCACGCTCAGAGGGGGCCTGCGCGCCCACTCCGCAGGAGCCCGGCTGCAGCTGCACCTGGATCAGCGGGACGGACCGGTCGACCTCGCACCAGATGCGCTTGCCCGCACCCTCGGGCTGCCAGCCCCAGCGGTCGGCCAGGCCGTCGACCAGTTCCAGACCGCGGCCGCCGGTGTCCTCGCCCTCCGCGTGCCGCTGCTGCGGCGGGCGGCAGCTGGTGTCGGCCACCTCCACACGGACGGTCCCGGCATCACCCTGGGCCCCCGCCGAGCCGAACAGCATGCGCAGCACGGCCGGACAGCCGGTGTGCACGACCGCGTTCGTGACGAGCTCCGAGATGAGCAGGATGAGCGTCTCGGCCAGCGGCTCGTCGTCTCCTATCCCGGACCCGACGAGCCTCGAACGCGCCCATCTGCGGGCCCGTCCGACCTCCGCGGGGTCGGGCCCGACCTCCAACTGAACCTGAAGCACCTGCACCGCTCACACCATCCGAACCGGCGGACACATCGCCTCGCGCCTCCTCAGGGTCACGGAACGTGATTCCCTTACGAGACAGCATGGTTGACGTACAGTCACCGCAACAAGCGCTTCGGGCATATTCCAACGCGAAGGAGTACGCGTGGTGCATACTGTGCGACGCACGCTGCGGGAAGTCGAACAGAGGCGCGTCACAGTCGGGGGAACCGCTTCCCCGGCAGGCCCGGCGCTTCTGTGTGGATCACGAGCAGGGCACCTCTCGCGGACCGGAGTCGCCGCACAGGCCACATCCGGATCGCCAGGTTCCAGAAACACTCGCATCCCACGGAGCGTACCCGAGCCCGGCGCCGACTCCACCCCGTGACGAATCACGCAAAGGACACAAGCCGGTATCGACACATACCGACTGCGGTGCGTCACTCCGCAGCGTGAAGCTCAGGGGTCCACAGCGTCACATGCGTGCGCTCCCCACCCATGCGCGCCGTTCAGCCCAGGTCGGCCGCCAGCGCCTCCTCCGCGTCCGCCGCCGTCAGCCACTCCCCGGCCCGCACCCAGGACCGCTTGAGGCGCAGATGGACGTCCGCCTCCCAGGTGAAGCCCATGCCGCCGTACACCTGGAGGCAGTCCCGGGCGTTCTCGACGGCGGCCCCGTCGGCGAGCAGCTTGGCTCCGGCGGCCTCCACCGGGTCCGCCGTGACAGCCGCCGCGTAGACGGCACCGCGGGCCGGTTCGGTCCGCACGAGCATGCCGGCGCACAGGTGCTTGACCGCCTGGAACGCCCCGATGGGCGCTCCGAACTGTTCCCGCTCACCGGCGTGTTGGACGGCCGCCTCCAGGCTGCGGGCGGCATTGCCGAGCTGCTCGGCCGCGGCCAGCAGCGCTCCCTCGCACCGCAGCCGCGCCCCGTCGGGCAGCACCTCGCCCTCGTACACGGACAGATCCGGAACCCGCCACAGCGGCGTACCGGGATCGACCGACCGCACGGGCCGGGCCTCACCCACCAGCCGCCGCAGCGCCCCACCACTCACCACCCTCGCCCCGCCCCCGTCCAGGACCAGCAACGCATCGGCGCCCTCCAGATGCCCCACGGGCCGGCCCGCCTCTGCCAGGGCCACCACGGCCTCCCCCTCGGCCGCCCCCTTCACCACCCCCGCGGCGAGCTGAGTGGCGGCCAGCGGCCCGGGCAGCAGAGCCCGCCCCACCTCCTCGAACAGCAGTACGGATTCAGCCAGGCCGAGACCGACCCCGCCCGCCGCCTCCGGCAGCCGCAGCGCGAAGAACCCGGCCTCGCCGAGCTCCTTCCACAGCGCCCGGTCCACGCCACCGCCCCGCTCGTGCGCCGCCCGCGTCCCGTCCCTGCCGAACCGCCCGGCGAGCAGTTCCCGTATCCCCGCCCGCAGGGCCCTCTGGTCCTCCGAAAGCTGAAAGTCCACCCCCCGCTCACCGCCCCTTCGGCAGGCCGAGGATGCGCTCGGCGACGATGTTCCGCTGGATCTGCGACGTACCGGCGGCGATCGTGTACGAGAGCGAGGACAGCCGGTCCAGCACCCACTCCCGGTCCAGATCCAGGTCCTCGCCCGCACCGAGCACCTCGGCCGCCGCCTCGTACAGCTCCTGGCGGGCGTGCGAGTACCTCAGCTTGAAGACCGAGCCGCCGACCCCCGGCACTCCCCCACTGGCCTGCGCCTCGCTGACGTTCCACTGGGTGAGCCGCCACAGCGCCCGGAACTCGGCGTTGAGCCTGCCCAGCCGCCGCCGCAGCACCGCGTCGTCCCACCGCCCGCTCCTGCGCGCCTCGGCGGCCAGCGCGTCCAGCGTCCGCCGGCAGGCGACGACCTCTCCCACGAAGGCCGTGCCCCGCTCAAAGGAAAGCGTGACCATGGTGACCCGCCAGCCGTCGTTCTCCGCCCCGACCCGGTGGGCGACGGGCACCCGCACCTCGTCCAGGAACATCTCGGCGAACTCGGTGGACCCGGCGAGCGTCCGCAGCGGCCGGACGGTGACGCCGGGGCTGTCCATCCGCATCGCGAGCCAGCTGATCCCCCGGTGCTTCGGCGCCTTTGCATCCGTCCGCACCAACAGCTCGCACCAGTCGGCGACCTCCGCGTGCGAGGTCCAGATCTTCTGCCCGCTCACCACGTAGTCGTCACCGTCGCGCACGGCCCGGGTCCGCAGCGAGGCCAGGTCCGATCCGGCCTCCGGCTCACTGAACCCCTGGCACCACATCTCCTCACCCCGCAGCACCGGCGGCAGCCAGCGCGCCCGCTGCTCAGCGGTGCCCTCGGCGGCGATGGTGGGCCCGGCGTGCAGCAGCCCGACGAAGTTGGCCCCGACATACGGCGCCCCGGCCCGCTCGGTCTCCTCCAGGAAGATCAGGTGCTGCGTGGGGGTGGCGCCCCGGCCGCCGGCGTCGGCGGGCCAGTGCAGGCCCGCGTACCCGGCCTCGTACAACGCCTTCTGCCACCCGGCGTCGTACGCGCGCCGCCCCGGCCAGTCCCCCGGATCAGGCTTCGCCGGCAGCCCGGGAAGCACGGCCGCCAGCCACTCCCGCAGCCGCGCCCGGAAGGCTTCCTCTTCCTCCGTGTACGCGAGGTCCATGACGCACGCGCCTACCTGTCGAGGTCGAGACCGAGCATCCGGATCGCGTTCCCGCGCATCAGTTTGTAGACGGTCTCCTCGTCCAGTCCCTTGACGTGATCGAGCGCGACCTCCTTGGTGTGCGGGAAGGTCGAGTCGACGTGCGGATAGTCCGTCTCGAACGTCGCGTTGTCCCGTCCGACGACATCCAGCGACGCCACTCCGTGCTTGTCGCGGAAGAAGCAGCAGAACATCTGCCGGTAGTAGTAGGTGGACGGCGGCTCGGGGATCAGATCGCGCACCCCGCCCCAGGCCCGGTGCTCCTCCCAGACGTCGTCGGCGCGCTCCAGGGCGTACGGAATCCAGCCCATCTGCCCCTCGCTGTACGCCAGCTTGAGCCGCGGGAACTTCACCAGCACCCCGCTGAACAGGAAGTCCATCATCGAGGCCATCGCGTTGTTGAACGAGAGCGAGGCCTGGACGGCGGGCGGGGCGTCCGGCGAGGCCGCGGGCATCTGCGAGCTGGACCCGATGTGCATGTTCACGACCGTGCCGGTCTCCTGGCAGACCGCGAAGAACGGGTCCCAGTACCCGGTGTGGATCGACGGCAGCCCCAGATACGTCGGAATCTCCGAGAAGGTCACCGCGCGCACCCCCCGCGCGGCGTTCCGCCTGATCTCCCGGACAGCGAGATCGATGTCCCAGAGCGGGATGACGCACAGCGGGATCAGCCGGCCGCCACTGTCCCCGCACCACTCCTCGACCATCCAGTCGTTGTACGCGCGCACACAGGCGAGCGCGACCTCCTTGTCGTGCGCTTCGGCGAAGGTCTGCCCGCAGAAGCGCGGGAAGGTGGGGAAGCAGAGGCTCGCCTCGACATGGTTGAGGTCCATGTCCTTGAGCCGCTCGACGGGATCCCAGCACCCGGGCCGCATCTCGGCCCGCGTGATCCCCTCCAGCGTCATGTCGTCACGGTCGAACCCCACCGCCGCGATGTTCCGCTTGTACGGGAACTTCAGGTCCTCGTAGATCCACCAATCGGTCGGCGGCCCGTCCGGATCCATCGTGATGACGTATTTCCCACCCGTATAGGCCAGCTCGCCGATGCCCGCCGTCAGGGGCTGCGGCCCGCGTTCGCGGTACTTGGCAGGCAGCCAGGTCGAGAAGAGGTGCGGCGGCTCGATCACGTGGTCGTCGACGCTGACGATCCGAGGCAGTTCCGTCATGGTGTCCCCTTCGGCGCGCATTTCTGATGACCCGTCAGATCGACACAGGCTAGCCCCGCACCCCTGGACCGACAAGGCGCAGCGCTCTACGCTCTCCGCACGATCTGACTACCCGTCAGCTGTGAGGGGTTCGCCGTGAACGAGACCGCACACGCCCTGGGCACATCCGGGACCTTCTGGGAGCTCATCGAACGCCGGGCCGCCCTGACGCCGGACCGCGCCTTCCTGATCCAGGACGACCGCACGCTCACCTTCGGCGACCTGCGCACCCGGACCGAACGCGTGGCGGCGGGCCTGTACGCGCGGGGTGTGCGCCCCGGCACCGTCGTCGCCTGGCAACTGCCGACCCGGCTGGAAACAGTCCTGCTGTCCTTCGCCCTGACGAGGCTCGGCGCGGTGCAGACGCCCCTCATCCCCTTCTACCGCGACCGCGAGGCCGGCTTCGCCCTGCGCCAGGCCGAGGCCGAGTTCTTCGCGGTGCCGGGCACCTGGCGCGGCTTCGACCACACGGCGATGGCCGCCCGCGTGGCACCGGACCTCGTGGTCTTCGAGGCGTACGACACCCTGCCGGACGGCGACCCCGCGACCCTGCCGCCGCCACCGTCCGACGGCGCCGCGGTCCGCTGGATCTACTGGACCTCGGGCACCACCTCCGACCCCAAGGGGGTCCTGCACACCGACCGCAGCCTGATCGCGGGCGGCTCCTGCCTGGCTCACGCGCTGCGCCTGTCGGCGGACGACGTCGGCTCGGTGGCCTTCCCGTTCGCCCATGTCGGGGGCCCGGACTACGCGGTGATGCTGCTCCTGTACGGCTTCCCCGCGGTGCTGTTCGAGCACTTCGCACTGCCGGACGCCCTCGCGGACTACCGGCGCCACGGGGTGACGGTCGCGGGCGGCTCCACCGCGTTCTACTCCATGTTCCTGACCGAACAGCGCAAGGACCCGGCCCGGCCGGTCGTCCCCACCCTCCGCCTGCTGGCCGGCGGCGGCGCCCCCAAACCCCCCGAGCTCTACCACGCCGTCGTACGCGAGATGGGCGTCCAGCTCACTCACGGCTACGGCATGACCGAGGTCCCCATGATCACGATGGGCGCCCCCGACGACACGGTGGAACACCTCGCCGAGACGGAGGGCCGTCCGCCCGAAGGCATGGAGATCCGCGTCACCGACCCGGACGGCAAGCGTGTGCCGCCGGGGACGGACGGCGAGGTCCGCCTCCGGGGCGAGGCGGTCTGCCAGGGCTACCTAGGGGCTGCCCCGCCCTTCGACGAGGACGGCTTCCTGATCACGGGCGACCTCGGGCACATCCGGCCGAGCGGGCACCTGGTGCTCACGGGGCGGCTGAAGGACGTCATTATCCGCAAGGGCGAGAACATCTCGGCGAAGGAGATAGAGGACCTCCTGGCCCGCCACCCTCGTGTGGGCGACGCGGCGGTGATCGGCCTCCCCGACGCGGCGCGCGGCGAGCGCGTCTGCGCGGTGGTGGAACAGCCCCCCGGCACCCCCGCGCTCACCCTCCCCGAACTCACGGCCTACCTGCGCGGCGAGGGCCTCTCGGTCCACAAGCTCCCGGAGCAACTGGAACTGGTCGACGCGTTGCCCCGGAACCAGGCGCTCCGCAAGGTCCTGAAGTATCGACTCCGCGAGCGGTTCGCCGTTTGACGGGGCGGCGGGGGTGGCGGGGTTCCGTCCTCAAACGCCGGACGGGCTTGATTTGTGCGGGTTCTCCGCAGGCTGCGGGCGCGCCTCTGTCCGGTGGGTGGGGGTGGGGTCCCTCCGGGGAGACTCCTCAGAAATGGCGTGTGCGACCCGGTGGGAAAGGGACCCGAGTCGTACGCCATTTCCTGCGGGGACTCCCCTGCACGCCCCCACCCGGCCGTCCGGCGTCTGTACGCCCGGTGGATCGACTGCCGCAGACGCAGGGCGGCCGGGTCCGGGGGCGTGCAGGGGAGTCCCCGCAGGACGACGAACATCGACCCGGGTGCGACTGCGTACCGGCGGAACGTTCGTCGTTTGAGGAGACGCCCCGGAGGGACTCCGGGCCCTGACCCTGGGGCCAAGGCGCGCCCCACGGGGCAACCCGCACATCTCAAGCCCGTCCGGCGTTTGAGGACGGAACCCCGCACCAAGGGGGACCCGCACCCCGCAAGGGGACCCGCACCACCGCCCCCTTAAGGGGCGTCCGGCTCGATCACGGTGAAATACGCGGCGAACGCCGCCACCGCGTCCGCCTCAGCGATGCGCCCGTCGCGGTCCGCGTCCAGGCTCTGCGCGGCGAACGCCGCCGCGTCCGGGCTCGCGCCGAGGACGCGCAGGGCCCGTTCCACCGCCGTGACCGCCGCCGCGCCGTCGTTGTCCGGGTCGGCGACCGCGATCGCCGCCCGGAGGAAGGGGCGGGCGATCTCCGCGAAGCGTTCGGGGCTGTCGCGGAGCCGTTTCACCGCACCGCCCACGAATTCCTCGCGGGTGACCCGCTGGTCCCCGTCCACGTCGGCGATGCCAGCCATGCCCTGCCAGAACGCCTCGGCCCCGGTGTAGAGCGCCTGGCCCTTGTCGCAGCGGGCCGTCGTACCGAATTCGGTGAGCAGACGGGCCGCGGCCGCGTTGAAATCCGCGCGATCGATGTATCCGTTGCCGTCCTGGTCGAAGGCGGCGAAGCGGAAGGCGATCTTGCGCTCATACTCTGCGCTGTCCATGCGGGGAGCGTACGACGCCTGCGGGCGTCCCGTGTCACTTACGCGCGTCACCGGTGTGACAACGTGGCCTCTCAGGCCGAGAGGGGCTGGGCCTCGTCGTCGACGGCCGAGTCCCAGTCGGGGTACACCTCGAACAGGCGGCGGACGCCGAGCGCGCCGAGCACCCGGTTGACGTGGGAGCCGTCCTCGGCGCCGCGGGAGGGCAGGATCAGCCGCAGCCGGCCCCCGCAGGAACGCATCAGACGGCGGGAGGCGATCAGGACGCTGACGCCGCTGGAGTCGCAGAAGAAGACCTCGGAGAGGTCGAGCACGACGTCGTGGCAGCCGACGGCCACCGCGTCGTGGACGGACTGTCGGATGACGGGTGAGGTCACCAGGTCCAGCTCGCCGTGCATGTGCAGAACGGTCCAGGCGCCCCGTTCGGTCTCGGCCACTTTGAGTGTCACGCGACTGGGCCTCTCGCTCCGGGGATCCCGGGGGATTCCAGTGATCCGGAAGTTTGCGTTCCTCCTCGCGGCTGCCCCGGTGTACTGCCCACGAAACACCGCCCCACGCAGGAAGGCCCATAACACTTTCGGGCAGAAATGATCACTTCAGGTCCGATTCGGCTGCTGCGGGGTGCCGCATTCCCTACCATCCAGGGCGATCGCGGGGACGTACTTGCTGTAAAGGGGCGTGCTCGGTCAGCCCGGCCGACTACATTCGGTGTGACGAGGGGTACAGGGCGAGCGGCCCTGACAGCACAGGGCTGGGGGTCGGATGGCCAAAAACGCACCACCCCGCTGGGACCGCAGGATGCAGCAGCGGCTGGCGCGCGGCGAGGCGGCGGCCCTCGGCGAGCTCTACGACCGGTTCGCCTCCCTCGTGCACAGCCAGGCCAACCGGATGCTCGACGACGAGAGCGCCGCCGACCTCGTCACCCGCGAGGTGTTCCGCTACGTGTGGGAGAACCCCGACGCGTACGACCCCAAGCAGGGCTCAATGCGCTCCTGGGTCGCCCGGCTCACGCACCGCGAATCCGTGCAGCGGCTGCGCAGGGCGCACGGGGAGGACGAGGGGTGCGAGGGGACCGGCCTGGAGGAGCGGGTGCGGCGGGCGACCGCCGCGGCGCGGGCCGACTACATCGTCGCGTCCATGCCCGCACCACTGCGGGCCGCGCTGGAGCTCGCCTACATCCAGCGCCGGGACTACCGGCAGACGGCGACCGATCTCGGTGTCACCGAGGACGAGGCGCGGCGCCGGCTGCGGCTCGGGCTGCAGTTGCTGTCCACGGCCCACACGCGCCCGCTGGAGGGCTCCCCGCCGCCCGGATACGGGCGGCCGCTGTGAGCGATGACACCAGCGGCCGTGACGAGGGCGAGGGACGGGACGACGAGGTGCGGGGCGCCCGGCGCATACCGGGCCCACGGGCCGCCGCGGACGACTTCGACCCGAGCCGGTTCGTGATGCCGCCCGTCCGGGAACCGGAGAGCGCGGAGGAAGGGCCGGAGAGCGCGGAGGAAGCGCCGGAGCCCACGGCGGAAGCGCCGGAGCCCACGGCGGAACGGCAGGAACGGGCGCGGCCCGACGACGCGGACGGCCCGCCCGCCCTCGTCCTCCCGCACCGCGTGCTGAAGGCCCTTCTCGGCGCCTGGGCGCTGACCGCGTGCTCGGCCGCGGAGACCGAGGCCGTCGAGGCGCACCTGACGGAGTGCGCCCCCTGCGCGGACGAGGCGCTGCGGCTGCGCGACGCGGTGGGCCTGCTGCACACCGACCGCAGCCTGGACCTGGATCCGATGCTCAGGACCCGGGTGCTGGAGAACTGCCTGAACCGCCGGCCGGCCAGGATTCCGATTCCGGAGTGGGCCGCCCCGTACGACGCGGAGACGGCGCGGCTGGACGCGCTGCTGCGCGACATCGGCGACTCGGAGTGGCACGCGCCGGTGCGGCTGAAGTGGTTCGAGGCCGAGCGCGGGGTGAACCGCAAGACGACGGTCGCCGGCGTCATCGGTCATCTGATGACCGTGGACGGCCTGGTCAGCGCCGCGCTCGGGCTCGACGACCCGCTGGCCGAGAGCGTTCCCGGCACGCCGCGCCGGGGCTGCGGGCTGCCGCTCGCGCCCACCCGGCGCACCGAGACGTACTGGTCGGCCGCCCGGCGTCCGCTGACCCGCGGCATCCGCGAGCCGTGGCGCGACCAGAGCCACACCCTGGTGCGGACCGTGTCCTTCGCGGGGCGCGATGTCTCGGAGCTGTCCGTCTCCTACGGGGACTTCGCCCTGCCGCTGCAGGACGCGCTGCTGGACCGCGCCTTCGAGTGCTGGGTGCACGCCGGTGACATCGCCGACGCGGTCGACTATCCGTACGAGCCGCCCTCCGCCGCCCATCTGCACCGGATGATCGACCTGGCCGCGCGCCTCCTGCCGGCCGCCCTGGCCGTGCGCCGCCGGGCGGGGCTCGCCGGTCCGGCCCGGCAGCTGGTGACGGCCGGGTCCCCGGGGCGTTCGCTCCATCTGGAGGTCGAGGGTTCGGGCGGCGGCAACTGGTACATCGCGCTGGACTCCCCCGCCGCTCTCGGCTCCGCCGAGCACACGGTGGCGCAGGTCGCGCTGGACGGCGTGGAGTTCTGCCAGCTGGTGGCGGGGCATGTGCCGCCGGTGGAGGCCGCGGCCGGCCAGCGCGGGGACCGTGAGGCGATCCGGGACGTGCTCTTCGCCGCGGCCTCGCTCAGCAGACTGTGAGCCGCGAGGCTACGCGAAGATCACCGTGCGGCGGCCGTTGAGCAGGATGCGCCGCTCCGCGTGCCACTTCACCGCGCGCGCCAGGGCCTGGCACTCCACATCGCGCCCGATGGCGACCAGCTGGTCCGGCGTCACGCCGTGGCCCACCCGCTCGACCTCCTGCTCGATGATCGGCCCCTCGTCGAGGTCGGCCGTGACGTAGTGCGCCGTCGCCCCGATCAGCTTCACACCACGGGCGTGCGCCTGGTGGTACGGCTTGGCGCCCTTGAAGCTCGGCAGGAACGAGTGGTGGATGTTGATGATCCGGCCGCTGAGCTGCTTGCACAGATCGTCCGAGAGGACCTGCATGTAGCGGGCCAGGACGACCAGCTCCACGTTCTCCTCGCGGACCAGCTCCAACAGCTGCGCCTCCGCCTCCGCCTTGTTGTCCCTGGTCACAGGGATGTGGCGGAAGGGAACGTCGTACGAGGCGACGAGCTCGGCGAAGTCCGTGTGGTTGGAGACGACCGCCGCGATCTCGACCGGCAGGGCACCGATCCGGGAACGGAACAGCAGGTCGTTGAGGCAGTGGCCGAACTTGCTGACCATCAGCACGATCCGCATCCGGTCCGAGGAGCGGTGGATCTGCCAGTCCATCCGGAACGAGTCGCCGATCGCCGCGAAGCTCGCCCGCAGTTTGTCGAGCGTCACCGGGCTGTCGGCCGAGAAGTGGACGCGCATGAAGAACAGGCCCGTGTCGTGGTCCCCGAACTGCTGACTGTCCTCGATGTTGCAACCGGTCATGAAGAGATAACTCGACACGGCGTGCACGATGCCCTGTTTGTCGGGGCACGAGAGGGTGAGGACGTACTGCTCGGGGGCGGTGTCAGCAGGCTGCGGCGCGGTCATCCCCGTAGCGTGCCATATCGTCCGCGATTCGGAGGCGGCCTCTCAGCTCCTGGTCATGATGCGCAGCACGTCCAGCGAGCGCGGCGGGACGTCGGGGTCCTCGCCGTCGTTCGTGGCGAGCAGCACATGGGCCTCGCGGGCGGCCCGGACGGCCTCCGGCCAGCCGTGGTGCTCCAGGTACGCGGAGACGGGGGCGTCTGCGCCGACCTGGTGCATGATGCGCAGCACCCGCAGCACGGCGACGTCGACGAGGGCGGCCTCACCGGAGTCCCGGAAGACCGTGCCGACGTATTTCTCGGCGGACCAGTTGTCCAGCCAGGTGTCCTCGACCAGGCGGTACACGGCGTCGGTGACGTCGCCGTATCCCTCCCGGCCGGCCAGCCAGCACTCGTGGTGGAAGACGGGGTCGGAGAGCATGTGCAGCGCCGAGCGCACGTTGCTGCGCCAGCGCCACCACGGAAGGTCATTGAGCGGCATGCCGCCCATGGTGGAGGAGCGACGGCCGCGACGGGAAGAGTTCTCGGAACCTTGCTGCACGGTTGTCGATCGTACGTTCCCTTTCCGGCTTTCCGTACGGGCCCCTGCAATTCACTTGGACGTCACCGAGCGTTGAACGGAGCACACTGTGCCGTTACCCCGAGAGGGGAAGGGTCTGGGTCCATGACCGGACGGCAACGCCCCATCTCTCTCCGCCCCTTCAGGCTGCTCACCGGTGCGGTGGCGGCGGGGGCTCTGCTGATGACCGGCTGCGGCGCGCTCCCTGGGGCATCGGGGGGCTCCAGGGAGCCCGTCACCGTCGTGACCTGGGCGCCCAGCGGCGCCTCGGGCCCGGATGCCGCCCATATGGCCGGCATGACCGCGATGGCGCAGACATACGCCCGCTGGATCAACGGCGAGGGCGGGATCGACGGGCACGAACTGCGCGTGATCACCTGCGACGAGCAGGACACCTCGGTCGGCGCGGGCAACTGCGCCCGCCGGGCCGTCAAGGAGAAGGCCGTCGCCGTCCTCGGCTCGTACAGCCGGCACGGGCGGGCGTTCATGGCGCCGCTCGAAGTCGCCGGGATTCCGTACGTCGGCGGCTACGGTGCCTCCGAGGAGGAGTTCCGGAGTTATATGTCCTACCCGGTCACCGGTGGCCAGTCGGCGCTCCTGGCGGGCAACGCGAAGCAGCTGGCCGCCACCTGCGACCGGGTCTCACTCGTGCGTCCCGACACCCTGGGCGGCGACACCCAGGCGTGGCTCCTCAACACCGGACTCACCGAGGCCCGCCGGCCGGCACCGGTCGACGTCCGGGCCGCCGAGGAGACCACGTCGTACGACGAGGCGGCCGGGCGCGCGCTGACGGGGGCGGGCAGCGACGGCGGCTGCGTGACGGCCGTGCTCGGCGACCGCACGGAGACCTTCTTCGACTCCTTCAGGCGGCTGGAGCCGGCCGGCGGAGCGGTGCGGGTCTCCTCGGTCCTCGGCAGCATCGGACAGCCGCTCATCGACCGCACCGGCGGCCGGGAGAGCCCGTTCGAGGGCGCGTACGTCACCGGGTGGTACCCGGCCCCCGGCGACGCCCGCTGGGACCTGATGCGGAAGGTGATCAGCGAGCACGCCTTCGGGGACAACCGCATCGACCCGGACGACACGGGCGTGCAGACGACGTGGATCGCCTACACCGCCCTCAAGTCGATCGTCGAGTCGCTGGACGAGGCGGAGATCACGTCCCGGAAGGTCACCAAGGCCCTCAACCACGGCACCCGGGTCGACACCGGCGGCCTCACCCCCGTCCTGCGCTGGCGCTTCGAGGACATGATCGGCTCGTCCGCGTACCCGCGCATCGTGAACGGCAAGGTGACGTTCCAGGTCGTGCGCGACGGCCGGCTGGTCGCCGACAGGAAGGGCTTCGTGGACGTGACGCAGACGCTGTCGGACGCCAGCGCGACCGGCTGAGCCCCCGGCAGGGGGCCGGCTGAGACCCTCGGGCACCCCGGGGGCCGGCTGACCCCCCGGGGGCTCCGGGTGCTCCGCGCCGCGCTCAGAGCGCGGTGGACGCGCGCTTCGTCAGGCCGTACTTCGTCGCGATGGCGTTCCACAGCTTCGACGCCTGCTTCTTGGCGTTGGTCGCCTCGCCGCTCTGCACATTGGCCTGCTGGTACTGCGAGGTCGGGCGGGCCTTGCCCTTCTTGCAGACCTTCTTGCTCTTGGCCTGCGCGGCCCAGGCCGCGTAGTGGTCGTCCGCCGAGGCGGACGCCTGCCAGGCCTTGGTGAGGGAGGCGGTCAGCTCGGCGTGGTCGGGCAACTTGTCGACCGACAGGTCCTTGAGCCGGGTCACCAGATCGCGGCGCTGCCGGGCGGCGCCCTTGAGATCGGCCACGGCCTTGTCCAGATCCGTGCAGGTCTTGGTCTTCTCCACCGCGCCGATGACCGCGGACCGGCTGTTGTTGCTGTCCGCGAGCAGCTTGTCCAGCGCCTCCGCCTGCGGCTTCGCCGGGTCCTCGGCGGCCTGGGCGGGCGACTGCGCCGCGGGCGAACTCGCCGACGCCACCGGCTGCTTGCCGTCCTCCCCCTTGTCGTCACCGCCGCTCATCAGGGCACCGGCCCCGAGCCCGATCACGGCGCAGCCGACGACGACCGCGGCGATCAGCGGGATGTGCGCGGACTTCTTCCGCCGCCCGTCCTGCCCGTCCTGCGGCAGCCCGTCCTCGGGCCCCGTGTACGGGGGCGCCTGCTGGTATGCCTGCGGGGGCGGCCCGCTCCGGTACGGCTGCCCGCCGCCCGGGAACTGCTGCTGCGCAGGATCGAACCGGGGCATCTGCTGGGTCGCGCCCGCCGGTTCGTCGTTGCGGAAGAGGTTGTCGAACTCGGCGGGGGGCTGCCGCTCACCGGGCGCCCCGGGCCGTATGCCGTACGGGGCGCCACCGGGCACGGGCGGTATGTACTGGGTCGCGTCGGCGTCCTGGCCGCCCTGCGCGGGCGGCGGTCCGCCGTGGGCGCCGGGCTGCTGGTACGCCTGCTGCCGGTCCTGGCCGAGGAACTGCGTGGACTCCGCGGGGGTCTCCGGCGGCAGACCGCCCGGGCCCGGGCCGCCCGGCACCGCGGCGATGTACTGCGTGGCGTCCGCGTCGCCGCCGCCGGGCACCGCCTCGGGCGGCAGCGGCTGCGCGTACGGCGACGGCTGCGGCTGCTGCGCGTGCTGCTGGGCGCGCGGGTCCTGACCGTACCCGGGAGCCTGCTGCCCCTGGCCGTACTGGCCGTGCTGCGGCTGCTGCCCGTGCTGCGGTTGCTGACCGTACTGCTGCTGCCCGTACTGCTGCTGCTGCGGCCCGTACCCATCCTGGTCCTGCCCATAACCGCCCTGGGCCTGGTGCGGGGCCTGGGCCTGCTGGGAGGGGTCCTGATGAGGCGGCTGCGGCCCCCAGGGCTGCCCCCACGGCTGACCGCCCGCCGGGGCCGCCTGGTCCGCGGGTCCCCCCGGCGTCCAGGGCTCTCCGCCGCCCGCGGGCAGCACGACGCCCTCGTGCGCGGGTCGTACAGCAGGGAGCTGCTGCTCGTCACCCTGTCCGCTCTGTGTCACCGGGACTCCTACGTGTGAACCTATGGAATCGTCGGCTCACGCTATCGGGTGGTCCCTGCCGTTCGCCAAGCGCGTGTGGTCGCTCACCATCCCTTCACGCGGGCTGTAACGTCCTAGCCGGTCAAGACGCGGTCAAGAGGCCTGTACGGACAGTACGAGCCCCGCAACGCCCTTCCGTCACGCCGCCTGGAGCTCCAGGCGGGCGCCGAACTCCCGTACCGCCGGCTCGTCCCCGTACGGCACCAGGCGCTGCTGCAGATCGTCCAGATACTCCGAGCCCCGGCTGGAGCGCACCGTGCCCAGCAGTTCCATCGCGCGCGTCCCCGTGTGACAGGCCTGCTCCACCTCCCGCAGCTGCACCTGCGCCGCGGCCAGCAGGGCCAGCCCGATGCCCCGGCGGCGGGCCCGGGACTCCGGGAGACCGCCGAGGGCCTCCTTCGCCCGGCGCGCGGCCGCCTCCGCCTGCCCGAGGTCGCGGTGGCAGTGCGCCAGCTCGTCGGCCAGATACGCGTGGTCGAAGTGGGCGATCCAGTCGGGATCGTCACCGCTGTCCGGGTCGGCCTGCTCCAGCGCCGTCAGCGCCCGGGCCGCCACCGCCTGGGTGGTCCGCGCGTCCCCGAGCAGCGCGTGGCCGCGCGCCTCCGCCGCGTAGAACATCGCCTCGGCCCTCGGCGTGACCCGCCCGCGCGCCCCCTCCTGCGCCGCCCTGGCCAGCTGGGCGATCTCCCGGGGATTGCCCAGCTGGGCCGCGAGGTGGCTCATCGAGGCGGCCAGCACATAGCCGCCGTAGGCGCGGTCGCCCGCCGCCTGGGAGAGGCGCAGGGCCTGGATGTAGTAGCGCTGGGCGAGACCCGGCTGGCCCGTGTCGATCGCCATGTACCCGGCGAGCTCGGTGAGCCGCGCGACCGCGGCGAACAACTGGCGCCCGGTCGACTCGCGGTACGCCCCCGAGAGCAGTCCGGAGACCACGCTGTTCAGGTAATGCACGAGAACCGGCCGTACATGGCCGCTGCCGAAACGGTGGTCCAGATCGACCAGCGCCGACGTCGTCGCCCGCACCGCCTCGACGTCCGGCATCCCGACCCGGGCCCCGGCCGCCCGCGCCACCTGCGGGTCCGCGCCGGAGATCAGCCAGTCCCTGCTGGGCTCGACCAGCGCCGAGGACGCGACGGTGGAACCGGACAGGAAGTCACGGCGGCCGACATCGCTGCGCCACAGCTCGCAGACCTGCTCGACCGCCCCGGTCACCGTCGGGGCGAACTGCAGGCCGACACCGGAGGCCAGGTTCTTGCCGTTGGCCATGCCGATCTCGTCGATCGTGACCGTACGTCCGAGCTTGCGGCCGAGCGCCTCGGCGATGATTCCCGGCGCCCTGCCGCGGGGTTGCTGTCCTCGCAGCCAGCGGGCGACGGAGGTCTTGTCGTAGCGGAGATCGAGCCCGCGCTCGGCACCGACCATGTTGACGCGGCGGGCGAGGCCCGCGTTGGAGCATCCGGCTTCCTGGATGAGCGTCTGGAGCCGTTCGTTCGGCTGGCGTGCGACGAGAGGCCTGGCTGACATGTATCTCCCCCTGAGGCCGCAGTGATCGTGGAAGGAATCACTGCCCGACATATGCCCGAGAAATTCGCTGATTCATCGTGTTGGTCACTTTTGACGCGTCTTCGCCCCTTTCACCCGGCACGCGCCCTAGGATGCCGAGCGAACTGTGCCGGATTTCCCGTATGTGGCTACCCGCCACCCGCCTCCGCCCCTCCTGCGCGCCCCCGCCCGTGCATCGATGCGCCCCGTGTGCGTGAGCACTGGGCCGTAACCGCGGCCGCCGCGCCCGTAACCCCAGGTGGCGGCGGGAGTTGTGCTGTGCGTGGAAGAGCCCATCGGAGTCATGGAAGCCGCGCAGATCCCCCAGCAGCGAGCCGAGCAACTGCTCGACGCGGCGGTGCGGTACACGGAGGAACGGCACTGGGACGTGTGCCCGGGCGCCTGGCTGGAGCCGGCCGGCGGCATGGAGCGGTGCTCGTGCGGCGAGGCCGGCTGCGCGGCGCCCGGCGCCCATCCGACCCGGGCCGACTGGGCGGAGCGGGCCACCGGCAGCGGAGCGGCGGCCCATCGGATGTGGTCGCAGCAGCCCCGCGCCTCGATCCTGCTGCCGACCGGACGCGCCTTCGACGCGATCGACGTACCGGAGTCTGCGGGCTTTCTGGCGCTGGCCCGGATGGAACGGATGAGCCTGCCGCTCGGACCGGTCACCCGCACCCCCGACCGCCGGATGCAGTTCCTCGTGCTGCCGGGCTCCGCCGCCAAGGCCGACGGCCTCGTCCGCCAGGTCGGCTGGGACGCCGCCGCCATCGGCCTGCGCGGAATCGGCGAGGGCCACTACATCGCCGCCCCGCCCACCCGCGTCGGCGGCGCGGGAGCCGTGCAGTGGGCCCGCAGCCCCTCCACCACCAACCGCTGGCTGCCCGAGGTGGAGGAGCTCATCAGCCCGCTCGCCTACGCCTGCGGGCGCGAGGCCGCCGACGCGCGGGGCCGCCTTTCGTAGGGTGTCCCTCAAGTACGGGGACTTCGAAAGGCGTGCAGCATGCCGGACCGGACAGACACCGACGGGGCAGACCGGGCCGTCGGGCCCGACGTACCGGGGGCGGCGCCGCCCGCCGTACGGGTGGAAGGGCTGTGGAAACGGTTCGGCGACCACACCGCGGTCGCCGGAATCGATCTGGTGCTGCCCGCGGGCAAGTTCATCGGGCTGGTGGGCCCCAACGGCGCCGGGAAGACCACCACGCTGTCCATGGTCACCGGTCTGCTCCGCCCCGACCTGGGCCGGATCGAGATCGGCGGCCGCGACGTCTGGCGCGACCCGGTCGAGGTGAAGGCCCGCATCGGCGTCCTGCCGGAGGGGCTGCGGCTCTTCGAACGTCTCTCGGGACGCGAACTCCTCGCCTACACCGGCCGGTTGCGCGGCCTTCCCGGCGCCGAGGTGGACAGCAGGGCCACGCAACTGCTGGATGTCCTGGACCTGGCGGGCGCCCAGCACAAACTCGTCATCGACTACTCGACGGGCATGCGCAAGAAGATCGGGCTCGCCGCCGCACTGCTGCACAACCCCGAAGTGCTCTTCCTCGACGAACCGTTCGAGGGCGTCGACCCGGTGTCGGCGCAGACCATCCGCGGGGTCCTGGAGCGCTACACCGGCTCCGGGGCCACCGTCGTCTTCTCCAGCCATGTGATGGAGCTCGTCGAGTCGCTCTGCGACTGGGTGGCCGTCATGGCGGCGGGCACCATCCGCGCCCAGGGGACGCTCGACCAGGTCCGCGGCGAGGCGTCCTCGCTGCAGAACGCCTTCCTGGAGCTCGTCGGCGCGGGCGACCGCGACGACGGCGCCGCCCTGGACTGGCTCGGTGGTGCCCGATGAGCGTCCTCGACGCCCCGGCCGGTCACGGCGCCCGGGTGAGCCGCCCGGCAGGCGGCAGGGACCTCGTCCCCGTCCTCGTACGCCTCAAGCTCGCCCTGCTCCGCAACGGGCTGCGCCAGTCCGCCGGCCGCCGGGCCGTGTACATCGCGTCCGTCGTCGCCACCCTGCTGCTCGCCCTGGGCCAGCTGATCGGGCTGATCGCGCTGCGCGGCACCGCCCACGCGGACTCCCTCGTCGTGCTGCTGACCGGGGTGCTGGCGGTCGGCTGGGCCGTGATGCCGCTCTTCTTCGCCGCCGGGGACGAGACCCTCGACCCGAGCCGCCTGGTCATGCTGCCGCTGCGGCCCCGGCCCCTGATCACCGCCCTTCTCGTGTCCTCGCTCATCGGCATCGGCCCGCTGTTCACGCTCTGCCTGGCGGCCGGTTCGGTGACCGCGCTGGCGCACGGGGCGGGGGCGGTGGTGTTCGCGGTCCTGGCGGCCCCGCTGACCCTGCTGGTCTGTGTCGCGCTGGCGCGGGCCGTCGCCACGGCCAACACCCGGCTGCTGACCTCGCGCAAGGGCCGCGATCTCGCGGTGCTCAGCGGGCTCGTGATCGCCGTCGGGATCCAGGCCGTCAACTTCGGCGTGCAGCGGCTCGGCCGGGCGGGCGGCCTCTCCGCTCTCGACCCGGCGGCGGACGTGGTGCGCTGGCTGCCGCCCGCCTCCGCGATCGGTTCGGTGGACTCCGCGTCCCAGGGGGCGTACGGAAGGGCCGCGGCGCAACTCCTCCTCTCCGTGGCCGCGCTGCTCGTGCTGGTGGTGGTGTGGCGGAGGAGCCTGGAGAAACTGATGACGGCGCCGGACGGCTCGACGCTCTCCGCCGCCGAACCGGCCCGGACGAAGTCCGGCAACGGCGAATCCGGCGTCTGGGCCCTGTTCCCCGAGGGGCGCACCGGCACGGTGATGCGGCGCAGTCTGCGGTACGTGGCACGGGACCCGAAGACCAAGGCCGCCTGGGTGACCGCGCTGGCCATCGGGCTGATCGTGCCGCTGTTCAACGCCCTGCAGGGCACCGGGTCGGTCTACTTCGCGTGCTTCGGCGCGGGGATGCTCGGCATTCAGATGTACAACCAGTTCGGGCAGGACACCTCCGCGTTCTGGATGGTGGCGCTGACGATCTCCTCGACCCGTGACGCGTACCTCGAACTGCGGGCCCGGGCCCTGGCCCTGCTGCTGATCACCCTCCCGTACACGGTCCTGGTCACCGTCCTGACGGCTGCGGTGATCGGGGACTGGGAGGCCCTGCCGGGGGTCATGGGGCTGTCGTTCGCCCTGCTGGGCGCGATGCTGGCGACGGGCGCGGTGGCCTCGGCGAACTTCCCGTACTCGATCCCGCAGGACGGGGCGTTCAAGAACGTGGCGCCCGGGCAGGCGGGGCTCGCCTGGATCTCGGTCTTCGGCGGCATGGTCTCGGCGGCGCTGCTGTGCGCCCCCGTGATCGGTCTGACGATCTGGCTGCATCTCACCGGCGCGGAGGGGCTGCTGTGGCTCCTGCTGCCGGTGGGTGCCGTGTACGGGACGCTGATCGCCTGGGGCGGGCTGCGGGTCGCCGCGCCCCGCACGGCGGACCGGCTGCCGGAGATCCTCACGGCGGTCAGCAAGGGGTGAGGGGCGGCGGCGGTCGAGGTGGAGCAGGTCGTGGCGGGCCCGGTCGTTACGGAGCCACCGGTTCCCGGTCGTCCTCGGTGTCCTCGGCGAGCTGCTCCAGGAAGGGTTCGACCGCGGCGCGCCAGCCCTCGGGCTGGTCGTAGTGGACGAGATGGCCGGCGTCGGCCACCTCCGCGTACTGCCCGCGGGGCAGCACCCGGACCATCTCCTGAGCCTCGGCCCGGCCCAGCTCGCCGTCCAGGCCGCGGAGCACGAGGGTCGGGCACCTGACCTGCGCCAGCTCCTCCCAGTGCGCGTCGTGGACCCACGTGGCGCGGGAGGTGAGCATCTGCCGGCGGGAGAAGACCGGCCGCCATCCGTCGGCCCGCTCGGCCATCACCTCGGCGAAGAACTCGCCCCGGGCCGGGTTGGGGCGCTCCACCCAGGGGTCGTCCTCGCCGAACCACTTCCGCACATCGGAGAGGGTGGCGAAGGGGACCGGCCAGGACGTGAACCAGTCCTCCCACTCCCGCTGCGAGGCCGCCCCCAGAGCGGAGGCCCGCATGTCGCAGATGACCAGGGCCCGGACGAGGTCGGGGCGCCTCGCGGCGAGCTGCCAGGCGGTGAGCGCTCCCATCGAATGCCCGACGAGGGTGACGGGGGCGAGGCCGAGCTGCTCGATCGCGGCCTCGGCGTCGGCGACGTACGCCTCACGGGTGTACGGACCGTCGGCCGGCTTCTCGCTGCGGCCGTGTCCGCGCTGGTCGAGGCCGACCGCCCGGTGCCGCTCGGTGAGCCAGCGGGCGGTGGAGGCCCAGTGCGAGGCCCGGCCCATCAGCCCGTGGAGCAGTAAGACGCCCCCGGCGCGTTCGCCCTCCGCGCGCTCCTTGGGCGGGTCGGCGAACTCCCAGGCCGCGAGGCGTACGCCGTCGGTTCCGGTCACATCGATGCGCCGCACCATCGTTTCTGGCACCCCCTTCAGGTCCCTCGGTCACCCCGTGGTCGCATCGCCCAGACTATCGAACCTATATTCGAAAACTGGGTTCCGGCGCACAACACCGCTCGTTCGAGTGACCGCCTCCCAGGATTGACGTCCGCCACGGAGGGGAGATCTTCTCCGGGAGGCGGGCCACTCGGGGATGAGGGCTCGCGGGAACCGACCTCGAGAGCTCGGGGCTCCAGGTCGGAACAGGGGAGGACAGGCCCCGGCGCCTTGCGGCGCCGGGGCCATCCGTCGTTTGCGGGCCGCCGGCCCGGGAGCGGGACCGGGGTGCGGGACGGGGCACCGCGGGGGCGTACGCCGGAGCGGGCAGCGGCAGCCCGACAGCGGTCTCCCGGTGTGCAGGCCGGACAGCCCCGTACGACGGGCGCATTCCCTGCTCCCCTCCCCGACGGCGCGGCCAGAGGCCGGCACTCTCAGGCATCCCTCCGCCACAGACTGGCACGCGATCCGCCCGGGCGCTGCGATTCCGGACGGAAAAACGGAAAACGGACGTCAGCAACCGCTGATCGTCCGCCACCCGCACCTCGGCGCTCGCGCCCACGTTCGGAGCTACGCCGCATCAACGCTTTCCCGGGATCCGGCTCAGCGCCGCGTCATGCTCAGCGCTTCGCCACGAAGACGTGCGAGGCAACCTCCGAGTCCAGCTCGGCCGCCTCGCCGCTGCTGCCCACCAGGACCCCGCCGGGCGACTGCGTCACGCTGACCACGGAACCGGGCTGCACGCCCGCCCGCCGCAGCGTGTACATCAGCTGGGCGTCCGTCTGGATCGGCTCACCGATCCGGCGGACCACCACGGTCTTGCCGTCGGCGCCCGGATCGAGCTCCGAAAGGCTGACCATGCCCTCGTCGAGGAACGGGTCGGCCCCGGCCTTCTCGCCCAGCTCCTCCAGGCCCGGGATGGGATTCCCGTACGGAGACTCCGTCGGGTGGCGCAGCAGCTCCAGCACCCGCCGCTCCACGGCCTCGCTCATCACGTGTTCCCATCGGCATGCCTCGGCGTGGACCTGCTCCCACTCCAGGCCGATCACGTCGACCAGCAGGCACTCGGCGAGCCGGTGCTTGCGCATCACACGGGTCGCCAGCCGACGCCCCTCCTCCGTCAGTTCCAGGTGCCGGTCCCCCGCGACCTGCACCAGGCCGTCGCGCTCCATGCGCGCCACCGTCTGGCTGACGGTCGGACCGCTCTGGTCCAGCCGTTCAGCGATCCGGGCGCGCATGGGGACCACGCCTTCCTCTTCGAGTTCGAGGATGGTGCGGAGATACATCTCCGTTGTGTCGATCAGTCCGGACATTCGTGCCCCTCGATGCAGTCGTGCGCTGGCCCTCGTCCAATTCTGACGCATAGCACCGACAACCGTGCCTCACCGTCCGAAGGAGCTCTGCCGGCAAGGACCGGAACGGGCCCGTGCGGTATTGACATGTCACTGGTCCAGACCGCACCGTGATCGGCGGCTAGGGAGTGTCGTCAAGCTGCCGTCGCACGGCAGGCGGCAGTTTGACGACACGACCTCAGGACGTTCCGTGTACACCCCATCCCGTCGGAAAGGCCCCTCCTCGATGAGCGAAAGCAAGCTGGCCGGTCAGTTCTTCGACGCAGCGATCGGCCTGCTGGAGCGGGTGCGCGACGAGGAGTCCGGCTCCATCGCGGCCGCCGGTGGCGCGATCGCCGACGCCGTCGTGTCCGGCGGCCGGCTCTTCGCCTTCGGCGCCGGGCACTCCTCGCTGGCCGCCCAGGACGTCGTCTACCGTGCGGGCGGGCTCGCGCTCATGAACATCCTGGCCGTCCCCGGCACCCTCGGCGTCGACGTCATGCCGGCGACCCTGGGCTCGGCCCTGGAACGGGTCGACGGCCTGGCCGGCGCGGTGCTCGACTCCAGCCCGGCGAGGTCGGGCGACGTCCTCGTGATCATCTCCCTCTCCGGGCGCAACGCCCTCCCCGTGGAGATGGCGCTGAACGCCCGCGCGCTGGGCCTGAAGGTCATCGGCGTCACCTCGGTCGCGTACGCGGAAGGCACCCGCTCCCGGCACGGCTCGGGCGGATTCCTGCGGGACCACTGCGACATCGTCCTCGACAGCAAGATCTCCATCGGCGACGCGGAACTGGACGTCGAAGGCATCGAGGCGCCCTTCGCCCCCGCGTCGACGGTCGTCACCAGCGCGATCATGCAGGCGATGATGGCCGCCGCGGCGGAGCGCCTGCTGGAGCGCGGCGTCGAGCCGCCGCTGCTGCGGTCGGGCAACGTCGACGGGGGCCACGAGTGGAACGGCCGCGTGATGACGGAGTACGCGGACCGGATCTTCTACCGGCACTGAGCGCGTAGCCGGCGGGGGGCTGCGGTGCGGCCGGGTCCGTGGGGGGGCGCCCCCGCCCCCGTGAGGCTTCCGTCCTCAATCGCCGGACGGGCTGGAACGGCCGGACGGACTGGAACCGCCGGACCGGCCGGGCGCGCCCCCCACCGCCTGGTGCAGGTCCACCGACGCGGCCACCCGGTCCGCCACGCCCTCCGCGTACACCGCGTCCGGGCGCTCGAAGGCGGCGCGGTGCGATGCGCGCAGGAACGTCACCACGCCCAGCGTCCGGCCCCGGCTGCGCAGCACCACGCACAGGGCGTGCACCGCATCGGCCGGCCATTGCCGCTCCCTCGCCCACTCCCCGGCCTGCACCGGCCCGGCCGCCGCGGAGGCCCGCACCGAGCCCGTGCGGTCCACCGCCTGCAGCGCCGGATGCCCCTGGGCGTACCGCAGCGGGATGCCGCCCCCGGCCACCGGCAGGCACGGGCCCGGGGCGTCGGACGGTGTCCCCGCGGCGCGCACCAGGCGCTCGCCGGCCACCAGGTCCATCAGGGCGTGGTCGGCGAAGCCCGCGAGCGCGTAGTCCAGCGACGACGTGGCCGCCTCCATCGGGTCCTCGCACTCGGCGGCCGACCGTGAGGCCCGGTGCAGCTGGCCGGCGCGGAACCGCAGCCGGTCCGCGTCCTGGGCCGCCAGCTTCTGTGCCGTCACGTCCTGGAACAGCCAGCCCACGCCCAGCGGCACCGGCTCCTCCGCGAGCGGCGAGGCCAGCCGCAGGAAGCCGCTGCGCCAGCAGCGGCGCCGGTCGCCGTCGCCCGTGCGCAGCGTCACCCACAGCTCGGCGGGCGCGGGCGGCGCGCCCTCGGCCAGGACGTGCTGGAGCGCGCCCTCCAGGTCCTCGACGCCCTGCAGGATGAGCTCGCCGAGCGGCCGGCCGAGCAGCGTGGTCCGGCCGCCGCCCAGCGCGCGGGCCGCGTGCGCGTTGACGACGGTCGGCCGCAGGTCCACGTCCACGAGGACGACACCCCACGACGCGTCCTCGAACAGTGCCTCGCTCAGTGCGATGGAGCGCTCCAGGTCGATCTGCGCGTGGACCTCGCTGAACGCGCAGTACACCCCGGCGGGCTTGCCGTCCGCGCTCCGCACGCCGGCCGACTGGGTCCGTACGAGCACCCGCCCGCCGTCCTTGCGCAGCAGCGCGAACTCGTGCACCTGACGTCCGGGCCCGTCCATGACGGCCATCAGCCGTCCCTGCACCTCGCCGGCGTCCGCCCGGCGCACGGCCCACCCGGCGAAACCGGGCCGTCCCACGGCCTCCTCGGCCGACCAGCCGAGAATCCGTTCGGCCTCACGGTTCCAGTGGGTGACGGTCCCGTCCGCGTCGAAGGCGCACAGCGCGGCGTCCATCCCGTCGAGGAGAGCCGCCAGGAGCTCCGCCCCGGGGATCGGATCGGGGCCGAGAGCATCGGTCGTTCCGCTCGTCGTGGAAGCACTCATCCCGGACCCCCTGCAGGACGCGTCCGCCATAGCCGCACGTCAGACCATTGAACTCGAACGTGACCCGGCACACAGCGACTTCACCGAAATCAATCGCTCCGATAATTCGGTTGTGCGGCGCCGGGCAGCTTCCTAGGCTGCTGCCACACGCAGAAAGGAGGTGTTCCGGAAGTGATTTCTTCTCGGACTCGTGAGGTGACTGCGGGCTGACGCCCGTTGTCGCGCTCTTTGCAGTGCAGGCCGGTCATCGGCCAATCCCAAGCAGTCACCGACCCGCAGGCTCGCCGGTAAGTCCGGCCGGCTCCTCCGCAAGGAGGGACCAGAGCCTGCGGGTTTCTGCGTGTGCGGGGGCCGTCCCTACGGGCAGAGGCGCTCGACGCGCCACACGGCGTCCCCCGCCTCCCCCTCGTCCCTCACGTAGCGCAGCCGGTCATGGAGCCGGTTCTCGTGGCCCTGCCAGAACTCGATCGTGTCGGGGACGACGCGGAAGCCCCCCCAGTGCGGGGGCGCCGGGACCTTCTCGCCCTCCGGGTAGCGGGAGGCGAGGTCCTCGTAGCGGTGGGTCAGCTCCTCCCGCGAGCCGATCACCGAGGACTGGTCGCTCGCCCAGGCGCCGAGCTGGGAGCCGTGGGGGCGGGTGCGGAAGTAGGCGACCGTCTCCTCGCGGGGGACGCGGAACGCGATGCCGGTGACGATGACCTGGCGGGCCAGCGGGTGCCAGGGGAAGAGCAGCGAGGCGTAGGGGTTCGCCGTCAGTTCGCGGCCCTTGCGGGAGTCATAGTTGGTGAAGAACACGAAACCGCGCTCGTCGTACATCTTCAGCAGGACCGTGCGCGAGGACGGGCGGCCCTCGGGGGTCGCCGTGGACACCACCATGGCGTTCGGCTCGTGGAGCATGCCGCCGGCGGCGACCTGCCGGAACCAGCGGGCGAACTGCCGCATCGGGTCGGCGGCGAGGCTGTCCTCGGTGAAGGCCTCGGAGCGGTACTGCTCGCGCATCGCGGCGGGATCGGTGGTGGAATCGGAGGAGGAGTCTGCGGTGGGCAAGGTGGGCACGGTGCCATCCTGCCGCAGCGGCCGGGCACGAAGGAGGTCCGCCCACCGTTCAGCGGTGGAACGGGGAAGCTGTGCCGGATGTCACGCTTCCCGGTGACGTCGGAACCCGCCAGTATCTTGGGTGGGCCCTGGGGCCCGCTCGTAGCCGCCGATCCGAGGGAGCCGCCTGATGTCCGACTTCGTACCCGGGCTCGAGGGAGTCGTCGCGTTCGAAACGGAGATCGCCGAACCCGACAAGGAAGGCGGTTCGCTGCGGTACCGAGGCGTCGACATCGAGGATCTCGTCGGCCATGTGTCGTTCGGGAATGTGTGGGGCCTGCTGGTCGACGGCGCGTTCAACCCCGGTCTGCCGCCCGCCGAGCCGTTCCCGATCCCGGTGCACTCCGGTGACATCCGGGTCGACGTGCAGTCCGCCCTGGCGATGCTCGCGCCCGTGTGGGGCCTGAAGCCGCTGCTGGACATCGACGAGGCGACCGCGCGCGACGATCTGGCGCGGGCCGCCGTCATGGCGCTGTCGTACGTCGCGCAGTCCGCGCGCGGCCAGGGCCTGCCGATGGTTCCGCAGAGCGAGATCGACAAGGCGGGGTCCGTCGTGGAGCGGTTCATGATCCGCTGGCGCGGCGAGCCGGACCCTCGGCACGTGAAGGCCGTCGACGCGTACTGGACGTCGGCCGCCGAGCACGGGATGAACGCCTCGACGTTCACCGCCCGCGTCATCGCCTCCACCGGCGCCGATGTGGCGGCCGCGCTGTCCGGAGCGGTGGGCGCCATGTCGGGTCCGCTGCACGGCGGAGCCCCGTCCCGTGTCCTCGGCATGATCGAGGAGATCGAACGGACCGGGGACGCCACCGCGTACGTGAAGCAGGCCCTGGACCGGGGCGAGCGGCTGATGGGCTTCGGCCACCGGGTCTACCGGGCCGAGGACCCGCGGGCGCGCGTCCTGCGCCGGACGGCGGAGGAGCTGGGTGCGCCGCGGTTCGAGGTGGCACAGGCGCTGGAGAAGGCCGCGCTGGAGGAGCTGCACGCCCGCCGCCCGGACCGGGTGCTGGCGACGAACGTGGAGTTCTGGGCGGCGATCATGCTGGACTTCGCGGAGGTCCCGGCGCACATGTTCACGTCGATGTTCACGTGCGCGCGTACGGCAGGCTGGTCGGCGCACATCCTGGAGCAGAAGCGCACGGGACGCCTGGTCCGGCCGTCGGCGAAGTACGTCGGCCCGGGGACGCGGAGCCCGCGCGAGATCGAGGGGTACGGGCAGCTGGCGGACCTGGGCAACTGACCGGCCCGGGAGGCCCGGCACCGGAAGTGGGTTCGGCCATCACGGAGTACACACAGAGCGCATCCGCGCACATCGGGCGCGCAGGGGGAGCACGAAAGGCTCATTCGTTCCCGGAAGAGTGATCCAACCGGATTCGTGCGGGATTCGGGCCCACACCCCGCGACGATCACCGTGTGCGGCATGACCAGCCGCGACACGAAGGAGACGTCGAACCATGTCCAAGCCTGTCGTCAACATCTGGGGCACCACCGCCGAAGGCGCTGCGCTCGCAGCCGTACCGCCCGCCCCCTCCGACACCACGTGGGATATCCGCGACGGGGAGGGAACCGCCTGGGTCTTCTACAGCTCACCCGACCGGAAGGCGCTCAGGCGGCCGGTGATCCTCGCCGACGGCTTCGCCCCCGGAGGAACCAACGGCGATGCCCTGTACGACGCCCTGGAGAACGGGGACTACCCGTTCGTCTCCGCCCTTCGCGAGGCTGGCCTCGACGTCGTCCTGCTGGGCTTCAAGAACCGCACCGCCTCCATCCTCGACAACGCGGAAGTCGCGATCGAGTGCATCATGAGGGCGGGCGCCGAGCGCGAGGGCAGCGGCCCCCTGACGGTCGGCGGGTTCAGCATGGGAGGGCTGATCACCCGTTACGCGCTGGCCAAGATGGAGCGCCAGCGGATGAACCACGAGGTCTCCACGTACGTCTCCTACGACACCCCGCACCGCGGCGCGTGGCTGCCCCTGGGCGTCCAGGGCTTCGCCCACTTCGTGAAGGAGAACTGGGGAGGCCCCCTCAAGCCGCTGTACAACCTCTACTCCGACCTGGTCAACAGCCCCGCCGCACGCCAGATGCTGCGCTGGCACATCGACACCGGCGCCGGCACCACCCTCGATGTCGCGAACGGCCAGGACCCGGCCCGCACCGACTTCCTCAACTCACTGGACCGGATGGGCAGCTGGCCGCGGATGCCCCGCCTGCTCGGCGTCGCCAACGGCACGGACACGGGTATCGGGAACAGCATCCCCGCCGGTGACCCGGCGATGGAGTCCTACGGCCCCGAGGTGATCAGCAAGCTCAACGCCCAGGCCACGGGCTCGCAGACCGTGGCCCGGCTGGAGAAGTCCGGCACACCCGCGGTGGAGATCCGGACCACCGGCTTCCCCGAACTCGACGGCGCTCCCGGCGGCCTCTTCCCCAAGACCCCGGCCCTCGAGGACGCCGCGAACTTCGGTGTGGCCGCCATGCTGGCCGGCCGCATCAACAGGACGCCGGCGGAACTCGCGCACAACACGTCCACCTTCGTCCCCACCATCAGCGCCGTCGCGTCCAGCGACCTCGACGTTGCCGACGCCCTCTACAGCAAGGTCGCACCCGAGGCCAGCGAGCTCGACGAATTCCTCTGCTCCACCACCAACGAGGGCCACACCGTCATGACCCCCGAACTCGGCCAGTGGATCGTGGCCAAGCTCCAGGAGGGCTGACCACCACCGGAGTTGAGAGTGGTGTGGGCGCGACGTGTGCGTCGAGACGGCCTCGGATGCGTTGCCGAGCGCCCACACCACTCTCGACTCGGGCCAGTCACCCCCTCACAGCGAGTCGGAGCGTCCCACCGTGCCGGTGAAGGCCGCCCAGGCGGCGGGCGCGAGAGCAAGCGCCGGGCCCTCGGGGTGCTTGGAGTCGCGGACGTGTACGGCGGCGGGGTGGGCGGCGACCTCGACGCACTGGCCGCCCTCGCTGCCGCTGTAGCTGGACTTCCGCCATTCGTAGGCGACTTCGAGGCACTGCCCGCCCTCGTCGCCGCTGTAACTGGACTTGAACCACGCGCGTGCAGTGCTCATCGGTCTCGGTCTCCAGCAGACGGCCCAACAGGCCCAGGGTGGCTTCAGGGCTGAGGGCCTGAGCTCGCAGCATCGCATATTTCTGGCACAGGATGCTGATCTCATCGGGGTCGGAGACGAGCATGCTGCCGCGCTGCGTCTCGGAGTACGCGACGTGCTGATAGTCGGGCGTTTCCAGCAGCGTGAAGGGGCCGTCGAGCCCAGCATGAGTGCGATGCCCCAGCGGCAGAACCTGAAGGCTGACGCCCGGAAGCGTCACGCACGCGCGCAGGTGGCGCAGTTGCTCCGCATGGGGCGCGTCGCCGACGAGCTTGCCTACGAGCTTCATGGCCGACGCGTTCCTGCGTTGCCGGTTCCTGGAGTGCATACGGTGCCCACTCCCCACTCCGCCCCGTACTTCACGCCTCGCCGACCCGTACAAGAAATATGTACGAGTGGACGGGCAGCGTGTCCGGCATACCCGCGCACGGGACGGCCGGTCTCGCCTCACGGCAACGAGCGTGTCAGCCAAACCACTTCGCCCTTGTCCTCCAGGGACACGTGGTCCCGCTGGAATCCGAGCTTTTCGAGGACACGGAACGACGGTGTGTTCCCCGCGTCGACGGTCGCCCCCAGCCGCTTCCGCCCGGTCGCCGCGGCGGCGTCGAGCACCGCACGGGCCGCCTCGGTGGCGTAGCCCTGGCCGTGCACCCGCTGGAAGAGCTCGTAGGCGATTTCGGGCTCCTCGAGAGTGGAGCGGCCGATGATCAAGCCGCAGTAGCCGATGAAGTCGCCCTCGTGGCGGCGCTGGATGGGCAGCAAGGCGATCCCGGTCGTCTCGGTCGCGGTGACCAGCTGCGCGATGAGGCTCCGGGTGTACTCGAGCGTGGCCGTTCCCTCGCCGCGTTCGGCGCGGAGGGCGCGGAGTTCGGCGGCGTCCGCATCGGACCACGGGCGCAGGATCAGCCGCTCGGTCTCCAGGTGGAACGACATCGTCTCGTACGCGGTCATGCGCTGCTCCTCCCTGGGCCTTCACGCATCGCGGGCCCCGTTCGCGTCAGGGACGGTTCAGGCCCCACGTCTGGAGGACGAACGACCGGCCCTTCTCCTCGCCCTTGATCAGTGGCACGTCGAGCAGCCGGAAGCCCGTCTTCTTCGCCACCGCGACGCTGGACGCGTTCTCCGCCTCCACCTCCAGGATCACCTGCTCCACGCCCAGCTCCTCGAAGGCGTACCCGGCCATCACGCGCACCGCCCGCGCGGCCAGCCCCTGGCCCCTGTGCGCCGGGCCGACCGCGTAGCCGATCTCCGTGCCCTCGGGGGCGCGCCGCAGCATCACCTCGCCGAGCGCCGCACCGCCGTCGGTGGTGATGGCGAGCAGGATCGTCGTGCCCTCCGCCCGCAGCTGCCGGGCCTTGTCCAGCCGCGTGCGCGCGGCCTCTTCGCCGAAGGGGGAGACGATCGGCGTCCAGTACGCGATGTCCGGGTGGTCGAACAGTTCCGGCATCGCGGCCAGGTCCGTCTCCGCCCAGTCGCGCAGAACGAGCCCTTCGCCCGTGAGTTCGACGTGGTCAGGGAAGGGGGGCGTGGTGCTGCTCATGCTGCGGACGATATACGCGCAACTCGCTGACACCAAGGCGTTGCCTGGGCCACACTCGGGCTCCGGAACCTGACAGACCGGGCCTTACCGGGGAAAGCGGGACCAGGTGCGCAACGAGATGAGTCAGCTGCGGAAGGCCGTCCGAAGACGGGACGCGCTCAGATACGGGGGAATCGGCCTGCTCGCTGTCGCTCTGGCGGCCTGCTCCAAAAACAAGGACTCCGACGGATCACAGGAGGCACCGGGCGCGGCGGGCAAGCCGGCCTCCAAGCCGACGGTCGCCGGGGCGGCGGTCGAGGCCTTCGTCAGCGGTGCCTGGAAGCTCTCGTACTCCCCGCAGGGCCAGGCCAACGACGAGTATCGGCGGATCGAGTTCACGGGCCGCCGGTGGGCTCTCGACGGTGACGACGAGACGGGCTCCTTCGAGTTGTCCGGCAGCGAGCTGGTGGTCCGGGTCGACGGCCGGACCTCCGACAACGTGTGGGCCGCGTCCGGCCTGCCCGCCACGGTCGGCGAGAAGGCCGCCCTCGACCTCCAGTGGGGCAATGACGAGGAGTCCGGCCCGGTCGACCAGGGCTCGCCGGTGGACACCACACCCACGCCGCTGCCCGTCGTCTGGGACGGGAAGACGCTCAGGATCCAGGCCGGGAACGGCCTGCTGATCACCGCCGTACGGGCCTGACGGCGGTGATCAGCCCGCTCGTCACCCCAGCGCCTCCTCCACCATCGCCGCCCACTGCGCCACGACCCGTCGTCGGCGGGCCGTGTCGTCGGTGAGGACGTTGGCGAGGCCGAGGCCGCGGGCCATGTCGAGGAGGCCCTGGACCGTCTCGCGTACGCCGGGGCGGGATTCGTCGGCGTTCAGGAGGCCGACCGCGATGCGGTGGGTCTCGCGGCCGACGCGCGCTTCGAGTTCCGAGACGCGGGGGCGGAGCTGTTCCTCATTCGAGGCGGCGACCCAGAGCTGGAGCGCGGCGCGGAACAGCGGGCCCGTGTAGAGGTCGACGAGGGCTGTGACGACGGCGGCGCGGTCCTGGACGGGGACGGCGCGCAGGGCGGCGGAGCGTTCCTCGGCGACGTACTCGACGGCTGCGGTGAACAGGTCCTCGCGGGTGGGGAAGTGGTGCTGGGCCGCGCCGCGGGAGACGCCTGCGCGCATCGCGACGGCGGAGACGGTGGAGCCCGCCCAGCCGTGTTCGGCGAGGCAGGCGACCGCGGCTTCGAGGAGCTTCTGCCGGGTGGCACGGCTGCGGTCCTGCTTGGGCGGTGTCACAGCAGCCATGCGGGGTCCCGTCGTTCCAGGAAGGCCGTCATCCCCTCCCGTGCCTCGTCGGAGGCGAAGAGTGCCGCGGAGCGGGCGATGAGGTCTTCGGCGTACTGGTCGAAAGTCTCCCGCACAGTAGCCGTGACCAGCTCCTTCGATGCGGCCAGCCCCTGGGGCGAGGCCCTGCGCAGTCCGTCGAGTACCGGTACGAGCGCCTTGTCCACGTCGTCGGCGGCCATGCTCACGAGGCCGATACGGGCCGCCTCCGTCGCGTCGAAGCGTTCGCCCGTCAGGTAGTAGCGGGAGGCCGCCCGGGGATCGAGGCGGGGCAGCAGGGGCAGGGAGATGACGGCGGGGGCGAGGCCCAGGCGGGATTCGGTGAGGGCGAAGGAGGAGTCGGGGCCGGCGACCGATATGTCGCAGGACCCGAGCAGGCCGAGGCCGCCGGCCCGGACGTGGCCGGTGACCCGGGCGACGACCGGTTTCGGCAGGGTGACGAGGCGCCGCATCAGGGCGACGAAGGCGTGCGGGTCGGCCGGGGCCCTGAGGTCGGCGCCCGCACAGAACGTGTTGCCGGTGTGGGTGAGGACCACCGCCCGGATGTTCTCGTCGGCCGCGCAGGCGTCCAGGGCCTCGGTCAGCGCGGCCACGAGCGGGGCGCTCAGGACGTTGCGGTTGGCCGGGGAGTCGAGCGTGAGGGTGGTGATGCCCCGCTCGTGGGCGGGTGGGGCGAGGGTCATCGCGGCTTCTCCCTGTCGCGCAGATCGCGGCGCAGGATCTTGCCGGAGGCCGCGCGCGGTACGGCGTCGACGAATGCGACGCGGCGGATCTTCTTGTACGGGGCCACGCGTTCGGCGACGTACGCCATGACGTCCTCGGCGGTGAGGTCCGGCGCGGCCGGCTGCCGTACGAGGAAGGCCTTCGGGATCTCGTTGCCGTCGGCGTCGTACACACCGATGACGGCGGCGTCGGCTATCGCCTCGTGGGTGAGGAGCAGCGCTTCGAGTTCGGCGGGGGCGACCTGGTAGCCCTTGTACTTGATGAGTTCCTTGACCCGGTCGACGACGAACAGCCAGCCGTCCGCGTCGACCCGTCCGACGTCGCCGGTGTGCACCCAGCCGTCGCCGTCGATCATGGCGGCGGTGGCCTCGGGGCGGCCGAGGTAGCCCTTCATCGCCTGGGGGCCGCGGATGAGGATCTCGCCGTCGGTGTCGATGCCGAGGTCCGTGCCCGGGTCCTCGAGGGACACGATCCGCATCTCGGTGCTGGGCAGCAGCTTACCGACGGCTCCGGGCGGCGGGTTCTCGGCGTCGAGCGGCACGACATGGGTGCCGGGCGAGAGCTCCGTCATGCCGTACGCCTGCCGCACGGGCGGCAGGCCCAGGCGGGCGGAACAGGCGGCGGCGAGGCCGGCGTCCAGGGGCGCCGCGGCGCTGACGATGTATTCGAGGGAGGAGAGGTCGTAGGCGCCGACGGCCGGGTGCTTGGCGAGGGCCAGGACGATCGGCGGAGCCACGTACAGCCCGGTGATGCGGTGCTCCTGGATCACGCCGAGGAACTGCTCCAGGTCGAAGCGAGGCAGCACGACGACGGTGGCACCCCAGCGCAGCGGCGCGTTCATCAGGGCGGTCAGCCCGTATATGTGGAAGAAGGGGAGGACGGCCAGGATGCTGTGACCGGGTTCCATGGGGATGAATGGGCGCAGCTGCTCCAGGTTGGTGCCGATGGAGCGGTGGGTGAGCATGACGCCCTTGGGCGCCCCGGTGGTTCCGGAGGAGTACGGGAGGGCGGCGATGTCCTCGGGGCCGAACTCGATCTCGGGTTCGGGGGCGGTGGAGCCGAGCATGTCGAGTACGGAGGTGTGGCCGTCGGCCTGGTCGCAGACGAAGATCTCCCGGATACCGCCCGCGAGTTCGGCCGCCCGGCGCGCGACGTCGAGGAACAGGGAGACGGTGACGATCCAGCGGGCGGCGCAGTCCTTCAGCTGTTTGGCGAACTCCTCGGCGGTGGCCAGAGGATGCACGGTGGTGACGGAGGCGCCGGCGCGCGTGGCTCCGTAGAAGACGGCGGGGTAGGCGATCGTGTTGGGGCTGTGCAGGGCGAGGACGTCGCCCTTGCGCAGTCCGGCCTCGGCGAGGTGGGCGGCGATGCGGCGGTGGAAGGCGTCGAGCTGGGTGTACGTGACGGAGAGACCGTTCGTCCCGTCGATCAGGGCGGCGGTGTCACCGAAGGCCGCGGCCCCGCCGAGGACCGTTTCGTGGATGGGTGTTCCGAGGGCCGGAACGTCTGCGTACTCGCTGTGGAAGACCATGGCGGTTCCCTTCGACGCGGGCAGGACACAGTAGGGGCGGGGCGTGGCCGGTGGGAAGCAGCCGGTCAGTACGACTTGGGGAGTCCCAGCGACTGGTGCGAGACGTAGTTCAGGATCATCTCGCGGCTGACCGGTGCGATCCGGGCCACCCGGGACGCGGTGATCAGGGACCCGAGGCCGTACTCGCGGGTGAGGCCGTTGCCGCCGAGGGTGTGCACGGCCTGGTCGACCGCCTTGACGCATGCCTCGCCGGCCGCGTACTTCGCCATGTTGGCGGCCTCGCCCGCCCCGATGTCGTCGCCGTCGTCGTAGAGCCGGGCGGCCTTCTGCATCATCAGGCGGGCCAGTTCGAGCTCGATGTGGGCCTGGGCGAGGGGGTGAGCGATGGCCTGGTGGGCGCCGATGGGCTCCTTCCACACCTGGCGGGTCTTCGCGTACTCGACGGCGCGTCCGAGCGCGTAGCGCCCCATGCCGATGCCGAACGCGGCGGTCATGATGCGTTCGGGGTTGAGTCCGGCGAAGAGCTGCAGGAGTCCCGCGTCCTCGTCCCCCACGAGTGCGTCCGCGGGCAGGCGTACGTCGTCGAGGACCAGCTCGAACTGCTTCTCCGCGGCCTGGAGTTCCATCTCGATGTGCGAGCGCTGGAAGCCGGGTGCCTCGCGCGGGACGATGAACAGGCAGGGCTTCAGCTTGCCGGTCCTGGCGTCCTCGGTGCGTCCGACGATGAGCGTGGCATCGGCGATGTCGACGCCGGAGACGAACACCTTGCGCCCGGTGAGGACCCAGTTCTCGCCGTCGCGGCGGGCGGTGGTGGTGATCCGGTGTGAGTTGGATCCGGCGTCGGGTTCGGTGATGCCGAAGGCCATGGTGAGGCTGCCGTCGGCGAGGCCGGGGAGCCACTGGCGCTTCTGTTCGTCGGTGCCGAAGCGGGCTATCACGGTGCCGCAGATGGCCGGCGAGACGACCATCATCAGGAGCGGGGAGCCCGCAGCGCCCAACTCCTCCAGCACGATGGACAGTTCCGCCATGCCACTGCCTCCGCCGCCGTACTCCTCGGGGAGGTTCACGCCGAGGTAGCCGAGCTTGGCGGCTTCGGCCCACAGCTCGTGGGGGTGAGCGCCGTCGCGGACGAGGGAGGTGATGTAGTCGCGCCCGTACCGCTTTCCGAGGGCGGCGACGGCGGCGCGCAGCGCCTGGTGCTCTTCGGTTTCGAGGACAGTGCTCATGCGTTCGGTTCCTCCTGTGCGTCAGTGACGACGGCGAGCAGGGCACCGACCTCCACCTGGAGGCCGGGTGCGGCGTGCAGGGCGGTGAGGGTGCCGGAGGCGGGGGCGAGGATGCAGTGCTCCATCTTCATCGCCTCCAGCCAGATCAGCGGCTGCCCGGCCTCGACGGCGGCCCCGGCCACGAGTCCGTCCGCGAGGCGGACGACGGTGCCGGGCATCGGGGCGAGCAGGGAGCCGGGTTCGGTGCGCTCGGCGGGGTCGGTGAAGCGGGGCAGGGCGGTGAAGGCGTACGAGCCGGTGGCGGTGTCCACGTACAGCCGGCGGTCGCGGCGGACGATGTCGAAGCGCCGCGTGACGCCCTCCTGTTCGAGGGTGACACGGGTGCGGTCCGCGGAGACGACGTGGACGTCCTCCGCGTCGACGGTCACGCCGTCGCGGGTGGTGCGGTAGGCGATGGCGTACTCGTGGCCGTCCGGCTCGCTGCGGTAGCTCCTGAGCTGGGGCTGCGAGGGGACGTTGCGCCAGGCGCCGAAGCGGACGAACCCGCCCGCGGTGGTCGATGTGGCGTTGCGGGCCGCCTCGGCGAGCGCGGCGGCGGTGGCGGCCAGGCGGACGGCCGCCGCCTCGGGTGCGGAGGTCAGCGCCTCCAGGTGCCGGTCGTAGAAACCGGTGTCGAGGCGGGCGGCGAGGTAGTCCGGGTGGCGCAGGGAGCGTACGAGGAGTTCGCGGTTGGTGACGGGGCCGTGGATGCGGGCGCGCTCCAGGGCGCGGGCGAGGAGGCGTACGGCTTCCGTACGGGTGGGGGCGTGGGCGATGACCTTGGCGAGCATCGGGTCGTAGTGCACCCCGATGGTGTCGCCGCCGGTGTACCCGGTGTCCAGGCGCAGTCCCGGCTCGTCCGGCATGTCGAACGAGAGCAGTGCTCCGGTCTGCGGCTGCCAGTCACGCGCCGGGTCCTCGGCGTAGAGCCGCGCCTCGACGGCGTACCCGGAGGGCGTCGGCGGTTCGGCGGCGGGCAGCGGCTCCCCCTCCGCGATCCGCAGTTGCAGCGCCACCAGGTCGAGGCCGAACACGGCCTCGGTGACGGGGTGTTCGACCTGGAGGCGGGTGTTCATCTCCAGGAAGTACGGCCGATCGTCGGCGGTGACCAGGAACTCGACCGTGCCGGCGCCCCGGTATCCGACGGCCCGCGCGGCGGCCGTGGCGGCGTCGCGCAACCGCTCCCGGAGCGCGCCGGTGAGGCCGGGCGCGGGGGCCTCCTCGATGACCTTCTGGTGGCGGCGCTGGAGCGAGCAGTCGCGGGTGCCGAGCGCCCAGACGCCGTCGTGCTCGTCGGCCATGATCTGCACCTCGACATGCCGGCCGCGCTCCACGTACGGCTCGGCGAACACCTCACCGTCCCCGAACGCGGACAGCGCCTCGGCCGCCGCCGCCGTCAACTCGCCGGGCAGGTCGCCGAGTTCCCGTACGATCCGCATCCCGCGCCCGCCGCCTCCGGCAGCCGCCTTCAACAGCAGCGGCAGATCCTCGGCGGTGGCGGCCGACGGGTCGACGGGGGCGAACAGCGGCACCCCGGCGGCCGCCATCAGCTCCTTGGCGCGGGTCTTGGACGCCATCAGCTCGATGGCCTTGACCGGCGGACCGACCCACACCAGCCCCGCGTGCTGCACGGCGGCGGCGAATCCGGCGTTCTCGGAGAGGAAGCCGTACCCGGGGTGGACGGCGTCGGCGCCCGCCGCGAGCGCGGCGGCGACGACGAGGTCGCCGCGCAGATACGTGTCGGAGGGCGCGGCCCCCGGCAGCCGTACGGCGGTGTCGGCCTCCCGTACGTGCAGCGCGCCGGCGTCCGCGTCGGAGTACACGGCGACGGTGGCGATGCCGAGCGCGCGGCAGGTGCGGAAGATCCGGCAGGCGATCTCGCCCCGGTTGGCGACGAGCAAACTCGTGATCATCTCAGCTCACATCCGGAAGACGCCGAAGCCGCCGCGGGCGCCTTCGACCGGTGCGGTGTGGAGGGCGGACAGGCACAGCCCGAGAACGGTCCTGGTGTCGCGGGGGTCGATGACCCCGTCGTCGTACAGCCGCCCGGACAGGAACATCGGGAGGGACTCGGACTCGATCTGCTGCTCGACCATGGCGCGCAGTCCCGCGTCCGCCTCGTCGTCGTACGGCCGCCCCTTCGCGGCGGCGGAGGCGCGGGCGACGATGGACAGGACCCCGGCCAGTTGCTGCGGGCCCATGACGGCGGACTTGCTGCTGGGCCAGGCGAACAGGAAGCGCGGGTCGTAGGCCCTGCCGCACATGCCGTAGTGCCCGGCGCCGTAGGAGGCGCCCATCAGGACGGACAGGTGCGGGACCTTCGAGTTCGACACCGCGTTGATCATCATCGCGCCGTGCTTGATGATGCCGCCCTGCTCGTACTCCTTGCCGACCATGTAGCCGGTGGTGTTGTGGAGGAAGAGCAGCGGGATGTCGCGCTGGTTGGCGAGCTGGATGAACTGGGCGGCCTTCTGCGACTCCTCGCTGAACAGCACGCCCTGCGCGTTGGCGAGGATGCCGACGGGATAGCCGTGCAGCCGCGCCCACCCGGTCACCAGGCTGGTCCCGTACAGCGGTTTGAACGCGTCGAAGTCCGAGCCGTCGACCAGCCGGGCGATGACCTCGCGCGGGTCGAAGGGCACCTTCAGGTCGCCGGGCACGATGCCGATCAGCTCGTCCTCGTCGTACTTGGGCCGCTCGGCAGGGCCTGGATCGGGGTGCGCCTTGCGCCAGTTGAGACGGGCGACGATGCGGCGGGCCTGGCGCAGGGCGTCCTGCTCGTCGAGCGCGAAGTGGTCGGCGAGACCGGAGGTGCGGGCGTGCATCTCGGCGCCGCCGAGCGATTCGTCGTCGCTCTCCTCACCGGTGGCCATCTTGACCAGGGGCGGACCGCCGAGGAAGACCTTGGACCGTTCCCTGATCATGACGGTGTGGTCGGACATGCCGGGGACGTACGCGCCTCCGGCGGTGGAGTTGCCGAAGACGACGGCCACGGTCGGGATGCCGGCGGCGGACAGCCGGGTGAGGTCGCGGAAGAGCGCCCCGCCCGGGATGAAGATCTCCTTCTGGGACGGCAGATCGGCGCCTCCCGACTCGACCAGGCTGATGCAGGGCAGCCGGTTGGCGAAGGCGATCTCGTTGGCGCGCAGGGCCTTCTTCAGCGTCCACGGGTTGGAGGCGCCGCCGCGTACGGTCGGATCGTTGGCGGTGATCAGGCACTCGACGCCCTCCACCACCCCGATCCCGGTGACGAGCGAGGCGCCGACCGTGTATTCGCTGCCCCAGGCGGCGAGCGGCGACAGCTCCAGGAACGGGCTGTCCTCGTCGACCAGGAGCTCGATCCGCTCCCGGGCGAGCAGTTTGCCGCGCGCGCGGTGCCGCTCGACGTACTTCTCGCCGCCGCCGCCCAGCGCGGTGGCGTGCGCGGCGTCGAGCGCGGCGAGCTTGTCCAGCATGGCGGCGCGGTTCGCGCGGTAGTCGGGGCTCGCGGTGTCGAGCCCGGTGGACAGGACGGTCATGCGTGCACCTCCGGTGCGTCGGCGCTGTCCAGCAGGGCCACGGGTATCTCGAGCCGCCGCGCGCGCAGCCACTCCCCCACGGCCTTGGCCTGCGGATCGAAGCGGTGCTGGGCGGCGACGCCTTCGCCGAGGAGCCCGTGGACGGTGAAGTTCAGGGCGCGCAGGTTCGGCAGGACATGGCGTACGACGGTGAGCGCGGCGGTCTCCGGGAGGAGCTCCCGGAAGCGCTCGACGGTCAGCTCGTGGGCCAGCCACCGCCAGGCCGCCTCGCTGCGGACCCACACACCGACGTTGGCGTCGCCGCCCTTGTCGCCGCTGCGGGCCCCGGCGACGAGCCCGAGCGGGGCCGGCCGGGTCGGTCCATCTTCCAGCGGCGGGGGCAGCGGCGGCTGTTCGACGTCCGCCAGGACCCGCGTACGGGCGGCCGGCTCCTGCGCCTCGCGCCGCCCGTCGGGCAGCACGACCACGTGGTGCACGTCACCGGCCGGGACGTACCGCGCCTCGAACACCCCGTAGGGCGCGCCCTTTCCGGGCGGAGCGGTGACGTGGAAGCCCGGGTAGCTGCCGAGCGCCAGCTCGATCGCCGCGCCGGACAGAGCGCGCCCCACGGCGTCGGGGTCCTGGTCGCGGACAACGAGCCGCAGCAGGGCGCTCGCCGTCTCCTCGGTCGCGGCATCGGCCCGGTCGGTGCGCGCGAGCTCCCACCGCACCTCGTCCGGCTGCCGCCCGGCCCGGTCGAAGGCGTCCGCGATCTGCTCGCGGACGAGCTGCGCCTTGACCTCGATGTCGAGCCCGGTGAGCACGAAGACGACCTCGTTCCGCCAGCCGCCGAGCCGGGTGAGCCCGGCCTTGAGCGTGGGCGGCGGGGCCTCGCCCCTCACCCCCGAGATCCGGACCCGGTCGGGGCCGCCGGGGGTCAGCCGTACGGTGTCGAGCCGGGCGGTGACGTCGGGTCCCGCGTACCGGGCGCCGCCGGTCTCGTACAGCAGCTGGGCGGTGACCGTGCCGAGGTCGACGACGCCGCCGGTGCCGTCGTGCTTGGTGATGACGGAGGTTCCGTCGGCGTGGATCTCGGCGACGGGGAAGCCGGGGCGGCGGATGTCGTGGCCGCGGAAGAAGGAGTAGTTCCCGCCGGTGGCCTGGGTGCCGCATTCCAGTACGTGTCCGGCGACGACGGCCCCCGCGAGCGCGTCTTGGTCCTCGGGACCCCAGCCGAAGTGGGCGGCGGCGGGTCCGGTGACGAGGGCGGCGTCGGTGACCCGGCCGGTGACGACGATGTCCGCCCCGGCCCGCAGGCAGGCGGCGATGCCCGCCCCGCCGAGGTAGGCGTTGGCGGTGAGGAAGCCGTCGGGCACGGGGAGGCTGTCGCCCTCGACGTGTGCCACCCGCACGGGCACGCCCACCTTGTCGGCCAACTCCCGTACGGCGTCGGCGAGTCCGGCGGGGTTGAGGCCGCCCGCGTTGGTGACGATCTTCACGCCGCGTTCGTGGGCGAGCCCGAGCCCTTCCTCCAACTGGCGCAGGAACGTGGTGGCGTAGCCGCGCCCGGGGTCCTTGAGCCGGCTGCGGCCGAGAATGAGCATGGTCAGCTCGGCGAGGTAGTCGCCGGTGAGGACGTCGAGGGGGCCGCCGGTGAGCATCTCGTGCACGGCGTCGAAGCGGTCGCCGTAGAACCCGGAGGCGTTGCCTATCCGCAGCGGCCCGGTCGCGGGGCCCGACCCGCCCCCGGTCACCGGCCCGCCTTCGGAGGGCGTCCCGCCCCCGCGGGCCCGGCGAAGGCCTGCGCGATGTCCAGCCAGGTGTCGGCGTCGGCCCCCTCGGCCCGGACGGCGAGGTCGTCGCGGTGGGCGCGCTGGGTGACGAGCAGGCAGAAGTCATGCAGCGGGCCGGTGACGCGCTGGGCCGCGCACTCGGGGCCGTACGCGATCAACTCACCGTCCGGGCCCTCCAGTTCCACCCGGAACTCCTCACCCGGCGCCTGGATGCCCCGCACGAGGAACGCGTAGTCGCGGGCCCGCACCCCGATCCGCGCGACGTGCCGCAGCCGGGCGGTGGGGGCGCGGGTGACCCCGAGGGCGTCGGCGATGTCCTGGCCGTGGGCCCAGGTCTCCATGAGCCGCCCGGTCGCCATGGAGGCCACGCTCATCGGCGGCCCGTACCAGGGGAACCGCGTCCCCGCCGGCGCCGCGCGCAGGGCCTCCTGGAGCCGCTCCCGGCCGGTGCGCCAGCGCACGAGCAGCGCGTCGGGGGCGTACGCCGCGACGACGTCCTCGGCTGCGCGGTCGACGAAGCCCTCGGGGTCCTTCATCGCCCTGGCGACCTCGTCGCCGAACCGTTCGGGCTCGGTGACGGACAGCAGCGCGACCTCGTCGGTCCAGCTGAGATGGGCCACCTGGTGGGCGATGGTCCACCCTTCGGCGGGCGTCGCCCCCGCCCACTGGGCGGCGTTCAACCCAGCCACGATCAGGTCGAGTTGATCGCTTTCGCTGCGCAGGTCGTCGAGCACGGCTGCGACATCGGACACGGTGCGCTCCCCTCGGGGCGTGGCGGTGTGCGGTGGAGCTTGCCAGCGGTCCGTAAAACAATCAAGCACGCTTGCATGATTTTTTTCGGCAGGCCGGTACACCTAGGCTTCAGCCGTGAACGACGACACCACACATGACATACGGATCCGGCCGGGCGGCCCGGACGACGCGCCCGCCATTCTGGACATGCTCGACGGGGCCGTGGCCTGGATGAACGAGCGCGGCAACACCCAGCAGTGGGGCACGACCCCGTACTCGCAGAAGCCCGGCGGGGTGGAGCGGGTGCAGCGGTACACGACCGAGCAGAGCCCGTACGTGGCGGAGCTGGGTGGAACGCCCGTCGGGGCCGTGGTGCTGGGCGACGGGCCCAGTCCGCAGATGCCCATCGCGGCGGCCGGGGAACCCGAGCGGTACGTACGGCTGCTGGTCTCCGACCGCCGGCACGCCGGCCTTGGCATCGGGGCGGCGCTGCTGGCCCATGCCGTCGAGGAGACGCGGCGGGCCGGTGTGGAACTGCTGCGGGTCGACTGCTGGGCGGGCGGCGGGGGCGAACTGGTCGCCTTCTACGAGCGCAACGGCTTCGCCCCCGCCGCGCCCTTCCTGTCCGGGGAGTGGCCGGGCCAGGTGCTGACCCGGCGGGTCTGACGGCCTGGGCGGCTACTCCGCCGCCCCGGACGCCGCCCCGGACGCCGCCTCGGCCATCTTCGCCGTCGTGCTGGCACCGTCCAGCGCCTCGCGGATGATGTCGGCGTGGCCGCTGTGGTGGGCGATCTCGCGGAAGATGTGCCAGAGGACGCGGCGGACCGTCCAGACGACGGGCTCCGGGGGCGACCACGGGTACGCCGGCAGCGCGACCTCACGGTCGAGGTCGGCCTCCTCGCGCACCGTACGGTCGAACGCGCCGGCCGCGGCGTGGAAGGCCTCCAGCAGTCCGGGCAGCGTCTCGGCGTCGGTCATCCGGTTGCCGTCGGGGTCGAGGTCGGCCCACTCGACCTTCGCCGGGGCGGTGCCCTCGATCACGTCCAGCCAGCTGCGCTGCACGAGCCCGAGGTGTTTCAGCAGACCGCCGAGCGTCAGCTCGCTGACGGTCGTGCGGGCGCGCGCCTGCGTGTCGTCGAGTTCCGCGACGGTGTAGAGAAAATTGGTGCGCTGGTCGGTCACGAGCGCGAGCAGATCGTCGCGTTCCGGCATGTTTCCTCCAGGTCGGATGTCGCGACCACCCTAGGTTCGGACACCCGGCCACGCAGCCGGAACGGGATCATCCGCGGGACCCTCTACAGCGCCGGTTCCGGCAGCTCGGCGGTGACGGCGCGGATCGCGTACCGCAGCCAGCGCTGCCCCGGGTCGCCGTCGAGCCGCGGGTGCCAGGCCATCCGGTACTCGAGCGGGCGGATCTCCTCGGGCGCGGGCACGATCCGCAGGCCGGGATCCGGGCGCTGATCCGCCAGCAGCCGGGCGGGCAGCGTGAGCAGCAGCCTCGTACCCAAGGACCGAGAGCGCGGCCAACGAGACCAGGGCCGCCGACTACCTCGCCGGGAGGGACGCCCGCACCCGCCCTCGACCACGTCGCACGCTTCATCAACAGACACGTACGGAGCAAGGGCCGGCCATGACCGCCGCCGTCCCCGCCGTGCGGCGTCACCGCTTCCCGGCGCCCCGCACCTGACTGCGTACCGCCCCCATGCTGGCGCCGATGACGAGCGCGATGGCCAGGGCGTCCGTCGTGGACAGAGCCTGGTCCAGGACGAGGAAACCGGCCGCGGCCGCGATCGCGGGCTCCAGGCTCATCAGGATCGCGAAGGTGGGCGCGGGCAGCCGGCGCAGCGCCATGAGTTCCAGGGTGTACGGGAGGACCGAGCTCAGCAGCGCGACGGCGGCGCCGAGGCCGAGCGTGGACGGTACGAGGAGTTTCGAGCCGGACTCCATGATGCCGAGCGGCAGCGAGAGGACGGCCGCCACCACCATCGCCAGCGCCAGCCCGTCGGCCTGCGGGAAGCGGCGGCCGGTGCGGGCGCTGAAGACGATGTACGCCGCCCACATGACACCGGCCCCGAGGGCGTACGCGGCGCCCACCGGATCGAGCCGGTCGAAGCCCCCGCCGCTCAGCAGCAGCACACCGCCCAGCGCGAGGCCGGCCCAGACCACGTTGACGAGGCGGCGCGAGGCGAACACCGAGAGGGCGAGCGGGCCCAGCACCTCCAGCGTCACGGCGGCGCCGAGGGGGATGCGGTCGGCGGCCTGGTAGAAGAGCGTGTTCATGCCGCCCATGGCGATGCCGAAGGCCACCACCGTGCCCCAGTCCGCGCGCGAGTGGCCGCGCAGTTTCGGGCGGCAGACGACGAGCAGGACGAGGGCCGCGGCGGCGAGTCGCAGGGTGACGACGCCGAGCGCACCGGCCTTCGGCATCAGCAGTACGGCGACCGACGAGCCGAACTGCACGGAGAGCCCGCCCGCGACCACCAGCGCGACCGGCGCGAGCGCCGCCCTGCGCCCCGTGGCGCGGGCGCCGTCCCGCGCACCGGCGCGGGCGCCGTCCTGCCCACCGAGCGCGCTGACCGCCTCGGGGACGGCGACCGCGGCCGCGGCCGGTTCTGTGGAGGCGCCCTGGTCGTTCACCTGTGGCCTGTCCTTCTGCGTTCACGCGCGGGTTCATCTTGAAGGGGGCAGTCCATCAGACTGTACTACCCAATCGAAGATACTGCACTCATCACGTGCAGCACATCCCTCCACGGTAAGAGCGTGGGCACGGCACGCGAAATGCGCCGGGGTGCGGGGTTCCGTGGTGCGGGGTTCCGTCCTCAATCGCCGGACGGGCTTGGTGGTGCGGGTGCCCTCGCGGGTGCGGGTGCGCCACGCCGGTGGGTGGGGGTGGGGTCCCTCCGGGGAGACTCCTCAGAAATGGCATGTGCGGCTCGGTAGGAAGAGTTCCGGAGTCGTACGCCATTTCCTGCGGGGACTCCCCTGCACGCCCCCACCCAGCCGTCTTGCGTGTGAACGCCCGGTGGATCGACTGTCGCAGACGCCA